>NZ_JADEWO010000036.1 GCF_015207605.1 Oculatella sp. LEGE 06141
GGCTGGGGCTGTGACCGAGCCGAAAAGTTGCCCAGCCTGGAGCAAATCCGCTCCGGGCTGCGTACTGCTAATCCAGAGCGGATCTTTATGATTCGCCATGCTTTCCAGATGGGAATGGGAGTCGAGGAAGTGTACGAACTGACTTCGATCGACCCGTGGTTTCTGGACAAACTGGTTGAACTGATTGAAACCGAAAAGCTACTGAAACGGACTCCCCTGAAGAACCTGACCCAGGCACAGTTGATGATGGTAAAGCAGCAAGGGTTCAGCGATCGCCAAATTGCCTATGCTACAAAAACTCCCGAAGACGAGGTTCGTATCTACCGCAAACAGTTGGGTGTGTTGCCCAGCTACAAAACAGTCGATACCTGCGCCGCTGAGTTTGAAGCTTTCACGCCATACTACTATTCCACCTACGAGAGCAGCTTTGAATGCCTGCCGCTGGAACAAACCAGTTCGGCCAACCCGCTCCCGCCAGAACTGACGACTGAATCGGAAGTGCTGCCGTCTGAGAAGCGCAAGGTGATGATTTTAGGCGGTGGCCCTAACCGCATCGGGCAGGGGATTGAGTTTGACTATTGCTGTTGTCATGCGTCGTATGCGCTGCAAGCACAGGGGTATGAAACCATCATGGTCAACTCCAACCCGGAAACCGTATCGACCGATTATGATACAAGCGATCGCCTCTACTTTGAACCATTGACCAAAGAGGACGTGCTAAATATTCTGGAAGCTGAACAGCCAGAAGGGGTGATCATTCAATTTGGTGGGCAAACGCCGCTCAAGCTGGCTGTGCCGCTGCAAGAATATCTTGAACATCTGCAAAAGGAAGCAGGGATTAGAGATTGCCAGGACCAACCGCCCAATCTCCAATCCGCAGCCTCCACAACCCAGATTTGGGGTACCTCACCTGATTCGATTGACATCGCCGAGGATCGGGAACGATTTGAAAAAATTCTGCGCCAGTTAGAGATTCAACAGCCGCCCAACGGCCTTGCCCGCAGCTACGAAGAAGCGCTGCGCGTGGCTCAGCGCATCAGCTATCCGGTGGTGGTGCGTCCTAGCTACGTGCTGGGGGGGAGAGCGATGGAAATTGTCTATTCCGATGCCGATCTGGAACGCTATATGACCTATGCCGTTCAGGTTGAACCCGACCATCCAATTTTGATTGACAAGTTTCTAGAAGAAGCGATCGAAGTGGATGTCGATGCGATCGCTGACCATTCAGGACAGGTTGTAATTGGTGGCATCATGGAACACATCGAGCAAGCGGGAATTCACTCCGGCGACTCGGCCTGTTCCATTCCCACCATTTCTTTGACCACCTCGGCGCTAGACACCATTCGCATGTGGACAGTTCAACTGGCGAAAGCGCTCAAGGTTATCGGCTTGATGAACATTCAGTTTGCCGTTCAGGGGGAACAGGTCTACATCCTGGAGGCTAACCCGCGCGCCTCCCGAACGGTGCCCTTTGTCTCTAAAGCAACGGGGGTTGCCTTAGCCAAGATTGCGGCACGGGTCATGTCGGGCGAAACCCTGGAAGCGCTGGGGTTCACGCAGGAAATCATTCCCACCCATATCTCGGTCAAAGAAGCGGTCTTACCGTTTGAAAAGTTTCCCGGCACAGACACCATTTTGGGGCCAGAAATGCGCTCTACTGGGGAAGTAATGGGAATGGACACGGACTTTGGCAAAGCCTTTGCCAAGGCCGAGCTAGCCGCCTCTCAACGGCTGCCGCTAGAAGGAACGGTCTTCGTTTCCATGAACGATCGCGACAAAAAAGCGGCGGTTCCTGTGGTCAAAGACTTGATGGAGTTAGGTTTAAAGGTTGTTGCCACCTCTGGAACTCGCCAAACCTTGCGAGAACATGGGGTCGATGTTGAACTGGTGCTGAAACTACATGAAGGCCGCCCCCACATTGGCGACTGGATCAAGAATCAACGGATTCAACTGATTCTAAATACGCCCGTTGGTGCTGCTGCCCAGGTGGACGATCGCTCCATTCGACGGTTGGCGCTATCCTACAAAATTCCAACCATCACCACGATCGCAGGAGCCAAAGCAACGGCTGCCGCTATTCGATCGCTGCAATCCGAGCCGTTGGATGTAAAAGCCCTGCAAGACTACATCAAAGAAGCCGATTCGCCTGCTTAACCAGGCTTGCTGTAGTCGCAGGCAATGTCCTGTGTCAGCCAGAGCCTATAGCCAGGGTTGAGCCAGTCAAACGCAAGAGAAAAAAGCAGGGATGAGCATTCATCCCTGCCTGGTCTACCAGCTAACTAAAACAAACCTGTTTAAGAATGAAGGGCGCATTGGACTCAAACACAATCCGCATGATGCCGTCAGCAAATAGCTCTACCGGATGCTGGGGCAATAGGTTACTAACGGTTTTCTGGCTCAGCGTCGGTTGATGGCTACCTGCCATGCAACGGGTTAGCGGTCGGTGGTGGCGATCGCACGCTGTTATTTTGATCTGTCGTGCCCCCACAACAACAGCACCCACCCGGCGGCGCGGCTGACAAAAATACGCATGGATAGACGATCGGCCTGCCATCGGCATGACCACTAACGGACTGCACTCCTCAGCAAAGGCAGGATGAGACGGCTGCAAGGCGATCGCCCCGTCAAACCGAATGCCTAGCCCTCGATATTGGTCTCGAACATGCTCAAATGCAGTCAGGGTCGCAAAATCGGGGTAGATCAGCTCAGAGGAATCTGGCCGAAACGATAGCGCCTTTAAGACATTGGGCTGAGGTTCGCGCACTGATTCGCGCATCGGCAACATAGGGTGAACTCTCAACTCTCTATGTGGCTCTACAGGAAGCTTTTATTGATTTCCGCATTGACCACTACGATACCGGACACTTTTGTAAGTGGTCTCACTGGTTTGGGTGAATTGCAGGTTGTTTTACTTCATACCATTGCCAAAAGCGATGAGCAATTGGGCTTACAGGTTTTGCCGGAGTAATGCGGTAGGGTGATGATGGCAAGAACACCTGGCTCAATAGGGCGATGTTGCCCATTGGAAAAATCATCTACTCCTGAACCACAAATTCGCAACGGTGACCTCCATAAGCGTATGCAGTTTGATATTTCTACCATCGTGCAGGGGTATGCTCAAGGCTTTTTTTTGATGGCCGATGAGGATAGCAAAACCCTCAACTGGTACTCCAGCCGAGAACGAGCATTAATTCCGCTGGATGAACGGTTTCGCTATCCGCGATCGCTGCAACGGGTGTTAAACCAAAATCAGTTTGAAGTCGCGGTCAATCGAGACTTTGATGCCGTGGTAGCTGGATGTGCCGATCGCGAAACCACCTGGATCTCGCCAGAGCTAAAGGAGGTGTATAGCGCCTTGCATCACGCTGGCTATGCCTACAGTTTCGAAACCTGGCAGGGCGATCAACTGGCAGGCGGCATTTTGGGGCTGGTAATTGGCGCAGCCTTCATTGGCGAGTCGATGTTTTACCGCATTCCCGAAGGGTCGAAGGTGGCAATGGTGAAGCTGGTAGAACGGTTGCGATCGCGCCAATTTTTGTTCTTTGATGCTCAGCTCACCAATCCTCACCTGGAACGCTTTGGCGCTTACATTGTGTCCGATCGCGAGTATCGATCGCTGCTAAAACAAGCCCTGCGGCGATCCTGCTCCCTGTAGCCTATCCTGCTGCGACTGGCACAGGTCGCTGAATCAGTGAGAATTGGGTCAGATCCCGAGCGGTCGATTTGAGGATGAAATGGGCTGCAATTCCTAACGGGTGGCAAAGCGACGAACCGCGAACAAGCTGCCCATCAACCCAACTGAACTGCCCAGCAGCAGCAGTGTCAGGGGCAATAGGATCATTCGTTGGGTCGTCAATTGCATTCCAGTCGCCAAAAACTGAATAAAGTCGGGCTGCTGCGCGACCAGGCTGCCCATAAACTGCTGAATTCCAGTAATCAAGCCCCAGGAAATCAATGCACCTGCAATCCCAAAGGCAATCCCTTGCAGAATGAACGGCAGGTAAATCCAGGTGGTGGTTGCGCCAACCAGTTGCATCACTTCAATCTCGCGCCGCCGAGCCATCACAATCAAGCGGATGGTTGTTGTAATGACAGCAGTGGCGGTCAGCGTTAACACCGTCGTAATTCCAAAGCTAACCTGTTTCAAGCCCCGATTGAGTTGCGAAATGCGACGAACCGCTTCATCCACGTATTGCACTTCGTCAATACCCTGCACTGTTAAAAGTTTCTGCGCTAACGTCGGCACTTGCTCGGAAGAGGCCGCCTTGACCTTCAATTCATCGACCAGGGGATTGCCGTTTAGCTGCTCAGTCGCTCCCTGAATATCCGAAATACCCATATCGCGAACGAGTGCAGCCCATGCAGCTTCCTTTGTGACTGCCGTAACCGTTGTGACTCCAGGCATCGCCGTTATCATCGGTTGAAGGCTGCTGGCCTGTACGCCAGTATCAAGATAGACCGATACTTCTAGCTGGTTGCCAAACTGGGTCAGTAAACCCTCCATCTGCCAGGAGGCTTGCAGGCTGATGCCAAACAAAAACAGCAGCACGGTCACCGTACTCACGGCAGCCCAATTCATCCACCCACCCCGACGCAGACCTAGAAGGGTTTCTCGCAACAAATAATCTAGTTTTGTCAAGAATTGCAACATGTCACCCTCGCCCATCCAGCTTCTCGACATGCTAGCATCGGCGGCGGCATTCCGTAACAGACTCAGTGATTAGCCGCGATCGAGTTGTTGTAGCGCACGATTTCTGTCGTTTAAGCGGGCAGACCAAACGGACAGATCGAGCAGGTAGATAACAGGCAGATTAGAAGCAAGGGTTAATTTTACTGCACCAGTTTTGCGTTCTCGCAACGAAGATGGGCATGTTTTATTAAGATAGAAGTAGAGAAAGCGTAAGCTTAGCTGTCATTAGGATTACAGTCCATGCCCTCCCAAGTCGTAGTTGAGAAGAAAAAATTAGCGAAACCGCCGTTAAATCTGCATTATTTGGGCGATCGCGTGTTGCGCCAGCCTGCTAAACGGGTTGCCAAAGTAGATGAGGACATCCGGCAACTGGTGCGGAATATGCTGCAAACGATGTATAGCGAAGATGGGATTGGCTTAGCGGCTCCACAGGTGGGCATCCATAAACAGCTATTGGTGATTGATTGCGAGCCAGACAACGCCGCCACCCCACCGCTTGTGCTCATCAACCCCACTCTTTCCAATCCCAGCCGCGACCTGTGCGTAATCCAGGAAGGTTGCCTTAGCATTCCCGGCGTGTTTTTAGATGTAACTCGTCCTGAAGTGATCCAGGTTTCCTACAAGGATGAACAGGGTCGTCCCCAAAAAATGAGTGCCCAGGGGTTGCTTGCCCGTGTGATTCAGCATGAGGTTGACCACTTAAACGGTATTATGTTTGTCGATCGCGTTGACAACGCGCTGGCGCTCAATCAAGAGTTATCAAAGCATGGCTTCTCGGCTCAGGCCGTCAAACCCGTTTAGTAAAAAGCGAGATTAGACGTGACCCCAAAAAGTGGTGCTTTGTTGGGCGGTTCTTGTGTAACCGCGATCGCAGCCGTTGGCTCAATCTTTGAACTCTCGTCGGGCACGCCCCAGTTAGGAGGAACGCTGACTGGCGTTATCTTAGCGCTCAGCATCCCGCTGACGGCCATTCTCTTTTTTGCTGCCATTCAGGTTGCCAAAGCAGAGCAATAGCTCAAATCAATCGTCATTAACTCACCTGTTTGTGCAAACAGGTAGAGTAGTCTGTTTTTGGCAACTGTCTTCAGGAGTATTTGTCGCGGCTTAGGGTAACCGCCCCTTATAGTGGATGGAAGAGCTATTTCTGACCGTCTCACCACTGTGTCTTATTGATGACTGGGTCATTGCCTCGAATCGCATTTCTTCGGCAGGTTCCGCTGAATGACGCAGTTCAGCCAACTCTTCCCCCTTATCGCCTCACGACACAAACAGAGGTTCTAATTGGGCGTGACCCGTGTTGCCACATTCTGTTGGACTCTGACACCTACGGTCGCGTTTCACGGCAACACGCAAAAGTTTGCCCCATACCCACATCGGTGCTGGGTTGGCAGGTGTGCGATCTCAACAGTTCGAACGGCACCTATGTGAACGGACGACGCTTGCAGGGATGCCGCAGTTTGCAATCGGGCGATCGCATCATGCTAGCGCAAGACGGTCCCCAGTTTGTGTTTGAATGGCAATCCAGCACTCCTTATGCCGTTAGTGAAGCACCCTATGCCGCTTCCTCGGTCAATCCCAGGTCAACAGACTACTCGCAGTCGTTCAACCAGTCCAGATCGGCTGACGACATTACCCTGAGTCAGTTGTTTCCCATCCTGTCTACCGGCAGAGACCTGACGCGTAAGGCATACCTTGTGCCCGCCATCTTTACAGTGGCCTTTGTCGTGTCTATGTTCTTTGCCGTAGGCAATACGATTTTCTTTAATGTGCTGCTAGCAACTTACATTGCTGGAGCCGCTTACTATTTCGTTTACCAGCTCTGCGGTAAGCGAAAACCCTGGTGGATTTTGGTCAGTGCTGCTTTAGTCAGCGTATTGGTGCTAACCAGCCCATTGCTCAACGTCTTTTTGTTTGTTTTTCGAGACCTGCTGCCAGGAGCGGTGCCGCAAAAACAGGTTGACGTTAGCTTTCCCGTTTTGCTGATGCAAATGTTTTTTGGTGCTGGGTTGATGGAGGAGTTGCTCAAGGCTTTGCCCGTATTGCTGGCCTATGGCATTGGCACCCTGTTGCGATCGCCCTACCGCGAAATCATTGGAGTTTGGGAACCGTTAGACGGCATCTTGTTGGGCACCGCGTCGGCGGTTGGGTTTACCTTGCTCGAAACACTAGGACAATATGTTCCCAGCATTGTGAGCGATACAACCCTGCAAGCAGGCGAAGGGGCAGGAGAACTTGCCGGACTGCAACTATTAATTCCGCGTATTTTAGGCTCTATTGCAGGTCATATGGCCTATAGCGGGTATCTGGGATATTTCATTGGGCTGAGCGTACTAAAACCAGCAAAGCGATGGCGTATCTTGGGCATCGGTTATCTGACTTCAGCGAGCCTACATGCCCTCTGGAACGCGACTGGAATTTTGAGTTTTCTGGTATTAGCGGTCGTTGGGGTTCTATCCTACGCTTTCCTGGCGGCTGCCATCCTGAAAGCGAGAGCTTTATCGCCCACTCGTTCGCAAAACTTTGCAACTCGGTTTTCAAGGTTATCGTAACGGTGGCCTTTGATGACTAGAATCTACTGGCTAACATCTACCGGGTTTAGTCTACTGATTCAGAAGGCATTTGGGCCAGTGCGTAACGAGCGATCGCCAGGCTAAGGCGCGCCTGCTCAATTCCTGATAGCTCTGTCCAGGCTGCACATCGAACCGATCGCAGCGCCACTTCTAGCATTTCAGTTTCAGCACCGCGCATCGCGTAGGCAAATGGGCGAGCCAGTACCTGTAAATCGTCTTCACCCCAATTGGGTAAAGCATCTTGAACGCACCGCACCAGTTTGTCTGCCATCGTCAGATTTTCAGCAATCAACTGACGAGCACGCTGCACGATGCCATCCAGAAAGGGTTGTGGGACTTGAACCAAAAACTGTTCAAATAGGTCGGCACTCAACGCCTCTTTAACAGAATGTTCAACTGTAACTGTTGGCAGTACGGTAGCCCACAGGTTATCAAACTGTTGTGCCAATATCTGGCCTTGTTCCGTTAGTTCTCCCTCCGACCAGCCCGCTGCTATCACCTCCTGCTCTAAAGCAGCAAAGTAAGCGCTGGATTCCGGCTCGGCTGGATTCCAGGGATAGGGTTCAGGCTCTTGCTGAATAATGAGTTGCAACATTTCTAGTTCAGCCTGAGCCTGGAAATGGGAATGGGAAGAACGGATCGGATCGCTTGCCATCGATTTAGCTCCTGAGTGCACTGATAGACCTTGCTTGACATCGATAGCTACACTAGCGCGTCAGCCAGTTCCGCAATTGGTTTAAATTTACGTTCATTATCATGGTTTAACTCGACACAGTCGAACCGTCGATTACAAACTCTAACGCCTGACTGCGAGGATTGCCAAATTTAATCTGGGTTTTCGATCGCAGTGGCACTTCTTGATGATGCACCTTGTGCCATCCCCCTGGCCCCAAAATCCACGTGCCATAGCGAGATCGATCTCTCAGGAGATACATCGGTTCACTGTCTGCTTCAACGGAGGAGGCTCGGTAAAAGATTTCGGCATGTTCGCGAGATACGCCCGGTTCTCGCAACACCAGGTCATTGCCTTCTCGGCTGCCTACTCGCATCATGCCGCCACGAATCGACCAAATCTGATTGGGGGCGGCCATGGTTCGTAGAGAAGCGGCAGGGGTTTGATGTTCCAACCAGCTCGGCGAGATATCTGGAATTTCGGTGACTCCTTCTGTAATGGGTTTGATCAGCTCACCGTTGAATTCTGGATGCATGTAGAGGACGGGCAGCGTCCAGGCGGGTTGGTTGAATTTGTAGACCGTGAGCAGATGCTGCCGAGCGATCGCCACCGCTTCGTCAATGGGCGATCGCTCCGCCAGAGCCTGCACAAACACCTGAATAAAGTCGAGCGCTTCCTGGTCGGCGATCGTATCCCGCATAGCCAAAACGGAAGGCACACCGTGATGGATCAGCACTTCCGCCAAACTGCTGCGGGGAATGGCACGATGCTCTTGCTGCTCAGGTTGTGCCCCCCAACAGGCATTGAACACCGCCAGCTTTACCTGGCAACGGGTCAACACCTGCGCTAGCTCCGTTCCGTTTAACGCGGCATCGGGTCGAAGAAAGAGCAAGCCCCCATCCGGGGCTGGTTCCCCATGGCCGGCATAGAACATGACGTTATAGTTACCGCGTTCCAGTTCCGCTATTAGCTGAGCGGGTGTAGGCTGCACCAGCGTTTCCACCTGGCACATGACTGGCGTTAGTAAGCTGTTGCGACTGTTGGTGGCAGCTCGTTCTAGCGTTTGGGCAATGGCGATCGCCTCCTGCTCTAGCTTCAGCAGGGGTTTGGTTAATGTCTCTGAATCGTTGCCTAGCACCAGCAAGATTTTTAACGATTGTTCTTGCCGTTGCGGTGGTAGAGGGCCAACATAGCTCGTTGTTCGACTGAATAAAATTTGCTGGCTCAGGGAAACCGCCTGCATCCCCGACTGAAGCTGCATCACTTCCCAGGGCACAGCAATTAAGTCGGGATCACGAACCTCCAGCCGAAACCGCAACGGTTTAGATTGACCGATCGCAATCCCCTGGCTGCGATCGAAGCTGCTTTGAATAGGCCCATCTAGCAACCATTGCCAAAGGCTAACGCCCAGGTGCTGCATCAAACGGCTGCTGTGGCTGCCCCCCTGGTTGCCCCCCGGAGGAATCGTAAATTCAAATTCAGGATCAAAGGTGGGCGGCAAGTCTCGTAGCGAAAACAAGTTCTGCCAGGCTTGCCAGGTCTGGGTCAAAGACTGTGGCCACCGACGGTCATGGTGAACATACCCCCCCGGGTAAGGAGCTTGCAATACCCAAATGGCATAATGTTCTGGCTCAGCAGCCGTCAGACGGGCGATCGCCAAACTCAGGCAAGGACTGTCAAACAAAGGCATGTGAGACTGCTGATTTCAAAACCTGAAATAGTCTACTTTTTCTACCAGTCTATATGGTCTAGAGAACACTTGAACGTAGAGATACGTCCAAAATTGAGCCATTAGACGACTCGCTTTATGGAGTCGTGGGAGAATTTGCCGGGGATGGAACTGCACCAGCAGGGCTGGCCGTTGGCTCGGGCGCTGTATTCCCAACCGAGCAACTGCCCCGTTGGGCAGTAGGCACCGATGCGGCGGGTAACACTAGTGGCAAAATCTCGGATTCTCGAATCCACCCCGTTTGTCCCTGCTTCAGCCGTTTGGTAAATGTTGGTGATGCGGCTGGATCGGCCTCAGAGAGAGACTCGGCGCTCGATGCGACTGGAGGGTTGCCAGCACCTTCGCTGGTTGCGCTCCCCGTTGGTGCAACGGCTCCGGCGGATGGAACAGTGCAAACTTGCAGAAACACCCAGCGCTCTTGCTGAGTCGTTTGCTGCCTCATCACTTGCAAAATGCTCCCAGGCGGTAGCGATCCTGCGGTGGCCGTTGCTGGGTCGGTGGCCTCAGTTGGCGGCTCTCGTTCTAGCTGAGATCGCAACACGAGAACCGCGTCATCACCTGCTCCAGCTTGAGCATCCGCTTGACTGAGTCGAACGAATGACCCAGCGGATAAAGATGGAATTGTGCCATTAGTACCAGATACAGCAGGGCTGGGTAGCTCAACTGGTTCTGGTTCTGGATCGGAAATCGGTTCCGAATTCAGCCCAATTAACGAATCGATGCGATCGCTAAAAGCGGGTACCAAAAAATAGATGAGCAAACTCCCCAGTCCGGACAGCAGCAAAATTCCCAGCAACAGCGAAAACGGGCTGGGCTTGCGTTCGGTTTGTGCGCGCGGGGCAACCAGTTGCGTCTTTAATGTTGACGGGCTAACGGCGGCTCCATCCGATACCGGAGCAGATACGTTGGCTTGTTCCGATTGCAAAACCGTTGGAACAGCAGAATCTAGCTGAGTTTTAGCAGTCGCCGTACTTGAATCGATCGGAGCCATCGACTGAGCCACTGTGTCGGCCTGGTAGTACACGATGCCGACGGTTACGTTGTCGTACCCGTTGCGCGTGTTGGCAATCTCCACCAGCCGTTGCCCCACTCTCTCCAGATCCGTCTTGCCCTGCAACAACGGTAGGATTTCGGTTTCCCAACATTCTTCAATCCGATCGTTATCACTTAATCCATCCGAGCAAAGCAGGAAAATACCGTCTTCATCTAAGATAAATCGCTGCACCGTTGGATGAAGCGTTTTGGAACTTCCCATTCCCAGCGCCTGAACCAACGAGCCAGAGCTGGGTTGCTGCAAAGCTTGCCGATAGGAACTGTATCCCAGGCGCACTTCACGCGAGGCCACGTCGTCGTCTTGGGTTACTTGCCGACACCCCCAGCGGGTGATCCAATAGGCACGGCTGTCGCCCACATGGGTAATGTAGAGTTCGTAGCTGCGAACTAGCCCCATGACCAGGGTGGTTCCCATCCGCTGCCGATCGAATCGTTGCTCGTTGTCATTGCGCTGGCTGATGCTATCGTTGGCGATGCAAACGGCGTTCTCCAATTCAACCGTAAGCGTTACAGGGTCTAACGTTTCAGGATGCAACGGTTGAACGCGTTGCCCAACCGCTTCGATCGCCAAATTGGATGCAACATCGCCCCCCTGATGCCCTCCTATTCCATCACAGACAATCACTAATGCTGTAGACGACTCGGAGGATGAATTGGCGGTTATCGTCTTGGTGTGAAGCGTGCCATCGGGTGGATAGCAAGCATCCTCATTGCGCTGACGGCTAGGGCCGCGATCGGTTCGAGTGGCAATTTGAATCTGCCGAGAGCGGCCTCGTCCGATTGAGGCCAACCCTTCATCGAGTTGATACACCAGCAGTTCTGCATTCTTGACCTGTCCTTGCATCAGTTGCTGGCTGATCTGCTGTAGTAAGGACGCAATTTCAGGGCTTGCCGTAGTAGACAGTTCTGCCCAAAAATGCCCTAACTGGGGAAAGGACGGTGCGGCTTTTCCTGGGCGATCGGCTTGCAGTTCTAGCACCCGCAGCAGAGGGCCTTCAGTCCGTAACAGTTCTGGCTCTAACAGTGTTGACACAACTCGCTCACTGCTGAGTGGCTGCCACAACTGTGCCAGTTGCCATAACCAGTTCAGTTGGCGTAGTGGAGTAGCCGTTGACCAGGTCTGGAGCAAGGTTGGCAGCAGGCGTATGTCCGCTCCCTCTCCCGCCTGGTCAAACTGCGCCAGGTCTATTCCATAGCTGGCAAAGTCATCAGGACTATAGACGGCTGCTTGATCAAGCAGCAAAATATCTCCCTTAGCGCCAGAACTGTTTGTCTGTAGCAAATCGTAAATTTGCGGTAGATGAAGTTGATAGGGCGATAGCCGTAAATAGGCTGAAAATCGCTCTGGAATACCGCTTGAAATGGTGGGAACCAGCCCTGGCTTGGTGTCTAGAAAGATTCTAGGAGCCTTACAGAGATAACGGTCTGCAAGACTGTCTCCAGGATGAAACGCTGTTACTCCTTCACCAATGGCCCACAAGAAATGTCTTGGCAATGGCGTTCGACATTTTTGACAAAACTTGTAGGTGTCCGGATTTGGAGTCTGACAGTTGAAATTGGGGCAGTAAAGCATTGCCTTGGCGTTTTGCATGAAGCCAGGAATACAGAAGTCTTACCAGCATATCTCAGACTTTCCTAGCACGATCGCGTCTCGATCGCGGCAATGATCACAACCTCTTTACATATGAACGGGTTCAACCCCCACTCAAAACAACATGAAGCCGCAAATTTTGCGGCTTCATGTCGTCTGCAAAGCGGGCTAGCGGCTGAGGCTATACGCTTTTATCTTCTGCCACGCGAGGCATTCCGAGACTATAGTTGAGGACGCGGCTTTTGAGGTTGTAGGAAACTTTGCCGTCATACAACAGCGATCGCACAAAGTGTTCCAGGTCTGAACCAATCCGGCGCAGGTTGTAGTCGGTTAGTTCGGCTCCGTCGTAGGAAGCCACGATCTCATCAAATTTTCGGTAAACCTGCTGGAGCGCTTCGTCATCCCAATTCAGCTCGTTATCAGGATCGACATCCAGAGTCAACGTATCCGTACTGGGATACAGATCGTTATCTTCAACCGAAGCAGCAAAAATACGGATGTGGCGAGTAGTAGACTTGAGCAGCATAAGAAACAGTTAGAAACACTGGACTCAATCGCCATTGTACAGGGGCTTGAGGAAGTGGCACAGCCAATCTGTGAATATCTTTGATTCGCTGCAACGGATTGGGAACAGCCTGAAAACGAGCAGATTCAGTCACACTGGACGATTATAGGCTGCGTGGCTAACTCGGCACAGCACGAAAGGGTGAGAAATCGTACTGCACCAAACCCACATCACACTTGAGTTGGCGATCGCTAGGAATAGGCAAATGGTTATCTTAGGACTGATTTTACTGGCTGCTGCGTGGGGATGTTTGTGTTTGTGTCTTCAAACCCGTGACGAAATATGGGCCGTTATCGCCGGGGTCGCCGCTGTAGGCTGCTTTATTTTGGGGTTGGTGATATCGCCCTTACTAATTCAAGTGATGCTCTTAGTTGCAGCGCTGTACATCGAAAAATTCATTCCATTGCTGCCTTCCAATTCAAAGTTTTGAGTTTTCAAGGTTTTGAGTTCTCTGTCCCCTGGCTCCTGTCAGAGTGTGGTTGAGTCTGGACAACGTTCTGATTAAGATCTGATGACTTCAAAATCAAGATCAGAGACTCTCATAAAGTTTGTTTGAGCATTGTTACAAGACATGTTGTGCTTTGTGGGCAGTCATAGAACCATGCCAAACCTCTTGCAAAGCGTAACCATGTTGCCAAAAACAATACAACCAATCCGGCTCCAGCATTGTGTTGGCAAATCTATTGTGTAGACTGGTCAGAGTAATTCACTGGCCGGGAGAAGAACATGGGCAGCCGTGAGTCTCATAAACGACGGGATATCGGCGTGGGTAAGGTGTTTAGAACTCTGCTGTTTGCAATTGCCGGGAGCGCAGCGTTAGCCTCCTCTTTTGTTCTTCTCGATGCCTGGAAAGCTGGCGATCGCTTCGTTGGTTTCATCCGCAGCATGGTCATCCCGGCTCAGTCTGAGCCAACGATCGACCCTCGCGCTGTGGTGGTTCGTCAAATTCGGGGAGCCAGCGAACTCACAACCGCCATTTTTGCAATGGAAACGGTAGTTCCAGCCAGTCGCGATCGCACTCTAGGGGGATACACGATCGGCAAAACCACCTTGCTTTATATTGCCTATGGCGAAGTGCGAGCCGGGGTTGATCTCAGCGAACTTCGACCAGAAGATGTGCAGATAACAGGCGATACAATCAGCTTGCGTCTGCCACCTCCCCACATTCTGGATAGCAAGATTGATGTCACTCGTTCCAAGGTGTATGACTACGATCGAGGCTTTCTAGGGTTAGGTCCTGATGCCGCTCCGGAACTGCAAGAATTGGCTCAGCGAGAAACACTCAAGCGAATTGTTGACACAGCTTGCAATGAAGGCGTATTGCAGGAAGCGAGCGATCGGGCAGAGCTGGCCGTCAGCCAACTACTCGCTACAGCAGGCTATGTTGATTCCATAGTGGACATTCAACCTCCTGCATCCACCGCATGTACGTTACCAACTGCTGAACTACAGACCTTATAAATCAACTAAATCAACTCATGAGCTGGCGTTGCTGAAAGCAGACATGATCCACGGGCATCGATCCCTTCTGTAGGGGCACAGCAATGCCATCCTCCTACGAAATCCAGCCATTCAATAGCAACGCCCGTAATCAGTCGAGTCAGTTTTAGAGGCGGCGATCGAGCTACTTCAAAGCATTAATGTCTTCACCCGGTTTCGCAACCTTGGTGCTGTTGGCACTCGAACTCCATGAATCTGGTTGTTCAAACTCATGGATTTCAACATGTTTGAGGCTTGCTGAACCGTAGTACAAATTTGCCCCTACTGCCCAACGATAGGGAACGTCCGCACCTCCAAAGTCCCTCAGAATTGGGGGAGATAGGAGCGAATGCAGCACATTGCATATCTTATAAAACGATCTCTCATATTTTTTCTTCCTACTTTGCCATTTGGCTCAGCAGAAACACTCAAGGGTTTTTCGCCTCATTGTTTGCTTCATTCTTAACAGAAACAATAGACAAACTATAGCCGGCTCTTAGCTAGATGCTACGAAACCAAAATTGTTACACTACAACATTTTCCTAAAGTTTTTTTAGATTCATATCAGTAGTGCCGCCACTCAAATCACCGAAGGATTACTGACAGGAATTCTACTTAATTTAAGTAGATCTCAGCAGCCAACTCTGCAAAAATTGAGAGATCAAGCATTTATCTGAAAAACAACAGTGTAAATGACAGTGTAAATTCAGGGCTGCATTTTCAGCACAATTACAGTGCTTACATAACAAATAAAGTTCGTGCAAACTTGAAGAATTTATGACTATCTTTAATGAGAAAATGGGAATCCTGAAGTATGAAAATAGCTAGGAAAATAAAGCTATGGTGGTAGATAGGGCGGGCAATACACTTAAAAAAGCGAAGAAGCTAGGCAACTTTGATGCTGGAAACGCTTCCCTCAAAGATTTTGTGGAAGTCGGCGATAAAAACGATCTCTACACCTTTAATGTTAGCGGTCGCAGTAGTTTTGATCTGAGTCTTTCAGGTCTCAAAGGTGCAAATGCAGATGTTGAATTGTTTCAACTTGCAGGTAAGAAAGCGGCCGTTCTAAAGAGCATCGGGGCGATCGACTTTAGCAAGCTTAAGCGTGCAGATATCAAGAAAAACATTCGGACACTAGCAAAATCGAGTCGGGGTGGCACCAGTAGTGAAGCAATTAACTTAAATCTTAATCCAGGCGAGTACTACGTCCGCGTTTATCAACGAACTGGTAACAGCAAATACACGTTAAATCTATCTGGTAATCTGGACAACGCTGGGGAAAGTCTGGCATCTGCTCGCAATATCACGGTTAATGAAACCAGTAGCTCCTATTCCGACTATGTTGGTAAGGCTGATCCTAGCGATGTCTATAGCTTCTCCCTCACCGATACTCGCAACGTCAACTTAGCTTTAAACAACCTCAGTGCAGACGCAAACTTATTCCTGCTGAATAGTGCTGGTAATGTGTTGGCTAGCTCAAGCAACAGCGGTGCAACACCAGAAGCCATTGCTCAGCAGCTTAATGCAGGGAAATATTTCGTCCAAGTTTCATCCAACGGTGGCAACACGCGATATAACCTCAACGCCACTGCAACATTAGTCCCCGGTGTTATCCCACCTGTGGATAACCCACCTGTGGATAACCCGCCTGTGGATAACCCGCCTGTGGATAACCCGCCAGCCCCGCTTGGAGATTCGCTAGCTACTGCGGTTGCCGTTACTCTTCCGCTCGCGTCGCCACTAAGAGGGTCGGTTAGCGATAGCAGTATTCATGACTATTACAAGTTCAGTGTTGCAGCCGACAGCGACCTGAGCTTATTGATGAGCGAATTGACAGCAAATGCCAACATCCAGTTACTAGATGCAAGCGGCACCGTTTTACAGACTTCCGCGTTACCGGGAACACTTAACGAAAGCATTCACTATCCACTAGCGGGTAACACGCCCTACTATCTTCGCGTCTTTCAGGCTGGTGCTGGCAGCAACACCAATTACGCTATCAACCTCGCATTGCCTGCCGATCTGTATGCAGACAGCGAAGCCGAGGCCACTAATTTCACCTCAATTAGCAACGATGTAAATAATCCCAGCACCTTCTCAGATTACGCTGGCGGCATCTTAAAAAGTTCGGGAGGATTCTCTGAAGAAGATTACTTCAAAATCCAGATTACCGAACGGAGTCAATTTACCCTGGTGCTAGACGGGCTGTCGGGCAATCTAGACGTTGAACTGTATCAACCGGGTGCCTCTCTAGAGAATCGTCTCTTCTCGACCCGGGCAGGTACATCTAAGGAAGAAGTGCGAGGCAACTTAAATCCAGGTACCTACTTTGTGCGGATCTATCCTGGAGCATCAGGAGCGGGTTCCACCTACACGCTACAGATGTCTGCTGACCCAACAGCAAATGCCCCTGCCATCACTAGAGATATTTACTTCGGTCCTGATAGTTCCAACGTCAAGAACGTGACCAACGTCAGCGGTACTGTTTACTTCGAGGCCACGGATGAGCTGGGTTCAGCGCTCTGGAAGAGCAATGGCACACTAGACGGAACTGTGAAGATTAAAGCGCTCAGTAGCCTTGGCAACTTCATTAGCGTTGGTGGCACGCTCTACTTTACGGCAAACGATGGGATTAATGGGGTTGAACTCTGGAAGAGCGACGGTACTGAAACGGGAACAATTCGAGTTACCGATTTAGCGCCTGGTAGTGGAGATGCCAACCCAGAGCAACTGACGGCTGTCGGCAATAACCTGTATTTCTGGGCAGCAATTAATCCGAACCAGAAGGATGAAAAGGTGTTGCATCGCGGTACCGTCGATCCCAACACGGGTGAAATGACGGTTGAAACCCTGACAAATGCAGGTGTGTTTACAGGGGATTCGAATCAGTTTACCAACGTCAACGGGACACTGTATTACAGAGCTGCAACGCCTACCCAGGGTAATGAACTCTATCGAATCACCAATGCAGGAACCGCTACCCCATCCACTCCTGAAATCATTGATGTTCGTTCTGGTAATACTGGATCTAATCCATCCAATCTGACAGCGGTAGGCGATAGCCTGTTCTTTGTTGCAGGAACATTTGCAGAAGGAATTGAGCTTCGTAGAATCACCAATGGAAGCAACGACATAGCGGTCTTTGATGCCACCGAGGGATCTACCAGGTCTATTCGCAACAATACTACTGCGGGTTGGAGGATTGCTGCTGTTGGTTCTACTGTGTACTTTGCTGCCGATGGTGGGGACTCTGGTGAAGAGTTATGGAAGATTGTTAACGCAGAAACCGCTGATAGCAACTCGCAAACCCTGGTTAAAGAGATCCAAACCACGCCTGGCATCGGTTCAGACCCGCTAAATCTGACGAGCTATAACAACAAGCTGTACTTTACAGCCAATGACGGTATCAATGGCCGGGAATTGTGGGTCAGTGACGGCACCTCCGCCGGAACCAAGATGGTGAAGAACATCAACATGGGTGACAACCTGGGTTCCGATCCAGGTGAACTAACGGTCTTCAACGGGTTGCTCTATTTCTCGGCGACCGATGGTGAGTCTTCAACTAACGGTGGCACCACTGGCAGAGAATTATGGGCTAGCGACGGTACATTAGACGGTACCTCGCTTGTGTTAGATATTAACTCAGGCGGCATATTTGATGAAGGCATCTATACTCCAGAAGGGTCAAATCCGAGAAATTTGACGGTGGCAAGCGGTCAACTGTACTTCGTTGCGAATAATGGGGACAGCCTGAACGGAGTAGAACTCTGGTCTATTCCTTAAGCACTTAGTTCACTCTTCAACACTTAGTTTAAAAAAGCACATTGCCTTTGTCTTGGTGGGTCTTGTCTGCTCACTGAAGAACCAAAGACATATGGCTAAAAGTTGACAAAAACCAGGCGCGATCGCACTCTGTATGGGGGCGATCGCTTTTTTATTGTGCTGACGTGTTAGGTGCAAACACTGCTCTACCTATTTAGATTGTATGAATTTAGACAGAAATACCGACCACTTTAAACTGGCAAAAAAGCAAGATGATGATGTGCCAACTTATGGAGCATCATCATGGTAAACAACTCTATAAAGCAGGGAATAGATAACCTCAAACTCGTTGATTTGAAGCAAGGTAGAAGGGTCTTTAAAGACAGCCTGACGAATACAAATCCAGACGATTACTATCAGATCCGTTTAAGCCAACGCAGTACGCTCAACATCAACCTCAAAGGGCTTCAAGCCGATGCCGATCTGGCTTTACTGGGTAGCAAAGGCAACACGATTAGTCAATCGGTTAGTAGCGGCGCACAGAGTGATGCAATCAACCGTGATCTCAATCCTGGGACATATCATGTGCGAGTGGCTCGTGGCGAGGGCAACACTGAGTACCGTTTGAACATCTCCGCTGCATCTTCAGAACGCACTCAAAAAGTTCGCAAAGCCAAAAAAGTTGGGTTTGCTCAGCAAGTTTTTCAGTTAATTAATATTGAACGCCGCAACGCTGGACTGTTACCGTTGAAAACCAATCCAAAATTGGTTGCAGCCGCCAAGAATCATAGTTGGGATATGGCCACCAATGATTTCTTTGCCCATATTGGCTCGAATGGTTCTTCACCGCTCGATCGCATTCGGGCGTCAGGGTACAAGTTTTCGTTGGCAGCAGAAAACGTGGCAGCCGGACAATCCACACCTGAAGCGGTAGTTCAGGCATGGATGAACAGTCCAGGACACCGGGCGAATATCCTTAATGCTCAAGTCCGCGAAATGGGAATTGGCTACTATTTTTTGGCCAACGATGCAGGCAACTTAACGTTTCAGCATTATTGGACGCAGGATTTTGCCAAACCAATGGCTTAAGGTCGCCATCAACGGACGACAACTGCTCCTTGATGTTTGACGTAGTTTCTTGATGAAAGCCGATCGCCCTAGCGAGGAAAGGTTGGTAAATCAACAGCCGCCAGCGAGGATCTCTTCTTTGGAGGACGCAGCGGATAAACGATGGGTGAAGGCCAGGCTGAACTTCCAGTCAACACGCCCAGGTCTTGAGGAGCCTTTTCTGCCTGGGGTAGAGGCGATCGCGCCGCTACGCGCTCAGTCTCTTTGGAACTGCTCATTGCCGGTAAATGAAGAGGGTGCTGTTGAAGATCAGCATCCTGGGGTGCATTTGCCGTAGAAACCGCATCTGAATCAATACTGATCGTTGAATCAATCTGCTTGTCTACCGGGCTTGCCTCTGTCGCCTCGGGCTTAGATTCATCGGGCTGGGTTGCCTCAAACTCAGCAAAACTACAGGCTGCACTAACTTTGGCGATGTCATCCGCAGAGGCATCGATGAGTTTTGCCAAATCTTTCCAAAGTGCGTCTTCGGCAGCGGTGATTTCCGAACTTGATAATTTCCCAGAGGCCAATGCATTCAACATCGACTGTAAATCGGCAGCATCCAGGGAAACATCCGCGTCCGTTGTTTCTTCTGCCCAAGGCTCTGCATCCGGCCAGCCGGGTTGCGGTTGAGCCGACGCTGCGGTATCTGAGTTGGCCTGCATCAGTTGACCAATGGTCGGTGTTGTTGCAGGAACAATAGCTCCATCCACCAGATCAATTGGCTTCTGCTTTGAAGTAGAAGCCGTTGAAGTAGAAGCATCCGTATCCACAGACTCTGTAGAATCACCGTCTGCTGCTTCAACCGAGTGATGAGCCAGGGTCGATCGCAGCTTGTTGCTAAACCCAGAGGATACGTCAGATGGCGTGGCAAAACTCTCAACGCTAGCGGCAGCAGATGCTTGCACACCCGCTTCGTGAGATGACCACGGCTGAATACGCTGCACTTTGGGTAAAAAGGACTGAGGCAAATTGCTTTGCCCCTCTGCCCATACTGGGGCAGCAGGTTGGGCAGAGGGTTCTGCATTCGACTCGTAGCTAGGTGCTGGCACTTCTAAACACTTTTCTAGTGCGGCTTTGAACTGAAGCGTATACCGTTGCTGGCGCTGTAACCGCGATTGCAAGTCGCGGCAGATATTTTCAGTTTGGGTTAATAAATGAGACTGCTCATCACATCGCTGTTGCACCAGCGCGGCTTCTCGTTCTAACCGTGCCACCCGTTCCTGACTGCCTTCTAACTGAGCGGTTAGGGTTTCGATGCGAATTTGCTGCCGCTGACTGGTTTGTTGAGCAAACTCAAGCTGATAAGACAGTTGCACGATCTGCTCTTGCGCTACGGCAACGTCTTGAGGTGATGGGGTTTCAGGTTGAGGTGCGTCGGGCGATCGCTCCCGTTCGATGAGAGCAACCTGGCTGCGTTCCAGCGCTTCTTCTAGCTGCGATACCCGATCGAGCAGAATGTTGTTGCATTGATTTAACTCTTGAATCAGACTGACCAGATCCGCTACATCGGGTTGGGCTGCCGCCGAGGCATCGGAATAAAGAGACGAAGCATCGATCGCATCGGCACTTAGCGCATTGGGAAAATCCACCGTTTGCCAGTCTTGCCACTCGTCTGGCGAGGTTGAAGAGTCAGCGTGATTAGCAGCGGCAAACTGGTTAAACTCCAGTGAGTCTACCGACGCGTCTGGTAAACCCTTTAGCACATCTGACTCAAATGCGTCGTCCGTAGCTTCCCCTCCATTCGAGTCATCACCATGAGCGTCTTCCCATGCTGAATGAGTTAAATCGACTGATTCAGGTAAACCTTGCTCGTTGAACGGGGTGTTCGCTTCACTCATGGCTCTAAATTTGAATGGCTAAAGGACGCGCTGAGACTAAGCTGAGACTAACACTAGGGGTAGACCACCGCTGACGATTACTCTAGTGGAGCATCTTCCCAATCTTGCCCCTAAATATACGGAAGAGTAACGCTTACTTCAAAATTTTTTTATTCTGCACCGTTGTTGAAACAACCGGACACTTAACTTAGTAGCATAGAAAGCTTATTTGACAGCATTCTTTAAGTTAAATGTGGAGATTTTGAGACAGTTTGGATTGAGATTGGCTCACTGATAAAGTGAAATGGTCAGTATGTCAATCCTTTTGCCATTGCTGTTAACAAACTATTCATTAAACGCAATTGGCATTGATCATTTACATCGATTAGTCCTATCGCAAGTTATCAAGCCTTGCTGTAAACCTGGTTACGGTACTATTAGCAGTACAAGCCGTTCCGCTCCGTTCCAGGTTGCGGAAGTTAGGTTGCGGAATGTTAGGTTGCGAAAGTGAAGTCACGCCCTCAACACGTCTTTGAGTAGTTCTCGATGCATTAAAGCCCGATCGACCAGCGAGCGGATCTGATCGGTGGAGAGCGACTCGCCATTAGCGTAGTGTTCTAGCCAGGTCTGGCTCACCTGATTGGGCTGCTCTGGAATTTGCTCTAGTGTCCAGCCTGGAATGGCAAGGTCTTGCATTAACTGGCTAACTTTGGGGTCGTAGCTCAGGGCAAAGCAACGACACTCATCGGCGGCAGCCATGATTAACCCGTGATAGCGCATCGCGATCGCCATTTCAACGCCACGAAACACCCCTTTCAACTGCTGGGGATGACTCAGCGTTAGAATTTGAGTCGCGCCCGGAAGATGGGGTTGAATGGCCTTAGCGATCGCCAAATCTCGTTCAGGTTGGAATGGAATCAGCAAAATACAGGTTTGGGTTGCGGCTTGGAAGGCAGCAAGAGCCTGGATAAGAACCTGAAGACGGGCTGGGGTTAGTAATGGATGAGACCGGAGCGCCACAGCAACTCGTGGTGCAGGCAGATCCCACAGGCCGGGTACTGGCTCAGACTCCAATGCCCAAACTGGATCAGGCGCTAATGTAAACGGAATCTTCCATTCAGCGAGTAAGGCAGCAGAGGCGCGATCGCGGACACTGACAGCAGTGCAGCCCTGGAAGGCTCGTTGGGCGACCTGACGGGTGATGGTGCGATGAAGCGGGCCAATTCCTTGTGCCCAAGCGATCGTCTTTAGCCCCATCCGCTGTGCCAACCCCATCAACCCGGCGTAGTAAAAGGGGCTAATGGCACTGGTTGAGTCCTGAATGAGGCTGCCGCCTCCCCAAATAAAGACATCTGACTGGCGCAAGGCTTTCAAGACCGCAAAGGTGGACATGCGATCGCAGGCGGCAACTCCATAGCGCTCTTGCGTTTCAGCCGGATTACCGGACAACACCAGCGGCGTTACCTGATCGGGCAGCATTTGCAGCAACGCAGCAAGTAGGGCTTCATCGCCTCCATTCCCTTTGCCGTAATAACCACACAACACTGCTTGCATCTGCGCCCCACGTTATCTCCAGTACCATACCCCTTACAATACCGGAGTAGGGAAAGAGTTTTGAACTAGAGGGCTTGAGTTTTGGCTTGCTCCGGTCGAATGCAGCACCAGATGCATCCCCCTCCTCAATTCCCTCACTTTCACTGAAAAACAACATTGAAAATAGCGCTGAACGTAGTCAGATAAAGAGTTACATAAAGTAATGCACGCCCTTTCTATTCCCACCTGGATTATTCACGTCTCTAGCGTCATTGAGTGGATTGCAGCCATCTGGCTGATTTGGGTGTACGGCGAGACGACGCAAAATTCGGCGTGGCGATCGCTATCGCTGGCGATGCTTCCGGCGTTAGTGAGCGCCATGTGTGCCTGCACCTGGCATTTTTTCGACAACCCGGCTTCGCTGGACTGGCTGGTAACGCTACAGGCCGCCATGACGGTAGTGGGCAACGTTACCCTTTGCGCTGCGGGTTGGTGGATTTGGCGATCGTCCAGGTTGAGCAACCCTACAACACATCGGGCGCAGTCGGAGCCGTCTGAACAGACGGAGTTTGAGTAGGTTTCTAGCAGTGTCAACCTTCTGAGGCTGAATGCCCCGGACAGCTTTGCTATCCCCGCTGCTTCGGTTCTGTAATGTGTCTCCTGCATCAATCGCTGCCTATGTTTCCCATTTCCAAAGAAGCTCTGTTTGCTGTGTCCCTGTTCCCGTATTTAGGTTTTTTGTGGTTTGTCACGCGATCGGGACAACTGCCGCGCCTGGCGCTCATTGGGTTTTATATGACTCTGGTGTTTGTTGCGGTAACCATTCCAGTTGGAATTTATGCTCAGGTGGTTTACAACGAATCACTCGCTAATGTTGATTTTCTCCACGGTGGTGCCGAGTTTTTCTTGACGCTGTCCAATATTCTGGTTGTCTTGGGATTTCGGCAAGCTATTTTGCAACGTCGGCAGCCGTCGGAACCAGAGGCTTAGCAAATTTAGAACCTGAACGAAATACGTTGGCACAGTTCTGTCAGGAAATCTTTAACAACCTGATTCTATGACCGTCCATTGACGGACTGGGCGATCGCTCAAAAGGCATCTCGTCAAATTCGTTCGCTTTGATACACATTTCCTGGCAAAGATTTGCGTTGCCGTGCCGATCGCTTCTTTTGCTTTCTCCAGGCTGTACTCCTGTTTAAGAAGTGAGATAAGCTTTATCATTAATGCCATTTGTCAGGGAAAGTTAGATTTCAACCGCGTCACGTTTGATCTCAAATTAAGCTGAGAAGAGTTAGCTCTTATTTGGCTCAGCCAATGCCCCAGTAACAAAAATCTTAATCGTTTGGGTTCTTGCTTTAAGTTACTAAATGTCAGCTTATACAACCTCAAACACTGCTATTTGCATCTATATCAGCGCCAGGATTGCATCCCCCTGCTCCATTGGTTTTAGTTCCAATCCCCGTCCGTCTCTGCCATATCTCAGACAGGCTACAGTGCTGTGTCAGAGAAGGTTCAAGTTCCTAACAGCCTGAGTGCACTACCGCCATGATTTGCTGTCTAAACCCCCGCTGCCCGCACCCCCAAAACTCTGATGATGCAATTGCGTGCCAGAGCTGCGGAGCCGGATTGATTATCTCCCTTAGGGGACGGTATCGGGCAGTGGAGCCGTTGGGGCAGGGGGGGTTTGGTAAAACCTATTTAGCGTTGGATCAGGATCGCCTGGATGCCCGCTGTGTGATTAAGCAGTTTTCACCCCAAGTTCAGGGAACGAAATCGCTTGAAAAAGCAGTTCGGCTATTTAACCAGGAGGCTGTACGGCTGCATGAATTAGGAGAGCATTCTCAAATTCCAACATTGCTGGCCTATTTTGAACACGATGGGTATCTCTATTTAGTCCAGCAGTTCATTGAAGGCCAAAGCCTGTTGCAACAAATGCGGCAGCAAGGTGCTTTCAACGAACGGCAAGTTCGGGATGTGCTGTCTGATATTTTGCCGGTTCTACGCTTTGTCCATCAGCATCAAGTTATTCACCGGGACATCACACCGATGAATATTTTGCGGCGCAATACGGACGATCGCCTCATGCTGATTGATTTTGGGGTGGCAAAGCGGTTGAGCGAAGAATCGGTGGCTGAACCGGGTACTCGAATTGGCACCGAGGGCTATGCTCCAATGGAACAGTTTCGGGGCGGAAAAGCTTATCCCGCTAGCGATATCTATAGCCTGGGAGCCACTTGCCTGCATCTGTTAACGCAGGCGAAACCAGACACCTTATATGACCCGTTAAACGGTCGCTGGATGTGGCGCGAATATTTACTGGAGCGCAAAACAGTCGTTAGCGATCAGTTTGCGGACATTTTGAACAAGATGCTGAAGGATCTGGTGAACGAGCGCTACCAGTCAGCAGATGAAGTCATGCGTGACTTAAATGCCGATTCCTTTTCTCCTGCTGCGCGTGGCGTTAAGGCGAGTGCGCCTGTGTCTACTAGCCGAACGGCAGCGCTGTCCAAGTCTGCCGTTTCTAACCCGGCGGCGCAGAGGCAAACTCCCCTTAGCCAAAATCCGTCCAGGCCGCCTACTTCTACCCCCCCTACTTCTAAACCCCCCACATCAAATCAGCCTGTTTCTAAACCCGGTCTTTCAAGACCACCGCTGATGAGAGCCGCGAGTAGTGCCTGTATTCATACCTTTGCTGGACATTCTTCCTGGGTTACCTGTGTTGCGATCAGTCCAGTTGCGCCACTGTTGGTAAGCAGTAGCCTGGATGACACGATCAAAATCTGGAACTTCAAGACGGGAGAACTTTTGTCTACCCTGAAGGGGCATGTCAAAGCGGTGAATACGATCGCCATCAGCCCAGACGGCAAGCTGTTGATTAGCGGCAGTGACGACTACACTCTGAAACTCTGGAACCTGCACACGGGCGCGTTGCTTCGCACGTTGACCGGGCATTCGAGAGATGTCAATACGGTAGCCATTACTCCCGATGGAAAACTGCTGGCAAGCGGTGGTGAAGATCGGACGATTCGTCTGTGGCAACTCAATAGCGGGGTGCCGCTCAAAACGCTGGTGGGGGTGGCCGGAATGGTGAAGGCGATCGCCATCAGCTCCGATGGTAAATTGCTGGCAAGCGGCGGACTAGACAACAAAATTAAACTGTGGAGCCTGCAAAGCGGCGACCGACTCAACACCTGGCAAGGCCATTTAAATTCAGTTAACGCAGTGGCGATCGCGCCTGACAACCAACTGATGGCAACTGGCAGTAAAGATAAGACAGTCAAGCTCTGGAATTTGCGGACGGGCGAGTTGCTTCGTACCCTGTCGGCTCATTCACGCGATGTCAACACACTGGCGATTACGCCCAACGGCAAGGCGTTAATTAGCGGCAGCAGCGACACCACAATTAAGGTATGGAATTTGAGCAGCGGCGACGTAATAGAGACCTGGACCGATCACTTAGATAGCGTCAACGCGATCGCCGTTACCCCAGATAGCAAGATGCTAGTGAGCGGCAGTTCCGACCAGACCATCAAACTTTGGCACCTGCCCGGTTAAATGTTCGGTAGGTTTGACGTTTGGTGTTTCAACGGGTCAGGTCTACGATGAAGCAGTGCTTTAAAAAACGGCCTGGTTAACTGCAACCGTTGCATTAAACCAGCCTCCACAGTTTCACCCATGTTGCATCGACACATTACTCACTGGCTAGAAACCCGCTGGATAACCCCTGCTTATAGCGGCTGGTTAATGACGGGGCTTGCCCTATTCTTCTTCGGAGCCGCCACTAATACTATGGCTGGCTGGCTGTACGTGATGAGCGGTGTGATGCTGGCGCTATTGGCGATCGCCGCCGTATTAACCGAGCGATCGCTGCGACAAATTCAGATCAGCCGTCCCCCAATTCTGCCCGTTAGCGTCGGTGAACCACTGGCCGTTGAGCTGGCGATCGCCAATCGCAGCAACCAGCCCAAGCCGCTGTTTCAGGTCTACGATCTGTTGCCGCCGGGGTTGACCCAACCGGCTCCCCAATCCATCGACGTGATTCCGGCACAGGGAGTTTACAACTGGAGATACAGTCAACCCACTCAGCGACGAGGAGTCTACCGCTGGCAAACGGTTCAACTGAGAACTGGCGCGCCTTTGGGGCTATTTTGGTGTCGCCGTCAGCAAACAGTCAAGGCGATCGCCATCGTTTATCCCACCGTTCTACCCTTAACGCAGTGTCCTATTATTGATGACCTTGGCAAAGACAATAACTACCGGGTACAGCATGATTACCGTGCCACTGCTGCCACCGAGGGTTTAACTCGCACCGTTCGCCCCTACCGCTGGGGTGACTCAACCCGGTTGATCCACTGGCGCAGCAGTGCCCGCTACGGAGAATTGAGAGTGCGAGAACTGGAAAACTATACGGGTGGACAAGAACTGGTGGTCTGTCTCGACAGCGCGATCGCCTGGTATGCAGAAGCCTTTGAGCAAGCCGTCACCGCTGCCGCATCGCTTTACTTTTACGCCGTTCAGCGTGGCTTACAGGTTTGTTTGTGGACTGCCGGGTCTGGATTAGTTCGCGGCGATCGTGCTGTCTTAGAAACGCTGGCGGCCATTCAAGCGCAAGAAGAACCCACAGCAGACGATTTGCCAAACCTGCCGCTGCTCTGGCTCACTCCCAATCTCAACAGCGTTGGCACGTTGCCCCACGGCAGCCGCTGGTTACTGTGGTCAGCCCCAACTCCACCGTTTCGCTCCAGCCCACCAGCCGATCCGCTTCATCCCGGATTAATGATTCAACCGAACGAATCGCTGCAATTGCAGCTTCAAGCGCATCCAACAGGATAAACTTACCGGAGTTGAGGGGAAACTTGATGTTCCTATTCGACCTACACACCCCATGACTGAAGCCGTACCGCCCGCCTTTTGGCACGGGGTCGAGCAATTTAACCAGCAACAGTACTACGATTGCCACGACACGCTAGAAGCGCTCTGGATGGAAGCGTTAGAACCTGAGAGAACCTTTTACCAGGGCATCTTACAAATTGCAGTGGCGCTTTATCACCTGGGCAACCGCAACTATCGCGGAGCAATGATTTTGCTGGGTGAGGGCGTGAATCGGCTCCGGCGTTACAGCCCTGACTACGCCAACTTGAATGTGGATGCGTTGATTGACGAAAGTATCGACTTGCTCAGCCAGTTGCAGCAGGCAGATGCGACACAAGCTGAAGCGATCGCTGCCCGTGTGCTCGGCGATCGCCCCACCGATTCTGCCATCAGTTCCACTGCGTTGCCCACAATTCAACTCGTCTCCAGCATGGACGAGTAATTTGTTACAGGCAGTAGACGTTCGATAAAGCTCTGTGACAGTATGGAAACCTCACCGGTATTCGCACGGTCATTAGAACTGAAACGGTAGAAGATATAAAGGTATTGGTACCATAACGCTAGCTTGACCTGAACTAGAGTCAAGCGGCCTGAGTGACCCATTGACAGTTGCCAACCGTTACAGCGGCTCTACCCAGTTCTCTTAACTCTTTTCTGGACCCATACACCGTTATGTCGCTTGCTCCTCACTTACCCACCAAAACCCTGCGCCGTTTGAGCCTGGCTGTGTTATCGACAGCCACTCTGGTCGGCGCGATCGCTCCACCCACGGCATTCAATTCTGCCGCTGCTCAGGCCACTGGCGAGGCTCCAGGGCAAGCTTTAACCCTGCGCTCAGATATCCAAGAAGCCAACTCTGTTACAGGAGTGATTACGGCACGGGGCAACGTTCAAATCAACTATCCAGCCCGCCAAATTCAAGCAACCTCCATTCAGGCGCAATACTACAGCCGCGAACGCCGCATTGTTTTAAGTGGCGATGTATACGTCTTGCAAGAAGGCAATAGTCTACGGGGCGAAACGATTACCTATCTGGTAGATGAGGGTCGGTTTGTGGCGCTACCCGATTCAGGACGACAGGTTGAGTCCATTTATATTGTTCCTGACCCTAACGCCCCAGTCGCAACGACCGCCTCAACAACCTCATCAACAACCGCCACACCCGTGCCGGAAGCAGACTACAATCCAAAGCCAGAGTTCAAAACCCCGATCAGCCCATAGGCAATTCACAGGAGCCTGGGTCAGGCTCTTCTGGGGTTTCTATTTTGTCTTAAGCTTCTCTAGTCGTCTGACTCTGATAGAATCAAGACCGATTTATTCCTGCATTGGCATCCGCAGAATCAGCTTGTGAGAGTACGCCGTTGAAAATCGTGCTGGAGAATATTCATAAGCAGTATAGTCGGCGCGTTGTGGTCAATCGCGTCAGTCTTTCGGTCGGTAGAGGCGAAGTCGTTGGCTTACTGGGGCCAAACGGAGCGGGTAAAACTACCACATTTTATATAGCCACTGGTCGCGAAAAGCCCGATCAGGGTCGGGTTTGGCTAAACGATGCCGATATCACCCGGTTGCCCATGTATGAGCGGGCAAGATTAGGAGTTGGTTATCTGGCGCAAGAACCAAGCATTTTTCGCCATCTCAGCGTTCAAGACAACATTTTGCTGGTGTTGCAGCAAACCGATGTGCCCCGGCACGAACGAAAAGAACGGCTGCACGACCTGCTTAAGGAGTTTCGCCTGGAAAAAATAGCGGCCACTGCCGGAAACCGCGTATCGGGTGGAGAACGTCGCCGAACCGAGATTGCCAGGGCGCTTGCTGCCGGACAAAACGGCCCCCAGTTTTTGCTGCTAGATGAACCGTTTGCCGGAATTGACCCGATCGCCGTTAACGAGATTCAGGCGATTATTGCCCGCTTGCGCGATCGCCAGATGGGCATCCTGATCACCGACCACAACGTGCGCGAAACATTGTCGATTACGGATCGAGCCTATATCATGCGAGATGGTCAGATCCTGGCATCTGGTAGTTCCGAGGAGCTTTATAGCAACCCGTTAGTGCGTGAGTACTACCTAGGAAACAGTTTCCAGCCGTAGCCCATACCTTAACTTCTTATGACGATTGGTGTTTCAAACTCTTCCAGCCCGCAGTTCTCATCCTGGAGCTGGTGGCCAAAGCTGTCGATCATGGATCGATATATCGTCACAGAACTGGCGTTGCCGTTTTTGTTTGGTGTCGGGGCGTTTTCGTCAATTGGGGTCTCGGTTGGGGCGCTGTTTGACCTGATCCGCCGGGTGACTGACTCAGGAGTACCCATTTCGATCGCCGCAGAAGTCCTGGTGTTGAAGCTGCCGCAATTTGTGGTTTATTCCTTCCCCATGTCCACGCTGCTGGCGACGCTGATGACCTTCAGTCGGTTTTCCAGCGATAGCGAACTGACCGCGCTGAAGGGATGCGGTGTTAGCGTCTATCGCATGATTTTGCCCGCCATTATCTTTTGTTTCATGGTCACAGGCTTAACCTTTGCCTTTAATGAAATGATTGTGCCTGCGGCAAATTACCAGGCGGCGATTACCCTGGAAAAAGCGCTCGACGAAGAAAGGCTGCCTTTCCAGGAACGAAATATTCTTTACCAAGAATTTGAACGAGTGGTCGAAGAAGATGGAGACAAGCACGACATGTTGTCTCGCCTGTTCTATGCCAGAGAATTTAATGGCGAACGCATGAAAGGGCTGACGATTCTGGATTTTTCGCGGGAAGGGCTGAATCAGATTGTCAGTGCCCAGTCAGCGGTATGGAGTCCGTCTGAAAATGTATGGGATTTTTCGGATGGCACGATCTATATTGTGTCGGCTGACGGTTCATTTCGGAATATCGTCCGGTTTGATAATCAAAAACTGAGGCTACCTCGTGCGCCGCTCGACTTAGCCTCTCGACGGCGCGACTACGAAGAGATGAATATTGTCGAATCGTTGCAATACATTGACCTCCTCAAACAGAGCGGGAACGAAGGGAGAATCCGCAAGCTAAGAATTCGGCTGCATCAACAGAAATTAGCGTTGCCTTTTGTTTGCGTTGTGTTTGGCCTGGTCGGAGCCGCTCTGGGGGCACGTCTGGAGCGAACGGGAAGAGCCACTGGGTTTGCGATTAGTATCGTGATTATCTTTGGGTATTACTTACTATTGTTCATTTGTGGGGCGATCGCCCAGGGGGGAGCCATTTCGCCTTTCCTGGGTGGGTGGATTCCTAATATTGTCGGCTTAGCGGCTGGAGGGTTTCTCTTGTATCGCTCGGCTCATTAAGGTGACGCTTTTTGGGGGCTACCTGCTTTGCCTGATGCCTATACCTAAAGACGTTGGGCAGTCTGAATTGAGCAGTTAGAATTAAGTAGTTTCTAAACCATGAGCTGGAGAGGCATCAGAATTATGTCGAGGTCTGAGCGGTTTCCTGTCTCCTTGCGTTACATCAAAGCGCGTCTGCGCGTTCTTAAGCGCCGCCCAGCGGTATGGGGTTCAGCAGCCGGGCTGTTGGCGATTGCGATCGCCTCGGTTTACTGGGTAACGAGCGACCAAGGCAGTACCTATAGCTCAAATGCGTCTGGTGCATCGGGTGTAACCAGTCTGGACGGGCTGACACCCGGCCAAAGAAGCACTGGTTCGTTGCTATCTGATGAAGAGCGGGCGATCGGTGCTGATATCGACAATTTGCCGCTGTTGCTCGATGAGATGGATAATTTCAACCAGTCGTCTTCACTGGGGTTAACAGGTGAACCGTCTCAGGCCACTGCGCCTCCTGAGTTACCTCAACAGGCGATTTTGTCTGGACTCGATGCCGATGTTCCTCTGCTGAACGACAATTTAGGTAGAGGGCTTGAACGCCAGCAATCGAGCCAAAGCAACTCGTTGACCAACCAGAGCCGCCCTTCTAACTCTACCCTTTCAGATCCAGTTGAGTTTGATAGCAATAACAGCCGTTCTAACGGTTCTGGACTCTCGGCGGCTGAAGCACAAAGCCCTCCTGGCACTGGCTCCTTTGGCGTGGCTCCTGCCACTGGTGTCAACGGGTACAACGCCCCAACTACATCCGACCAATCCAGTTCAACGTCTAGCCCGCTGCAATCGGCGATCGAAAGTTCTACCCCCAACTCGGCGATCGCTCCTGCTGCCCCGGCAGCGGGAATGACAACAGGGCAATTCAACCAAAATTTGCCCCAAACCTCACCTCCACCAGGCACAACAGGATACGTTATACCGCCCAGCTTGAGAGCGCCTAATCCTGTGATTCCTAATTCAGGTGTGCCCAATAGCGGCGGCTACTCAAACTTTAACGGTTATCCATCAGTACCGGGGCTTCAACCCGCCCCACAACTAGCGCCCACAATACCGCAACCGCAATATAACCCGCCCCAATCCTATATCACGCCAAACTACGGAACTAATCAGACTTCCGTTTCGCCCTACGGCTATTCTGCGCCTGTTCCTCAGCCTCAAGTAACACAGCCAGAACTACAAGAGGCTCCATTACGCCGTCCTGGTATTGGTCGTCCGATTGGTGGCGGAGAAATTAACACCTTTTCCAATCCTTAGATATTTCTGAATAATCCCGACTCGTTCCCTAACTCGTTCTCTGTAGGACAGGGACATCCTATGGGATGTCCCTGTCTTAATCTGACGGCAGCCGTGGTTGCTGAGGGCACATCACCCCTAGAAGTGGTTGATAATCGCCTCAGCGAATTCTGAACACTTCAACGGCGGAACAGGAGGTTCCAGCATTCGAGCCAGGTCATAGGTCACTTCTTGGCTAGAAATTGCCGTACCCAAGCCGGTTTTAATCAAATCGGCGGCTTCAGTCCACCCCATATATTCCAGCATCATTACCCCGGACAGAATCAGTGAACCGGGGTTAATTCGATCCAATCCGGCATGTTTTGGAGCGGTGCCGTGCGTCGCTTCAAAAATGGCACAGGTATCGCCGATGTTGGCTCCTGGCCCCATACCTAAGCCACCGACGATCGCCGCTGCCGCATCGGACAAGTAATCGCCGTTCAGGTTCATCGTAGCCAGAATGGAATACTCGTCTGGACGGGTCTGAATTTGCTGAAAAATGCTGTCTGCGATGCGATCGTTCACCATAATCTTTTCCTGCCACTGACCGTTGCCGTGGGTAGACCAGATGGAGTCTAATACCGCTGTTACTTCATCACAGACTTCTGCCTGCTTTGCAGGTGTGAGGGCATCGTACCCCGGTTCTACCAGGCGAGCGTTGTCTTCGACGCTGAGATCGGGCTGTTTTTCTTTGTTGCCCAAAATCCAGGACTCGCGTTCGGTGACACATTCAGCGCGAAACTCCGTTGTGGCGAGTTCATATCCCCAGTCTCGAAACGCGCCTTCGGTGTATTTCATAATGTTGCCCTTATGCACCAACGTCACCATTTGCTTGTGCTGGGGCAACCGCAGGGCGTGTTTCATGGCACGGCGCACTAACCGTTGCGATCCAGTCTTGCTGATGGGTTTAATTCCAATGCCTGAATCGAGCGGAATTTGCTTCTTGCCATGTTCGGGGGTGGCCGGAATCAGATCAGTATTGAGCAATTTGATCAGGCGATCGCCAATCTCACTTCCTTGCTTCCACTCAATCCCCAGGTAAATATCTTCTGTGTTTTCCCGATAAACAATCACATCCAGTTTTTCTGGAGATTTATGGGGCGAGGGGGTTCCTGCATAATATTTGCATGGCCGCACACAGGCGTAGAGATCGTTGATCTGGCGCAACGCCACGTTTAAGGAACGAATGCCGCCGCCAATCGGAGTGGTGAGCGGCCCTTTGATCGCAATCCCATAGTCTTTAATCGCCGTGAGAGTGTCATCCGGCAAATACTGATATGTGCCGTAAACATCGCACGCTTCATCTCCAGCGTAAATTTTGAACCAGGTAATTTGACGCTGATTGCCATACGCTTTGTGGATCGCCGCATCAATCACCCGTTGAGTAGCAGGCCAAATATCGACTCCTGTTCCGTCTCCGCGAATGAAGGGAATAATGGGATTATCTGGCACAACTGGTTCACCGTTTTCAAACGTGATACGCGATCCAGTTGTAGGGGGAATAATCTTTTCGTACATAACTGGGACGGTTCCTCATGGCTAGCGGTGCTGATATTCAGTCAAAAGATTACCGGATCTTAAAGCTAAAATCGGTAAATTTCTCACATAAGCTGTCTTGGCTCGCGAGCCTCCCCGATTGGTTTCTCGTTCAGGATTCATCGCCTGTATAGGTTGATATTAATAATATTGATTTATAGGTTCGGGTTTAATTAGATTTGAATGAGTGCAGATAGACTAGCAGCAAAATACTGACAACCGAACGACTTTGCAGCTTTTTAGGAACGATATGCTGCTTAAGTCATCCTTAAAGCGTGTCCTAAACTCCTCCATATCATTAAGTAATCGACAGGGCAATGAGTATTAGAATAAATCGACATCTAGTGCTTTCCCAATTCGGCTTGTGAGCTTTCTAATGGTCAGCACGCTCATCATTTATAGTTGGGCCAATCGTTAGAGTCCTGCATTTTACTAGGTTTCGTTTTTATCACCCTATGCTCAAGCATCCAATGGTCAAAACCAATCCGTTACAGTTAATTTCAGTATCACTTCATAACCGCCTTTCTGGTGTAGGTGGGATGGAATGAAAAAGATTCTGATTGTGGATGATGATATTACGTTGCGAACGGCGCTAATTCGCTATCTCCAAAATCGGGGCTATTCCGTTCAAGACGCTAGCTCTGGAACAGAAGCTCTGACCCTGTTTGAACACCATCCTCCCGACCTGGTTGTCTCAGACGTGATGATGCCCGAAATGGACGGCATGGAGTTTTGTCGGCGGTTACGCGCCATGCGCTCAGGGCAACTGGTGCCGTTTATCTTCCTCTCCAGCCGCAAGGAAGTGGACGATCGCATCCAGGGGCATCAGATCGGGGCAGACGATTATTTAATCAAGCCGTTTGAGCCACGGGAACTGGTTGCCAAAATTGAATCTCAGTTAGAGCGATCGCGCCGCATCCACTCTGAAATTGTGCGGCTGATGCAGCATTCTAACCCCAAAGAGTCAGAAGCGCCTGCGCCTGCACGGCAGCCGTTACCGTTAACCCCGGCAGAGGAAAAAGTGTTTTGGGAAGTGATTCAGGGCTTTACCAATAAGCAAATTGGCGATCGCCTGTTTGTTAGCCCTCGCACGGTTCAAACGCATCTCAGCAATATTTTGAGCAAACTTCAGCTTGAGAATCGCTCTCAGCTCATTCGCTTTGCCTTTGAACGGGGCTATCGCCCCCAGGCTGAATCAGGCACCAGGGAATAGAGCAACGGGGCAAGAAGCTGGAGAATGGTTGAGCGTGACCCTGGAAATGGTAGACTGCTTACGCTTGAGGCATTGTTGAGGCGGTTCCCTCTGTCATGCTTCATAGTTGATGTGTTGCATCCTGGTTCCGTACATCTTAGCTCTGCATGATTTCTGGTGTTTATACGCTCTCTGAATTGCAGCACGCGATCGCAGCCTGCCCAGAGCAATGGCGACCGTTAGTGTTTACCAATGGTTGTTTTGATTTGCTGCACGCTGGGCATGTGCGCTATCTGCAAACAGCAAAAACGCTGGGGCGATCGCTAGTGGTTGGGTTAAACAGCGATCGATCGGTTCGCAGCATCAAGCCTCCCTCTGCTGGAAAACCGCCCCGTCCGATTGTGCCAGAGGAACAGCGTGCCGAAGTTTTAGCGGCACTCAAGCCAGTGGATGCGGTGATCGTGTTCTCGGAAGCTACGGCGACAAGCCTGATTCAAGCCCTGCAACCCGACATCTACGCCAAAGGGGGCGACTACGATTTAGAAACGCTGCCAGAAGCGCCAACCGTTGCGGCCTATGGTGGTCGCATTGAACTCGTTCAAATTGAAGTCCCCAGTTCAACAACCGCTATTGTTAGCCAGATTTTAAGCTCCAGGACGGTGAATGGGCTGAGCAATAGCGACGCTTCAAAACGAGAGAACCGCAAGGAACCGCTCCCCCCCCCTTCGTAACGGAGCCATCTACCGTTAAAGTGAAGATTGAACGGGTTGAATTCGATCTCACTAAATCTCACCAACAGTGTTGTCGTTGACTCATGCTTGCCATGCAGCACCCTCAGACAAGTAGCTCTACCTTTAATTCCAGTTCTGCCACGATGCAAAACGTTCCTGATGCAATGACTAACCTGTTATCCCAACTCCAATCTGCATCTGGCAAAAATCAATTGCAACTCGTTGAAGAGCTAGCCAGCAAAGGCGAGACCGGGCTAGAAGCGCTCATGAGTTTTTTACTGGAACGCCAGAGCAAGCCAATCGAACTGATCGACGGCAAAATTTACCAAGCATTAATCGCGGCGGATACCGCCCAAACCAGAGAATTTTTGCAAGCTCATTTTCCCCAGGGCGTTGTGTCGTTGCGCTCGGAGCGGGGAGTAGATTATTTACCCCTACAGCGGCTGTTGGCAACGCAGGACTTTGAAGCCGCCGATCGCGCCACCATAGAAAAGCTGTGCGAATTGGCAGGAGAGGTTGCTGTGCAGCGCCGATGGCTCTACTTTACTGAGGTCGAAAGCTTCCCCATTACCGATTTGCAGACCATCAACTCACTCTGGTTACTTCATTCTGAGGGTAAGTTTGGCTTTTCGGTACAGCGGGAACTGTGGCTTGGGGTTGGCAAAGATTGGGATAAACTCTGGGAGCAGATCGGTTGGAAACGAGGCAATGCCTGGACGCGCTACCCTGGCGAATTTACCTGGAACTTGAGTGCGCCACGAGGACACTTGCCGCTTTCCAATCAACTGCGGGGCGTTCGAGTCATTTCAGCCATACTGGCTCATCCGGCCTGGACAACCGAGCTTTAGCGATCGCCCTCTCGTTCTAAGATCAGCGTTACCGGGCCATCGTTTTCAATCGAAACCTGCATCATGGCACCAAAGCGCCCTGTTTCGATTCGCAGTCCGCTTTGCCTCAGGTTGGCGACAAACTGCTCGTACATTGCCTCAGCCACCTGAGGCACAGCAGCACGGTCAAACGATGACCGTCGCCCTTTGCGGCAGTCGCCATAGAGCGTAAACTGGCTCACCACCAGTATCTCTCCCTTAATGTCCTGCACGGAACGGTCGAAGCGATCGCCTTCTTCGGCGGGAAATAGCCGCAAGTCCAGGCATTTTCGTGCCATCCATTCTACTTCCGCGTCGGTATCAGTAGCCGCGATCCCCACTAACAAGTTTAGCCCCCGGCCAATGTGGCCAACGACTTCGCCATCAACAACGACTTGAGACGAAGTGACACGCTGAAGGACAACTCGCATTCTGGGTAAATTTAGACAATATGACAGCGTTTGTGCTTCGCATCGGCAACCTGATTAGGATCGGGTGGTTCAACAGCAGCCAGATGGCCTGTAACGTCCAATCCTAATCAGTAGAGCTTGACGTTAATCGCTGACGGTAGGGCACGCAAAGCAGGGTAATTTCATGCTTTAGCGACCGAACCCCTTGCCGCGATTAGCAGAGGGCAAGCACACACAGTGCTGCAATTGTGCCCGGAGCTTATCGTGCTCCAGGTTTTGTCCAATTAACACCAGTTGGTTCTTGGGTTGACCTTGCCACTCGCTGTCATCGAGCGAGAACCGTTTGCCGCTGAGGTGGAAAATGTGGCGCTTTGGACTCTCTTCAAACCAGAGAATGCCCTTGGCGCGGAACACCGTAGAAGGAAGCTGGTTGTCCAGGAAGTGCTGGAACCGCTTGATGGCAAAGGGACGATCGCTCTGGAACGAAATGGAAGTGAACCCATCGATCGCTAAATGATCGGAATGGTGATGATGCTCATGAGCATGGTCGTGGTCGCAATGCCCGTGATCGTGATCGCAGTTCGTATGATCATCGTGGTCGTGAGCATGGTCATGCTCATGATGGTCGTGAGCATGATGGTCATGATCGTGCCCATGCGCTTTATCTTCAGCACCAAAATAGTTGTCTGATTCAAACAAACCAACGCTGAGAATCAGCGGCAGTGGCACTTGTGAGTGGTTGGTTCGCAGGATTCTAGCACCCTCTTTGATGTCGCGAATTTTGAGTTCTAGAGAGTCGAGGTCGGCTTCATCTACCAGATCCGTTTTGTTCAGTAAGATGATGTCGCCGTAGGCAATTTGGTTGTAGGCGGCCTGACTGTTGAACAAGTCGAGGCTGTAGTTTTCCGAGTCTACCAGGGTGACAATGGAATCGAGACGGGTCAGGTCGCGCAGTTCGGTTCCTAAGAAGGTGAGGGCGATCGGTAATGGATCGGCCAGTCCAGTCGTCTCTACCACCAGATAATCGATCTGGTCTTCTCGCTCCAATACCTTATAAACCGCTTCCATTAAGTCATTGTTAATGGTGCAGCAAATGCAGCCATTGCTCAACTCCACCATGTTGTTATCGCTATTTTCAGTGGTGATGAGCAGATCGTTATCGATGCCAATTTCACCAAACTCGTTTACCAATACGGCAGTGCGAAGACCTTCCTGGTTGCTCAAAATGTGGTTCAGCAGGGTTGTCTTGCCGCTACCCAGAAATCCTGTGATGATGGTGACCGGAAGCCCATGTTTGGCATCATCCATGAGCGAAGACTGATTGGGGGAGACTGCTGATTGCATAGTGCAGAGGCTAAAAACGTCAGAATATTAACTGTAAAGGGTGGCAGAAGCAAAGGGTGGCAGAAGCGTCCGACTGGTTCTAGGGGGCATCGCTTCTGTGCTTGATTATCACTCCCATTATTGCTGATTTGCCGGACGTTGTTTCAGGGCGACGGCAAAACTAGCAGCCCGAGGAGTGATAAGTTTTTGAAGGACATCCCTGGAGTAAGCCTGACCTCTTCTGGAGTAGGCTAACTTCCTCCCTTCCACCTCTATCCTAATTCGTCGCTTCTAAATACTCGCAAACCATGACTTTGACACTCTACAACACCCTCACCCGCCGGAAGGAATCCTTTGAACCGCTAGAGCCGGGTAAGGTGCTGATGTATTACTGCGGCGTAACAGTCTATGACTACTGCCATTTGGGTCATGCCAGGGCGTGTGTAATTTGGGATGTGGTGCGTCGCTATCTACGCTGGCGCGGCTATGACGTGCGTTATGTGCAAAACTTCACCGATATTGATGACAAAATCCTCAACCGTGCTCGTCAGGAAGGTTCCTCGATGCAGGAGGTGGCTGAACGCTTTATTCAAGCCTATTTTGAGGATATGACGCGGCTGAACGTCATGGAAGCCGATGACTATCCCCGTGCCACGCATACGATCGACGGCATCCAGCGTTTGATTCATGAGCTAGAACAAAAGGGCTATGCTTACCCTGCCGATGGCGATGTTTATTATGCGGTGCGGGCGTTTGCTGAGTATGGCAAGTTGTCGGGTCGCAAGCTAGAAGACATGCAGGTGGGTGCCAGCGGACGGGTGGATACTGACGATCCAGATGCACAAAGGAAGCGTGATCCTGTTGATTTTGCCCTGTGGAAAGCCGCTAAACCAGGAGAACCAGCCTGGTCATCAACCTGGGGAGAAGGCCGTCCCGGCTGGCACATCGAATGCTCAGCGATGGTGCGCGATCGCCTGGGAGACACCATCGATATTCACGCTGGCGGGAACGACTTAGTTTTTCCCCACCATGAAAATGAAATTGCTCAATCTGAGGCGGTAACGGGCAAGCCCTTAGCCCGCTACTGGATGCACAACGGCATGGTAACCGTGGGCGGCGAAAAGATGTCGAAGTCATTGGGCAACTTCACCACAATTCGCCAACTGCTCGATTCAGGCGTTGAGCCAATGGTGCTGCGGCTATTTATTTTGCAGGCGCAATACCGCAAGCCGATCGACTTTACCGATGAGGCGATCGCTTCTATCCACAACGGTTGGGAGACGCTCAAAGAAGGGCTGCTGTTTGGCTATAAACACGGCAAACCATTGGGCTGGACGGATACTGAGGATACGTCTTTTGGCGATCCGGCGGCGATGCGAATTTCAGAGAATAGCGATACCGTTCAGCGCTTTCAGGCGGCCATGGATGATGACTTCAACACTTCGGGTGGGCTGGCCGTCTTGTTTGAGTTGGCGAAGGAATTGCAGAAGGAGGGCAATCGCCTGACCCACGAAGGCAAAGCGGCGATCGATCCACACACCCTGCGACAGGAGTGGCAAACGCTGGTCGTTTTGGCGCAGGTTTTGGGACTGGAAGCCACTTTAGCAGCAGAATCTCCTGATGAAGGAACCGTATCGGACTCTGATATTGAGGGACAAATTGAACAACGGCGAGTGGCAAAAGCGGCCAAAAACTTTGCAGAGGCCGATCGCATTCGCAATGAACTGAGCGCCCAGGGCATCATTTTGATTGACAAGCCCGGTGGCATCACTACATGGCGGCGTGAATAATTCGATCTAAGGACAGTCTCACTTGCAAAGTTGCCCTATCGGGTGAATGAAAGCAAGTTGGAACAAGATATAGTCAACGGATGTCGAAAAGCGATCGCTTCATTTTTCCCGGCTTCTGAACAGCCGTCCATCCCAAGTTTTGAAAGTTTGCATCTACCAACGCGATCGCCCCAGGGTTTATGCCAAAGGCGATCGCGGTTTTTAATTGCAGCAAAAGGGCAGCCTACCGCAAGCATGGATGCTAGTAGACCACCCTAGAATAGGAAGTGTCATATCCAACGCAACACGGTGAAGGACGATACTCCACTCGCAGGAGACGCTTTAATCAAAGAAGTGTGTCGCCGCATTCGGGTAGCACGCTCCTATTGGGATGCCCACAATAATTCTGCCTGCCGCCGAGAGCGCGATCGGGCTTTGCAACTCTACAACACGCTCACCAAAGAACAGAAAGAGAAGATTCCACAAGTTCTGCGGGTGTGGCTACGCTATCGCAGCGAAAAATATTTTGGCGCAGACCGCACCCCACCTGGCGGCCATACGAAACGCAAGAAGAAACGCAACCGCTAGGGCAACAGCGAGGACTGCTGCCACAGCATTAAAATGCCGCTAACGGCAACAAAGGCAAAGACCGTTTGCTGAAACTGGTCGCCGCTCATTTTATCGAGTACTCGTTTACCGAGCCAGTTAGCAGGAATGGCCGCCAGTCCGATGATTAACCCACAGGTCAAATCAGGTACGGTTAGCGTGCCCAACACGGCATAGGTCATCAGTTTAACGATGTGAATCACCACAACATGCACTGATTTAGTGGCAATCATGCGTTCTTTAACCAACCCATAGCTGAGATAAACTGGGTTCAAAATTGGCCCCATGCTGCCAATTAATCCCGAGCCAAACGCATTGCAAAAGGCCAGCGGCAGAAAGTACCACGGCTTGATTGGCAGGGGAGCCTTGGGTTGGCTCAGCACTTTGCCTAGCCCATAGTTGGCAACCATAAGCAACAGCGCAATCCCAACCAGGGTTGGCAGCCAATCTACATGAATTTGCGTCAGCGTGTATGCTCCCAGAATGGCTCCGGCGATCGCCCCAGGCAGATACCACCGGGTAATGTCCCAATCAATTTCCTGCCAAAAGTACAGCGTTCGCTGCGCGTTTCCCACCAGCATCCCGGTAGTAATGACCGGAGCGATCGCATCGGAACCAAACAAAAAACTGACCAGCGGAATCAGAATCAGGGGGCTACCCCCGCCAGCGATCATGCTGATAAACCACGCCACAAAACTGACAAGTCCCAATAAGATGAGGGGCATAGGACTTCAATCGCACATGAGCAGCATCTCATCCTAACCTGTTGGTTACAAGTTATAAGCAAAGCCACATCTTTTCAGCATCGATGTAGATGGGCATTTTCATACAATGAAGGCAACCGCATGGGTTAACCGGAGCAGCATCGGTGCGGCATTTGCTAGACGTTCGGGAGATGGCTGTCGTGGTGGTGGCTTCTGCTGGAATGTCAGTTGAAATGTCATTGCAGATTGCAAGAGGTCTGTATGATTCAAAAAATCCTGGTTGCTATTGATCAATCCACTGCTAATCGGCGTGTGGTGCAGGAAGCGATCGCGCTATCGGCCGCCATTCAAGCTGAATTAAACTTCGTCCATGTTTTGTCGTTTGAAGACGAAGGCAGTTCAGACGCACCAGCTTACTACCGCACTGGGTTCTTTCCTGTGCCCAATGTGGCAACGTTTGAACGGTATCAGCACCGCTGGGAAATGCATAAACAGCAGGGGCTAGAACTGTTGCAATTCCAGATTCAACACTCCACTGAGGCGGGTGTAAGAGCCACGTTCACTCAAGTAGCCGGAGATCCCGGACGAGCCATTTGCAGATTAGCGCTGGAGTGGGAAGCAGACTTGATCGTCATGGGACGACGCGGACTATCCGGGTTAAGCGAAATTCTGATTGGCAGCGTTAGCAACTATGTCTTACACCATGCCCCGTGTTCAGTCTTGACGGTGCAAACGCCTCAGCGAGGCATAAGGGTAGCAAAACCGGAAGCTGATGCTCGGTGATCGGGGTTAGTAGAGCGGTTGGGACTTTTATTTTCTGCGGGCTACCTGCTTAAGAGCTACCTACTAAGGCATAGCTCTGATTTTTGGTGTCTCTAAACACCGTCCCTTTGGGTAGAGGTTAAGCAAAACTGTAGCTTTTACGCTTCATAGGTAATGTCTTGAGCGCTGCTGGTCTACCCCGTTCAGCAGTGACACGGACTCAATCCATCCACTCAACTTGAGTTTTAACATCACGAGTTTAAGCACGATGAAAGAACTAAATTACATCAAGAAGGCCACAACTGTTGCAGGGGCAGCCGCGATCGCCTCGTTGTTGGGGCTTCCTGCCTTAGCGCAGGTGAACCCTAACCCTAGCATCTTCAATGAACCGTCCTACGACGGCAACGTTCAAACCTTTGAGTCGAACCCTTCAACGCCAGGATTGAGCCAGACTAACCCCAACCCTAGCGTGCTAAACGAGTCTCGGTATGATGGTGTTCCTGGAACAACCCAGGCTATTCCGGCAACCACTCCCGGACAAGCACAGGTTAACCCTGAACCTGGCATTCTTAATGAGGCTCCTTACAACCAGCAGGGACAGGCACAGCAGGCAAATCCTGGCCCCAGTGTCTTCAATGAGGCTCCTTACAACGGTTCCGGCACTCCTGGCACGGCTCCAACGGGGGCAACCTCTAGCCCGTCCATCAATGCGGCGGCATCGATTACTGCTTTAGACCGAGAATTCGCTCTGATGGCCGCTCAGGGGAATCAAGCTGAAATTCGTACCTCGCAACTGGCACTGCAACGCGCAACCAGTGACGATGTAAGAGCGTTTGCCCAGCAGATGATTCAGGAACACACGCAAGCCAACCAGCAGTTGCAGCAGATTGCGTCTCAACGGGGGATCAACCTGCCTGCTGATCCAGGCCCATTGAACACCGCGATCGAGCAGCAGTTAGCGCAGTTGTCGGGTGAAGAGTTCGATCGCGCTTACATGGAAGCGCAGACGAATGCTCATATGCGAACCGTAGCGCTGTTCCGTACCCAAATCGGTCAGGGGCAAGACGAAGGGCTAAGAGCCTACGCGTCTCAACTGTTGCCCAACATCGAGCAACACTATCAAATGGCTAGCCAGATGACTCCAAACTACAGAGCAGACGATATCTTACAGCCGCTCCAGTAGAAACACCTGTTAAAACCAGTTGAATCGGTGCATCCTGCTTATGCCAAAGTGCGATCGTTCCTTGAGGGCGATCGCACTTTGGCGCTCTGGGGTGATGATTTGGGGCAATGATCCAAGGGCTAAGCTTCCAGTCCGCCATCGCATCTACGGGCTACAAACTGGGTAGAATTTCCGGCAGCAAATATCCTGGAATACTGGAAAGAGCAAGGTTCTGCCCCGAAATTCCACATTGGCTGTAGAAAGAGCGAACCGTTTGCAGAATGCAGTTGAGTGCCGTTTGCCGGAACTCAGCCTTGTGTTGCCATCCATCTAATGCTTGTAAATGATGGTTGAGTGCTGCTTCCAGGTGGGTCGATTGCTCTGCCGTACTGAGGGCAATACGCGGATCGGTTGCCACTTGATGATGAGCCAGCCCCAGGTTGTTGTGCGTAGCAAACAGGTCAAACCCCAGCGGTTGCAAGCTGGAGGTAGTTTGCTCGGCTAAACTGGCGGCAGCGCTAAGAGCTGATTCATAGGCAGCGATCGCCTGTTGTAAATAGCCTAACCGTTCATTCGCATCCTCTTTGGAATGGTTGGCTAGATGCCAGTAGGCGGTACCCAGGTTGTTCTGCGTAGCCGCAAAGGCGGTTGGGTTTACGGCCTGAGTACGGTAGCGCAACGCCATGCGATAGGCTCCCAGAGCCAGCATCAGCCAATCTTTGGGGCGTTCGTGCTGTGCCAGGTTCCAGTAGGCAGTGCCTAAGTTATTTTGAATCATGGCGTAGTTAAGCGGTTCTTGTTCGGGGTTGTAATACCGTAACGCTTCTGAATAAGCCCCGATCGCCTGCTTGAGATGAACCACAGGCTGAGTATGTTGTGCCAGATTCCAATAGGTCGTGCCCAGGTTGTTTTGGGTAGAGGCGTAGCGCTGCGGCTCCTCTTCAGCTTTGCGGTAACGCAATGCCTGTTGATAGGAATTAACCGATCGCTGCAAGTTACCCGCAGGATCATCGTAGCGAGCTAAATCGGCGTAGGCCGCCCCCAAGTTGTTTTGCACCATCGACAGCATGTGAGGCTGCGTCTGCGGGTTGAGCTTGGTAATGGCCGTTTGATAGGACTGAGCCGCCTTATGTAACGCCGACAACGCCTGCTCCAGCGTACTTACCGAGCGAGCCAACATCCAGTACAAATTACCCACATCATTCAGCACATCAACCCACAGCGGTGAATCACCATGCATCCACTGCAAGGTTTGCTCATAGGCATCGATCGCGATCGACAGATTTTGCAACGACACATCCCCTTGTTCAACCCGATCGCGGTAAAGGTTCCCCAACGTACGATAAGCGTTAGCCAGCAATCCGGGGGGAGCTTTTTGCTGGTGCAGTTGTTCAATTTGTTGTTGTAACGTAGCCGCAGAGAGGTCCTTTGTTTCTGGAGGAGCAGCGGGGACAAACGGTAGCGCCGGGGCTTCGGTTGGCTCATGTGCTGCCGTTTCCGCAGCAGGGTCAACGGGCTGGTTCGCTGGGGGTGGCTGAACTAAGAAGACGGGCTTGGGGGCTTGCCGGGTGGTTGCTGGGTTCGCCGTCGATGCTGGGCGATCGCGCTGAGACGCACCGTTTTGAGAAATAGTGGAGCCTGAAACCGGGGGCTTTGGAGGATTAACCAGGCGATCAGGCAAAGGTAGTTTAGATTGAGCCGTTACTGGAGCGGCAGTTGGGCGATCGTCTGGATACAGTTCATCTAACCGATCCAGGTCATCCAGAAGGCTTGTCCAGTCGTCTTGAATGCCAGCCGACTGAGCGGCTTGAGCACTCACCGTCTCGCTTTGAACCGGGGTTCCTGGTTGCACACTCTTGTGGCGCGAAACAATTGGAGCTTTGTGAACCGGGGCTTTGTGAACCGGGGCTTTATGTGACGGTTTGGAAGACGTTAATGCATGATCGGATGGTTCGCGAACGTTCTCTGGAGGCAGTGGCGTGGGATCACCAACAAACTCGAAGATCCCCGTGCGGCAACGCCAAAACTCTGGCGCAGATTGCGGTAACGCTCGAAACCACGGTTGAGGCAGCCACAGCAGCAAGCTGGATTCCAACATGGGTAAGCTGCGTTCAATGCCCTGTAGATGGGTAAAGAACAGCCGCTGAATCGCCGCAGGTTGTCGAGTGAGGTGTTCGATACCTAACAGTTGAAATGCGGGCATGGGTGCCCGACGGTTGCCAATTTGAGGGGGTGGGAATTGAGCTAGCCACCGCGCCATTTGGGCAACCGGGTTTGGATCGCTGTGGCTAAGGTGCAAACTAATTAAACGCGGATAGCGTCGCAGCGTTGTAAATGTTTCGGTTCCTTCTGCAAGCTGATATTGCTCGGCTTGAGAGGCCGATGAAAGCTGCATCAGTTCCGCTTCTAATTGTGCTGCCAGACGATCGCGCAGGGGCAAGTCGTCGCACACCGCTACAAAGATTTGACGACGCAACCCTAACCCAAGCGCCAGTTTCAGACGCTGATAGGTCTGCTGATTAAGCCCTAAAATTCTACGAGAAGGAGTATCTGTCACAAACACAGGACAAGGGCGGATAGATAGGACTAGTTAACAAAACCAAACCCACAACCTAGAGCATCAAATGCTTGAAATCCACAGATTAGTGAATAAACCGCTGGCCACCCTATTCTCGTTCAAATAGCTTTTTTAGGCCGTGGCAGTCTACATAACTGGATTCTAGCTTCTGATGCCCTAACAGGAATCCCCAAGACTAAGCATTGTTGTTTAATTTCGGTATCACCTTTTTCAAACCATTTGTGCCAATCTCAGGATAAGAACATAAAATTACACCCTATAAAAAACAGGCTCCGGTTACCGGAGCCTGTTTCGCTCATTCTGGAATTGCGTATGAAACTAACTTCTTAACGACAATTTTTCTGTAGAGTGTATTTAGTATTTCTACGAAACTGATGCGGCTACAGCAAGCAACCCACCGACTAGAGCGGTCGCTACCACACCTAGAATCAGATAGCTCTTCTTTTGCTTGTTATCGGGCGGCTCGGCTGTATACATCTTGGGTTCTGCCGCAAAGTTGTTGAGACGACCGCCTTCTTCAGAAATATAGGGCATAAAAAGTCCTCGCATCAGTTTCGCCAATTGTAACAAAAGATTACGGTTTTGTCCAAACAGAGTGGTCTGGGAGTAAAAAATCCTCCTATGTGGGTAGCAAACAGCTATAGCGTTGGGACTATCCTGTGCCTCAAAAAATCCTACAGCGGGGTGAAGGACTAATAACCAATGACGGAGCAGGAAGTATGTTCACTTCCGCCCCAGCGTACTCGCCTTATTGTTCTCTCTACAGCAACTCTTCTGGAATAAGGCTGGCACGAATGCAATAGTCCTGTTCCCTCCCAGGGTCATTTGCTCTCCCAAACGTCCTTCCCCCAGCTCAACTCAGATGCCTGCGGTATCCATCAGATAAACCGAGCATTTTCTTCAGTTGCTCAGCAAAAAAATAAGGCTTCTCAGATTTGGGACAGTTGCCAACCATTACTAACCCATACAAAGTGCAAAGTCTGAGAGCCTTATTCTCAAAATATCTATTGTGGATGTCTTGGGTGATTTATCTAAGACTATCTAACTCAATTTGCTGAACCTAGCCGTTGAGGAGGTTGACTAGCGCGGCAATCAATTTGTTGGCAAATTAGTTGACAAAATACACCATACTAGCAATGGCATTAGGCAAATCTATTCGTCTTCAAAATCGTCACCGTCAATTTGCTTCAGGCGAATGTGTTTACGACCCAACGAAATTTCAAACTCATCCCCCGGCTTTAGATCCATTTGCTTTGTGTAAGCCGAGCCAATCAGCAAGTTCCCGTTGGATTGAACGCTGATTCGGTAGCTTGCACTGCGCCCGCCCCGACCGTTGTTGCTCTGCTTGCCGTCTAACTGAATTCCTTCTGCATCAATTAGAGCATTCAAAAATTTCATCATGTTGACGCGTTCTATACCATTTTTAGTAACGGTATAGTATCCACATTCTTTTGCTTTTTCTTCTTTACCAAGATGCTCTAGTTCCTTGACCTTGGTCAAAAGTGTATCGCCTGTTAACGGTTCGATCTTTTTCTTCTTAGTCATCAGCTTGGATTTGAATCGATTCAGTTCAGAGTATGTGCCGTACTATGTCTGCTGACTGGCGCTAAAGTTCTATCACTTTAGCTTTTTATCAGCTTTTCAAACTATAGTACACTGGCAAAGTCAACTTTTTTCATTCGTTATTGTATTAAAATTCTATCTTTTTGGTTTAGTTTGCGTAAATTAAGATAAATGCCTTCAATTCACGATCGAGTGTCATTAATTCCTGATTTGTCCTTGCCCGATCAACAGGCTTGTTGGCAAATTAAAAAATCTGCCTGAAGGGAATACAGGCTATTCTGCTAACACAAGCCGATGAAGAAACAAACTCAATTGGATCTGAACTTCCATTCCGTCAATAGACTTAGTCCATTCAGCACACTAGCTGTTGACAGCAACTTCGTTCTCTACTTACTTGATGATAAAAATGCTGGTAAATCTGGATAGATGAAGTTAACTACTCGTGGGCATTACAGCGTTAAAGCGATGCTCGATCTGAGCTTGCAGCCTGGAGGCGAGCCAACGTCTGTAAGGGCGATCGCAAAACGGCAAGACCTGCCTCCCCCTTACTTAGAAAAGTTACTAATTGAACTGCGTCGAGCGGGATTGGTCAAATCGATTCGCGGTGCCCAGGGAGGATATCAACTGGCGCGATCGCCATCCCAAATTTCGTTAGGGCACATTCTTGAAGCAGTCGGTGAAACCATTGAACCACTACCTCGATATGCGCCAGATGGCGAACAAGCAGCCGATTGGGTAACCTACAGTTTGTGGAACCGATTGCATCAAAAACTGAAAGAAGCGCTCTACAGTATTTCGCTGGAAGACCTTTACTACGACACTCGCAGTCGGCAAGCGGCTCAGGGTGAGTCAACCAGTTTTGTTGTCTAACGCCAACCTGTATTGATGCTGTCCTTAAGATGCTGTCCTTAAATGTATAGCTCGCATCATCTAACTATACGGTTTCATTCCTCGCGATCGGCTTCAGCCATCTAGAACGCAATTACTAACGTTCTGCATTTGCCCCACCTGCGAAACCTGGGCGCTTCTAACCATTCTTCTAAGAGAATGTCTTAAAAGTGCTAAGCTCCAACTCGAACCGCCCCCTAATTCCCCAATTTTGGCTTCGACGTGAGCGCTCAGCCGAACGGGGACTTCCGAATCAATTCTGTTTCAAAGTCCCCCAAAATTGGGGGATTTAGGGGGCTAATTTAGAATGTTGAGCCATTCTCAGATACCCTCTAAGCCATCGTTCCATTCGGCGGAACGCTCGTCGAAACCCAGCATTGCAGGCTTAAAGCAAACAGGATGCAACCGTTGACTTGACACTTCTGTTGTTTATTCGTCATTATGGTTAACTGGTTGTTTACTTGCTCGGATCAGGTTGTTCAGCACCAAACGCTGATGTCCTCGCTTTTTGGAAGGCACTCCAGCTACCTGTACGGCAACATTAGGATATAAAGTCATGACTTACGCAATTATTGAAGCTGGCGGCAAGCAACTGCGAGTAGAGCCAGGTCGCTTTTACGATGTTGATCGGCTTGCCGTTGACGTTGACGGTCAGGTGACGATCGACCGAGTGCTATACATCGAAAACGACGGTGAAATCTCGATTGGGCAGCCCTTTGTGGGAGGAGCCAGCGTTGAAGGCACCGTATTGCGTCACCTGAGAGGGCGTAAAATCATCGTCTACAAAATGCGTCCTAAGAAAAAGACGCGTAAGAAGCAAGGTCACCGTCAAGATCTGACTCGGCTGATGATCGATTCAATTACCTTAAACGGATCGTCTATTGGTTCTGGCAAACAAGAATCCAAGGCATCCAAAGCGGCTGAATCGTCTGATGCTGACAGTGCTGACTCCGAATAGACGGATTCCTGGTTAAGCTTAACGTTAGGGAAAGACAGCAGAGGCAATTATGGCTCATAAGAAAGGAACTGGAAGTACTCGTAACGGACGCGACTCAAACGCCCAACGGCTTGGTGTGAAGCGCTATGGTGGTCAAGTTGTCAGAGCCGGAAACATTCTGGTACGGCAACGGGGAACCAAGTTTCACCCTGGTTCAAACGTGGGTCGCGGTAGTGATGACACGTTGTTTGCGCTCGTCGATGGTATTGTAACCTTTGAGCGGCGCGGCAAAGGACGTAAGAAAATCAGCGTTTACCCAGCCGTCACCGAAACTGTATCGGCATAGCTCAGGTACGGTATTCCGACACGACAGCAATTACGGCAAAAGCGGGGGCGGTGTACACCGTCCCCGCTGCTGTTTTAAAGCCCCCAAGCGCAGAATAGGGATCGACTCCGGGTTAGAACCGTTGCCCAATGCCAAAGTGGAAGCTGCTTTCCCCCTGATCGTTAAAGCCATAGTCTGCTCGAAGCAATCCCAGAGGAGACTGCACTCTAACCCCCAGACCATAGCCAAAGCCAGTTCCGGGCTTATCTCGAACGTTGGCAGGTTCGCCTAATACCGTATCTCCAGACCCTAAATCGGTGGCAAAGTCGGCAAAGACAACACCGCCAAGGGGCGAGAAGATCGGAAAGCGATATTCGGCAGAGGCAAGAAGGTAGCTGCGCCCGGTGCCCACCTGTCCTTCGCCATAGCCCCGGACTGAGTTGATGCCACCCAGGTCAAACGCGTTGTAGCCCGGTGCATCTCCGATGATGGTGCCGCCTTGCAAATTGAACGCCAGCACTTCAGGATTTTCAGGATTGGTTTCGGTGTCTGAAGTCAGCAAATCTAGCGGAACATACTGCACATAATTTGCCCGCAGGCGATTCATGAGAATGTTGCCGTTCCCAATGGGAATCGACTGTTCGCTGCTCAAGCTGAGGATAGAACCTTCACTGGGGTTAACCGGATTGTTGCGGCGATCGCGCGATGCTTGAAAGGCCAGCGTTGTCAGGTCGTCAATCCCCGTATCGCTAAAGGTCAACGGGTTGCCTTGTTCATCTTCTGAAAAGACGTTCCCATCGCCATCGCGAGCGCTAATGCGGGTATAGTTGAGTCCCAAATCAGCATCCCATTCTCCCAGAGGACGGTTAACGGCTACACCGCCACCAAATCGTCCCAACCGGACGCGATCGCCATTGGGTAAATCGACTTCATCACTAAAGGTAGACGAGGTGTTGCGACGACGAAAGGCATTGGCACTGTATCCTAACCGATCGGGATCGCTGGGACGATAGGGACTGGTGAAGTTGCCGCCAAACTGAAAGTCACGGGTGCCAATTTGCAGATCGCCTCCTAAGCGATCGCCCACCCCCCCGACATTTTGATCTTGATAGTTCAGCGTTCCAAACAGCCCTGCATTGTCGCTGTAACCACCGCCCACGTTAAACGAGCGCGATAGTCTTTCCGTCAAGCTGTAAGTTACCACTACGTTCTGCGGATCGCCCGATAGCGCAATGTCGGCATTATCAAACAGCCCTAAATTGTAGAGGTTACGTAAATCCTGCTGCGCGACGCTCTGGTCGAAGGCTTGCCCCGGTTGTAGCTGTAACTGACGGCGAATAAACGCTTCATCGGTTCGCCCCTGGATGGGCTGCCCGTCCTCATCGACGGTGCTACCTTCTTCGTTAACAAAGCGAATATCGATCTGGCTAACGGTGCCCTCAGCCACGTCGAGCGTAACGACTCCATTTGAACTCGGTATCAGAGTCAGCACTTGCGCCAGCGTGTAACCGTTGTCGGCATACCACTGGTTCACTTGCTGTACGCCTTGACGAAATGCCGCCAGGTTCACAGGTTGACCAATCTGAGGCGCAAAAATCTCGTTAACCACGGTTTCTGGCAGCACGCGTGCCCCCGAAAGTTGGAGCGATCGCACCACAATTGGCTCAACCTGAAAGACAACGCTAACCCCTTCAGGCTGGACAGAGGTTGCCACCCGAGCATCGGTAAAAAATCCGGTGTCGAGAATAGCATTAATATCCTGTTGCAGTCGGCTTGCCGTTGTCGCGCCACCGGGTTGTGTTTGAATCGTGTTGCGGACAAGCTGCTGCAACTCTGCATCTGCACCGATGATCTGTACATCAGTGGCCGTAACGGCCACATCTCCAAGTTCAACCGGAGTTGCGGCAGGCAACGGGGCAACAGGCGATTGCTGAAGCGGAATAGGGGTTGCGTTTGGCTGAATGGGAACAGGAGCCGCTTGAGCCGTTGCCGGGGGTGCCGCTGATGCATTTTGAGCGGTGAGGGCATTGGGCGGTGAGGGCAGGTTGGCGGCTGGAGGGGATTGAGAAGCTGGAGGGGGAGTGCCTTGATAGTCCTGGTAGTAGGGCACCTGCCCGGCGGCATTAATTTCAGCCTGAGTTTGGCTGGGGCTGAATTGTGTCAGCAGCATAGAGGGGGGCGCGATCGCTTCAACCTCAACCGCATTCGGAATTACAACATCATGCCGGGTGCTGAAATGCTCAGCGTTGGGGGAAGAGGACGGGGAGGCAGGTACGGCCAGAGCCGAGTCCCCCAAGCCAACTGCAACCAGCGTCGAGAGTGCAAATGTAGACAGTGCAAAAGCAGAGACACGCATAACCGTTGCTCATCAAATCATGACATTGCTTTAGATCCAGAGCGATCGCTTCAACGTGTATCACTCTAAATCATGGAATAAATTCAGTAATCGAATTTGCCTAGTAGATGGGGTTTCAAGCCGATTTTTGTTCTGCAACGATCGACTATGCAAAACTGCTCAAACACAAGTAAAAAAGGAGGAGCGGGACACACGTTAACGCCATGTGCAGCTTTCTAGATTGGCAAACCGAGGCACATAACGGAAGTTGACCACACTATAAACTACTGGCAAGCAATCTATAAGTATTGATGAAAATTAGTCACCGTTTGTGCCCGATGGGTAATCTATCGCATTTCGATGGGGGTAGGGCGGTCGAGCCATTCTGGCTGCATGGATGGCTCAACCTTGCTCAAAATTTTGGCAATTCGGTTTTCCCAGGAAAACTGTTGTACAAAGCTAGAACCAGCCGTGTAGCCCTCTGGTTGATACGGAAAGTGTTCTAAAACCTGCTGAAGGCATTGAGCAAATGCCTGGGGATGATCGGGTTCGCACCAGCCTGCGATCGCTCCCGTGGGTTTGAACTCCATCAAGGTTGGAATTTCGGTGGCAACAATGGGAGTGGCTGAGGCCATATAGTCGAACAGCTTGAGCGGTGAGGTAAAGCTAGCTTCGCTGCCAGCACAATGGGGATGCGCCAACACATTCGCCGCTTGCAGCAACACGGCCAACTCATCCTGGGGCAGGAAGCCAAGCAATATGACGTTATCCAGGTGTTTGCTCCGAACAAGGTGCTGATACTCTGTGACCTGTGTTGCGTTTCCGCCTGCTAACACAAACTGCACCTGTGGCAACGCCTGAGCCACATCGATTAACAAATCAACCCCTTTAAAGCGATGCAATCCCCCTGAATAAACGACCAGAAATTGGCGACCCGACAATAGCTGTTGCCGCACTGTATTGGCTCGATCGGGTTGTTTAAGCAGAAAGTGTTGGTTGAATCCATTGTGCAGCCAGATGACTTTGTCGGGCGGCATCCCGTTGGCAATCATGCTGTCTCGCACGTTGTCGGCTACCGTCACCGCCAGTTGAAACAGAGGATTGCGAACAATGTCGGATTCAAACCGTTTGTTTTCGTGATGGTGATGCTCATAAATCGCCGGAACCCCTTGCTGCACCGCTGTTTTAACAAAATTCCAGTCTCGACTGTGAACGAGTTGGGTATGCGGCAAAATGTGAAATGGGAAGTAATATCGAGAAATAAGAGTGCTAACAGCAGTCCATTTTCCATACCAGCGATCGACTGGGTAGGGACGCGGCAATTGAGCCACTTTCAGCTTGTCCTGCAAGTTATAAAACTTGGCAAAGGCCGGGTCGGGCGATCGCGGTTGGAATGGCTGAGCAAAAGCCACCGGATTAAAGCGTGTCTTCTCTTGCAGGTGCAGCAGAACGGCAGAATATCCCAAATTAGCGGCAGCGTTGGCCGAATGAGCAACCTGTACCGAAAATGCCGCTGACTGCGGCAACACGTGGCGCGTAAAGAAAAGATAGTGTTTTGTCATAGGAAGGTCGCACGATCAACGGCAAAATCCTCTATTGCATGGGTCAATCCCTGGCCGCAAGGATTTCCCTGGCTCAGGCATTCAAACCGAGGGGGTTTAGCGCTATAAAATCATCTTCTCCAGGGAGGTTTGCAAATCGTGGGTGAGGGTAGCCACCGCTTGACGACGATTGGCCTGGTAGGTTTCCCAGCGATCGCTCACTGAAATAGGGTCGCCCACGGTGATACAGGCGTGTAGCCGTCCCAGTTTAGGGCGAGGGAACGGAAACTTGCCCTTGAGTCGAGTCTCCATATCCCACAACAGCAGCAGGGTTTCGCCAAAGCGATCGACCGTTGGCTTCTCAAGCACATAGCGCCCTGTGACGCTGACAAAGGTTTCGACCAAACGCATATGCCACAGCCGCAGGTTAGCTTCTTCGGCAATGCGATCGGCTAAGCCCCGTTCCACCGGAGAAAGCGTTTCGGGCTGTTTGAGGTCTTCCCGATAAATTCTGTCCCATCCGGCCTGTTCCAACCGACGGCAGCGATCGGTCACGGTGCCTTTTGCGGGAAGGTTGAAATACTGTTCGGCCACTTTCAGCACCGTATCCAGCAAGGTCTGAAGGCGAGTGGCTAATCGTTGATTCACTTCTTCAACGCTTTCAATTGTTGCCGAGGTGGAATCCGACACAGGTTTGGTTAGCGGTTGCTGATAAAACTTGCTGTAAAACTGCTCGATCAACGTCAGCAGATGTTCTCCTAAACGCAGCAGCCGTTGATAAAGCACCGCCTCTTGCTCATGGGTTAAATCAACGTTGTCAACCAGGTGTAGCGACTGGGATGCTCCGTTGGTGGTTAAGCCGCTATCGGCTTCGAGTTGCAGCAGCAGCGCTTCGATTGCCCGCCACGGTTGCCCGACCAAGCGATATTGAATGCCAACTGGCACAATCGCCACGGGTTCGGTTCGGTTGGCTTTGTGTAAGTCTTCAATGCACCAGAAGCCAAACTGAGCAATGCCCGGTTCAATAGGGCTGACAATTTCGTTATGCCCGTTGGTTGCGCCTTCAGGAGCTGCCGCCATTGGAAACTGCCCGTCTGTAAACAGTTGCCGGATCGATCGCAGTCCCATCAGGTCTACCTTGCCGCGACGAATAGGGGTGCCTCCCAGTTGCGAATAGAGCCAACCGACGAGCTTACCTGCCCACAGGGGAATGCCGCGATCGTAGATAAAGTGGGCATGGGGCGTTGCTTTCAACCGGATTCCCTTTTGTAGCGCCAGCTTGGGCACAGCTTGCCACAACAATGCCGCCATGCAAAATGGATCGTTCGTGCTGGGATGACGAAACGCCAGCATGAAGCGCAGCTTGCCCGCCTGAAACTGCTGATATAAATCAACCAGCACATCTGCATTGTTGACGTGAACTTCAACCACCTGGGCACGCCATCGTCGCCAGGGTGGCACAAGCCATCGGGCAACACCAGTGACCACGGGATTGTAGGCAGGTGGAATGAACTCTAGCGGGGGCTGAACCTGAGTGATGGAATTGGGCAAGGTGCTGTTCTCTCAGATTGAAGAGTAATGCTGACTTCAGATTACCCGCTTCATTCTGGATTTTCACCAGATCGTGGTGCAGTTAGCAATGCGATCGCCCCTGGGGTTGACCAGACGCTTGACCAGACGCTTGACCGGATGTCTCGCATCCCAACCGATTTGTACCGACATCTGAGCGACTTATGCCCGATCGACTTATGCCTGAGCGACAGTGGATTCACTTGCGGCCTCAGCCACCAACGGACGACGACGCTTGAGCAGCAAAAGGGCGGCTGTTGTAACCACGGTGCCAATGGCGATCGCCACAATGTACAGCAGTAAGTTGCTCACCGCACCGGGAATTGCTAAGACAAAAATGCCGCCGTGGGGCGCACGCAGGGTACAGCCAAACAGCATCGATAAACCGCCTGTGATGGCGGAACCAACAATACAAGCGGGTAAAACCCGAATCGGGTCATTAGCCGCAAAGGGAATTGCCCCTTCTGTAATAAAGGAAATGCCAAGAACCGCCGCCACCTTCCCCGCTTCCTGCTCGTCTCGGGTAAATCGGTCTTTTGCCAAAAATGTGGCTAACGATGCCCCCAGCGGTGGAGTCATTCCGGCGGCCATCACGGCAGCCATAGGGCCAAAGATTTGACTCGACAACAGACCCACCGCAAAGGTGTAGGCTACTTTGTTGACCGGGCCACCCATGTCGATCGCCATCATGCCACCTAAGATCAGCCCTAAAAATAGAGCATTCGCGTCGGTCATGTTTTGCAAAAAGCCCGTTAGCCCATCTGAAATGGCCTTAACTGGAGTGCCAAACACATAGATCATCAGCAACCCCACGACCAGCGTTGAAAGCAGAGGAATCACCAATACGGGTTTCAACCCTTCAAAGTTGCGCGGTAACTGAAGTTTGTCACGGATAAACAGAGCCACATATCCTGCCAAAAAGCCCGAAATAATGCCGCCCAAAAAGCCCATTCCTAAGTTGACTGCCAGCACACCGCCAATTAATCCAGGGGCTAAACCGGGGCGATCGGCGATCGAATAGGCGATGTAACCCGACAACACGGGCACAATTAAGCTAAATGCGGCTGCACCGCCAATTTGACTGAGCGCCGCCCCAAACGTGCCTTCCTCTGGATTAATGCCAAAGGCAAACGAGAGCGCAATGATTAACCCACCCGCCACAATGATGGGCAGCATGTAAGACACCCCCGTCAGCAAATGCTTGTAGGGACCTGTGCGCTTAGCGCTGCGCTGCTCCTTGGCCTGGTTTACATATTGGAGATAGTCACCCTGCTGCGGTGGCGGCATCTCCAGGGCAGAGCGAATAGCTGATTTGCCATCCTTCAGGGCTTTCTGCGTCGAGGTTTCATACACCCTTTTGCCGCGAAAGCGAGATAAATCCACATGGGTATCGGCTGCAATCACTACGGCATCGGCTGCGGCTATATCTTCATCGGTGAGCTGGTTTTTAGACCCCACCGAGCCTTGCGTCTCCACCTTCATGCTGTAGCCTAAGTCGTGAGCCGCTTTTTTAAGGGCATCTGCCGCCATAAAGGTGTGGGCAATCCCGGTTGGGCAGGCCGTAATGCCCACCAGTCGGGTTGTCTGGTTGGGGCTGGTGGACGGTTGTTCAGCGATCGGTTGCGGGACTGGTGCTGACGCGGGAGTGCGATCGGGTTGGGTTGGAGCCACACCAGCAGAATGCTCGGCCAATGCTGCCGCAATGACTGACTTGGTTTCTCGAATGGCCTGACTGGTTGAGGTTTCGTAAACAGGCTTTCCGGCAAAGCGAGACAAATCCACATGGGTATCTGCCGCAATTACCACAGCATCGGCTGCCGCAATATCCTGATCGGACAATTGATTTTTAGTACCTTCCGAGCCTTGAGTTTCAACTTTAATGCTGCACTCCATGATTGGAGCCACTTTTTTAAGGGCTTCAGCCGCCATGTAGGTATGGGCAATCCCAGTTGGGCAGGCGGTTACCGCCACGATGCTTTTCATCGATGTCTATGCCTCTTGATTTGAAAGCAGATTAAAAATAGCGGTTGGGAATAACCAATTAAGGGTGGGTTCGTTCAACGCAGGTTGACATCAGTGGTTAATAGGTCGTATGGATACTTGATGGGTAAAGGATTCGATCGCCGCAACCGGGGGTAGGCGGGGGCCTACCTGAGTGAGCGCTCCCATCGAAAAGGCCGTGGCTAGACGGGCACAGTCGGCCAGTGCATAGCCTCGGGTTTTAGCGGTGACAATGCCCGCCACCATGGCATCCCCAGCCCCTACCGTGCTTTTCACCTGCACCGAGGGCGGAATGGCTAACACCGCTGCATCGGCCTCTACAAAAATGGCTCCCTGCGCCCCCATCGATACGGCAACCGTTTCAATGCCCCGATCAATAAGCTGATGAGCGGCTGTAGCGATCGCCTCTTGCGATTGAGGCCGTTCACCCAAGATGTGACTTAATTCATCCACGTTGGGTTTGATGATCGTAGGAGAGGCCGTTACAGCCAACCGCAACCCGGCTTCGCTGGCATCCAACACCACTCGCTTACCCGACTGCTTGAGTAACAGCACCAAGTCGCGGTAAATCTCAACTGGAACGCTGGCTGGAATACTGCCCGACAGCACAACCCAGTCGCACTGCGTCGCCAGTTCCGTTAGCGCATGGGTTAAAACCTGGACATCTTCAAGCGTTGCGGACTGTCCCGGAAAGTTGATATCCGTAACCTGATTCTGGATCTGATCCACAATCTTGACGTTGACTCGCGTTTTGCCCGGAATCTGCACGAACCGATCGCGAATCTCTTTCTGGGTAAACAGTTTACGAAACGGTTCTGCGTTCTCAGCGCCAAGAAACCCAGTCACCGTGATTGGGTAACCAAAGTCGGCCAGGAATGAAGCCACATTCACGCCCTTGCCGCCCGGGTCAGACTGCTCTTGCTCGACCCGATTCACCTCTCCTGCCAAAAATTTGGGGATGAACAGAGTTTGGTCGATCGCAGGATTGAGCGTCACCGTTGTAATCCTGGCCTCTGTCAGAGCGACTGTTGTAGGAATGGTCATAGCGATCGCACCTCTTGAGCCGTGCGGCAGGCCAAGGCACGCCGAGCCAGTGATTGTGCCTGGGCATAGGATAGACGGCGAATGGTTGCCTTGACAGTGGCAATGCTGGGAGTGCTGACGCTCAGTTCGGCTACGCCCAATCCGGCCAGAATGGTTGCGCCTAACGGATCACCTGCAATGCCGCCACAAACACCAACCCATTTTCCAGCCGATCGGGCCGCTTTCACGGTTTGGTCAATCATCCGCAACACAGCCGGATGCAGCCCATCGGCCTGTTTTGCCAGAGTCGGATGCATTCGATCCATTGCCAGCGCATATTGAGTCAAATCATTGGTGCCAATTGAGAAGAAATCAACCTCCTGGGCAAATTCGGCGGCCATCATCACCACCGACGGCACCTCAATCATCATGCCAATCTCTACGGGTGCTGCCTTTAGCTCTTGCCGTACCTGTTCTGTAATCTCTTTAGCCGATCGCAACTCCTCCAGCGTGGCAATCATGGGGAACATAATTTTGATGCCACCCCCAGAGGCTGCGCGAAAAATGGCTCGAAGCTGCGTTTTAAACAGTTCTGGTTGCGCCAAACACAGCCGAATGCCGCGAATGCCCAAAAACGGGTTGCTCTCAGGCGGCAGATTGAGGTACGGAATGTCTTTGTCGCCGCCAACGTCGAGCGTGCGGACGATCAGCGGTAAGCCATTCAACGCCGTAACCATCTGGCCATAGGACTCAAACTGTTCTGCTTCGGAGGGGGGTTCCGATCGCTGCAAAAATAAAAATTCGGTTCGCAACAGCCCTACACCTTCGGCTCCAGCATCGATCGCCTGTGCCGCTTCGACAGCAGAGCCAATATTAGCCACCACTTCAATCCGGTGGCCGTCTGTCATAATGGCGGGTTGATACCGAGCCTGCTGCTCTACATCTCTCGCGGTTTTCAGCGCTTGCTGCGCCTGTCGCGCCAGGGTCAGGTCAGCTTCAGTTGGCGCGGGGTAAAGAATACCGCGATCGCCATCCAAAATGCTCTCGGTGCCATCCTGCACATCCAGTACAGCTTGCCCTGCCGCCACCACCGCTGGTAAATCCAGGGAACGGGCAATAATTGCCGTGTGGGAAGTGGGGCCACCCGATGCGGTGCAAATGCCCAATACCATTGCCGGGTCAAGCCCTGCTGTATCCGATGGCGTTAGATCCTCCGCCAGCACAATCACCGGATAGGTGGGCAGGCTCGGCTCTTCATTTGCCGTGCCAGACAGCAAGCGCAGCACCCGCCGCCCCACATCCCTGACATCGGCAGCTCGACCCGCCAACAGCGGATCGTTTAACGTCTCTAGCGCTGCGGCTCGCTCTTTCACCGTTTGCTGCCATGCCCAACCCGCACTATAGCCCTGCTGGATGTAGGCGATCGCCTCGTTCAGCATGTCCGAGTCGTCTAAGAACTCGGCATGAACCTGAAAAATGGCCGCTTTGCCTGCACCAGCCCGTTCCTTAACATCGCTGTATACATCTTTTAACTGAGTTTGCGCGGTGGCGATCGCCTGTTTCAACTGTGCCTCTTCTGCGGCTGGATGGTCAGCCGTTTGCGTGACTTGAATCTCGGCTCGACGAAACCGATACACCGAGCCGATCGCCAGCCCCGGAGAGGCCGCTACGCCTCGAATCGCCTGCCCCTCAAATTCGGGGGTGGCCGGAACCATCGGGGAAGCACTGCCCTCCTGGTTCTCGTCGTCCTCATCCAACCCCTGCTCTACAGCCGTTTTTAGAGCCTGCAACGCCTGATCTGCATCCGTTCCTTGCGCCATGATGCGGATCGAGTTGCCCCGTTCAACCCCCAGTTTTAGCAGTGAAACCAGGCTTTTGCCGTTGGCAACCGCGTTGCCATGCCGCACACGAATGTCTGATGCAAACGATTTAGCGATGTTGACAAACACGGTGGCAGGGCGAGCGTGAAGCCCTGCCCCTCCCTGAATCGCGAGGTCAACGTAGTTGGCAAAATCAGACGGACTATCGCCAGTTTGGGCAGGTTGGGGCGATCGCGTCAAACAGTCGATGATGTCCTGGGGATTCGTGGTTTGAGCCAGCCGTTGAATGGTGGCTTCATCATCCAGCACGCTAGTGAGATTGCTCAACACTTCCAAATGCTCATCCGACTTGGCAGCAATCCCCACCACCAGATACACCTGTTCCCCCGGATTCCATTCCACTCCGTCAGGAATTTGGGTCACCGAAATTCCCGTTTGTACAATCAACTCCCGGTCTTTGGGCAACCCGTGCGGAATGGCAATGCCGTTCCCCAGGTAGGTATTGGAAACGGCTTCCCGCTCCATCATGCTGTCAACATATCCCGACTGCATGTTGCCGCTGTTCACTAGCAGCAGACCAGCTTGCCGAATGGCATCGGCCTTGGTGGTCACGTTGGCCTGAAGTTTAATGTGGTCTTTTCCCAGATGGATCATGGTTTGGCCTCCACCGGGAAATCGCTTAAAAAGTGCCTTTGCTGCTGGAGCGCATCCAGGGAGAAATTAGACCGTTTCATACGTCATAAGTGCGATGGTTAGGCACAACAAACAGTCAGAACAATGGTGCTCTGAATCGCTGGCTGTGAAAGGAGAATTGAAACCGGAAGGGCTATGGAGCAGCGGATGGGTTGATAGAACCCACAACAGCAGCCCACACTAATGCTTAGCGTGAACGGTCAATCATCTGGCGATCGCCAGCAGCCGTTAGAACCAACATGACTTAGAACCAACATGACAAAGTGACGCAGCTAAAACAGGTTCACCAACCTGCGAGCCGTGGTTCTTCTATTTCCCCATTATCGTGAATGGGGTGACGTTTGGATGTTAAGAAATCCTGAGTCGAAGGCCAGACCTACACCCATGAGCGGAACCACAGTCGAGCGCTCAGCCCTTCGGGTGAGATAGGCAACCCCAAATATAGGGGCATCCAGAAAACCAGTGCCAGCAAAACAGCAAAGATGATCGTCAGCCCTGCCATACGATGCCAGCGATCGGGCACGGTAAGCCAACGATCGACCAATAGCGCGATCGCCATAAACGAAAAGATGGAGGCTCCCATGTAGTGATAAATAAACGTGCAGCGAGTCACTTCTACCCAGGGCAGCACATTAGCCAACCAGTTCAGTACCAGGTATAGTGCAACCCAGCTATAGGTTCCCAAACTGGGAAAGGTGCTGAGCGTGGCAGCAGGTCTACTCGATGGCGGTTGAACCAACCATTCCCCGCCCCATTGCACCAGCAGACTAATCAGCAGAAAAATAGCCGCTGTAGCAAACCACCACAGTAACGGGTTTCCCATGGCATGTACGTCGTATACGATCGACTCGGTAGACTGGGGCAACGGAGGGCCAACCACCGAAACAGGTTCCGCTGAACCATGCGATGTCTTGTAAAAATAAGCCACGGGTCGCACCATCCACATCCATGTATGCCAGGTAGAACAGTAGGGATGGGCATCCATGCCGCCCACCCGCTCGTGGTAATCCAAAATTCGTCCCTGCCATTGCCAAAAGCTGGTAGTTGGGTCGAGCCGCATATACGGAATCCAGCTAAGGCGATAGGTCAAAAATGGAATCAGGGCAAAGTTAAGCGCCATGTGTCCAACATCGAGCTGAGTCAGGTGCTTCAGTGGTGTGTGCCGCAATTCAGCTATCGATTCTGCCCCTTCTCGGTGGCTGCCTCCATTGCGAGACGAAACACCGTTTGGCGAAGAGCCAGGTTTCAACCCGCCCCGCAAACGAATTTTCCAGGCGATTCGAATGAACCAGGCCGCTATCCAGACAAAATAAGCGCCCAACAAAAACCACAGTCCGTTCCATTTGATGGCGACCGCAGCACCAAAACAAACGCCAGACAGCGCCAAACGCCACCATCGCTGCCGCGATCGCACTCGCAACGCCAGCAGCAGCAACCACTGCCCCAACAGCCCAAACAAGATCAAGTAGACGTTGTTTAAGGCATAACGCGATTCCACCAGCAGCAGCCCATCAGTTGCAGTAAACAAGGCCGCCAAAAACGCAAACGTGCGGCGATTGCTAATTTGATAGGCGATCGCTCCGACCACCAGCGGAATGAATGCTCCCGTTAAGGCATTCAGCCAGCGATAGCTCCAGGTTGAAATGAACAAGCCGGATAGCCCATTTCTGAGACTGTGATCGCCCAGGGGAATGCGATCGCCCAGCCAAATGCCGATAGCAATGATGTAGGTGCTGAGCGGAGGATGCCCTCCAAATAACAGTTCTCCCTTCAGAAAATGGCTGGCAAACTTAGCGTAATAAACCTCGTCAAACACCAGCGTATTAAATCGGCTGAGTCCCCAAAACCGTAAGGCAACGGAGAGCAAAAATACCCCAACCATGCCAATACCAAACCAGGGAAGCGACCATTGAGGATATTTTGAATAGGCGGTCATACAACTAGGCAGAGCTTAGAGACGATATGGAACGGGTAAGTCAACAATTTGCGCTAACAATGACTTGTCGATTTTGCACCCTAACTGTCTGCGAGACAATCGCATGAGCGCCACAGTTGAATGTTGCAAAAATAGACTCGTCCGTGTTTTTACTCATTAACGCTGGCCAACGCAAAAGGGGCAGCATTGCAGATGCTACCCCTTCTCAGGTTTCTATGGTTAACGATGATTGACGATCCGGGCACCGTTCAGGGCACGATCGCCTGTGCTCAGGGTCGGTTCGCCAACTTTAGTATCATCAGGTGTCGCTATTGGGGCACTTGATCGCGTCCCATCCGTCCGCTGCGGCGGCCTTCCTGAACGCGAGTGCGAATGAATTCACCAACCTGTTGGCGTTGCTCTTCGGTTAACACAGCCGAGGCTTCGTCGCGAGCCGAGCGCAGCACGGTATCGAGCTGAGTTTTTTGGTCTTCGGAAAGGTTCATCGCCGCGATCGCCTCTCGCCATTGTCCATTTTCGCGCAGCGTACCAAGAAACTGTTGCCGCTGTTCTGGACTCACAATGCTTTCGAGCTGGGTGCGGGTCTGGTCACGGATTTGAGTCAGTTGAGTTTGCTGATCGGGCGACAAGTTCAACTGCTCAATCAGTTGTGGGGGCAACATAGGAAAGCCCTGACGGGTGGGGGCAGAGGTATTTGGTACGGGAGCAGAGGGCGCAGGGGAGGATGGCGTTTGCGCCCGAACGACCGATGCAAATCCCAGGATCAGGGCGATCGCTCCTCCAGCAAGGAGTGGTTTAAAGTTCAGCTTCATGTCATGACTCCTAATGGACTGTCTTATATGAAACTAATTTGAGTGCGAATGTTTCATAGAATGTCGATAAAAGTGGCGATCTGTACGGTTTGGCACAAGGGTTGAGCGTTTTCTCTCTTGTTTTCGTCACTCCAACCAAAACGATGGACTCAAAAGCCCAAACTATAACTAATTGCGTATCTTACTGACCGTTCCCCGTCATTTTTATGAGGGTTTGGTACCATCTAATTGGATGGAACATTCGACGAATCAACTTGACTCACTTTCATCAGCATTTTGGGTTTTGATACGTCTGTAACAGCAATACTGAATCAAATTCGTACAGCTTAAATTCGTACAGCTTGAAGGTCATTCCCTCATTTAGTTCTGGTCATTCGGTTGCTGTCGTGTGAATAGGACAAGCACGATCTGAACCCAGAAACCATCATGGCTTGCATCACGTTTGATAAAAACCGATCTCGCTGAAGACGCACTTCTTCAGCAAAACAAGCGATCGCACCCAGAGCAGGTCGGGTATGCCCCAAGCAAAGGAGGCAACTATATGACCAATCAATTTCGTAACCGCACTGACGCTGGACAACAGTTGGCAAAACGGTTAAGCGCGTATGCGAACCGTTCAGATGTTCTGGTGTTGGGGTTGCCTCGTGGCGGCATTCCTGTAGCCTACGAGGTCGCCAAAGCCCTGAATGCGCCACTCGATCTCTGCCTGGTTCGCAAGTTAGGAGTTCCGGATCAGCCTGAACTGGCAATGGGCGCGATCGCCACGGGCGGCGTGATGGTACTCAATACCGAAATTGTGCAGTCTCTGAACATCTCGAAAAAAGCCATTCGTGCAGTCGCGGTAGACGAACAGCAAGAGCTGCAACGGCGAGAGCAAGCCTATCGTGGCAGTGCAGAGTTGAAGCACCTCGGCAGCTACCGCCCCGCTCTGGATGTCGTCGATCGCACGCTAATTCTGGTGGACGATGGCATTGCCACAGGCTCAACCTTGCGAGCCGCGATCGCTGTTCTTAGACAGCAACACCCCGCCAAAATTGTAGTTGCCGTGCCGGTTGCGCCACCCTCCACCTGTGCAGACTTGCAGCAGGAGGTGGATGAAGTCGTTTGCTGCGCCATGCCACAATCTCTGCAATCCATCAGCCTTTGGTACAAAGACTTTACCCAAACCACGGATGATGAGGTTCGGATATTGCTTAAACGAGCCGACCACAAACAGGCGGTAACGTCGGCTAATTGATGTCCCTGGATGCGTCTGGGGATGGCTCGATCGCGCACACTACTTCATACAGCGCTGTTATTGGCGTTTGGGCAAACAGCGGCAGCATCTTTTTCATAATGGCTTGATAGGCTTCGTTCTGGTTTTCGGTCATGTCTTCGACGCTTTCCCAGAAAATCACCGAAATGCCCCGATCGGTACCCGGTTCTTGCAGCAGATACGCTCCCTTAAAGCCGTTGGAATAGGTCGCGATCGCTTCCTGGTAGAGTTCTCGGGCTTCAGCAAATTTGCCCACCTTAAATTCGCCGATCGCCACATGAGTAAACTGACGTTTAAGAAAGTCCTGAAAATCCGACATGGATACTCTCCCTGTTGAAGTCTATAAAGATCGGGTGGATGCACTAATCCCCCATTATTTGGCATTGTGCCTGCATCAGCAGCGCTTGCAGCAAATCTTGACGGCATTACCTTCAAGTTTCTTAATAATCTTGCTGGCTCTCTACCCCCCGGTAGAGATCGCGGAAGGAGAGGAACTTGTAATGTAAGTCATCAGACTACAGGAGAAGAGTACAAATTCTTATTGGTTCAGAGGGACGCTGGTTTCTCTGTTTTATTCCTATTCCCTGTTGTTTATCCTGATTTTGCAGACTCGGCTTCGTTATAAGTTCATTAACCCCCAACCGTTTGATGATAGGAGTCCGCTCTATGACGATTGAAATGTTAAAGCAATCTTACGAAGAGCAGTTAGTTAAAGCAGGAGTAGAACCCCAACGTGCAATGGAAGTTGCAGCGAGCATCACTACAGAAGAGCTGGCTCTAATTGGTGAAATTTGGGCTGACTGGGCAGAGGTGGTTCGCAACACAACGGACGCAACGTTGACCTCTGACTTTTTGGATGTGAATTAGCCGTTCGGCAAAGTCTTTCAAGCTAACGCCACGTTCATGTAACAAACGTTAGTTTGACGTTCTGGCAAGAGCATCAGGGTCGCATCTCTATCGCTGTTCATTCTGTTCTTAAAATGTATTGTTTCAGACTCAGAATCACCATTTAATTAATTTGCTTGAGGCTAATTGCAGCGATTCTCGCCGTTTATTCCCTCAAAGGGGTTAGGTAAAATCTTTATCCACTTGTTAGGTTGGTAGAAATGCCGTGCATTTACGCATTTCTACCAATTTTTTTGTATCCATTGCAGAGGCGATCGCTCTCTTCTGTCACCTTCAGCAGAGAATGGGTGCCCGCCAGGGTTCCTGCCTGAACGCTAAAAACGTTCTGGAGGCACGACTCCTGAAGCGGTTAATGGAGGCGGAGCCTGCGGGGTTTCAGCAAACTCCGGGAACACTATGGTTGTTGCAACGTTGATATCAAAGAGAGCGATAGAAGAGGGATAAAAGAGGGATAGATAACATTCGGATCGGTGCAGCATTAAGAGGGCGCATCAGGCAAAAGGCTCCCAGGTCATATTTTCAGGGTTGATTGATCTGTTGCTAGATGATGCTGTTTCGTTCCGGAAGACATAATTTTGACGCTGAATCGAATAAAGGTAGGGAATCATACTCGTCTGTTCCAGATCGGGTGCGTGTTGATTGCGTGTTGATTGAGTTCCCGCCAGAGTTAGTTCGCTGTCCGTTAGAGGCTCAATCAAGACAGGTGCGTCAAACTAAATCTAATCGTGCCATCTGCTGAGATCAACTCAGGGTGTGGATTTCTAGATATGACATTCCCCCAGAAGAATCGTATCTCTTCCAGACGAACCGTTTATAATTTTAGCTCTGTTCTGTCTTACCCATGCAGCGATCGCTTCGACTCCGGTTTCATTCGTCCGTTCCCAAAGTAGCAATTGCTACTGTTGTTCACCGCTCCAGCATCTATCAAACCACCGTTAACAATGGCTAGTAAATTAGTAGCGTTTAGATTGCCAGACGATATTATTCGAGCGATCGAATCTGAAGCCAAGGCCACGGGCAAAGACAAAACTGCCGTTGTGGTCAAAGCGTTGCGGCACGTGTTTGACCTGCACCCGCCTCGATCGCCCAACGTTGAAGCCCTGCAACAGCAGGTCAACGATCTGGAACAACGGGTAAACGACCTGACCGAACAAATTAGCCAGATCACGGATACTGTTCTTCCCGCCGAGGCGTTGCGCTAGCCTGTTGCGTCGATCTAGATGTTAAACGTCTATTGCAGAACGGTCTTGGAGGCAATTCTCGTTTTCTTGCGATCGGCTTCTGATAACTCTCCCCCCTCCTGCAACCGAGTGGCGCTGCTCTGCAAGACCGTTGCCGCTCCCTGGTCGCCCATTTGTAGCGCTGTTTTGGCTGCCGACTGTAGCATCGTCGCTGCACCAGCACGATCGCCCTGCTGAAGTTTAACTTCGGCAATTTGAGTTTGCCGATATTTTGCCAGAGCCAGCACATGTTGCTGCACCTGAGGATTCAGCACCGACTGAAACGTTCCCAGTGCGGTGGCCTCCACGGGAATCTTTTCAGAAAAAAGATTTTCTGCCCCTTGCAGCGGATCGTCATATCGCACTTGCAGATGAGCCAGGGTGTGTCGCCCTTCTGGCAGTTGCCCAGCATATAAATTAACCAGAACGATGCGGGGCGCGTCGATCATCAAATCGCCCAGGCGAACAATGTACTGTCCGGCTTCCTGCATTACGGGTAGCTCGATGGTGTCAGGAACCACCTGAGCGATCGGCTTTAGCTCGGCCAAACGGATGTTGGACATGAGGGACAGCAGCAGATAAGCGTTGGTTAGCCCAACAGACTGCACCCGGCTAAACAAACGGCTAAACTCGCTGAGCGCTTCTTCTGGGTTTTGAATGTAGGCCAGCGTGCCGCCACCCGCATCGGCAATTTTTTCTAAAATGTCCTGGTTCCAGTTGTCGCCAAACCCCAGCGTACTCAGGGTTAAGTTGTAGTCTGCCGCGAGTTGCGCCAGCTTCAAGCAGCGATCGTTGTCTCCATGTTCGTTTTCGCCATCGGTCAGCAGAAACGCCTGAGAGATCGTGTCTTTTCGGCCTTTTGCCAATTCCTCAACACCCAGGCGCATCCCTTCATCAATTGCTGTGCCGCCGCTGGCTCGAAGTTTGTTCAGTTCCACCTTGATCCTGGCGGGATCTTCAATGATTTGATTTGGAATCAGCGTCTTGGCTTTGTGATCAAACACCACAATCGAGAGGCGATCGCCAGGTGAAAGGCTGTCGATGATGCGGTAAGCGGCCTGTTTCACCGTTTCTAGTGGTCGTCCCGACATTGAACCGCTGTGATCCAAAATCAGGCAAAGGTTTAGTGGGGCGGTGCGTCCTGTAGAGTTGGGGATCGCTGATAGCGAAACGGCAAGCTGTCGCTGGCTGTTCGGTTGGGTAGCATCTAAATTAGCGTCGTTCAGTGCGGCTTGCAAACCAACTCTCATACAGCAAACTCCTGGGTAATAGCAGAGAGGCACTCATGCATCCACTGTGCCACACTGCCATTATGGATCGGCAAGAACAGCAATACTATTTTGCGCTGGGCTGAGTTTGTCTTGCGCCAGTAGAATTACGGCAACCAGGCCGTTGAGAAGCAGGATGGAGCACCGGAGCAGCAGTGTCCTCCATCCCGTGCTTATGCTTTGGCTGAGGTCATGCCAAGTGCGATGGGACGCACCAACAGCGTGATGTTTTGCCGACCCACCACATGAACGATCGTGTTGGGCGCAAGCGTAACACCATCATCACAGCGAGCAGGCCACCAAGAGGCTTGAAACTTGACCCGTCCTGGTTTTCCAGGTTGAATCAACTGGTCAACCACCGCTTCACTATCCAAATCAGATGGGTGGCGAAAGGTTGAGGTGGAATGATGAAATTCTTTAGCAACGAATGTTTTTACTTTGTTCAGTAAATCAATCTTCATGGCAGCAGTCTCCAATTATTTATCTGAATCGGGTTAAGAAAAAGATGCAGGCGATCGCATCAGTCAGGCTTATCTCAACCATGCACAAACTAGATAAAAGCCAGAACCAAGCAATATTTTCTTGACCAGAAATAAATCTGTATTGCAATTAGTTTGAGGAAGCTTGATCGGTTGATTATTTTCTAAAGAAAAGTTGAAACCGTCTGAATAATCAAGCGTCCTTGGACTCGAAAATGTTGGGTAAAAGGAGGTGAATGAAAGGCGTAGCGTCATGAAGACAGAGAAAAAAGAGTAGAGGTTGAGAGGTAGAAATAATTGACCTGTATTCCTCAGACAACACTCTTCTTAAAAGGTTCCAGTCCTCAGTTACTTAAGATTAACGTGGGATTGAATCATTGAGTTGGGCAGTAGGGCCAGAAGATCAAATTGGCTGAATTGTTTGTCTTTCTGGGTGATATGAGCTGGGTAGATGCCCTTTTCCTCAATGGGGTTTGGGTCTACTACAACGTGCCTAGTTCACTTTCCGCAAACCGTAGAGATGAGTTTGCAACATTGTTTATCCTTCGGTTTACATCTCTAGAGCGATGAATTTCTACAGCGACCTGGATATAAACAGAACTATAAAAACAATTTTTGGTATTACGACGAGATTCAAGCGTTTGTGTACCGTGTTAATTCCCGTATAAGGAGAGACTTTTCATGTCTTCGGATAAGCATAAGCGTGCTATTGGTATTTTTCCTAACCGGCCTGCAACCGCTTCTGCACTCCAGGCCCTCAGAGATGCAGGCTTTTCGGTGCACGATATCACAGTCATTACTCGCGATGGTTCTGAAGAGGGCGCGATCGCAGGCATACAGGTTCAAGATTCCGAAGGGAACAGTGCTCAAGCCGGAGCCAAGAAGGGTGCCTTTACGGGTGGGGTTTTTGGCAGTTTAGTTGGGGCACTTGTTGGAATCGGTGCTTTGACGATCCCCGGTGTGGCACCTGCTGTGGTGCTGGGTGAAGCGGCAGCAGTTTTGGTGTCGATTGTGGCAGGTGGTGCTGTTGGAGCCGCAGCGGGCGGATTGGTAGGGGCGCTGATTGGTTTAGGCGTTCCACGCAATCGTGCTAAGGCGTACAGCGATCGTGTCAACAAAGGCGAATATCTTGTCATGCTGCGAGGCACTGATCGGGGATTGCAGCGAGCCGAGGAAATTTTGAACCGTCATGGTGTGGGCGATTGGGGTGTATATGATACCCACGACCGTCTCGCTACAAAGGCTGCTGTAGGCAGGCCAGTTGCTTCCCATCCAGGGATAGGGCGGAACGAGCCGTCTGTGGCCTCTGTACCCGTTGCCACACCCGATCGCCCCATTGGCGAAGACTACCGCAGCGATCGACAGGTCGATCGTCCGGTGCAGCAGGTGACCGATCATATGGAGTACGTTACCCCCCTCGAAAGCAGCAGACCGTTAGACGGCAACTACCGTGAAGTCGAGCGGGTCGAGAGCCATCCAGTGCGAGGCGATATTGGCCACCCCGGTGTTGCTCCGGTTCACCCAAGCGATCGTCAGCTTGACCACGATGAGCGCGACCATTACCGCATTGACGATCGCATTCCACCCAGTGCTGCTAATAATGTGGGCTATGTGACTCCAGTTACCCCAGTGAACCCCGTCAACCCTGTTGTTAACGACTCGTATCACACCGATTACCGCGAGGCAGATCGGGTCGTCGATCGCACAGTTGTTAATGAAGGACAGTACGTTAGCCGAGACGATGTAAGGCGATATCCTGAGGAGTACGATCGCGTCGATCGTCCCATGAGCGCCCAACCCGACGAGTATCGAGGCGGCATTCATCCCTCTGTTGAGCCGGGTAGGGTTGACACTGTACCGTCAACTGGCATGGCAGGTAGCGTGCCGCTACAGCGTTCCGAGAAGCGATCGATCGGTGTTTTTCCCAACCAGTACGCAATGGAGCGGGCGTTAGAGGCGTTGCGGCAATCTGGCTTTCCGATGCACAAAGTGTCTATCATTGTGCGTGACCATGAGAACTCGCCCAACTTAACTGAGTCGGCGATGGGTAGCGCCTCACAAGGTGACAGTCCCGTGAGTGCAATGGGTCGATATACCGGCTTTTTGGTAGGGTCTAATCGGTTTGATGCACCTGGCGTAGGGCCGATTTTGGTGATGGGATCGGAGGCAGGAGCCTTTAGCGATGCCTTTGCCGACAAGAAAGTAGGTATTTTTCCGACTGATTTTGTTGAAACGCTGGGCAGGTTGGGCATTCCCCAGGTACAGGCCAGAATCTATCGCGATCGCCTTGCCCACGATGGCTGCCTGGTAATGGTCAGAGGCACAGGCGACGAAGCGCTGAAGGCCACCTCTGCGCTTAACCAGTCTGGCATTCAAGACTGGGGGGTTTACAGCGTATAACGCCCTGACCTGATAAACGAAGGTTTAGCGTCCCTTGCAATCTATCCTTCCGATCGCGTCGCGTTAGCGCCCTGTGTCGGAAGGATTTTTTGTAGCCTCGATCGTCTATTGGGGTTGGGTTTGCTCTACCCACTCAACGATGCCATCGGCCAGCGCATCGGCCAGACGCTCTTGTGCCTGGGGGTCAACAATCCACTCAAACTCCACTGGGTTAATCATAAAGCCGAGTTCCAGCAGGACAGCAGGGGCAACGGTGGGTCGAGTCAGCGCCAGGTTATTCCAAAACACGCCATAGGTAGGGCGATCGAGCGTTTCTACTAAATAATTATGCAAGAACATTGCCAAACTATGGGATTGGGCATTGTACCAGAAGGTACCGATTCCAGCCGTGTTGACGGCATCACCCTGATCGGGTAACGCATTGTAGTGCAGGCTCAACGCCAGAGTGGGTTCTAGCCGCTCTATCTGGTCTACCCGATCCTGGGGATAAAGGTCGTCATCGCCTTCGCGAGTCATGTAGACTGTTGCACCCCGTTCTAGCAGGCGATCGCGCAATAGCTTTGAAACGATTAGCGTCACATCTTTTTCAGGCACACCCGTTGGCCCTCTTGCGCCCAAATCCTCTGAACTGCCATGTCCTGGATCGAGCAAGATACGGATGCCAGCCAGCGACGAACGACGGGTGAGGGCAGGCGGATGCCGGAGCGACAGTATCAGACTTGTGCCCTCGTATCGCAGTTTGTACCCCCACTGCTGCTCAGAGTGGAGATTGAAGGTGTACTGTACCTGCTCTGGAGCAATCTGCTGCCAATCTAACCGTTGAATGATCGGATCATCGCTCAGAAAAATGGTGTCGGTTTGCGCGGTGGTGTTGTGTAGCGTCAGGGTAAAGCGGCGATCGCCCTGTTGAACGCTGACGGGTACGGGCACCTGGAGCGGAAAAACGATATCCGTCCAGCCATCGGTTTGCTGTGCCCGGACACTGCGAATGAGCGATCGCGGCGGTACGGCATTCGGTACAACCTGCGTTTCTGAGGCGCGAATCCAGGCACCGTAATCCAACCGCAACCACTCGCCCTCGCGCCCGGTAACAGCGGCTCTGGTGCCCCTGGGTAAGGGGGTTAACCGAGAATAATCTGTACTGGGGCCAGAGCGAGCCGTCCCAGAAGCGGCAGATACTTCAACCACTGGTGCCTGAGTAGGGGAGAGAATCTCGATCGCACTCGCCGACTGCCTGACCCTTTCCCCACCCACCTGAAGCTGAAATTGCGGTTGTCCCAGCGTGCCAACCGTAGGAAAAGCCGCGCAACCCTGGTAGGTTTGGGCGGCAGAAACGGCCTGCGGCTGATTTTGTGCCGTCAGCACGGCTGAGTTGGGCGGCAGCGCTACCCCATCCGGCTGTGGCAACAGGGGAATGATCTGATCTGCAAGCGCAACAGACACCTCTGCATTTGGAGGGGCGATCGCTCCAAAACAGATCGGCTCGTTGGGCAACCGAGCGATATCAACCGAGGGAATGAGTGATCCTTCGCCAAACGCAGCACCCACTGGAGCTGGTGGCTCACCGGAGATGCGACGCACCGTGAGCGTCAGTTCCTCACTGCCGTGGCGCAGCGTGAAGCGGTTTTCTCCCAGTTGTAGCGGAACGCTGGGGGCAAAATGACCCGCCGGACTACGATCGATCGCCTCACCGTTGACCGTGACCTCACCGTTTGGATCTGCTGTGCCGATCAGGAAAATTTGCGTGGCAATCGTTTCGTGGTTGTCCGGAGGATACACCACCGATAAAGGCTGTTCGGCTCTGGCGATCGTTGTATTCAGGGCGCTAGCCATACCAAGGCCGAACCCACCAATCACCCACCGCAAATCTGACTTCATCAATGTCTTCCATCCCCTGTATCAACCGATAGCTCGCGCGTTAGAGCGGCTTTAGCATCGTCGTTGGCGCTATTCAAGTAGGTCACCTGGGTGGGGTAAGCAAATTCAATACCGCGCTGTTCAAATTCACGCTTCAGTTCCAAATTAATGTGCTGCTGGGCATCCATATAAATGGTGTAATCACTAGAATTGACATAATACACCACTTCAAAATTGAGACTGAATTCGCCGTATTCCAAAAAGTGGGCGCGATCGAACACTACATTCTCAGTTTGTTCAATCACGGCCTTAATAATATGAGGAATTTCTTGCAGTTTGGTTACTCCAACTTCATAGGTAACGCCAAGCTTAAACAGAATTCGACGACGCTGCATGCGCTTGAAGTTTCTGATTCTAGTACCCACTAAATCTGAGTTGGACAAAATCAATTCTTCTCCGCCAATGCTCCTTAATCGCGTGGTTTTGATGCCGATATGTTCAACGGCTCCTTTGAAGTCATCCAGCACAATAAAATCGCCTAATTCAAAGGGGCGATCGAGCAAAATGGCAAAGTAGCTAAACAGATCTTGCAACAACCCCTGGGACGCAAGGGCAACAGCAACACCCCCAATGCCAAGGCCAGCCACTACAGCAGAAATATCGAACCCCAGATTATCCAGCAGGAACACAAACCCCAACGCCCAAACAATGACATTGATCGCTGGGATCAACGCATTCAGGCTTTGTTCCAGACCAGAACTGTACTGCCGACGTGCTAACCAGTAAATTTTTATCGAATATTCAACCACTGAAATGACTAAACGAACAGCCAGAAAAGTGGCGAGAATTAAAATAATGACATCTTTGGCTTGAGCCAGGATGGGGTGTAAGACCAGGTTGTTAATGCTAATGTAAACGATCCCCAAATAGAGGAGTGGAATTAGCGATCGCTCCTGTAATTCTATGAACCGATCATCAAATGTATTGCTGGTGCGTTTTGCCCACTTTCGCAAACGATTTACAATCAACTGATCAAGCAGCGCGACGACAATAATACCGCCAAAAATAATTGCTAATGCAATGAGATATTCGCTAACTTGATTTTGTAAAAACTCTGCTTGCAGAATTCGTTGCATCATTCCCTTTCGTATCACATCATTCGGCGGTCGATCGCCACTAAATTAACCGTCAGGCATGGGTTAAACCGGGCAACCACCCTGCTTATGGTAAGAAGTCACAGTCATCACCGTCAATCTTCAGTGGGGGGTTCCTGCCTGGGTTGCCTTCTGCGGATTCCCTTAAAATTGCTCACAACCACCGGGCGTTTTTCAGTGCCTATGGCACAATGAATGGGTTAAAAACTGCCAAGCTCTGGACGCTGAATCGGCGATCGCTACTATGACTAAGTTTGTATTTGTAACAGGTGGGGTTGTTTCTAGCATCGGCAAAGGAATCGTTGCAGCGAGCCTCGGTCGGCTGCTTAAATCGCGAGATTACTCCGTCTCGATTCTCAAGCTTGATCCCTATATCAATGTTGATCCGGGTACGATGAGTCCGTTTCAACATGGAGAGGTATTTGTAACCCGAGATGGTGCTGAAACCGACCTGGATTTAGGGCACTACGAGCGGTTTACCGATACCTCCATGTCTCGACTCAACAGCGTCACGACGGGTTCCATTTATCAGGCAGTTCTCAACAAAGAGCGCCGGGGTGACTACATGGGGGGCACCGTTCAGGTGATTCCCCACATTACCAACGAAATCAAAGAACGGATTTTGCGCGTCGCCAACGACACCAATCCAGATGTGGTGATTACTGAGATTGGCGGTACGGTGGGGGACATTGAATCCTTGCCCTTTTTAGAAGCCATTCGTCAGTTCCGCAAAGATGTGGGGCGCAAGAACGTCATTTACATGCATGTGACGCTCCTGCCGTGGATTCCGTCAGCGGGCGAGATGAAAACAAAGCCAACCCAGCATTCCGTTAAGGAACTGCGATCGATCGGTATTCAGCCCGATATTCTGGTGTGTCGGTGCGATCGCCCACTGAATCCCGGCATGAAAGATAAACTTTCAGAGTTTTGTGACGTTCCGGTCGAGTGCGTCATCACCGCTCGCGACGCTAGCAGCATTTACGAAGTGCCGCTAACGCTAGAGCAAGAAGGCTTAGCGCATCAGGCTCTTGACCTGTTGCAGTTGCCCCAGCGTCCACCCGATTTGGAAAGCTGGAAAACCCTGGTCGAACGGCTCTACAATCCCAAGCACCCGATTGAAGTGGCGATCGTGGGCAAGTACGTGCGGTTAAGTGATGCTTATTTGTCTGTTGTAGAAGCCTTGCGTCATGCGGCTCTGGAGATGGGTGGCGATCTCAACATCCGCTGGATCAACTCGGAAGAAATTACGCCAGAAACGGTCGATCGCTACTTAATGGGCGTTAACGGCATCATTGTACCGGGCGGCTTTGGCACGCGCGGCATTGATGGCAAAATCACAGCCGTTCAGTACGCTCGCGAACAGCAAATTCCCTTTTTAGGGTTGTGCCTGGGGATGCAATGCTCAGTGATTGAATGGGCGCGTAACGTTGCCCATCTGCAAAATGCCAACAGTGCTGAGTTTGATACAGAAACCAACAATCCAGTGATCAACCTCCTGCCCGAACAGCAGGACATCATTGACCTGGGTGGCACGATGCGGCTGGGGCTGTATGCCTGCCGAATTTTGCCAAACACGTTAGCCGAGCGGCTCTATCAACAAGAAGTGGTCTACGAGCGGCATCGGCACCGTTACGAGTTTAACAATGCGTACCGCAATCTGTTTCTGGAATCGGGATATGTGGTTAGCGGTACCTCGCCAGACGGTCGCCTGGTAGAAATGATTGAATTGCCCAAACACCCCTTCTTTATCGCCAGCCAGTTTCATCCAGAGTTCCAGTCTCGTCCACGCCAGCCTCATCCGCTATTTGTAGGGCTAGTGCAGGCCACGATCGCCAACACTCAATCCAACGATCGCGTTCCCGAACCGTCACTCAGTATTGATTAATCTGCGATCGCCATCTCCGGTAGAAGCGCAATGAATCTGTGTCTCTAATTAATCTGTGTCTCTACTGGCCGTCAGGGGGCAGGAAGGGATAGCCAACAGCTTGACGGGTAAGAGGCTGTAGCCGCTCTCAACTGCCGTTGCCATCTCCTCCTATCCTTCCGGTGGTTCAACCCGTTTCAGGTAGCTTGAGGCAGCCATACCACAACCGCTGTTCCAGGATGCGTCTGTGGATCTGAATTTTGATATAGGTCTTGAATCAGATAACTGTCCTGAGCCGGGCTGAAGATTTGAATATCGCCATCCATTTGAGTCACTAATTCACGCGCGATCGCCAGTCCCAAGCCGCTACCGGGAATATCTGTTGCAGCCTGCACCCCGCGATAGTGTCGCTCAAACAGATGGGCTAAATCCTGCAACGGAATGCCTGGCCCCGTGTCGGCAACAACAATCGCCTGACGCAGTTCCGGTACGGTCGCGGGTGCAGGCACGACGACAACATAAACCTGGCCGTGGGCAGGGGTATATTTCAGCGCATTATCAATCAGATTACTCAGCACCTCCCGTGTCGCCTTCAGATCAATACAAACCGGGGGCAACGCCGAGGGTAACAGGGTTTGCAGCACCAACTGCCGTTCTTGTGCGATCGCCGCTGCCGAGTCTAACAACGGTTGCAATACATCAATAATATTGTGAGGTTCAAGCTGCAAGCGTGCCCCTAGCAAAAATCGAGCGCCAGGCAACAGCGGCGGCGAATTGGCAACCGTAGCAGCCGTAGACTCTCTAGATGCTGTTGCATCCCAATCCACCATCTCAGCCGTATCAGACTCATAGGGCAACAGGTCGGCTTCACCTAAATCAATTGCTACGTCAAATTCTTGCAACAGTTCTTGCAGGCGATCGCTCTCTCGCACAATTCCTTCCACCGAATTGCGGTTCGCTTCATCGGGGCGAATGCGCCGCAGCAGCAACTTGCCAAACGTACGAATGGCCGTCAGCGGGTTACGAAACTGGTGCAACAAATCGTCCAAAATATCGTGCTGTTGTGCTTGCAGCATCCGCTGATGCTGTAAATCTTGCGCTAGCCACTGCCCCCGCTGATCCAGCACACAGGCGATCGCCAGAGTTCGAGCAATGCGCTCAATCTGCGCCTGTTCCAACTCGTTCCACGCTCGATCCGATCGCGCCGTCACCAACAGCCCCATCACAACCCCTTCATGTATCAGGGGTAAAACAATTTGCTGCTGGCGTAACAACGCCGTTTCAACGGGTGGTGGCAGAGCAGATTGAGCCTTCGATGCCGAGAGCCGCGCTGGCAAATCCTCCTTTGCCTCCTGAGCCGAGTCTGCCCCCAGCAACCGCAGCCCCATGCTTCCCTGGCGCATCCCGGTATACAGCAGCGCCAGTATCCGGTCTTCCTCCCACTCTTCAATCGATTCAGGATAGGCTGCGATCGGCACCAGAGTTGGATTTGGCGATTCCTTAAATTCTTCTGTTAAATAAATTACGCTAAAACATGCTCCCAAGCCTTGTGTGAGTAAAGCAATCTGCGACTGGCATAGAGCAACAAATTCAGAACTGGCAGGCATTAGCATCGCACAGGTTTTCAGGATTAGGAGCTAGAGGCTGAGCAGTTGCGGTTTACGGAACGATCGCCGATCAATCTTACGAAAAAACCGATCGCCACCCGGCTTGCACTACTAAAAATTATAGGTTTGTTGACATGAATCCCCCAAAAAACGGCCTAAACGCCACCGCCGAACCTCTTAAAACCATAGGACACGCCAATTTGAACCTAACATCAACAATTTGTATCAATAATTTAAAGGCAGTTGAAATTCCTATTTTAAGTCGATATACTTTGCACGGTTTCAGTATTTTGTAACTAGGATTACACAATATCGAGCTTTGAGAGGAGGTAAGGAGGTTGGCAAGGAGACGCAAGCGGAAAAGCCGTCGTCGTCAGGAGGGGCGCAGGATCTTAGAAATGGTGCCTCAGTACAGCATAGAGAGTGGCGAAGAGAAACCTGTTACAGCCGCTCGGAAGTTCATTCAATCTGAAGGCATCTTGCCTCCAGCGTTGTTATTGGTCAAACGGAACGAGCACACCACTGATCGATACTTCTGGGCAGAAAAAGGGCTTTTTGGCGCTCAATATGTTGAGGAAAATCATTTTCTGTTTCCCAGTTTGAGGGTACCAGAAGATGAACCTGAGATTTTACCCGTGGTTACTCACAGTCGATGAGTTTGGATGTTGTGATAGCGTAGGTCTCTCTTTCACAGCATTTTGATTCATTGTTCGTAAAGTTTCAATCATCTAAAAAAGCGGGGTCAAAATTTGACCCCGCTTTGATGTTTTGTCGTTTCGTTCAATGCGCCCCCAACGAGGGGCGCATCAGTATCTCCCAAGCACTCTAGCCCGTGTCGTTAGCCAATATTGACCTTAACGACCTTATTTTTTTCAGCCTCAACCTTGGGTAAATTCAGGCTTAAAATTCCATCTTTGTACTCTGCCTCGACCTTGTCATTTTGGACTCTGGCCGGAAGGGGAATTACTCGACGGAACGAACCATAGCGGAACTCAGAGCGGAGTACACCCTTTTCTTCCGTCGCCGTTTGAGACTTGCGATCGCCCTTAATTGAAACGGCCTCCGCCATCACTTGAACATCCAGATCGGTGGCATCCATACCAGGAATCTCGACTCTGAGATGGATTGCATCTGGCGTTTCGCGAAGTTCAGCCGCAGGCACAAACATCGTTCTATCGAAGCGAGAAGTCTCCGGGTTTAGTGCAGTCAAAAGTTGATTCATTTCGCGCTGTAAGTTTTCAATCTCCTGAAACGGTGTCCAATGAACCAGTGTCATAACCTTATTCTCCAAGTTCTCTTAACGTCTCTCAGGGGTTGTAGGGATTGAACCCTGTCGTGTCATGTTTCTACTGTACCGAGACAAAAAGACAAGGATGTTCGGTTGTTATGGCACTGCAAAACCGCAATTCCCGCACCTCAATCACCATTGGTTCGGCTGCCAGGGTAATGGCAGGAGAGCAACCCGTACAGCCTCCCAACGATGAAGCAAGAGGCTTGCGGCCAAGATCAAGCAGGGTGAAGATTACAGCAGTTCTCAATCAAGTCAGCCACAGTCTCGCCAAGTGGGGTGTGGGGTGTGGGATGTGGGGAATGCAAATGAAAATGGCTGTAAGTCCCCCCCTGCCTTAACATCCCGTGCTGCCCCACCG
>NZ_JADEWO010000037.1 GCF_015207605.1 Oculatella sp. LEGE 06141
ACCCCCGGCCCCCCCAACCCAGACCACCGCTATCAAGATGTTTTGTCTACCGAAACGCCCTTAAAGCCGTCAGTTAATCGCAACAGCATTCCAATTGACTCAATTTTGCATCGGTTGCAGGAAGTCACGGTTCTAAAGGTGCTAGGTTTCCTGGGGCAGCCAGACTTCATTATCCAATCCTATATGGATCAGCACTTTTACTACCCAACCGAGCGATTTGCCCGTTGGGAAGCACTGGAGGTGCTGGGCACTGTCTATGCCTACTGGCAAACACATCAGGTGTGGCTGCAAATTAGCCCCTCCGACCAACGGGGCAAGCGGTGGTATAGCCTGCTGGCGGAGGACTTATCGCCGCTTGTAAGTAAGGCGACGTACAATTTGGCGGTAATGCTCAGCGGTTATCAAAGTAGAGTTGGACAGGTACACAGCCAGTACTCGATTCGAGACTTCCCGATTGATATTCAGAATTTTACCGATGCGGTTCAGCAAGCGGTTCTTCATCAACATCAGCTAGCCGTTTTAGTGCAAGGAGAACCGGGAACGGGTAAAACGGCATGGGCGCAAGCGGTGGCAAAGGAACTGCTCTCGCCCCTGGGATACGTTGTTTTTGTTCTGGATCATGATGCGGTTGAACACTTTATGCCGCCCACCTATCTGGAGCGCATTTGTCTCATCATCAACGAAGCAGACAATTTAGCTAAAAACCGGGCGCTAGAAGTTGCCCAAAACAACAACAAAACAGAACATATTCTCAGTTTGTTGGATGGCACTTCCTATCAAAGCGTGATTGATACCACGGGCATTCAAAGCCAGCAGCAGTTGGTCGTTCTCATGACGTGTAACACGGCTGAGCGGCTCGATCCAGCCATCCTGCGTAAGGGACGAATTGATTTAACCTACGAATTTACCCACCGTTTTGTTTAAGCGATCGCCAACACCCCGATCAATACGGTCTTAAAGTCGAGTTTTATAGAAGCTTTAAAGGAACTGTCGGAATCTTTACCCACAGGATCGGCGATCGCTTCGAGAATGAATCTAGGTGTATTTAACTAGAACGGGCTTTTAGTCCGTGTAAACTTTATGGCATCTTACAAGAACATAATGGAAGTGCTGGTTGAAGAAGAGGCTAAAACGCAGTTAAAAGCACTTCCAGCACGGGTTGCTTCTTACATTAACCAGGTTGAGTTGATTGCCTATGCACTGAACCAGTTGCCGTCTCTGTATGCCACCAGCCAGCAAGGGCTAGAGTATCAAGTTCAGCGCGGCAGAACCAAGTTTGGTACCCAAATTACCCAAGCGGTTCAACGGGCGATCGCGGCGATTCGTCGAGATCCATTACGCACATGTGTGCCGCTACAGTCGCAACCGCAATCGGTTCCACTACGAGACGTTTTACATCAACTGCGGCTGGTGCTTAAAAATGACAAGGTAGATTGGGAGACATTACCAACCGCCGTTGCGGAGGCATTAGCCCAATCTGGAGCAGCGGGAGTTACCTGGGATGCCCGGTACGAAACCGCATCTAGCTCATCCTATGCCTCGTCCCGGCAGTCAACAGATGCCGTTTCGGTACCGACCGCTGATTTAACTCATCTGCACTGGAAAGGAAACGCAAAACAGCAGGTTCATCCTAAGCCAGAATACTCACCCCATCGGGCGGCTGATCGCTCTGATTCAGGGTGGGACGATCCGTTTCACAAGGTTTGACTACGAGAGTTGAGGGTATCCATACCCCTCAACCAACGGGGCACGGCTTCCCTCTGCTGCAATAAGGTGACAGAAGCGTGCCTATTCTTCTAGCTTCTCCTCCTGTTGCGAGGCGGTGAGAAGCCCCGATTTAATCATGAAATCAATCTGGGAGAAGGGCGAAGAGGTAGAGGGAGCGGCTACGGAGGTGGCTGCACTGCTGGGAGAATGGAGCAGGTTAGCCGCAGGATGGCAAATAACCGTAAGCAAACAGGAGCAAAAGGCTAGCAGCAGCAGATCCATGTCGCGGTTCGACACTAAGCGCCGAGTTGCGGTTACCGCAACGGCTGTTGGCTGCCTGTAGAGACTGGCAGTTTTGTTCGATCGATCGCTATTTTCTGGTCGGTATGTCTGGCTCATTTTCACCACGGTCACAACCCTCAACTGCATTTCAAACAAAATACTCTGACTGGCGAGTATCTGGCTTATCTAGCTTGCCCAACTTTGCGTAACAGCTGACGCTTAAAGCAAAGTACCAGTCTACTTTAAATAACGAAATTTGGTTTCGGGTTGTTTCCGAGAGCGGCAATTTGGCTCGATCGCTGGCTGGAAGCTGCACTCGGGTTGTTTGTTGCTCCTGGCCAAACAATCCCCCGATCGCAAACTCCTTCTCGCGGAAGGCGACTTGATGCTGAAACCCTGTTAACCCTAAAGAGTAGTATTTGCTTGTTTTACAGGAGATTATTTATCGTGTCCCCTAATCCGAATGCAAACCAATCTTCATATCTGCCTCAAGAAACCCAAAACGTGGTTGATGCATTTGAAGCATTGAATGCTGATGAAAAACTTGCGCTTCTTTATCTTGTATATAAAAAAATGGGCGATTCCATTACGCCTGCGGCTCCTTCGGTAACCAATCCTGAACTAGCGCCAGGGTTGTTGGGAGACGTATTTGAGCTGTCGGGTGACGAGCAACTAGCTGTAATGAGGGCGATCGTTAATCGTGAAGACACAGAGCTTTCTCGCTCTTATGCCGCTCTCACCGAAAATAATCAGTTAATGGTTTGGTACGCCTGGGCGCAGGCCATGGGGGACAGCATTGTGGATGTTCCAGGTGACTACCAATACACCGATGCAACTAACAGCTCCTTGAGCCAGATTGAAACGCTAGAGTTTCAAGAACAGATTTCTATGCTGCGTGAAGTGGCAAGCCACATGGGATTCAGCCAGGCTCAACCCATTCCCTCTCAGGCTGAAACTGGTAAAACATCCAGTTTGTAACCGTATAACCCCTATTTTCGTGGAATCAAGACGAACGATGATTGGGTAGGCAAGCGCCTACCTTTTCTTGTGTTGACCCTTGCAAATCGGGGAGGCGATCGCACCCTCGCTTAAGCAACAACCTGCCTGGCCGCTTGGCCTGATTGGGATTGGATCAACTAATACAGTCTGGCTACAGTGTACGGTTTACCTTAGGGTACGGGTCGAAGGGGGGACACGATGAACTTGAAACTCAATAATGCTCAGTTACTTGGGCGAGATGGGCTGTGGGATGTGTCCATCGCAGATGACCGAATCGTGGACATAGCACCCCATCTTTCAGTTGTGGCAGACCGAGTCATTGATGCCGGAGGGCAACTCCTGATTCCTGGTTTGGTTGATGCTCATATGCATCTCGACAAAGCGTTGTTGTTCGATCGCTGCGTCGCTGTTACGGGTGATTTCAATGAGGCCATGCATGTTACCTTGCAGGCCAAGCACTCCTTTACCGTAGCCGATATTCAGACGCGAGCAAGGCGGGCACTGAAGCAAGCGATCGCCTTTGGCACAACGGCAATGCGAAGCCATGTTGAGGTTGATCCAGTCATTCAGGTCACTGGGCTAGAAGCGTTGCTGCCGTTGCGGGATGAGTATGCCTGGGGGCTAACGTTGCAACTGGCAGTATTTGCCCAAGAAGGTATTACAAACCAGGCCGGAACCGTTGATTTATTGCAGCAGGCGATGGCAATGGGTGCTGATGTGGTTGGGTCTGCACCGTATGTCGATCCTGATCCAGAGCAGAATATTCGAATCATCTTCGACATTGCTCAAGAATTCGACTGTGATGTTGATTTTCACCTGGATTATCTGGACGACGATAGCCCCATGCTGTTGCCGTTTGTGGTTTCTGAGACGGTGCGACGAGGCTGGCAGGGGCGTGTTTGTGTTGGGCACATGACCAAACTGGCAGGGCTGCCGCCGGCTGAATTAGCGGCGATCGCCCCAACGATTCAAGAGGCCGATCTTTCAATCTTGGCGCTGCCTGCTTCTGATGTTTACATCATGGCTCGTAAGGATACTCACAACGTGCGACGCGGTGTAGCTCCAATTCACACGCTGGCGCAGCTTGGCGTTAATACTGCGTTCGCGGTCAACAATGTTCAAAATCTGTTTACGCCCTTTGGTGATGGCGATGTACTCAAAATTGCCACGTTGGTTGCTCAACTGCTGCAACTGGGCACACCTGCGGCTCATCAGCTCTGCCTGGAAATGGCTACAACCCGAGCAGCGAGGGCAATTGGCATTCACGGTTATGGCATTGCTCCAGGGGGCATTGCCGATTTGGTGCTGTTAAATGCCACCTCGGTGAGTGAGGCGATCGCCGCTGCCCCCCCTGGACGGATGGTAATTAAACGCGGACAGATCGTAGCGCAGAGCAAGCTGGAACAACAGTGGTTTGCTGAAACCGCCGTTCATTAAAACAGCAGTTCCGTGATTGCAGGACAAACCGAATCCCCTCGTCCAGGATATGGATGGATTCTGCAACTTTTTAATTGAGGGGTGCGAAAGGCGGGGAAAACATGGGAATTCTGAGCGGAGAAGACCACAGTTGATGCCACTGGTCGCCAGCGAAGTGCGCCTGTGCAGGAGAGCCTAAATGAAAGCACCATTTCCAGAGAATGAAGAGCAGAGAATTGCTGCTCTGTTGCGCTACCAAGTTCTCGATACTGCCATTGAAACGGCATTCGACGATTTCACTCAGCTTTCTGCCCACATTTGTCAAACGCCTATTGCGCTAGTGAGTTTAGTTGATCAGCATCGGCAGTGGTTCAAATCTAAAGTGGGTTTAGACGCAGCAGAAACCTCGCGTGACCTGGCCTTTTGCGCCCACGCCATTTTGCAGCCTGACCTATTTGAAGTTCCAGATGCACAGCTAGATGAGCGGTTTGCCGACAACCCTTTGGTGACGTCTGACCCTAAAATTCGCTTCTATGCTGGTGCCCCACTGACAACCCCTGATGGATTTGCGTTGGGTACATTGTGTGTCATTGACTATGCACCCCGGCAATTGACGCTGCCACAGCGTGAAGCGTTAGCCTCGCTGAGTCGGCAAGTGGTGACCCAACTCGAACTGCGTCACAAGCTGAGTGTGTTAGCCGCCGAAAAGACGGAGCGACTGCAAGCCGAAAAGCAAGTGCGGGCGCTGAACGCAGAACTGGAACAGCGGGTAGAGGAGCGTACCGCTGCGTTGCAGCAGTCTAACAACGAACTCATCAGTGAAATTGCAGAGCGAACGCAAACGGAACTTGCTTTACGTCAATCGGAATTGCAACTGCGAGATCAAGCCTTTCAGCTTGAGCAAGCCCTACAGCGCTTGCATCAGACGCAAGCCCACCTGGTGCAAACCGAAAAAATGACGGCCTTGGGTCAACTGGTTGCCGGAATTGCCCATGAGATCAATAACCCCGTTAGTTTTATTCATGGCAACGTGGCACATGCCATTGGCTATGCCCATGATCTGCTGCGGTTACTAGCAACCTATCGTCAACACTATCCTCAGCCCGTTCCAGCCGTTCAGGCTGAAATTGAAGCGATCGAGGTTGACCTCAATTTTATGATGGAAGATTTTCCCAAAACGCTGGCTTCCATGAAACTGGGCACCGATCGCATTCGGCAAATTGTGTTATCGCTACGCAACTTCTCTCGCTTAGATGAAGCAGAACGGCAGCCGATTAACTTACATGATGGAATAGATGGAACGCTGCTGCTGCTGCGCCATCGACTGAAAGAAAATGCTGGTCATCCCCAAATTACGGTGATTCAGGAGTATGGTCAGTTGCCTCCTGTTGCTTGCTTCGCAGGTCCACTCAATCAAGTCTTCATGAATTTGTTGAGCAATGCGATCGATGCCCTGGAGGAGGAAATGGGACGGACTCCCAGGGATGTTTCTGGTGTCGATCCGGCGACTCATGCTGCGGTTGCAGCCCCCTTCATTCGGATTCGCACCGAAACCGTTGATGCCGATTGGGTCAAGATTCAGATTATAGACAACGGGCCAGGCATGTTAGAAAGCGTTCGCTCTCGCCTGTTTCAGCCCTTCTTTACAACGAAAGCATCTGGAAAAGGAACGGGTCTGGGGTTGTCGATTAGCCATCAAATTGTCGTTGAAAGGCACCAGGGCAAAATCGAAGTGTCATCAGCTTTGGGTCAAGGAACAACCTTCACAATTTTGCTACCCGTTGGCTGCAAAAAAACAGCGGTGTTGTGATGGGTTGTGTTGCCATCCAGGACTGAGCTAAGCGGCGGAAAATTCGTTGTGAGACTAAAAAATATTAAGAAAAAACATTAAGGAAATCTAAAGCACTAAAATATTCTCCAGGAAAACAATATAGAGATAGCGTGCTATGCGAAACAAAATTCCCTACCAAAGCGGCGCTAAGGTATCTCAAAGTGCAACGGACAATGCAACCGATGAAAAGAAACTGATGCCCACGCCGCTACAACTTCGCCATCGGCAGCTTAAGTGGTCTCGCTGAGGTTAAGGATTCGCTTCAATCTGCCGAACGACCGTCCAGGCCGAATAGCTGACCCCAGCCGTTCCTTCGCCGGGGTGGGTTGAATCGCCGACCAACCAAAGGTGTTGAACCGGAGTGCGGTTGGCAAAACCAAAGGGGCCAAAGGTGGCAACCCGCTGGCCGATGCCGCCGACGCTGCCCTGCTCCCGCCCGGTGAAGTGAGCAAAGGTGCGGGGGGTGGCTGCTTCAACGTGAATCATGGTTTCGTCGGTTAAGTTGAAGACAGCGGAAAGACGCGCGATCGCCTCCTGAGTGTAGTGCTGCTTCAAGACTGAATAGTCGTCGTTCTGCCACCACAGAGCCGTATCCGTGAAGGAAGAGGCAATGATTGTGGCTTTGCCTTCTGGGGCGCGGCCATCCCCTGGGTGACTTACCGACACAAACAGAGAGTTGTTTTCGCCAATGGGGCCGTTGTAGTCGTACAAAAACTGTAAATGAGGTGGACAGTTGGCTGGAACGGCTGATTGGTCAACGCCCAGGTAAACCACGAACGCACCAGAGGCCGGAGGGAGCTTATCGACGCGCCGTTGATAGCCCGTCAGAGGATGGCCTGTAGAAGACGGGGTTCCGACTAACTGCACCAGATTTTGTGCCGTGACATTCGCCACAACGTGGTCGGCTGGCTCTGTCCACACCTCGCCTGTCTTCTGGTTGCGAATGCGAACTGCCGTGGCCTTACCGTTTGTGGTGTCGATCTGCTCAACTGTGTGACGCATCAGGAGCGTGCCACCGTCACGGGTGAGAGCCGCAACCAGGCGATCGCTCAACACCTGCATACTGCCTTGCAAATGATACAGCCCTTGCGGCTCTTGCGACACGCCCAACGCCGTTGCAGCATAGAGTAGAGCGGTTTCTTCAGCACTCACCTGAGAGTAAAGCTTCAACTGCAAATCTAAAAAGGTTTTGAGCCGTCGATCATCGCCCAACCCATACCAGCGCAAAACTTGCCCAACCGTGGAGAAAGTGTGGGGCAGCGTTAGCAAGGTGCCCGGTCGCACGGCGTGTACCGTTTGCCACACATCCCATAGGTTACGCGGCGGCAAGACGGGGTCACGCGATTGGAACTGCCAACTGTGGCGGAATAGGGTGGCTAATAGCTGCCAAAATGGTTCGCTGCCTGGAAATTGACGTTGCCGCTCTTGTTGCCACCGCTGCGGGTCGCGCCAGACCTGAATTGCGTCTGTTTCACCAGGCAAATATACGGCACAGGCTGGGTCGCAGGGAGTTGCTTCGGGCAAGTCTATCTCTAATTCAGCAAAAATGCGGTGATGGATGCCTCCGGGTTCCAGTCCAGCGACTTGAGTCGCGCCTACATCGAACGTGAACCCGCGCCGCTTAAAGGTAGAGGCACACCCCCCTGGAACGATCGCCTGATCGAGAACTAGAACCTGGTACCCTCGACGAGCCAACAAAGCGGCTGTTGTCAACCCTCCAATGCCTGCGCCAACTACGACAACACGGCAAGACGAAGGGGTGTGAGCGGAGGGGCGTGGCATTAGATGGTTTACATTGCTTAATACTGCTCTTATTTTATCGCGTACCCTGCTGCAATGGGCTGAGGGAATGAAAGAGTGCCAGTTCTTTTAGAGTCGGGGGAGCCAATCACCAGAGTTTGATTAAGCCGCGTTCATCTTTGAACGGTACTGAAATGGGCGATCGCTCATATCCTACGGTGACAAACAGCCGTTACCCTGAATATCCCGTACCTGTACTGGTTTTAGTTGCAGTAAAAGTAAGGAACCGCTTAGTGGATTTCACTGAGGCGGACAAACTATGGGGCGGTGAATTTCACTGAAATATCAACTAAAACTGCCGAAATGTCGTCTGAGAACCAATACTGCTGAACTGTGACGATTAAGATGGGTAAAGAATGTACTGGTCTTAGAGAATTTCATGACCTCAATCCTGATTGACTCCCCTGTTCCCCGGCTAAACTCCCCAACGGTGCGTCGTCTGCCTAACGGTTTGACGATTGTGGCAGAACAGATGCCCATTGAGGCGGTGAATCTGAGTCTATGGCTGCGAGTTGGTTCAGCCGTTGAGACAGAAGACATTAATGGCATGGCTCACTTTTTGGAGCACATGATTTTTAAAGGAACAAGCCGTTTACAAAGCGGTGAATTTGAACGGCTGATCGAGCAGCAAGGTGCTGTAACGAACGCAGCAACCAGCCAAGATTACACGCACTATTACATCACTACGGCTCCTAAAGATTTTGCAAAGCTGGCTCCGCTGCAAATTGAAGTCGTGATGAATGCTGCCATCCCGGATGAGGCGTTTGAGCGGGAACGGTTTGTCATCCTGGAAGAAATTCGGCGGGCAGAAGACAGCCCACGCCGCCGTTCTTTCTATCGCTCTATGGAAATGACCTTTGAGCGATTGCCTTATCGTCGTCCGGTGCTAGGCCCCATGTCAGTGATTGAAAACTTGACGGCTCAGCAAATGAGGGACTTTCACGCGACCTGGTATCAGCCAGAGTCAATTACAGCGGTGGCGGTTGGTAATCTTCCGGTGGAAGAGTTGATTCAAACAGTAGCCGATGGATTCGCGTCTGCTCAGCGACATACTCTCAAAAGTCCCAGGGTTAATGTACCAGCATTGCCGCCTGCTGCAGTGGAGCCAGCATTTGCGGGCATCAATCGGCGCGAATATGTGGATGATACGTTACAACAGGCGCGGTTGATTATGACCTGGCGCGTTCCAGGCATCGTCAATTTACCAGAAACCTATGGTCTCGATATCCTGTCATCGGTGATGGGGCGAGGGCGAACGGCTCGTCTATTCCGAGAGTTGCGGGAAGAGCGAGGACTGGTCACCAGTATTGCCGCCAGCAATATGACCTACACCCAGCAGGGGGTCTTTTACATCTCGGCGCAGCTTCCGGTGGAGAATGTGCCTGTTGTTGAAGCGGCGATCGCCGATCATATCCGTCGTCTGCAAGCGGAACCGATTTCGGTCGCTGAAATTAACCGAGTTCGAACGCTGGTTGCCAATCGCTATGTTTTTGGTAACGAAACACCGAGCGATCGCGCTGGGGTTTACGGCTACTATCAATCTGTGGTGGGTGATTTGGCTCCAGCTCTTGACTATCCAACCCAGATTCGGGCAATCGACGCAGATGAACTAATGGCGGCAGCCCAACGGCATCTTTCGCCCGATGCCTATGGCGTGGTTGAATTAAAGCCAGCCGCGTAGGAGCGGATGATAACAGCAAGCAAGAAAACGAATGAACCAGCGGCAAACGTGTGAAACGAGCGGCATTGGCTTGTAAGATGCAAGCATAAACAGCGCGGTTGAGTGTAACCTGGTGCTGATTAGCGTTCTTCGATCGCTTACCTTACTGCCCTTGTTTGGTTGCTGTCTGTTATGTGGAATCAAATTGCGGCACACATTAGCCAGGTTACGGGGCAATCCTTTACGGGAACCTATCGCCGTCCGGTGGGAGGTGGAAGCATCAATCAAGCCTGTGCTTTTGCAGATGACGATCGCGCCTACTTTGTGAAGACGAACCAGGCCAGTCAAGTTGCCATGTTTGAAGCAGAGGCTCTGGGGCTGCGACAAATTGCCGATACCCAAACCATTCGTGTTCCTCGACCCATTTGTTGGGGAACCGCTTCGAGTTCGGCCTATGTGGTGCTGGAATGGCTAGACCTCGGCTATGGCGATCATCAGGCATGGGAAGCGATGGGGCAAAACCTGGCGGCGATGCATCGAGTGATGAGCGATCGCGGCTTTGGCTGGCAGCAAAACAACACAATCGGTTCAACTCCCCAACTCAATCCCTGGACAGAGGGATGGACTGAGTTCTTTGTAGAACATCGGCTTGGCTACCAGTTTCGGTTGGCAAAACGGCGAGGAGGACATTTCCCAGCCCAAGACCGTTTGCTAGAATCCGTCCCCACCATTCTGGCAGGGTACGAACCTCAGCCGTCGCTGGTACATGGCGATTTGTGGTCAGGTAATGCGGCGGTAACCAAGACAGGAGAACCCGTAATTTTAGACCCAGCCGTTTATTTTGGCGATCGCGAAGTTGATATTGCCATGACTCAGCTATTTAGCGGGTTCCCGGCTGATTTTTATAGCGCTTACAACGACGCGTTTCCGCTAGAACCGGGGTTTAGCCGTCGCAAAACTCTGTACAATCTCTACCACATCCTTAACCACTTCAATTTGTTTGGAAGTGGTTACGAATCTCAGGCAAATCAGATGATTCATGAACTGGTCAGCGGTTGATTGCATGGGAACGCACTGCTTAAGCAGAGGGCACTATTATTCAGATAAATAGAGCCAATTAGCTACCTAACTGGCTCATTGTTTACCTCTCAAGAAACAGCAGCGATTAACAGCGATCGCCGAATCTAAATTGATAAATGGACTGGTTGTTTTTGCTAATAAAAGTTAGTAGAAACGGTCGTCATCTTTGGCAGAATCGCCTTCAAAGGGTTGAACGCCTGTTTTAGGGTAGGCATCGTCGCTCGGTGCAAAAATGCGATTTATGCCTTCCCAAAGATACTGAGGAACTTGTTGAACCCAACGGAAGCCAGACATATCTTCCTCCTTGTATTTCAAAGATTAAGTTGAGCCAGAAACAGGAGATGTCGATGGAGAGCTTTGTTTCAATATTTCCCTACATCTCTACTGTAAGTTGATGTTCCATATTAGTTGCAGAACACTTACCCTTCTTTACACTTATTACAACTTACTAATGTTACAACTCGCTAACTACAGCCCACAGGAGATCCTCTTAAAGTCAATTGTTTTTGTGTTGAATTGTAAGGTGATCTGAAACGTACGTACCGTTTTGCGTTCGCTCCCTAGATGTTGCTTTATAAAGTGCTGGTTGTCTTCGAACTGCCCCCTTGCTAGCTTGTTGCAGATGCTAAGTCCCCAACTCTGGGCGACTTTGAAACAGAATCGGCTCGGAAGTTCCCTAGAGTGAAGGATTGAGGGGACGCGTGCAGCCCATTTAATCCACTGCAAACCGTCTCTTAAACGATGTCCACAGCAGGTGCTGTCTGTCATTCTGTAATTCATTGAACTGAATTAAACAGCACTTTTTGTCTTCGTGGTGCAGGATGTCAGGTGGCTGAGGGTTAACTGGTCGCCCAAAATGCGTGTTATGCTGTTAAGTGACCTGGACCTACGCGATTACAACGCCCAAACTTTGTCAGGACCGGAAGGTAGCAGCAATACGGGATGCTTGTGATAGGCGTAGTCTCCGGGTCTTTTAGTTATTAGTATTGGTGAGGGTTCGCCAGGCTGCTTGGCGGCACGAAAGACCCAGGTTTGCCAGTGGTGACTTCCAGAAGGGAGGTTGGCTAAGGTAGGCTGGGCAGCTCATTCGATTTGCCTCTATGCTAGAAGTGACTCCGCTTAATCATCTGCTAGCTCAACTGTTCTCTGGTTTGCTACGCCTCGACCGTGAACGGCCAGATGAGCTGATGAGAGAGGTGTCAACTAATCCCATTGTGAAGGAGCCGCAATCGTCATGGCTGGTTTCGGAGATTTAGTGCAAAAAGCGTTTTATCTGGGTGTTGGAATTGCTTCCGTGGCCGGGGAGAAGGCTGGAGGCACAATTTCAGAACTGCGATCGCAAGCTCAAAAGCTGGCAGACGAAATGGTCGCTCGCGGTGAAATGACGACCGAAGAAGCGAAGCGAATGGTAGATGAAATGGTGAACCGGGCACAGCAGCGTCCTCCTACCACAGAGCCGCAACGAGATGGGCAACCCCGTCGGATCGAAATTTTGGACGATGAGACGGTAGCGACATCAGAAAAGCCTGCGGCAGATGAGTTGCGCCAGCAGGTGACCAAGTTGCAGGAAGAATTGCGCCGCCTCAAGCGTGATTAGGTCTACAGATTAACCGGAGGCCAAAGTTTAAACCGAGGGTCTAAGATGACAGCATCCTCTTGTTTGAGCAAATATGGAAGGTTGGCAACAAGATTGGCTAAAAATGTTGGATACCGTTGCTCATGAAGTAGAGCAACTCTTTCGGGAAGCGTCTCAGGGAATGGTGGAGGCGATCGATGCCCTGGTTGAGTTTTCGGCTGATGTCGTGGAAGAAATTGAAGCGGCAGTGGCTCCTGAGCTAGATCAGCTCGATCCTGCCTTAGACGATTGGATTGAGCCGATTTTACAACTGGTATTAGGGTTAGAAGCCAGTATCGACCATGCGGTAGAACCAGTTACGCGCACGGTAGAGCCGTTTTTGAACGATCATCCCGTCTGCGTTGGCTGTCGCCATTATCATGGTCGAGTGTATGGTGGTACTTTGTTGGTATGTGCAATGCACCCCTATGGCATCACCGACGGAGCAGACACCTGCCCAGATAAGGAAGCCAGTCAGTGGGGCTTCATGCCGCCCTCGGATGACGAATGGGGCTAATGGCTGAATCTGTTTAATTTCCGGATCTTGTCAAGATTGTTGAGTGATTGTATCTGGGGCTACAGAGTTAAGCTCTGGAGTGCTTCTCAATTGAACTAGTTTTCTTGGCGAATATTGCCGTGTCTGAGGCGATTTCTGGATTCTTAGATGCGACGCGTCTACTGTTTGGATTGCAACGGAGCTATAAAATTGCCCAGCATTTTGTGGGCTGTGCTGAGCCTCAGCTCATTGCTCGGCAAGCGACAGATGGTTTAGTGGATGAGTTTGACTGTGCCCTGGCGCGGATCTGGTTGGTTGAGCCGGATCGCAAAATGCTGCGGTTGGTAGCTTCTTCTGGTATGTATACCCGTGTCGATGGTTCATTTGCCAGAGTGCCAATGGGGGCGTTTAAAGTGGGCAAAATTGCCCAAAACCGCATTGCGTTTCTAAGCAATAATTTGGCTGAGGAAACCTGGGTTAAGGATCGAGAATGGGCGATCGCCAACTGCATTTTTGGATTTGCTGGGTACCCGCTGGTTGCCGCCGAGCAAGTAATTGGTGTATTAGCTGTCTTTAGTCGCCAGCCCCTTGCTCCAGAGTTTTTGGAGGTGTTGCAAGGGTTATGTATGACGGTGACGGTGGCGTTAGAAACGGCACTGCGCTATCAACATGAAAAACAAATGTGGCTAACCAGCGCAGCCGCATCATCACTGGCGCTGCCCCTATCCGAACAGTTGGATCAACTGTTGAACCAGGCTCGTTTCGTTTTAGTAGGAACAGAGCGATCGCTTTCAACGGCTGTAACCTGTCTACTGCTGCGAACCACTGAACGCTTAAACGAGCTGAAGTGTACCTACTGTCGCCTCACCTATGGTTTGGGTGAGGTCTCACTAGAGGCATTGATTCCAGCGACAGCCGTTTCGTCTGATGCCGTGTTAGCCGATGTTCCTCCCTATATCGTGGCTGCAATTAACACTCTTCAGGTGGCGATCGCCTGCCTGGGTGGAACTTTACAGACCTATATCGGCACGAATCAGAATGCGATTCGAGTGTTGCTGCAACTACCCTATCTCAGCCCGCTTAGCGAACTGCGGCTCCGGGTGCAGTGTGAGTCGCCCGTTCTTCAGGTGGCGTTTACTCAACTGGCTCATCTAGCTGGGCTGACGGTTTGTAGTGCGATTGATGCGGCTGTGCCATTGTTAACCGATACGCTAGTGGGGCAACCGCCACCGCAAGTGCTATGGGTTGCGATCGGGAACCAGCCTGCTCCTAAAGGAATTGCCGCCCGGATTGACCTGTCGATTACTTCAGCGCAACTGCGTGAAGCGGTAGACGTTGTGGCTCAGGGCGGAAGCTGGAATCTGGAGCCTGTGGCCAACCGCCAACCGCACCTGTCGGAGCGAGAGCAGGAAATTTTGGCTCTGTTGGCGCAGGGGTTGCGCGATCGCGACATTGCCAACCAGCTTTACATTAGCGAACGCACCGTTAAATTTCACGTTAACAACGTTTTGACCAAGCTCAATGCTCGAACTCGGTTTCAAGCACTCTATCGCGCTACCCTTAACGGCTGGCTTGGAACAATTTCACCCTGAACGGGAATCTTAACCAAGATTGGGAATACTAGCTGAGGTTCGGTAACGGCACACTGCTTTTGATCAGAATCATCTCAACACTTATTTCCAAACCCGTCTCCGACAAGGAGTGATGCCAAAAGCAGTCGGTCATGCCAGTGCCGCACAGGTTGTGCTACCTCTAATCTTTTTCATACCAATGGTCAGGAAAGCCAGCGTTGATGCCTTTCCTCGGGCCAGGCTCTCACCAGTTGGGAGTATGGCCGTCATTTAACTTTAGGAGAGTATTGCTAATGTCTTTACGTAATCGCGTAGCGCTAGTGGGTGTTGCTTTAACGACGGTTGCCTGTCTTGGGATACCCCATGCTGCGATCGCACAGTCCTTGGTTGAGCGAACCGATGGGACACAGATGAGCCAACCTCAACTTGAGAACGTTACAGCTAAAGTGGTTGCTGTCTCCAATGATGGCGATATTCGAGTTCGACTGGCCAACGGGTCATATCGGCTCTTGCCCAATGTTAATCCAGATGTGCGATCCAGATTGCACCCTGGCGATCAGGTCATTTTGACCACAGCAAACAATAGGGTATTGAACGTGGCTTTAGCTACAGATGATGTTCAACAGGCTGCTGCTGAAGAGACGGTTGAACGTGAAACCATACAAGCGCAAGAGGAATCTGAAGCGCAAACGGTGCAGTCTACGCAAACTGAAGTTCGTACAGAAACCACCATTGAGCGCCAACAGGCGACACAGCAAACCATCACACGCCCTGCGGTGGTGCAACAGCCTGTTGCTCCTGCCCCTGTACGGTCTGCGCCCCAGCCTGTGCGGGCATTGTGGTAAGCCTTGACTGGCTAACAACGCTTTGAGTTGACGTGGCAATAGGGACGTTGCAACACAATGTCCCTATGCCTGAATATCTAAATTGATGACGTAGTGTCCTAAGTGAACCGTATCAGCCCACAACTCGTAGTCGATCCGCAACTGGCGAGGAATCGGATGTCCTATCAGGGTCAGGCTGCGCGTAAAGTTTCGCAGACGGAGATGATCGCTGCGGGTTAACGTTTCGTTTTGTAACCAGTAGCGGCTCAGGCCATAAACGCCTTGTTCCCAGAAGTGGCGATAGCTGAAATTGCCGTTTCCTTGCATAGTCATGGTGACGCGATAGGGAGAAAGTTCTAACCAAATCAGGCGTGGGGTTTGGGGAGATGTGGTGATGACACGCTCTGCCGGGTTGCTTCCTGAACGATACGGCTCTTGAAAATCGTGGACTAATGGCTCGGTAAACAGCAGATGAAAGCGATCGTGCTCGTTTTGATAAAGGGTCGCTGCGCTTTCCACCACTGACCAGAGCGGCAGATCCAGCGACATTAACGATAAACAGACGGGTTTGTAGTGAGTCAGCATATTAAAAACGATGTACGATTGCTAGCGCTACTTCTTGTCGTATTATCCCAATGCCAACCGCCACTATCACCCTCGATCTTACGGAACATCACCAATCCCTGACGATTTGCCCACCGGAGGCGCTGGCGTTACAGGGTCAGATTCAGATTCCAGGTGACAAATCAATGTCCCATCGCGCCTTGATGTTGGGAGCGATCGCCCAGGGAGAAACGCGAATTCAAGGCTTGCTGCTAGGAGAAGATCCGCGCAGCACCGCGAACTGTTTTCGAGCGATGGGAGCCACTATTTCTGAACTGAGTACCGATTGGGTGACGGTTCAGGGCATTGGGTTGGGGCAGTTGTTAGAGCCTGCTGATGTGCTAGATTCGGGCAATTCTGGCACCACCATGCGGCTGATGTTAGGTATTTTAGCCTCTCATCCTGGACGTTTTTTTACGGTGACGGGCGATCGCTCGTTGCGATCGCGTCCCATGTCTCGCGTGATTCAACCCTTGCAGCAAATGGGGGCACACATTTGGCATCGCACGGGGGGATTGGCACCGTTAGCCATTCAAGGACAGGTTCTTAAACCAATTCACTATCGATCGCCCATTGCTTCGGCTCAGGTAAAATCCTGCGTGTTGTTAGCCGGACTGATGGCCGACGGTAGAACGACTGTGACGGAGCCTGCTTTGTCTCGCGACCACAGCGAACGAATGCTGCGGGCATTTGGGGCTGAAGTTGCCGTTGACCCAGACACCTGTAGCGCTACGGTAACAGGGCCAGCGACGCTAACAGGGCAGACGGTCGTTGTGCCGGGAGACATCAGTTCTGCGGCGTTTTGGCTGGTAGCCGGGGCGATCGTACCCGGCTCTGAAGTGGTGGTTGAAAATGTGGGTGTGAATCCAACCCGCACAGGTGTTTTGGATGCGCTGGTGGCGATGGAGGCCGATATTACCCTGGAAAACCAGCGTACTGTGGCAGGTGAACCCGTTGCCGATATTCGCGTGCGGCACAGCCAGCTCAAGGCTTGTACGATTAGCGGTGATTTAATTCCCCGTCTCATTGATGAAATTCCCGTTTTAGCCGTGGCTGCCGTGTTTGCTCGGGGAACAACAGTGGTTCGAGATGCGGCAGAGTTACGGGTTAAGGAGAGCGATCGCCTCACGGTAATGGCAACGCAGTTGCAGCGGATGGGCGCTCAGGTGACGGAGTTGCCAGACGGCTTAGAAATCGTCGGCGGAACGCCCTTAACTGGCACCGAAGTGGATAGTTTTACCGATCACCGAATTGCCATGAGTTTGGCGATCGCGGCTCTAATGGCTACAGGAACAACGACCATTCAACGAGCTGAAGCGGCAGCTATTTCCTATCCTGGCTTTACCCAAACCTTGCAGCAGATTTGCGGCACGATTTGATACCAGGTTCCTGGATGACGCTTGCTGTAGACTGATTGACAGAGGAGTGTATTGGGGCGCGAGATCCTTGAACTAGAACAGGTTATTTTTGCAATCTAGTTTAACCGTACATCGTATGGAGGGTTGTATGAACTATCAAGATGTCGGTCAGGATGTGTTGGATGCCATTGTGACAGAGTTGGGTTCTCTGGTTGCTGAAGATGAAAGTTTGAAACGAGAAATTCTTCAACTGCAACATGAGGTGGGAGAACTGAAAGCCAGAACCACGACGACGGAATCTGAATTTGCTCAGATGAGGTCGGATACCGACCGGATTCGGACAACTCTAGCGGATATGCGGGCGGCGGCGGCACAACGCCGAGCCGATGAAGCGCAACGCCGAGCTGATGAAGCGCAACGTCGAGCCGATGACGTGCAAACCCAGGCTGACCACATCCAGGAGATGGCTGATGTCGCCCGCGCTCAGGCTGAATCAGATCAGGCAGACCATCTGCAAGCGGAAGCAAATTTAGTGCAAAATAAAGCAGATCAGGCGCAAGTGCTTGCTGACGAAGCTCAGAATATGGCTGAATACGTTCAGGATGTGGCTCAGCAGCGTGAAGATACAGGGGAATGAGGTAAAACTCGCCAAAACTGCTCGACCTCGAACTTTACTTTACCTCTGAATCTCAATGCCAGGATGCAGGACGTTGCAATGGATACTCATAATACGCCAATAGAGCCAGTTGGGCGGAGCGATCGCCTCCCGCAAATGGAGCAGGTTATCACAACCCTGGAAGCAGATTTGCCCACGTTGTTTCAGCAGGATATATCCTACGAGATTTACAGCCAAAACATCTACTTTCGAGATCCGGTCAATACGTTTAAAGGTAAGTTCAATTACCGCATTATTTTCTGGACGCTGCGGTTTCATGCCCGGTTATTTTTTACTGAAATCTATTTTGATGTTCACACTGTTTTACCCGCCGCAGATGACATGATTGTGGCGACGTGGACAGTGAGAGGCACGCTACGTGTGCCCTGGAAGGCTAAGGTCTACTTTAATGGCTACTCCAACTACAAGCTTAATCAGGACGGCCTCATTTACGAACACATTGATACATGGGATCGCAAGCCAACGGAAATACTCAGGCAATTTGTGCAGCGAGACAGTTCTGGCTGAGTGCTACCTTTTTGTGGGTTGTCGTTCGATTATGGTTCAATCTCTTGTGTTGTAGGAGTTGTGTTGTAGGGGCGATCGCGTCCAACAGGTTCAGATACTTATCACATAAACTTTTATACATACAACTCGCCGTTTGTTGTGGCGGTTGCTTTAAATGTGCTGAATATAGCTCGATCGCCCCCTAAATCTCCAAAATTGGGAATCCAGGGGGCGAATGCAGCGCATGGGCTACTTCTCAAATACCTTCTAAAAGAGGGCTTCCTCTTGATGCGTTTGAATGGTGCAATCAGAGGTTGGGTAGGCATAGCAGGTGAGTACATTGCCAGCCGCAATCTGCTCATCATCTAAAAACGACTGCTCGGATTGATCCACTGAACCTGAAACCAATTTTCCGTTGCAAGTAGAACAGGCACCGGCACGGCAGGAGTAAGGCAAATCAAAGCCCTGATCTTCTGCGGCATCCAGAATGTATTGATCATCAGGAACATCAATTGTTGTATCTAAACCTTCAGCTTCATTGACTAACCTGACTTTGTAAGTTGCCATCTAGCGATCCTTCAAATAATGGAACAGCAGCTTGAGTATCATCCAGACAACCTGTATAGCTTGCCCTTAGCAGGAAGCAGTGATTCTACAGACGTTCAGAGAAACTCAAAGCTTTTGTATCTTACCTTACAAAAAGCTCTGAGCAGAGCTAACCAGAGAAGGAAGACGGGAAAACTGGTCTCCAGCTATGTTGCGAAGATGCTGCCCTTGGAGAGCAGTGCTGTCCGACTGAGCATATCGCCATTCAAGCTTCATCGAATGGAACTTAACCCTCTTTTATGGTTCTACTCAGTTGAAATTGACGAGGTGCAGGATGAGGAAGCCATCCTGGAACCGGATTAATGCGCTGGATTAATCTCACAAAGCCAGGTTGTAAACCAGAAATCTTAAACACACTCGGCCAAGGCTGAATTGAACAGAAAAAGATAAATGGTGGCATCAGCACCCGAGGATTATTGAGCCGCCGTTGTCATCCCTGCCGCCCATAATGTATCTGACGATTGACCTAATGTTGATGGAGTCCTACTTCAAATCGTTCAAGTAAGGCTCTATTAACTGAACAATAGCCTCGTCTTCAAACTCTTCGGCCAACAGAAAAACCTTATCGGCAAATAGCGCATATTTGGCATCCAGTTGTTTGAACCGATGTGCTTCGTCTTGAACCTCTGCCACGTAGCCTGCTTTTGCCATTTGATAGATAGTGACCAGATCCTCTGCTGGGGGAACCACCATCTCTAGGGAACGAGAATGGCTGGTTGTCCCGGTTACAGCTTCAGCAGCCCGTGATGCAGAGTCAGTCGTATCATCCACAGGAATGGGCAAGACTGATGGTTTAGAAGAGCCATTACCGCTTTCATACATCCACTCTAGTTCCAGGTATTCTTTGAGCAGATCCAGGAGATCTGAAGCCTGCACAGGCTTCGGCAGAAAATCATCACACCCCGATTCCTGGCTTTGTTCGCGATCGATGTTAGCGACACTGGCAGACGACGCGATAATCGGTGCATTCGCAAAAGCAGCTAACTGCCTGAGCCGCTGAGTCATCTCAAAGCCATCCATCACTGGCATAGCCAGGTCAGTGATAATCAGATCTGGCTGTAATGCCTTGGCCGTGTCTAGCCCCTCTCGACCATTGCTGCTTTCAACGACCTTAAAGCCAATAGGTTCTAGTAAATTAACAATCACCGAACGATTTTCCCAACGGTCATCTACAATCAAAATTTGTCGCTGTCTGCCCGAATAACCACTAATACTTCCAATGCTAGTCGTAGTACTCGTTCGGATCCAATCCTTGGCAATAGGACATTCAATCTCAAACTCGAAGATGCTGCCTACGTCCAATTCACTCTTAACCTGAATGGAACTCCCCATCATCTCGACAATATTCTGGCTAATGGTCAGCCCTAAACCGGTTCCATCGGTTTGAGATTTCCCTTTGCCTACTTGTTCAAACGGCAGGAATATCGTTTCAAGCTGTACTGCATCAATTCCCACTCCAGTATCCTGCACAGCAAAATGAAGCCGTACCGTCGAAGCCTCTAATGGATGGGGCTGAACAGTGACGTGAAGGGTTACACTACCCGTTTCAGTAAATTTGACAGCATTGCCCAGTAGATTAATCAAAACTTGGCGCAGGCGCTTCTCATCAAATATCACGCCAATCGGCAGATTATCTGGAGGGTGATAGATAAATTCAAGTCCCTTCTGCTCAGCCCTGATTCGACAAATTTCAATGACTCCCTGGATAAACGCGGGTAAGTGAAGCGCATGGGGTTGAAGTTCCAATTTTCTGGCTTCAATTTTAGAGATATCCAGAATGTCATTGATCAAAGTCAATAGGTGCGAGCCACATTGATGGATGATGTGAACACCTTTTTGCTCCTTTGGTAACATGTTTTTTGATCGTTCCAGGATTTGAGCATAGCCCAAAATTCCATTGAGAGGCGTTCTCAGCTCATGGCTCATGTTAGCCAAAAATTCGCTTTTAGCATGGTTGGCTGTATCCGCAGCATCCTTCGCTTCCTTTAGCTCCCACGTGCGTTCTGCTACTCGCAGTTCCAATTCCTCAAACGATTCCTTCAATTGAGCAGCCATCTGGTGAAACGTTTGCTCCAGGACTTCAATTTCGTCTGCACCGTTCATATCAACGTGAAACCTGAGCGGCGGCTGATCGACTGACTCAGCATCCTGAGACAGACGCAGCGTTCTCTCAATATCGGCTGTGGCCAACCTGCGACATTCATCTAAAATTGGCTGCAATCGCTGATTCAGACGGCGCACAAATAAACCAACCACCAGGGATAGGATGGTGCCAGCTCCTACGGCTCCTCCTACAGCAATGGTGACAACTGGGCCTAGAACCACCCATCGAGGTACGGATGCCAGCATCATCCAATGGGTTCCCTGAATACGTTGATAGGCCCAGTAGTTTCCCTCGGCCTGAATTAATCCCGTTTCATCAGCGCTGACTCGCTGCCATATGGTTCGAAGTTGCGGTACATCCTGGTAGGTTGCCAGCGCTTCTGCTTTTTGTGGATCGGGCGGATAAGCTAATACATTGCCCTGGTCGCTGATGATCGCAAAGTAGCCACCGTTCCAATCCTTAGGTGCCTGAACTTGTTTAGCTAAAGCCGTAACGCTGATATCTAACCCAATCACACCCAGCAGTTGGTTATTGTCATCCAGAATGGGAGCCGTGAGATTGGTAATTGCAAGCCCGTACCATTGAAATGGCTCTAACCAAATGGCATCTCTTGCCGCTACAGGCAGGTTGTAATATTCGAGCTTTGAATAATCTTCAACCTCGAATACATCGACATAGCGGACGTTACTGTACGGAGCAGGTAACACTTCTCCGACTTGCCCTGGAGTTCGTTGATCGGTGTAGAAATAGGGCCAGTATAACTCGCGATCGGTTGCCAACTGATAGGGAGCTTGTCCAAACCCAACTCCAGTTGTTAAAGGCGATCGGTTTTGATAGAAGTTAAACACCAATTGCTTGTAGGCATCTGGATCGCGAATATCCAGAGCATCCATCGTTTTTAACGTTGCAGCAAGGCTTGCCATTGCTTGCTCGACTTTCGCCAGGTCTGTTTCGATAGACTTAACCTGCGTGCTGAGATTTCCTTGAATTTCGTTTTTGGCTCGATTCTCTAAAACCTGGAAAAAGTAGTAGGACATGCTACTCAACCCTACCAGCGCACCGCTCAAGACATACAGAAATAGGCTTGATCCAATGGACTTGCGCGCAAATTTTTTCATGGTCTTCAGGCGGTTCTACTTCAATTCTCTAGCCGTTTTACATTTGTTGCATGTAAATACACAATTCCCAGATGGCTCCAAAAACTCACATTCCTTTATTCTGACATTAGATTGCAATGCTCACAAAAAGTGAGCACAAAGAAGGCTGGCACTGATTTTAGTGCCAGCCTCATTTTCAACGTGTCGCTCAGAACACTTTTGCGACCCGTTTAGATTGTAATTGAGCCAGTTCTGTTGCAGGATTCTGGTTCACCAAGCTCTTTTGCTTCATGGTTGCAGGAGAATCTAGAAACCCGCTGCCAACAAAATAGGAGAGATATGTACTCAACAGTTGAGTGTCAACAGGAGGGCAGGTAATGGATGTTCCATCAAGGCCATTGAGCGTGTTTTGACAGTCGAAGGCTTGAGCGGTCATCAGGAAATTTTCTAAATAAGTCAGTTGGGTCTGCGTTTTCTCGGTAAACAGCGCCTGGATTGGGGTTAACGCATTATCCTGGGTGCTGTCTACGTTGAGGAGTTGAGTTTGCCATTGCTGATAGGGTAAACGTTGTAGTGGATATCCCAGGTCGCGGATCTTATCGATCAATTGGTTCCACGGTAATGCATCTGGATTAACAATGTGGAATGCTTTCCCCAGAGAGGCGGGCTGCTGCGACAGATGGACGATCGCCCGACTAGCATAGTCTACCGGAGTCATGTTCACCCATTGATCTAAATCAGGTGCGGCTCCTAGTTGAATCATGCCTTTAATGATCCGGCACATCAGATCATTGGTTTGAGAGGCTCCTGTTTGGCTATGGCCTGTCAACATACCCGGTCTATAAATACAAGCAGGAATCCCTCTCGCCTGAGCGGCCATCACCAGTTTCTCAGACACCCATTTGGTTTGAGCGTATCCTTTGTCAATCTCCTGTCCATGCGCGAGGTTGTCATGCTCTCGGATGACTTTTTTCCCGGCCAATCCCAATGGTTGCAGAACATCAATTGTCGAGATGAAATGGATAGGCGTAACCTTACCCATTTTTGCTAACCTCAGGATTTCTTTTGTTCCCAACACATTGGCGGCTCGCAGTAAGGCATAAGGATAAACCAGATTGACAAACGCACCGCAATGATAAATCAAGTCAAGTTTGCTGGCCAGTTCTCGGAACTGTTGGTTTGTCAAACCGAGGAGAGGATGTGATAAATCTCCTGCAACAGGAATGATCCTGGAATTGAATTCGTTTAAACGAAGATTGTAGCGCTCTAAGTTCGTCTGGATTTTCTGCCACCCCTCCTCCTGGCAGGAGGCTCGAACCAGGCAATAGATCTGAGCCTGGGTTTGTTGCAGTAACTCTTGCAACAGGAACGCTCCCAGAAACCCAGTTGCCCCGGTTAGAAAGATATGCTTTGGTTCTGTAGGGAGCGCAACAAAGGAGGCTTCAGGATAGATGGTTGGCTCTAAGCTCGTTTCAATTTCCCAGGCTATCTGCGGTTCTTCTACAGCCGGGATGGCAACGCCTGATTGCTGAATCAGATCTATTGCCTTAATTAATCCGGCGATCGTGGGTTCTCGCAGCAGGTAAAACAGCGGCAACTCTACATTAAGCGTAGCTTCAACTTGCGCCAACAACTGAGCTGTTAATAGTGAATGCCCGCCCAATTCAAAGAAATTATCGTGAATGCCAATGTGTTCAATATCTAAGACTTGAGACCAAATCTCGGCAAGCTGCTGTTCGAGCGGTGTAGATGGTGCAACATATGCTGCTGCTAAGGCAGGTCGATTTTTCTTTGGATCGGGAAGCGATCGCCGATCAATTTTGCCGGTGGGGGTTAAAGGGAAGGCTTCCATCACGACAAAGGAGGATGGCACCATGTAATCGGGCAGTTTTTCCTGCAAAAAGGTTCGGAGTTGAGGAATTAAATGTTGGGTTCGATTGACCTGAAGCGGATTGTTGGCATAGTAATGTAAAGGCTGAAAGGTATCCGTTCGTGCAAGACTGCAAAGAACGCTCGCAGTTGGCTTGGCAGCAATGGGCGATCGTCGCTGCAAGACGACCTCATAATATCCCTTACTTCCCGGATTAGACCAGTCGATGCCGATGTGATAATGTACCTGCTGACCGAGATTCCACCAGACTTCGGGATGGATGCCTTGCCCATCCTGTTGTGCCAACGCCTGACGCAGATCTCCTACTGTTTGAAATGAGTCAGGATGGGTCAATAGCTGAGCAGCCTGGATTTCTGCGGCAATTCGCGCATTAGGAACGTGGGTAATTCTCAATGTTTCTAACGTATGAGCCTTGAGCAGGTTTTCGATCGCCGACACGGTAAGCCGATGCTGCTCCCAATTCAGACAGGACACGTCCCCTACGGTTAATGCCACCTTACTCTCAATGTGAAGTACAACATCATAACGAAAGCGGATTAACTCGTTTTGAGTTCGTCCCCGTTTCATTGGCGTTTCAACATGACTAATGCGGGGGCTATGCTGCTTGAGCGCAAAAAAGAACGTTGGGTCTAAAATTAATTCTTGCTCTTGAGCCATGCGCTCTCGAATCCGTTGCTGAAGGTCGGCGGTAGATAGCGAGTTGGGTGCATGGCACAGTTGAACAGAGGTGTGAAATGCTTCCAGCAAGGGCAAGCTGCGAACATCACCAATGAAAATCTGCCCTCCCGGCTTCACTAGCTGAATGGCTTTCTCTAGAACCTGTATCAGGTAATCAACGCTGGGAAAATATTGAATCACTGAGTTGATAACGATCGTATCAAACGATTCCGCTTCAAACTCATTTAACTCATGAGCCGCTTTGTGCGCCAGTTGAACGTGGTTAGGCCAGTCGTGTTCGCTCTGGCTCAATTGCTGCTGAAGATGGGCGATCGCGTTTGCCGACAGATCGACCCCTGCGTAGTGAGCGCAATGGGGAGCAATGCGAAATAGCAGTAACCCCATGCCACAACCAATTTCCAGTACCCGTTGGGGTTTGAGAGACAAAATTCGCTCAACAGTACAATCAACCCACTCATGCACCTCGTTGGCGGGCATGGGTTGCCCCGTAAAACTATCATTCCATCCGGTGCTATCAAAGGCGGCTTCCTGGTGAGAAGATTGGCCATACGTTGTATTCCACACATCCTGCCACTGCAATACCTGTTCTGTTTGGGAGGTCTCCTCCAGAGCAGTCAACGCCACCTCTGTATCATGGTCTGCTGGAACAACATACGCCACCAGTCGTTGATTGCCAAATGCATCTGCTTTGGCTACTACCGCCGCCTCTCTCACGGTGTGAGCTTGACTGAGCGCGGCTTCAATATCTCCCAGTTCAATGCGAAACCCGCGAATCTTGACCTGATGATCGACTCGTCCAATGAATTCGATCGCCCCATCTGGTAAGTAACGAGCCAGGTCACCCGTTTTATAGAGACGCGCTTCTGGATTGGCACTGAAGGGATCAGGCACAAATTTTTCATTGGTCAGGTCTGGTCGGTTGAGATAGCCACGAGCCAGGCCAGCTCCGCCGATGTAAATTTCACCTGGCTCTCCAATGGGAACCGGGTGAATGCGATCGCCCTGCTGTGGGGCTGATTCGGGCAGTAAATAGATCTGCGTGTTGGCAAGAGGACGACCCACCAGCCCGCAATGCATTCCTGGCAAGACTTGATAGGCGGCTGACCAGACTGTTGTTTCCGTTGGCCCGTACAGATTCCATAGTGCCCCCCCTTTGGCAAGTAATTGTTGAGCGAGCGATCGCGTCATCGCTTCTCCACCGCAGAGCATCTTCAACTGCTTGTTTCCCTGCCATCTAGTGCTGAGAAGCAATTGCCAGATCGATGGAGTGGCTTCCATGACTGTAATTTTGGAGTCTGCCAATACCCTGGCCAACTGGTTGGGATCAATGACCACCTCGCGTCGTACCAGTACAATTCGCGCTCCCACTATTAGCGGCAAGTAAAGTTCTGGAACAGAGATATCAAAGGAAATGGTATTCAACGCCAGGAACACATCCTGAGGGGTAATTTCGATCGCCTGTGCCATTGAATGGAGAAGATTGACAACAGCACGATGGAGAATCTGTACGCCCTTAGGCTGTCCGGTGGAGCCTGATGTATAGATGGTATAGGCCAGATGATCGGGAGTAACTCTACTATTGAGATTTTCTGTATTGTGTTGAGTAATAATAGACGATTCGGTTTCAAGGCATATCACGGTGGTTGTGTCGTGAAGCGGCGGCAGGCTTTGCAGCAGATGCTCCTGCGTTAGCAGCACGGGCAGCCGAGCATCTTCCAACATAAACGCCAATCGCTCTTGAGGATAGCTTGGATCGATAGGAACATAGGCTCCTCCTGCTTTTAGCACGCCTAACAGGCTGACAAACATTTCTGGCGATCGCTCAACACAAATACCAACCAACCCATCCGGCTGTATGCCCAGTTGTTGCAGGTGATGGGCAAGCTGATTAGCACGACTATTTAATTCCTGGTATGTAACGTGTGTTCCTTCAAACTCAATGGCAATGGCCTGAGGCGATCGGGCAACTTGAGCTTCAAATAAGCGATGAATGAGTTCAGCATCCAGAACAAGTTCGTACTGTTGCACGTGGTATTTCTCCTTAATAACAGAAAAAACTGTAGGCTTGAGCGATCGCCATAGCGCTTTTAGCGGTTGGTTCAATCCATCAAAAATGGGTTAAACTAACTGCATTTTCTCGATGGTTTTACATATTGAGAGCCTACTTTTACGTCAAGCAGCATCGGCACCTAGTCCAATCAACCCCACTACAGTTGGGTTGGGCTCAGGCGAAGACGCACTACAAATTTGCACGGTAAATTTTCAGGAAACGTCCGTAGAGCTAAAAATGAGTTCAACCTACTTAGCGTTTGAGCGAATTGGAAAAGTGACGAATTTACCTAAATCAAATAGGAACCATTGATATGGCAGCTAATTTTTAGCAGAGATAGTTCACTCAAACATATCCCAGTTAAATAAGGCGACACGCTTAGAAACGAACTCACTTAATGGCTTCGTTGCACGGTTTGATGCAACTAAACGTAAGTGACTGTGTATATTGTACGGGTACTTAAAAATCTGTAAACTAAACACGATTAAACTTTATATGCTGTATTTAATGAACCGTAAAATTACGCAAGTGTCCTTAGTTTTAATGAAGGTAAATCTACTGAGATTTTAATCCTTTTGGCAAAACAAAATCTCTTTCTAAGTGAAACTACTGCTTAATTCATCTGAACAGATTCAGTGGAGTTACACAGAACAGCTCAAGTTTTAAAAATGCTATTGATATAAAGCGTATTTTTACGGATTTTTGGCAAGGATTAGACATTTGATAAATAGACATTCAATGAATAGTTAGAATTCGCTGATGTTGTGTTGACGTAGAAAATTATGCAGCGCATCATGAAGATGGGACAGCGGAGGTGTTGTTTTGTCGATGATTTACCTCACGATTCGGTTCAGCTCATGCGCTGCTCTCTAAATGGGGTTTCGAGCTTCAGTTCGAGCTTCAGAATGGGTCAGTTAATCGAGCGTATTGGCTAACGTATTTAGGTTTGAATGAAATAAAGTAGTAGCTTTGCTTTCTGGTAGCCGCAAAGTCTGGAGTGTGCTCAAAAGCACACCACTTGCAGTCAGTATGAGGTTATACTGAAACTACTACGCTGAGGCAGAAGTGAGTATACTGTTTCTGCTCTGTCATGGGTCGTTCGCTCTTTTGTGCAGATTAACCAATGATCTAGATTTCTGCCTGAGCCTATTAAACCTTTCATGTTTAACTCCCTTTTTAACCCCCTTTAAATTCTGCTCTTTAGCTGCTCTTTAATTGTTACAGCGGTTGTTGCTTGAATCAGCAACACGAGATGGGAACTTGAGACGCTTTGTTCGATGTTTTCCTGTGGCTTGCTAACCTGAAAACCGCTGTCTGTAAGATCTCATGTATGCAGTCTAATGTTTCCAGTTGTTCCTGAGTATTTAGTGCGTCGCTTCAAGTTTTGGGCGAATGGTTCGGTTCAAGAGGGAATGTGTCAGGCAGCCGAACTGTATCACATGGTCGCCTCTTTTACGCCGCAGCAGCGGCAGCAAGCTTATAGCCTGGGGATAGATTTATTCAACCACGGCAGAATGGTTGTCATTACTATGTCAAAGCATGAGTATGTGGTTTGGTCGGGATTGCGATCGAGCCAGCCACTGCATCCAGAAAAGGCAACAGGTAGCGATACCCACAGTGGTATAGCGCTTGTATCAGCACATCACGAGGTACCCAATTAGTCAGCCCCTCATTCAACAACAATGGTTCAAACCGTCTTCTGGAGTGCTGCACGGAACCATCCCGGCGTAACGTTTCTCTGCTGATTTTACAGCCATTTTCATTTGCATTCACCACACCTCGAACCCTACACCTCACACCCATCCTGGCGAGACGGTGGCTTACTCGATTGAGACCTGCTGTAATTAGCCCTGCTCAAGGTTGGGGCTGCATCAAGTGGAACTAGCTAAAGCCTATAGCGATCGCATTCTTGGCATTCGGTTGGGCAAATTGATGCTGGATGTTCCCACCTATCCGTTCAGCAGTGCAGATGCTGATTTAATTTACAAAGACTAATGGACGTGGTTTAGCTTGAGAGAACGCTATGATAACCCCAACGATTCATCTGCACTCATTCCGGGCTTCCCTGGATTCGTCAGCTCGATCACGGACGATTGGCCGTAAACGGCGGTGTGGTGGGCAAGCCAGATCGTGATGGCGATCCGGCGGTTCACTATCCCTTGCTGACGGTTGCTAATGGACAGATTGCGGCGACCATTCAGCGGGTCAATTATGACTATCCTGCCTGGGCTGAAACATTAGAGCAAGAAGGGGTTGATCGAATCTTTATCGAACCGTCCCGCACGGGGGACTGGACAACCGGGGCTTCCAGTCTTCCCCCGCAACAACGGCACCAGCAGCCAGCATAGTGCCCTACTCTATCCGCAAAGATATTGACTCTCCCCAAGAGATGCGATAGGGTCAAATCTTACGCTATTTTCCGAATTAGCGTAGTTCCGCCCAAAAATTTAGTTAAACGCGACCCGAAGTTGCGACCAACAACTTCGAGCCGCTGACCCAGCCAAACTGAAACAGGCAGTTGGTGGGCTAAGGGAGCATTGTAGCAACTCTTAAGCCACCCCGATTTGCTGTGAGCATTGGTAAGGGGTGGCTAAATTTTTGGGTTTTCCTCACCGACTCAACCCAAAGGAGCGAAAACCCATGCCTCAAGCCCTGTTGTCTCATCCTGGAGCAGCGGATTCTCCAGCGTTTTGCCCGCCATCGACTCAGCCCGATCGCGACCCCTTGAAGCATTTGTTGATTGGGTCACCGCGTGCCATTCGGCAAACGATTCACCTGTTACATAACCTGCGCTATGCCGAAGCAGGGCTGTGGAGTCCGCTGATTGCCATTCCCAATCAGCAATTGATTGTGACCCCCAATGACGGAGAGATGATGAGCTTGCTCATGCGATACATTCGTTTCGAGTAGCGGCAAATTGGGGCGATCGCTTGATTCAATGAATAATTGAGCGATCGCCCTGCTTCTAATTTCGTTTGTCTGTCCCGCCGCTCTCGCTGCAATTCACCTTGACCTACAGAACAAGAGCCTCTACATCCGCGCCTGAAATGGCACTACTATATGCCCATTTACGCAGAGACTCTGGGAACAAAAAATAGTACATACCCGTATTAACACTGATCTTGGTAGGGGTATAAGATTGGCGGGAACCCTAGAAACTAGCCGCTAGTTGCTGATCCTTCGGCGTAGTATGTGGCTCTACCTGAATGTATCCCTCTAACTATTATGAACGTCCTTGATTTCCCGTGTCGCTTATCAGCCACCCGCTCTTTTATCTATCTTTGCTCACTGGCCAGTATTTTAGTCGTCGCGCCTGGAGCTGTTTACGGTTTTCAGGAACCCGACATGGCTCAAGACCTCGTTAAAGTTCACCTGCCACATGATGCTGGAATTACTAAAGCAACTGAACAGAAAGACAGTGCTACCGAGCTACCAATTCAAGCATCCCGATTCCTGCCCACAGTAACGCTCCAACCGCAGACGCAAGCCGCAGAGCAGCAGGAGGTTCCTGCTTTGTCCATCCTGCCAGAGCAACCAGAGCAACTAGTCATTCCCGCTAATTTTCCCAGTGCCCCAGCCCAAATTGCACAAGATCCATTGGCTCCTGTATTGCGGCAAGACGCTGAACCACCCTCTGTAGCGCCTCTGCCAGACTTGGAAGCCCCTGTGCCTCTACCGCCACCTGGAGAACTGCTGCAACCGTCCCCTTCTGCCCCCATCATCCCACCCGGCACCCCTTCAGAAGACGTACCCGATACCATTACCGTAGAGCGATTTGAAGTCCTTGGCAGCACCGTTTTTAATGCAGCAGACTTTGAAGCCGTGACGGTTCCCTTCACGGGTCGTCCCCTGACATTTACAGAATTGTTTCAGGTTCGTAACGCTATTACTCAGCTTTATGTTGACCAGGGATATGTCACCTCTGGGGCTTACATTCCACCCCAAACGTTAAACGACGGTGTTGTTCAGATCCAGGTTGTGGAGGGTCAACTAGAGGAGATCAATATCACGGGCAACCAGCGATTGCGCCCTGGCTATGTGCGGAGTCGGCTGGAGCTTGCTGCGGATGAACCGCTGAATGTTGATAGTCTTCTGGAAGGGTTACAACTGCTGCAACTTGATCCGTTAATTGACACCATTTCGGCTGAGCTTGCTGCGGGTGTTCGCCCAGGAACCAGTGCGCTCAATGTTGAAATTAGCGAGGCTGATGCGTTTAGTGGTCAAATTGCGTTAGACAATGGGCGATCGCCAAGTGTAGGCAGCTTCCGGCGGCAGGCATCCCTGACTCATGCCAACTTGCTAGGGTTCGGAGACAGCTTGAGCATTGGCTATACCAATACAGATGGTAGCAATGGGGGAGATATCAGTTACGCCATTCCCATTAATCCCCGCAACGGCACCCTGAGCTTCAGCGCTGGTTTTAGCGACAGTGAAATTATTGAAGAACCATTTGATGCACTGGATATTGAATCAGAGTCTCGCTATTACGAGTTGACCTATCGCCAACCCATTGTGCAAACGCCGAGCGAAGAGTTTGCCCTTAGCTTAACGGCCTCTCGCCAGGAAAGCCAAAGTGAGTTTTTAGGAGACTTTGGCGATCCGCTTCCCTTCCCCTCCATTGGTGCTGATGATGAAGGCCGCACTCGGATTTCAGCAGTGCGGTTTGCTCAAGACTGGACGAGACGTGGAGAACGACAGGTATTTGCGGCGCGATCGCAATTTAGTCTTGGCCTGGATGCTCTAAACTCCACCGTTAGCAATGAAGGGCCAGATAGCCGCTTTTTTGCCTGGCGAGGTCAGGGACAGTGGGTTCGCCTGCTGGCGGAAGATACGCTGTTTGTGCTGCGTTCAGATTTGCAGCTCACTGGAGATGAACTGGTGCCGCAGGAGCAGTTTGGCATTGGTGGGCAGCGAACCGTTCGAGGCTATCGGCAAGATCAACTGCTAACAGACAATGGCTTCTTAGCTTCAGCGGAGGTAAGGTTGCCAATCTTGAGGGCACCCAACATCGATAGCATTCTGCACATCGTTCCGTTTGTTGATTTTGGCATCGGTTGGAATAATGGCGATCGCCCTGATCCCGATCCCAGAAGCCTCCTCTCAGCAGGGCTGGGGTTGCAGTGGCAGATGGGCGATCGCTTTTCTGCTCGCGTGGACTGGGGCATTCCCCTCATTAACGTCAGCTCAGAGGGAGATTCACTACAAGAGAATGGCCTACATTTCTCCCTTATTTTGAACCCTTTCTAAAGCCTTGTATTTCATCCCATTGAGTACGGTCATCTGGAGGAAGCCCAACCCAGTTGGCTCACTCTTGCATCGTTCTAATTCTAATTCCAAGGATTATGGTTTCTATGTATAAGGGTTTTTCGTGGGTATTCACCACTGTTTTTACAGTAGTGGCTTGTCTAACGGCTCAGGTAGGGCGAACTCAGGTCACTCCAGATGGCTCTCTCTCCACCGCTGTCACCTCAGTGGATGGGCGCAATTTTACAATTGATGCGGGCGATCGGGCTGGACGCAACTTATTCCATAGCTTCCGTGACTTCTCCGTTCCCAGGGGTGGTTCTGCTCTGTTCAACAATGCTCCTGATGTACAGAACATCTTTGGTCGTGTCACGGGTGGCAATGTTTCGAGTATTGATGGGCTGATTCGTGCCAATGGCAGTGCCAACCTGTTTCTGCTTAATCCATCTGGAATATTGTTTGGTCCCAATGCATCACTGAATGTCGGTGGATCATTTGTTGGCACAACTGCTAACCAGGTTCGCTTTGCTGATGGCACTGCATTCCAGACTAGCAATTCTATGCCCTCGCCCTTACTCAGCATGAGTGCGCCAGTGGGGCTGCAACTCGGAGCCAATGCCGGGGCGATTCACGTGCAGGGCACTCCAGCCGAGAACTTCCTTTTTCGAAATTTCTTTGGAACGTCACAAGTCTTTCAAGCTGAATCTGTAGCACTGGTAGCCAGCAAAATCGATGTGAATGAATCTACTCTATCCGTGCCAGACGGACGGGTTGAGTTGTGGGCGGTGCGAAATGCTGAAGTTGCCATGAATAACCAAACCGGATGGCAACTAGCTAGCCCTGCTGCTGCTGCCGATTGGGGAACAATTACACTGCGGCAAGCCTCGCTCATTGATACCACTGGAGTTTTCTTTAGCGCTGGGACGAATGGGGGAGCCATTAATATTCGGGCACGGGGACTAACGCTGAAGGGCGGTTCAGGCATCTCTTCTGGCACCGGAGCAAATGGGCAGGGACCGGGTATCACCGTTCAAACGACAGAGTTTGTCAATCTGTTAGGCATCTCCAGTCCAGAAAATTATGCGACCCCTGGGATATTTACAAGCGCCTTTGGAAGTGGGGCTAGAGCAGGAGATATCACTATCGAAACAGAGCAGTTACGAATAGCGAATGGAGGTTGGCTTCAGTCCATCATTAACTTTGGCTTTGACCCTATCACGTTCATGCCTGCTCCTATTAACGACTCTACAAGTGGGAATATCACAGTTCGAGCCTCAGATGTGGAAGTGCGTGGATACAATCCATTCCCAATCAGCGGGTTCCAGTCTAGCTCTATCACCACTGTCATTACCGCTGGCAGTCGTAATGAGAGTGGAAGTATCAACATTGAGGCCGACCGGGTTCGCTTACTCAATGGCGGTCGCATTACCTCCGATCTGCTCGGCTTCAGCTTTCCTGGTTTTGGTCAATTTATTACCACTGGGACGGCGGGAGATATTTCAATTCGGGCAACCGATCGCCTCGAAATTTCAGGAGTAACACCGGGTGGAGTAACGGGTGCAATTAGTAGTTCAATTCAGCCGTTTGCAGAAGGTCGAGGCGGCAACATCTCGATCGACACAGGACGGTTGCGGCTGTTCAACGGTGGCACTATCTCTAGCTCATTATCCGGTCGTGGTGAAGCAGGAAATATCGACATTCGGGCACGTGATGTTGCCGTTAGCGATCCCGTCATCGATAGTGTTAGCCAACGGGTGAGTGGCATTACCACTGCTGTCGGTGAAGGTGCAGTGGGTCAGGGTGGGACGGTTGCGCTCAACGCTGATCGCTTGCATGTCTTCAACGGCGGACAGATTACCTCATCCACCGCAGGCGATGGATCTGCTGGCAATGTCAACCTGCGTGTTAACACCATTGATGTACAGGGCATCTCTCGTCCCCTATCCGATGGTCGTCAGCTCCCCAGCACCATTACGGCATCCTCCACCACAGCGGCGGATGCGGGTTCAGTTAATATCACATCAGATAGCTTGCGTGTTCGAGATGGCGCAACCGTCTCAGTTAGCAATACGGGTGCTGGCAACGCTGGCAACCTGAGAGTTACGGCGAATCGTATCCAACTTGACAATAGAGGCAGCCTCCAGGCTGAAGTCAGTGCAGGCGATCAGGGTAACATCTTGCTGGATGTTGCCGATGCGGTTGTGTTACGTCGAGGCAGCCGCATCACCGCCAACGCCAGTGGTGATTCCACTGGGGGCAATATCGCCATTAACACCCACTTCATCGTTGCGGTGAGTGATGAGAACAGCGATATCACGGCCAATGCGGAAAACAGTTTTGGTGGGCGGGTTTCGATTGATGCCACGGGTATCTTTGGCACCGAGTTTCGATCGCAGCTCACGCCCATGAGTGATATCACAGCCTCATCTGGGTTGGGAGCCGCCTATAGTGGCACCGTAACTATCAGCAACCCCGATGTTGATCCGGGTTCCGATCTGGTGCAATTGCCAGAAAACGTCGTGGATGCGAGTAATCAAGTGGCAACGGGTTGTGGCGACTCTGCCAACAGTCGCTTTGTTGCCACCGGACGAGGTGGGATTCCGCTCAATCCGAATGAGCAGGTGTCCAGCGATCGCCCCTGGAGTGATGTACGTGATATCTCCGGCTTTGTGAACGCCGACCAGAACCATGCAACGATCACAGCCCCATCCCCAGCCACGACCGCTCAGATCACTGAGATCAATAGCTGGGTCAGAAACGTAAATGGGCAAGTGGAGTTAGTTGCAACGTCTCTTGCTCAAGCCCAAACGGTTGCTTCGGTAACCTGTTCGGTAGTTAGTGAGCATTGATAAATGCGATCGCTATTTTCTCCTTAGAAAGTATATGCGTGTATTTACTAGCGTAATGGTTTCCAGATTGGGAACTCTAACACGTAAAGCTGCTGAAGTTGGTGGTCAATCTCACCTCAGAATATCTGTTCTTCTATCTGACTATGTATCCGACTATGTATAAAAGTTTCTTGTTGGCGTTAACGACTGCATTCGTATATGTAACGTGTTGTACGTCCCAGTCAGGACTAGCTCAGGTTACTTCAGATGGAACCTTGTCCACGACTATCACTTCACCCGACGGACGCAATTTCACAATTAATAATGGCGATCGGGCTGGAAACAATCTGTTCCATAGCTTTCGCGATTTCTCTGTTCCTACAGGTGGTTCTGCCTTCTTCAACAATGCTGCTGATGTGCAAAACATTTTCGGTCGCGTTACGGGTGGCAACATTTCTAATATTGATGGACTGATTCGTACTAATGGCAGTGCCAATTTGTTTTTGCTCAACCCCAGTGGAATTTTGTTTGGTCCTAATGCCAGATTAAACATTGGAGGCTCCTTTGTAGCCAGCACAGCCAATCATGTCCTCTTTGATGATGGGGTGCAGTTTAATACGACCGGCGCTACAAAATCACCCTTATTGACCATGAGCGTGCCGATTGGGTTGCAGCTTAACTCGTCTTCAGAACCAATCACAGTGCAGGGTAGTGGCTATAGATTATCAAGAGATCGATCAACATCTAGATATACCGTTAACAGTGCTTCTAATCTCAGGGTTGGTAGCGGTAACAATCTCGCTCTAATCGGCAATGGTGTGACGCTGAACGGTGGTAGAGTTTCAAGTCAGCAGGCTGGGCAAATAGAACTGGGCGGTGTCAACAACGGGATAGTAAATTTCAATTTGGCGAACTGGGACTGGGATTATTCCAAAGTTTCGAGTTATGCCGATATTCAGCTCTCTCAAGCGCTCATTGATGCAATCACACCCGGTGGTGGCACGATTCACTTGCAGGGGAGGGATGTTTCCTTGCAGTCAGACTCACAGGTAGTGATTCAAAATCAGAGCGCTCAACCCGCTGGTGGAATTACTATTAATGCTACCAGAACATTTACATCCAGTGGTACAACCGGGTCTACGCCGACCGGGTCATTTACATCTAGAGGTTCAATCAGGTCTACACCGAGGGGTAGCGGTGTGGTTGCAGAAAGCCTACTCGGACCTGCGGGAAATATCAACATAACTGGACAACAAGTTCTCTTCCGGGGTGGTAATGGACTGCAAGCATCTGGATTGCTAGCAGAGAGTAACAACATTCAGGTTACTGCGACAGATCTAATTTTGCTTGAGTCAGACCCTGACAATTTAACAGATGCCAGCGATATTGTTAATTTAGGACAAGGCAGTACGAACGCTGGAGATATTATTCTCACAACCGATCGACTGATGGTACGGAACGGTTCCAGTATCTCGACAATTTATAGGGGTGATGGTCAAGGTGGTGACATTTGGGTCAATGCTCGCGATGTACAGGTGCTGGGGAGTGGAAGCAACGCTCTTTTCGGCATTGGTTCGTACATCAGTTCTGGCACTATAGGAGCAGGGAATTCGGGCAATCTTACAATTAATGCTGAAACAGTAGCGGTTCGAGGTGGGGCACGCATCGATTCTTCCGCCACCTTCAACAATGGAAACGCTGGTAGTGTTGTCGTCAATGCCTCCGAATCAGTTGAAGTGACAGGTAGTGGCGATCCGAGGTTACGCAGTGCCATTATCTCCAGTGTAGATTCGTTGAACGGTTTGTATAGTCCAGCAGGCAATGCTGGTAATGTCACTATCACTACACCCTCACTCACGATTAGCAACGGTGCGGAAGTGTCTGTTCGTAATGATGGTACGGGGCAAGGCGGCACACTCGGCATTGAGGCAGACCGAATCTTCCTCGACCAGGGGCAGATCACAGCATCAACTCAGTCTGGTGACGGGGGTGATATAAATTTGCGAATCGAAGGAGTACTGCTTGCTCGTCATGGCAGTTTGATCTCCGCAGAGTCTAGCGGTACGGGCGACGGTGGACATATTACGATCGCCGCTGACAGGGTCAATCTTAGGAGTAATAGTCGCATCAGTACTCAAGCCCAAGGGTCAGGAAATGCGGGAACCCTTAATTTACAGGTGGGTCAGTTAGCGCTAAATCGTGGACAAATTCAGGTTGAAAGCCAGGGAACTGGAAACGCAGGACGTTTAGCCATTCATGCCAACTCTGTACAACTGAACAATCGCAGCCTGATCAATGCTTCAACGCGAGTCGGACAGGGAGGCGATGTTCAATTACAAGTCCGCAACACTCTGCAACTGAACAATCAAAGCCAGATTCTAGCTAATGCTCAACGATCAGGACGAGGGGGTAATGTCAATATTGCAGCAACTAACATAGCCTTGCAGAACAGAAGCCAGATTTCCACTAATGCTCAAGGTACTGCCGTGGGAGGAGAATTGTCTCTGGAGAGCGATCGCCTCTCGTTATTGAGCGGTTCGCAGATCACAGCTTCTACAACGGGAACAGGCAGAGCCGGTAGTCTTACCATTAACGCCAATGATACGATTCGACTCAGTGGTAACAACACCCGTCTGGCGGCAACTTCTACCACCGATGCCGTTGCGGGTTCCATCCTGCTCCAAACGCCTGACCTGCAACTGGACGATCGCGCTACCGTTTCTGTTAGTGGTCAAGGTCAAGGGGGGGCTGGAAACTTAACGGTACGCGCCAACACGATTCAACTGGATCGGCAAGCCGCGCTACGGGCAGATGTCGCAGGTGGAGATCAAGGCAATATCACGCTTCAGTCTGACACCCTGCTGCTGCGTCGTGGAAGTAGCATTAGCACCAACGCAACCGGAACGGCAAGTGGCGGCAATATTGACATTGATAGCGATTTCATCATTGCTGTCAGTGGTGAAAACAGCGACATCACCGCTAATGCTGAAAACAGCTTTGGTGGACGCATCTCGATCGATGCCACAGGTATTTTTGGTACCGAGTTTCGATCGCAGCTTACACCAATGAGCGACATCACCGCTTCGTCTGGATTGGGAGCCGCCTACAGCGGCACAGTCACGATCAGTAACCCGGATGTTGATCCAGGTTCCAATGTAGTGAAACTGCCTGAGAACGTCGTCGATGCCAGCAATCAGGTTGCCACGGGGTGTGGCAATTATGCCAACAGTCGTTTTGTGGCGACCGGACGAGGTGGGATTCCGCTCAATCCAAGTGAGCAAGTGGCTAGCGATCGCCCCTGGAGTGACACCCGTGACCTGAGTGAGTTTGTGCATCAAGAGCAGGGTCGTATTGCCGAAACACCGGCAGTTCCAACTGCCGCTCCAACGGCTCAAATCACTGAGATCACCGAGATCAATGGATGGGTGGTGAACGAGGAGGGGAAGGTAAACCTGGTTGCTGTTACACCTACTAACGAACCAACCTTTGAACATGCTACTTGCTCAACAGAAAGTGGCTCTGGAGGAGGCGGGCGATCGCACTCCTAACTGTTCTACCTACGTTGAGGGTGTTGGTATCTCCGGCGCAATTCACCCAACGTTGAATCACGATCGCAGCCACTATTTGTCTATTTGTGCCTCTAAAATCAGCCTACCTGGTAATTTTCTATGAAAACCATTTGGAAACTCATCGCTTTAGGCGTCCTGGGTGCTTGTTTAACCCTTGTGCCTGCGGCTGTACAAGCCACAATCGTTACATCTTCGGCTCAAAGCGTAGAGCTGCGCTCTCATTCTGCAATGGAGCCAGCCTCTATCACAGGTCACACAGCTTCAAATTTAGAAGCAGGGCGAACGTTTTACACCGCAGGTCAATTCTCTGACGCAATAGCCGCATGGCAAGTAGCAGTTGCATACTATGCCGCCAGCGGCGATTCCCTTCAGCAAGCTCTGGGTCTGAGCTATCTTTCATTGGCTCATCAAGAGTTAAACCAGTGGGATGCCGCACAGGACGCAATTACCCAAAGTGTTGCATTACTAGACAATGCCAACAGACCCGTCAGTCCTATTCTTTGGGCACAAGCATTAAATACGAAAGCCAGCCTATTGCTGCATACAGGGCATCCCGAAACTGCTCTAGAAACATGGGAGCAGGCTCAGACATTCTATGAACAAGCAGGCGACTCATCTGGGGCACTGGGCAGTCAAATCAACCAGGCTCAAGCCCTCCAGAATTTAGGCTTTTATCGACGTGCCCGCCAGCACTTAGAAAAGATCAATCAACAGTTGGCTGTAATGCCCGACTCAGACTTAAAAATTAGCAGCCTGCGGAGCCTGGGTATAGCATTGCAAGTCGTTGGCGATTGGAGAACCAGCTATGACGTGCTAGCCCAAAGTTTAGCGATCGCCCGACAAATTGACTCGACTAAGGAACTGAGTTCAACCCTGCTAAACATCGGCAAACTGGCGGCAAACTTGGGTGAGATCGAAACAGCTATCAGCTACTTCGAAGTTGCAGAACAAGAAGCCATCAATCCTATTGATCAGGTACATGCTCGGTTGAGCCATCTTCAGTTGTCTATTCAGCAAGAGCAGTGGCAACAAGCCACAGCGCTCATTCCTCAAATTCACCAACAGCTAGTTGAACTGCCCCCCAGCCGTGATTCGATTTATGCGGTCGTTCATTTTGCTCACACCCTGACCGAGACATCCATTTCGGCTCAACTGTTGTCCAATCAAGCATTGGGGCAATTGTTAGCAAGCTCTATTCAAGCGGCTAGAGAGCTTAAAGACCCCAGTGCCGAAGCTCATGCCCTGCGACAGTTGGGGCAGGTGTACGCCCAAGCTCACCAATGGACAGAAGCCATTGACCTGACACAGCAATCGCTGGCGATCGCCCGCACAACTCAGGCGGACGATATTATTGCTCAATCAGCTTGGCAACTGGGACGACTTTTGAAACAGCAGAGTAAGCCTCAGGAAGCCATTGCAGTTTATACCGAAGCGGTCAATGCTCTGCAATCGCTACGGGGAGATTTAGTTGCTATTAGTTCGGATATTCAGTTTTCCTTTCGAGAAAGCGTCGAACCTGTCTATCGTGAACTGGTAGCGTTACTCATTGATGACACTCCGAGCCAATCCGCGCTCGTCCAAGCACGAGAACTGATCGAAGGGTTGCAACTGGCCGAACTGGACAACTTCCTCCGGCAAGCCTGTTTGGATATCCAGCCTGAACAAATTGATCAGGTCGATCGCCACGCTGCAATCGTCTATCCCATTATCTTGCCCGATCGGTTGGCCGTGATTCTATCAATGCCGGGTCAGCCTCTACGTTACTACACCACGTCTGTTAGCCAGTCGGAAGTAGACAGTACCCTACGCAAACTACTCGCCGCACTTCACCCATCGTCCGATACTGGAGAGCGCTTGCGCTATTCTCAGCAAGTCTATAACTGGTTAATTCGTCCAGCGGAAACCGATCAGGTGTTGACTGAAACGCAAACGCTTGTCTTTGTTCTGGATGGCCTGCTTCGAAATGTGCCGATCGCAGCACTCCATGATGGTGAACACTATTTGATTGAAAAATATGCAGTTGCGCTCTCACCAGGATTGCAACTGATGCCTGCGCGATCGCTCGACCAGCAGCAGGTTCATGCGGTTGTCGGCGGAATCAGCGAATCTCGGGGAGGATTCAGCGCTCTGCCTGCTGTAGGTGCAGAGGTTAATAACATTGCCCAGTTAGTTTCAGCATCAACATTGCTGAATCAAGAGTTTACGAATGACGAGATTGCCAAACGTCTGGAGACAAGCTCAACGAACATTGTGCATCTTGCGACTCATGGGCAGTTCAGCTCCAATCAAGATGAAACCTTCCTCCTCACTTGGGAGGGACAAATGAACATATGGGATTTGGCCGAACTACTACAACGTCGGGAAAACAGCCGAGCAGAGGCGATCGAGCTATTGGTTCTGAGCGCTTGCGATACCGCCGCTGGAGATGATCGTGCTGTACTAGGACTGGCTGGATTGGCTGTTAAATCGGGGGCGCGCTCTACTCTGGCAACGCTCTGGCCTGTGAAAGACCAGGCCGCATCTCAACTAATGATTGAGTTTTACCAACAGTTGCAAGAACCGGGTGTGACCAAGGCAGAAGCTCTACGCAGGGCACAACTGACCTTACTTGCGAATCCTAGCTATGATGATCCATTCTTCTGGTCGGCCTATGTCCTGGTAGGCAATTGGTTGTAGGCAATTGGTTCTGTTTTTTAAGTAAAAACACGTATGCCATTAGTTCAGTAGATACGTGGAACCACCGCATCAATATCACCGCATTGTTTCTAATATCAAATAGAATACTTGTCTTGCAGGCTTCAGGCGTTTCAGATCGATGGATCAGACGTTTGAGCTTAGAACGGCGATGTGTTCAAAGCTACATGTATGACCGATATACGGTAAACACCATGAAACCTAACTTTCTTGTTAATACCCTGGGGGTAATGGTTCTGGTGGTAGGAATGATGGACGCTGCGTTAAAACCAGCCTATGGTATCTCATTTACTCCACCACCAGACAACTCAGCACCTCGCAGCGGTAGCGGCGGCGCTTCGCGCGGTGGGTTTATTCCACCACCAGACAACTCGGCACCTCGCAGCGGCAGCGGGGGAGCCTCACGCAACGGGTTTATTCCACCACCAGACAACTCGGCACCTCGCAGCGGCAGCGGGGGAGCCTCACGCAATGGGTTTACTCCACCTCCTAACCAGCCTGCACCTCGGTATGCTGCTGGAGGGGCTTCCAGAACGAATCTGTATGGTTCCAATCTTGCGCTAGCCGCTCAACCCCTTGCGATGATGGCGCTCACTCCTGAGAGCTTTTACGGCACGACCCTATCCGCGCACCCAACCATCTTGACGTATCTTCCAGCCTCTAATGCCCAGGAAGCTATCTTCAGCTTGAAAGATGAAGAGAAGAACCTGCATTATCGGATGGTGATCCCGGTTTCTGGTCAGGCGGGTATTATAACGGTTCAGCTACCAGAAGATGCTCCTCCACTGGAAGTGGGTAAAGATTATCAGTGGTATATCACCTTGAAGCTGGATGGCAACTTGACCCCTGGCAGTCCCTTTGTAGATGGCTGGATTCAGCGAATTGAACCTGATGCTGCTTTAGCTCAGGCATTAGCTCAGGGCACTGCTCTAGAAGATGCTGCTGTATTGGCTGAAAGGGGAATTTGGTATGACACTGCTGCTATCTTTGCAGAGTTGCGGAGAGAACAGCCTACCAGTGAAGCAATTGCCCAGGAGTGGGAAGAATTGCTAAATTCTGTGGGGCTTACCGAAATGGTGGCTGCGCCCATGACGGCTGTTCTACCTCGGTAGGAGCCCGGTTGGCGAACGTATCTGCCAAACAATGACTTAGATCCCCCTAATGTTCTCCCGAATACGCAACTAATAGTCTCCGCTAATAGTTCTGGTTGCGGGAAGAATGGGGGATCTACATCTTGCAAAATCCGTTGTGGTGTTGGCTAAAGCCCCAATCTCATCAAAAAATCTATACGGTTATTCACAACTTGTACTGCTCACTAATCACCCATGTGGCTCAAACTTAAAGCGACTATTCAGCAACATCAAAGTGTTTGGATTATCACGCCTAGTGTTGCAACTGCCATTATCATTGGCAATCTTTTAGGTACCTTTAATCTATTAGAGTGGGCGGTTCGAGATAAGTTTTTTCATCTGCGCCCACAAGAAACCGTCGAAGATCAAGTCGTTGTTGTCACGATTAGTGAGGCAGATATCAAAGCGGTTGGAGATTGGCCTATTCCGGATCAAGTCCTCGCAGAATTGCTGCAAAACATTCACGCTCAGCAGCCGCGAGTCATTGGGTTAGATCTGTACCGGGACTTACCAAAAGAGCCTGGTCATCAACAACTCTTACAGACGTTTGCTAACACACCTGAACTGTTAGGGATTGAGAGAATTACGAGTGGACGTGTTGCTCCACCGCCCGGATTACAGGAAACGAACCAGGTTGCCCTGGCGGACTTAGTTCTAGATTCCGATCGTCAAATTCGACGAGGGTTGCTCTCGGCTGAAGACCCTGAGGACCCGGGCAACGTCAAAATGGGACTGGCTGCGGCATCTGCACTGAAATATCTTGAGGCTGAAGGGATTACTTTAGAACCTGTTGATGTCAATCAACAAAAATTTCGGCTAGGAAAGGCCATATTCACACCGATGAAAAATCAGGTGGCTGGCTATGCATCTGAAGACTTAGGTGGATACCAAATCCTGATGAACTGGAGAGGACCTGAGTCTTCCTTCCCAACGATATCGATGCAAGCTGTTCTATCCGGCCAGATTCCCCCCGATTTGATGCGCGATCGCATTGTCTTGATCGGCTCAACGGCAAGCAGTACTAACGACTTTTTTGGAACACCCTATAGCAACTCATGGTTTGTTGCCACCGATCCCACACCTGGAGTATTCATCCACGCTAACCTGGCTAGCCAGCTCATCAGAGGTGCAATGGAAGGGCGCTCCATGCTACTGGGGTGGTCGGGAATCCAGCAGTGGATCTGGATTGTGATTTGGTCAGCCACCGGATCGGTTGGCAGTTGGTGGCTGGAAAATATTAATCACCAAGAGAGAAGCCGTAAGCGTTGGGCATCCAGACCCTTTGTTGCGGCATTTGGGGCAGGCTGCCTTCTCTTAAGTGGAGCTTACCTGACTTTCTTAATAGGAGTACTCGTTCCTGTCGTTCCTCCGCTCATTGCTTTGGCAATCAGTACCATTGCGACCACCTCTGCCTTTAAACAACAACGGCTGAAGCTGGCTAATCAACAACTAGAGTTTGCTAATCATCAGCTTTTCGATTACTCCAGAACACTGGAAGCAAAGGTTGCAGAACGAACCCAAGAACTGGCTGAAGCAAAATATGCTGCCGATGCAGCTAATCAAGCTAAAAGTGAGTTTCTAGCGAACATGAGCCATGAACTCCGAACCCCTCTCAACGGTATTTTGGGGTATGCTCAGGTCTTGGAACGCTCTACCAACCTTCTTCCTAAAGAGCAAGAGGGAATCACTATCATTCATCAATGTGGTTCTCATTTGCTGACGTTGATTAACGACGTGCTGGATCTCTCTAAAATCGAAGCTCGGAAATTGGAACTTTATCCAACCGATGTTCACTTTCCCCTCTTCCTGAACGGTGTTGCTGAGATCTGCCGGATTCGAGCTGAGCAAAAGGGGATTGCCTTTAAGGTGGCGATCGCAGATAACCTGCCGCAAAGAATCTATGTCGATGAAAAACGGCTCCGGCAAGTTTTGATCAATTTGTTGGGTAATGCTGTTAAGTTTACCGACCAAGGCAGCGTCACCTTCAGGGTTGAAGTGCTTGAAGATAGGGAACAAAGTGTAGAGAAGCAACTGCTCCAGGGGAGTAATGGACACCGGGAGCGCAAGGAAATTCATGCTCCTGGATCACCGATGGAAGGGAATGAGACGGCAACCATTTCACCGCACCTCCCTTACAGTTCACACCTGACCATTCGCTTCCAAATTGAAGATACTGGCATCGGCATGACCCCTGAACAGGTGGAGAAAATTTTCTTACCCTTTGAGCAGGTTGGCGATTCATCTCGTAAAGCAGAAGGAACTGGCTTAGGTCTTGCTATTAGCCAAAAAATCGTAGGACTTCTGGGAAGCCAGATGGATGTACAAAGTCGATATGGGGAAGGGAGCGTCTTTGGGATTGATTTAATGGTGCCAGTTATTGTTGATTCGATGCTCGCCGAGCCAGTCGTCCAGACTCAGGAAATTGCTGGAATTAAGTCCGAGCAGCCAACCATTCTGATTGTGGATGACAGTTCCGAAACCCGCTCCATGATGGTTTCTTTACTGGAGCCTATTGGGTTTGAAACCATTGAGGCCGATAACGGCCAGGTTGGGCTTGATCTAGCTGCTGTTCATCACCCCGATCTGGTTTTGACTGATTTAACGATGCCTGAAATGAACGGTTTCGAGCTGATGCGTCAACTCCGTACTCATCCTCAACTGAAGGATGTAGCGATCGTGGTTGCCAGCGCCAGCGTGTTTGAAGCCGATCGCCAGGAAAGCCTGAATGCTGGTGCCAACGCCTTCTTACCTAAACCGATTCAGATGGATCATCTGCTCAATGTTTTACAGAGTCAACTCCAGTTAGAGTGGCTTTATCGAACTCACCCGCAGAGCACGCAACAGACAATAGCAACCTTCCCAACCAGCCAGTCCAAAGCCGAGTTAATTGTCCCTCCACAAGAGGTGCTTGACCAACTTCATCACCTCGCGCTTATGGGAAATCTACAGGCAATTGAGGGAATACTAGAAGAGTTAGCAGCCAGTGACCATAAACTTAGTGCCTTTACGGAAGAATTGCGGTCGCTAACAACAGCCTTCCAGACGAAAAAAGTTCGGGAATTTTTAAAGTCATTCACTACGTCAGAGCAATCATGATGACAACCTCCTCTGACTCAGTCCGGATACTCCTTGTCGATGATAATCCCACTAATTTGAAAGTGCTATCCGAAGCCGTTCGTGATGAACACTGGACAACATTGGTGGCAACCGATGGGGAATCTGCAATTGAACAAACTGAGTATGCTAGACCTGACCTTATCCTGCTGGATGTTATGATGCCAGGGATAGATGGGTTTGAGACCTGTCGTCGGCTGAAGATGAAGGACGAGACTCAGGCCATTCCCGTTATTTTCATGACGGCTTTATCTGATGTGGTTGATAAGGTCAAAGGTTTAGAGCTAGGAGCAGTTGACTACATAACCAAGCCCTTTCAGCAAGAGGAAGTTCTGGCTCGGGTTAAGTTACATCTGAAACTCTATCATTTGACGCAACGTTTGGCAGAACAAAATGCGTTGTTAAATCAGAAAATTGTTGAGCAAGCTACAACAGAAGCCCAATTGCAACAACTCAACCAGGAGTTAGAAGTACGCGTTGAGCAAAGGACTCAGGAGTTGTCTGATTTTTTACATCAACTGCAACAAGCCCAGCTCCAGCTTGTCCAAAGCGAGAAGATGTCCACACTAGGACAACTGGTGGCCGGTGTCGCTCATGAAATCAATAACCCCGTGGGATTTATCAATGGTAATCTGAAGTGCATTCAGGAATATACTCACGACCTGCTGAACCACCTTCACCTCTATCGGCAAAAGTATCCTAACCCCGATCCGGAGATCGAGGAACATGCCGAAGAGATGGACTTGGAGTTTGTGCTGGAAGATCTGCCCAAGTTAGCAGCCTCTATGCAGGCGGGAACCGATCGAATTCGCAACATTAGCACCTCTTTAAGAACATTCTCACGGTCTGATACATCCAGTAAAATTGCGTTTAACTTACATGAAGGACTGGACAGCACATTGCTGATTTTGAGACATCGGCTCAAAGCCAATGAAATGCGTCCTGAGATTGAGATCATTAAAGATTATGGAAAGTTGCCTCTGGTGAACTGCTATCCAGGCCAGCTCAACCAGGTGTTTATGAATATCCTTTCTAATGCGATCGACGCTCTGGATGAGTCAAGCCACATGAGGTCGTTTGTGGAGATTGAAGCAAACCCGAATCAAATTATGATTCGCACCGAAGTTTCGGCAGACAATCAAATGGTGAAGATTCATATTGAAGACAACGGCCCAGGCATTTCCTCTGAAGTTAAGGAGAAAATATTCGAGCATTTATTCACCACAAAGGCCGTAGGATGCGGGACTGGATTAGGGTTATCTATCAGTCGTCAGATTGTGGTCGAGAAGCATGGGGGTCACATTAGCTGTGATTCGCAACCGGGAAAAGGAACTGAATTTACAATTGAAATTCCAGCATTGCTGAGCGAGTGATGCCTGAAGACCGTGTGGCAAGAACGTGCCTGGAGATCCTGCTCGTCTGAGTGAGTGAACAAGTAAACACCAGACGTTTACCACACACGCTAGCAGAAGAATTCACCGCTTTCCACCCGCAGGATATTGACTCTGTTTTAGAGATGCGATAGGTTGAGTTCTTATCGCGACTCAGCAGAGTGGCGATCGCACCGCCCGAAAATTTAGTCAAACGCGACCCGAAGTTGGTGTCAACAACTCCGAGCCGCTGACCCAGCCAAACTGAAAACGGCAGTTGGTGGGCTAAGGAAGTATTTTAACTCTTCCCAGCCACCCCGATTTGCTATGAGCATTGGCACGGGGTGGCTAAATTTTTGGGTTTTCCTGGCCTGTCCTATCAAAGGAAGTGAAAACCCATGACGCAATTCTTACTCGATGCTCCTGAAGCCGCCAGCGCTCCAGCGTTTTGCCATCCCTCGACTAGCCCTTTGCCCGAACGCGACCCGCTCAAGCATCTGCTGATCGGCTCTCCTCGCGCTATTCGTCACACGATTCACCTGTTGCATAACCTGCATTATGTGGAAGCGGGGCTGTGGAGTCCGCTGATTGCCATTCCCAACCACCAACTGATCGTTACTCCCAACGCTGGAGACAAAATGAGTTTGCTGCTGCAGCAGATTCAATTCGAGTAACTGTGCCGAGGAGCGATCGCAGTCGTTGCTGAATCAGAGTATGAACTTGCCCCAACTCTGATTTCAGGGGAGATCTGAACCATTCAGATCTCCCGAAATTGCAGATGGCGATTGAAGCAATGGCCGCTCAATGATTCATCCTTCATTCAGCAATGCTCGACTGCACCCCATTGACGTAGGGCGTGTTTTAAAACTCCTGATTGCTTGGTTACATTCTGCTTTTCGCCCCCTAAATTCCCCAAAATTGGGGGACTTTGAATCGTTCAAAAGTCTATAGAGTTAGGACTTCCGGGATTTAAAACACGCCTTAGGGACTCGCTCCGGCTCATTCACCAGAGGTGTCTATGCCTCTCTCCAAAAGTCATTGATTTCTCCGGGTAAATACCCGGCCACCTCTTCAATCCGTTCTGAAGACAACTGATCTTTAGTGGCAGAAAAGACCGCCTTAATGATGGTTTCTGCATCCGCACCCGGTAGATTAGCTTCCTGCCGTAGCCGCACCAGAAAATTTTCAGGTTTAATGTCAAGCTTGGGACGAATCTGGCTCAGAAACAGCACCAACGGATTGGTATCAGTCCACAAGTTTTCTGCGACATCCGGTGCGTTTGCGTCTAGCTCCTGGTCAACGTGCTCGACTGCCTCATTAGACATAACATCGCGCATCGTGCGATAGACTACCTCTGCGGCATGACGGGCTTCCTTTAAGTCTTTCAAATTGCCCTCAGCTCTGATTTTTTCTAGAAAAGATTGCTGCGTTTCCATTGGTTTCCTTTAATTTGTAGGTTTAATGTATAGTGATTGACTGCAAAATAGTAAGAAATTAGAAAGCAAAGAACTTCATTCTCAGGAGGGAAATAACAGCTTCAGAGGTGGGTGAGGCGGCCAACGGGAGAGCAAGTATCTCTTGAGGCGTAGCATTGGCAGATAGCCCTGCAATTGATCCAGCCGTTAGATCCAGCCGTTTTGCCTGTAGCTTGTTCCCGCAGAGTAGGCCATGCTCCTTTAGGGTGTCGGGCTATCCATTGGACATCTAGCCATCCTGTTAGACGGCTGAGCCACAGCTTGAAATTCCGGCCTGTTGTTTTGTATTCTGTATACATAAGCTGTATGGTAGACAGCACAGAGCAATAATCCCAGCCGCACTCTAGTTCAAGGAGCGTCAGCTTTGGTTTTATCAGACAAACACGTCCAGCGGAACAAATCGCTTCACGAACAAACCTACCAGGCTTTGCGCGACAGCATTTTGGCAGGGGAACTGGCTCCGGGCGATCGCTTAATTGAACTGCAACTGGCTGAACAGCTAAAAGTGAGCCGCACTCCCATTCGTGAGGCTATCCGGCAGCTTCAACGAGAAGAGTTAGTCACCGCCGATGATATTGGTTGGCTACGAGTTACCACCCTGTCTAGCGTAGAAGCCGCTAACTTGTACGACTGCCGTATTGCCCTGGAAACGCTCTCTACCACGGGTGCCTGCGAGAACATTAGCCCCGCTCAATTAAAAAAACTGAAAGACTACGTTACCAAAGCCGAGAAACTCAGCAAACGCAAGCTGACCAAACAGGTTAGCCAGGAGCTTTTAGAGGTCGATTATCAATTTCATTGTTTAATTGCCCAAAGCTCTGGCAACCGCTGCCTGGTTTCGCTCCTGGATCAGGTTTTTGGCAAAATGGCGCTGCTGCGGGCACAAACGACTCAACATAATCCCAACGTGTTAGATGTTCGAGTAGAGCATCAGCAAATCTATGAAGCGATCGCACATCGGGATGCACGAGCTGCCACTCAGGAAATACAGCACCATCTCAGCGCCAGCAAGGCCAGAGTTTTGCAAGAGTTAGAGAGCCTGAAACACCACGCCGAAGCGTTGCCATAACTCCCACATGCATCGGTTGAAGAGGGTTTGATGCATTTATTCCTCTTGCTGTTTCTGCTGTTGGTCGTGTAGTTCTTTGAGCGAGCGGTGAATCAAACGACACGGCCACGAAAAAGCGCCGCAGATGGTTACTGTTGCGATCGCGGTGAAAACATGCCACTGGCTCAACTGTGAGTCAGCACCTGGCTCGCCTTCATCCTTGGCTAGCTCTGGTGCAGAACGAAAAAGCTGATTGGCTGTGTTCACCCCTTCGATTACGGCTCCAGCTAAATAAGCAACGAAGGCAATGAGCAACCAATTATTCATGTTTTCCTAATACGACCATCCAGAGGAAGGCTTCGTGAAAATGCTTGAATGAGAGCCTAATATTAATAGCTATCCGTCCGTACAGACTCTCTGGCTTCAGCGGTGTCGCGGATGAGAGGCAGCCTGGATTGAATGTAGGTATTCAGTGTGTTGGTATCCTGCGCGTCGATCGGTTGTCTGGCTTCAAACTGCTTGAGCAGCAGTTGCACCAGATCCGAGTCGTTCACCTGTAACAAGGTGTTGACTTGAATGGATTCGATTACAGCCCAGAACTGCCGCATCATGTTGGGAGTCATCTGAAATCCTGAATGTTTAACACTTTCTTTATACTCGCATGGATTCTTCTATTGCGCGAGCTTTCTACTCCTTTGGAAGTAATGTGATTTGAGCAGGAGAAGTAACCTTTTGCTGCCGATAACTTGAAGCATTTGGGGGCAAATTCGGCCACAACGGAAAAAGCGAACCGCAGTCCGCTTTTTCGTGGGGATGTTTTTTGAGTTGAAACCGAGGCTTAAACCTCAGCCAGGGCATCCGCTGGCGGACGAACAATCCGCTTTGCCAGACCCAGCCGTTCCAACCCCCTGATTGCCCACCAGGTCATATCCAACTCCCACCATTTCCAACCCGCTTTTGCCACATTGGGATAGGCGTGGTGGTTGTTGTGCCAGCCTTCACCGTAGGTTAGCAGAGCCGCCCACCAGAGATTACGCGAGCCGTCTTCAACCTCAAAGCGGCGATCGCCCATCATATGCGTTGCCGAATTGATCAACCAGGTGGTGTGCCATAAAATCACCGCTCGCAAAAACACACCGTAAATGACAAATGACCAGCCGCCAACGGCATAGAGCAGCAAGCCAACCGGAATTTGCAGCAACAAGAAGTTGCGATCGAGCCATTTATAGTACGGATTACGCGCCAGATCGGGAGCATACTTTTGGTACGTCTCCCGCTCAAAGAACTCAGCCCGTGGGTAGAAAATCCACAGCATATGGCTCCACCAGAAGCCTCGGCTAGCCGCATAGGGATCTTTTTCCGCATCTTCTGTGTGCAAGTGGTGCTGGCGATGACCCGCCACCCAGAAGGTTGGGCCACCCTGCATCGCCAACGCGCCAATGGTCGTTAAGATATATTCCATCCATTTTGGTACCTGGAAACTGCGGTGAGTTAACAGGCGATGGTAGCCCAAACAAATCCCAATGCTGCCAAACAGCCAGTGAAGCACAATCATCGCTCCCAGGGCAGACCACGAGAAAAACCAGGGAGCCAGCAATGCCAGTAGGTGAATCGTTCCGAAAAAGGCAACATTAACCCAGCTTAATTTCAGTGAGCTTAGGGATGTATGAGCCATTCTTGTCGAATTTGCAGTCATAAACTTTCCTTGTTTCAAGCCTTGCATCTGTCGTGGTGCCTGATTCAGAACGAGGTTGCACTTCCCTGTTAACTGGCCTGGGTTGCGCTCGATCGATTCCTGGACTGTCGCTACACTAAAATAAAGATGCAAGTAACGCTTACATTTATACGGTAGCAACTTTGCTGTTAACCTGCAAGTGTCACTTGCAATTCTCCTATGGCTGCTCAACGCAAATCCACCCGACAACGATTAGTCCAGGCAGCGCTTCAGTTGTTTGCGGCTCAAGGCGTTACTGAAACGACCACCAAACAGATCGCAGAACTGGCTGATGTGAACGAAGTTACATTGTTTCGTCACTTTGGCAGTAAGCATGGGTTGCTGTTGGCGGTCATTGAAGAAGCCGAGGTGTTTACACAGCTTGGAGAAGCTCTGGGTCAGCGAGCAGACGATCTACACAGCCTGCCGCAGGCGTTGCAAGTGTATGCAGAGGGACATTTACAGGCGATCGAGCAGATTCCAGAATTTGTGCGATCGCTGGTCGGCGAAGCCGGACACTATCCAACCGAAAATCGGCAGGCGATCGGACGAGGGCTAAGCCAGATTCATCGCTATACGGCTCAGTATTTAGCGACGGTGTTGTCCCACAACCAGATGAATGCCTCGGAAGACACGGCGTTACTGATGCCGCTGTCTGCTGCAACGTTAGCAAGTTTAATGAATGCCTTGCTGCTGGGATATGCCGTGATTGAGTTCACAACGGAATTTCATGAACTCTGGCCCGACCGGGAAGCCTTTATTGCCGATTTGGTTAGCTTGTTTCTGGGCGCGGCGACGGGGCGAGCCGGGGCGATCGCGCCAACAGGCCGTTTGGCTCAGTTTGTCCCAAGCCAAACTGGTTCTAGGGGCGAGATTTTAGATTTACCCGCTCCGCTAGTCCGGGAGATTTTGCAAACGGCTCGCAAGTCTGGCTCCCAGGATTATGCGCTGGCCTATGTTTTGTTTGGTGCGGGTTTGAGTCCGGCTGAAATGGCTCGTATGCAGCGATCGCATTCCATCAGCGACGACCAGCAACATCTGCTGCACGTCGTTCAAGGGGCAACCCGTCAGGTTCCGCTCAACCAGTGGATTATGGGTCATCGTTATGGGTCTTACACCAAAAACCCTCTCACCCAATGGCTGCGCTCTCGGAAGGATGACCAGCCTGCGCTGTTCATTAATGAAGCGGGGCGATCGATGTCGGAAGTAGAAATTCGCTTACGCTGGCAGACCATAACGGCAGAGATCATTGCACCGTCCGGCCATCCTCCGCTAATTGAACAAGCTCAGCAAACCTGGTGTGTTGAGATGCTGATGCGGGGAATTAGTTTAGAGAGCTTGAGTATTCTCACGGGTTCCGCACCGGAACAACTGCAACCCTACGTCCGCCGAGCGCAAGAAAAAGCAGCATTAGAACAGGCGATCCGGCTTGATCAGCGTTCCAGTATTAAGAGTGATGCTTCCAGTTGATACAGCAGTTCTCAAGTGAGTAAGCTACAGTCTCGCTAAGATGGGTTTGGGTTTTGGGGTTTGGTGAATGAAAATGAAAATGGCTGCTGCATGGAAGCATGAAGTGTTGGCGGTCATGGTTTGGATCGCTCTCAGACTCGCCTCCACTATAGGGATTTTGAAGCTTCAGATGTTCCCTGGACTTGAGGGTTGGGAGGCTGGTTTAGCCTGCGATTCAGCCACGCCGAACGTTTGATGATGAGAGATGAGTGCGGTAGGGGAACTGGAGAGGGGTGATGCTGAACCCTGGGAATGTGTCAACCCAATTCTGAGTATGCACAGCATTGGTTGGATTGGCTCAAGCTATTCAGTCAAATCCCCAACCGCTAATCCATGTCTTGTTCGATGCGGCCTACCTCAGTTCCAGGGTAATAGTTGCTCAAAATTTGCTGATAGGTATAGCCCTGGTTTGCCAGGTTGAGCGCGCCGAGTTGGCTCATTCCTCGCCCTTGAAAGACTTCCATCACAATGTCATCTGATGCGGCATATAACGACTCCACAACACCCCCCCGATGGCTAACAAATTCGCCTGAGGTGGCATCAACCGCCTGCCGAATGGTGTCTGCTTCACGAGCGATACCGCTGTACACCTGATAACGCTGTGTTGCACCCAGATCGAAGGCCGGATGAACAGGCTTAAAGTGGTACGTTAATGCATAGGAGCGGGCGGCGATCGCCTGTGCTTTTAGCGCTTCCATATTCCAGTTTGGGGAAACTTCACTGCCCACCACACTGTAGAGATAACTTCGCATATTGACAATATTGATGCCCCACAAATTGCCAGAGTCGGCCACCAGTGCCAGCCGTCCTCGGTAACCGCGATCGCCCAAATAAAAGAGTCCACTCGGTGACGGATCAATGATCACGATTTTGGGCAACCGAGATGAGTTTAACTGAATTGCATCACCAACGGGTTGTGCTGTATAGGTTGATCCGGCTTCCAGGGTCTGTAGTTGCTTTCCGGTATTATCAAATACAACTGCTTGCATGGATGTGCGAATAGCAAGGGACGAAACGCCTTCTGAGATCGCAACCCGCATATCTATCAGCGAGTCAATGGATGGACGAGATGCAAGAAAGGCTTCTATGTTTTGGCGGTTCATAGCGTCTTGCTCAGGTGTCAAAGCGGGCGGTGCGGTTGGCGTAGGAGAAGATGTGGGCGAGGGTGATGGCGCTGTTGCTGGGGAAGGGGGTGTGGCTGGAGAGGGTGCGATCGGTGGTGCAACGGTGGTGGATGGTGCTGGGATAGGAGAATCGATCGACGCATCGCTTGGTGTTGGGCGATCGGAGAGCAGCACTACACCTAACGGAACGCCCAAACCAATACCCAACACCGGGAGTAATAGCCAGCGGTAAGGGGTTAACCATTTGAGGAGTTGCTGTCTTGTCATCATCCTTTAAGCATAGACACCATCTACTAAGCTCAACCTGATAGGTCGATCTCTATGCTAAATCTAGCAGGGCAACTGAGAATTGCACCATAGAACCCATTCAACCTCGGTACTCCTTGTGCTTAGTTACAGGGTTCATTGTTGATATCAATATCAATCTGGCTAAAGCCATGTTGATTTGAGAGTTCCTTTACCTATGGTTGTATCTGCAACGCGGTTCGCTACAAATGGTTAGCAGAAACCCGCTGCTGCGAGAAATTGTCATTGTCGAGAGGGTCGCAAACAACGGTGACGAGCTAAGAGGTTACTTTGAACGTATCAATTCTAGATGATGTCCATTTGTGACGAATGACAACACAACGGTGTTCACATCCTGCCGCAAGGGTACGGTGCAAAATGTCCTTACGAGATTCATGCTGGCTCGGTCATCCACTGCACTAGTTGAAGTACAACACCATTTGGATCGGTAACTTGAAAGAATCGTTCTCCCCAGGGTTCTGTGGCGATCGCTGTCGTAATCGCTACACCTTCGGCTTGCAATCGGGTGTATTCACGCTCAATATCATCTACCACAAAGGCAATTAGCAGACCATCCGCTCGATGTCCGCGCATGTGAGTTGGCTTGAAGCTTTCCAGGTTGGTCTGGAGGAAGATCAAGTTGAACCCAGCGTCCTGTCGAGAGAGCGAGATAAAGCCGTCGGCTGACATCTCTTCGCTGAAGCCAAAGTGTTGCTTAATGAATGTAGCCGATGCTGTGACATCATCGACATTCAGTGAAATCGCTGAAGCAGTAATCTGCATAGATTGTCCTCAATGACACTCATTTCGTGATGAATCAGGCCGATCGACAGCGTTGCTAACGACAGAATGAATGGGGCGCTTAAACGCCCACCGGAAGGGTAAGGCAATACCCCTACAAACTTCATGACATGCGTTCAGCGGCGTTGCTGAGTTACGGCATGAGTTCGCTCCCCCATCCTTCATTCTGGGATCAGTGGGACAGTCAATTGGCGAATCAGGTCTTTCATTGTGATGCAACCCTGGTTCAAAGGATTGTAAAAAATTGACCTCAATCGGGCAGTGTAATGTGACAGGGATGGAAACTTCGCTGCACTAAGTATTCGGTGGGGGTGCAGTTGGCAAAAGCCCGAAAATCATGAATGAAGTGGGCTTGATCGAAGTAGCCGCAGGTAAACGCAATATCCAACCAATCGATTGGCTCTTTGTCGGTCAGCAATTGGAGGGCTTGCTGCAAGCGCTGAACCCGACAATACAATTTGGGAGTTAGACCTACCTGATCGCGGAAGAGCTGGTTGAAATGGCGAGTGCTGAATCCGGTTTGCTCGACCACCGATCCAACTTTAGGAATGGGCGATCGCTTGAACTCGTGTAAGGCAAAATTAATGGCAGGATGATGTTTCGGTGGTTGCATCATCGTCAGCAGGAACTGTTCCAGCACCAGGAGACGAGTTGCCAGGGTTGATGATTCCAATAAGCGATCGCGCAATTCTACCGCACGGCTCTGCCACAGTTCATCTAACGAGATGATTTGGTTGTGCAGCTCCCCAGCAGGCAGCATAAAGAAGGCAGCACTGCCACCGGGTTTGAAATGGACTCCTACAGCAGAAACCGTTTGATCATTACTGATAATGAACCCTTCGGAATGGACACCGCAGATCCTTGTACCAGATGTATTGCCGCGCTTTGCCCGACTGTGCTGATCGAAAAGTGGTATCTTGTCTTCGCACAGGTTAATGACCAACTCCATTGAGCCAATTGGCAACAGGCGCGATTGCGTCTTTGGCAGGTTCTTGCCTTCTCGAATCCACAAAAACTCTACAAATTGTGAGAGGGGCGATCGGGGTTGGTAAATCTGGTAAATCATAGGATTTTGAGCAGATCTTAGTGGTGCAGAAAAGCACTAAAAGGCTTGCTATAGGGTGAGTCTTTCAATCGAGTAAGCCACAGTCTCGCCAAGATGGGTGTGGGGTATAGGGTTTGGGGTGTGGTGAATGGCAAATGAAAATGGCTGTAAATGAGACGACGATCGCTTCAATGGGGCATTTTATGAGACACCGAAGTTCTCCCACAGTAAGCAAACCTCATAGAACCCTTTGTATTGACAGATTCATCTTTGATGGGACAGCGTGAGGGATGGAAACGTCACTCATCATTGAGTAAAAGTTAGCAGAAGCCATAGTAGCCAAACGCTCACCGTAATGGGTGAGTCTCTGGTGTGGGGCTGAACCTTGAAGAGCCGGGAGGCGCGGCAAAGATCGACAGGGCGATGAACTCGGATGGGGGAGCTTGAAGTTTGTAGCCAGCCCTGAGCCTCAATTCTCCGGGGTTGAACGGGGCTAGACCTGTTTGAGGAAACGCTCCATACGAATCCGCATGTGGGTGTTGGGGGAAATGGAGGGGATAAACCCTCTGGCGATCCGATTTAGCGGGCTGGCAACTGCTCAATAAAGGTCTGGTAACATGGCTCATGCGAACCTGAATAATTGTCCATTCCCTCCTTTGTTAGGTATCCACTTTTGCCTGTATGTGGATGCTTAACATAGCTATAAATTATTTTTGGGACATCAGGATTCTCATACCACCTTATGTTACAGGCTGCATACTTTGGGAAGAAGGTCATCTCTGTGTAAGCGTCAATGTGGTCGTGAATCCACCATGCTAAAGCCGTCCAATCTTGAGTCTGTTCATAGTATGGAATAAATGAGGTGACAACAATACACGCTGTTGCGCCCATATACCCCTCTGAGTCTTTTTTGTCCCAAATATGCCCTGCGTAGTTAGACTCGTTGCGGCTGCAATTGTACTGATTCTTATTCTCTGCACCTTTAGCATTCACTGAAGAAGAACGATAAGCCGAGCGAACACTGATGCGACCAAGAACATCCTGGATGGGTTCAAGCACCTTCTCGCACAAGTTCTTGCCTGCCGCGATCGCCAATTCAGGGTTATCAGGAATATTGGCAATACCCTCAACTTGCGAAATTTCTGAATACAAAAACTCACGCATGAAAAAGCTTTTCGAGAGCTGAACTCGCCCTAACTCTTCCAAAGCTTTAACTGTTTGCGGTTTCTTCATAAATTAACCACAGCGATTAAAGATAAACGTGAAGCCAGTTACTTAGCACCAACAGACCATTTGGAAGCACTGTCCCAGCCCACAGGCGAAGCCAGCTAACGGCAGAAAACAGTGGTTGTCAGTAGCGTTGCCACCCCACATACGATCGCCCGTCTGACCCGGTTAGCCTTTAATCCTGTGCGATCGCTCTCACTCATCTCACCGACGCTCTCACTCTGACCCAGAAGTATTGGAAACGCAACTGTTTGTTAAAGTCGTTAACCCTTTGGGTGTCGTAATTGAGCCGTTAACATGGGCTTACTCACGCTTAAGTGGAGTGCGATTCTCTACGCGACGGCAAGCCGAACGCATACCCACAGTCAACACAGACTCACCTTAAACGATGACGGTTAGTTATGCTCTGGCGATCGCCCTGATATTTCTGCGGTGAAAATGCGATCGCAGTTAACTGTTGTGTAAAGTAAGCTTGCTGAGACAAGTATCTTTTGAGGGCTACAATTGAGTCATCGACCTGCGCTTTTGAATGAGTGGCGAGTGGGCGATCGCACCTCACACTCACGACAAAGCATCAACCTCTGTAACTAACAGTCAAGCAGTGTATGTCGCCTCAACTCCAGATGAAGGCTAACGGCAAAACGCAGCGGCGGCAGATAAGCCTGAACTAAGCACCAGCAGATCTCGTCCGTCCGCTGCCGTGAAGTGTTAGCTTGCGTCAAGGGTTATGAAACAGCCACTAACACGCCGTAGTTACGTTCTATAGCTTGATTGTAAAACGGTATCAACTGCTCTTGTAAAAATTTATAAGCTTCCTCTGCTGAGAACTCATCTTCTTCAGTTGTAATTCTGTGGCGCAGTCGATCCCACCTTTCGTCTAGATCCTCATCTAAAATTTGTGGCAGAGCATTAGCAATTTCCTGAACTTCTGATGGACGTAAATAGAAGACTGGCATATCTGTAGTATCAATACTGTGGCGACCAGTGAGCGCACTCACTAGTAGTAATGGTTCGCCGTCTAATTCATTTGAAACGAGAAAATTCGGCACTTGGAATGAACTGCGTCCAGTCAGAACAAGATGCAGAGTTTGTGCCCACTTTCCATTTACATCAATTTTATTTTCATCGGACTTGTCATAGCTCTGAGCTTCTTCATAAATGGCTATAGCATCTTCTCCTAACGTTTCGAGGTTAAGCTCTCCATCTTCAGCATACTCCTGCAATTCCTGAAAGTCTTCAACTAAGCGTGCTTCCAAGAATAGATTGAAAACGTCGTTTCCCTTCTCTTCCAACTTCTGAATTAGAAACGGAGAGACTTGATAAGCCAAATACTCAAGTGACATAGGAAAACCCAAAATTACTAGTAATTACGTCAAGAGTTATAGTGCCCACAATTAATACAAATGTTGGAGTGTTTGACAGACTGTTTCGGAGGCACTGTCTTACCGAACACCCAGCAAGCTAACAATTTATTCTACAGAGCTTTGCTGTTGATCTACCCAGATTTGGATGGATCAACGGCTACTTTGCTGTAGATCCATCCCATATGACTAGATCAACAGCGGGGTTGCTGTTGATCTACCTGAATTAGGGTAGATCAACAGCAAGATTCCGCAGATCTGCCCAATCTATCTCTGTAGAACATTGGCACCATTAAGATGTATTTTATACAGGTGTACTACCGGATGCTGGAACCCCTCAATCCCTAACCGCTTAAAGGCTGCTCGCAAAATGGCATTGGCAGATTCTGGACAGATATGCCCTCGCCCTCACTGCCCTGGAAACAGATAGGACGATCGCTCCGATACTCCGTCAACCATTCTCTCAACTCCGGCGACACCGGGACGGATCGTGTCTCCTGCTTCCCCTTTGTCGTGGCGTGTCGGAAGGTAGTGTGATCGCTACACCCGCCCATCTGCTCCATACAAAAGTCGAGAAAGTATCACAAATGACGAGTGGCCAGTCACTCGATCGCCCCCTCCCTCCATTCTCTGTATTGACTCTGCCAGACAAATCCCGTACCGTGATGAGTTAGGTTGTTTGTGGTGTAAACCACAGCAGAGCAACCAGACACCAAAAATCTAGTCGAACGCTATCCAGGGCTGTTACCAGCAGCCAAGGATAGCTGACCCCCACGTTGGTATGGCAACGCGGAGGCTTGGGAGATCTTACCACTCCTGCAAGCCACCCTGCTTTGCGCTTCAATGATATGCGGGGTGGCTAGGTTTTTGGCTTTCCTTACCCGTAAGCCAAACAGGAGAAGTATCATGGCTGATTTCATTGCTCAGATGGAGAGCGATCGCACCGTAGAGTCACAACCAGAACGGCATCAGGCCATCCCAGTTGCCAGTGGCGATCGCCGTCCGTTACGAGTGCTATTGCTGGGAAGCAAGCAGGATGTGATAGATACCATCAAGAACTTACATCGACGGGGGTTTGCCGAAGCGGGAGACTGGACAAAGCCGATCGCCTCTCCTGAGAGTGAGGAGCAACGACAGCGATTGTTATCAACCCTGCCGCCGGGGAGTTACATCAGCATCTTGACCAAGTATCTGCATCACGACAGTTCCATTTCCAATTAGAGGATAGTTGAAAGGTCTAATTGGTAGGCCAACACCTCTAGGGGCGTGGCATCCGGGCAAGGGTTCCTTGCAAGGACTATCTGCCGAACGCTACGCCCTTAGAGGGTGCTGAGAATGGCTCAACATTCTAAATTAGCCCCCTAAATCCCCAAAAATTGGGGGACTTTGAAACAGAATTGATTCGGAAGTCCCCGTTCGGCTGAGCGCTCACGTCGAAGCCAATTTTGGGGGATTAGGGGCGGTTCGGGTTGGAGCTTAGCACCTTTAAAACATCCTCTTACAGTCGAGAGTGTTTGAATACAGCCCTGACTGCTCCTTTCATCACCTCCGACAAAAGGGGGGGAATGCAGCACGCTTGATACGTTTAAAACAACTTCTAAGGTGCGCTTTAGCTGGATTCTAAATTGATATAGACTCTCGAAAAGTCCTGCCGTTGCAAGTCATGATCATGCACGAGCAGTTGCAGATAACCTGAATCGCCAAACAATAAATCGACAGCTTGGCTGGAGTTAACTTGAAGTAAATTGCACCAACGTCGAGCGCCCGTCATATCCAATTTACTGCGCTGCTGGTAGTCGTAAATCAAATTTGGATTAATCTCACGGACAATATATGCATCCTCACGCGGATCATGCCCAATGCCCGCTACATGACCCAGTAATTTGCCAATACTATTGGTGTCGATCGCATGGATCAAATCATCATAACTATTTTCGTTAAGCTGAAGACGATCGCACAGCGCTTGATAATCATCCGTTGCCCAACGCGGTAAATCTGCGAATAAGGTAAACGTCAACTGATGTTCAATTAAATCGACATACCAATCGGTGACAAACTCAGCCTCATTCGGCAGCAAGGCAGGGGTTAACGATTCACTCCCGGTGTACAGCACCACCTGTTCTGGTTCTCCATCTTCATCAGCAAATAAATACAGCATTCCCTGCCGAGGAAACGGACTTTCAGCAAAAACAGGAAGGTCTGCCAAATTGATCTGGAGGAGAAAACAAAGATACTTGTTCAGGCGATCGTCTTGTAGCCACGCGATCGAGGCGGGCAAATCGGGTACACCACCGATCCGACTGTGACCCACTTGTCCAGGTTGAGCAGGTTCCAGGTGAAGAGCAATCGCCGGACGAACGTGAGCCAAAAGCTCAGTTTGATAGGCTGCTAAGCCCTGTGCCTGGATCAGTGAAACGAGTGGTTCAACATTCATTTGTCGCCTTACCTTTGATGCTGACTGGTTTGTCTCTTGATGTAAACAGCGATCGCGTCAATTGGATCGTATTGTCTTTACGGGCGATCGATCGCTTAAGATACCAGCGCCGATTCAACTGTAACAGCCAGAGCTGCCAGCGTGGTACTGCATCCAGGATAAAGACGCGATCGCCATCTATTGCCACCCTGGAGCGAAATGTATCCACATAGCGCCTGTCAAATAGAGCCACCGTCCACAGCATTGCTCCTGTTTGGCGATCGAGGGCAACGGCCTGGATTTGGTTACGATCATCCTGCCTGACTTGACGAAACGTGAGCAATTGGCGATCGCTAATGGCAATGGGCACATGTCTGGAATGCCAGTTTGAACTGATCAGGGATTGCCACTGCGTTTGTCCCGTTTGAGCCGAAAGCGCCACAATGGTACTCGAATCCTCACCATTGCGGCGACGGTTACAGTTGAGGTAGACCGATTGGGCGTCTACTTGCCAGGTGGAGTAAAAGCTAAAACATTCAAGCTGAGATTGAGATTGTTGCCACAGGATTTGCCCCGTTTGCGAATCCAGGGCTATCACCTGACCATCAACCTGGCGATCGGGCTGCTCAGCATAAACCCGATCAGTACTCAGTTGTAATGTACTGGCTGTTGTTTGCAGATTGTTGATGTGACTTCTAAATTGAGCGCGAAACCGAACCTGCCCGGTATCCATGCTGTAAGCTGTCACGGTTGATTGGTCATCATTATCCAGAGAATCATCTTCAGCCTGAAGCGGCCCTGCGGTGACAACATGATCATGCGTCGGCTTCATCCGGCTGAAGTTCGTCATCACGTCAGTGGATGGAACAGGGGTTTGTTGCAGTATGTTGCCTGTAGCGGCATCAAGGATTTGAATCTGTTGCGGTTGCGGGTTTAATTGCAGCACGGCCAGCTTTTGTTCTGTTGCCGCGATGCCCAAGGCAATCCATAAATCGGCCATTGGACGGGTGTTGAACCACGGGCGATCGATCGTCCAGCGCTGCTCACCTGTTGTGGGATCGAGCGATCGCAATTCTTCGCCTGCTTGCAAATAGAGGGCGGTAGGCTGGAGATCAATGATGGAATTAGCAGCGAGAAAATAACCAAATCCGCTCATCTCATCACCAGCCGGTGCGTTCAACTGCTGCGTCCACAGTTGCTTTCCTGTTTGAGTAGCAAACGCTTGCAGCCGATAGGTGTCAAACCGTTGATCGGGTGTGCTAGATTCGGCAGATTCCAGAATAACAGTACCACCAGCGGCGATCGCACCCCGGCTATACACCTCATCAACCGACTTCAGCGGCTGAAACCATTGCAACGTACCTGTATGGGTGTCAATTGCCAGGAGAGTTACTAATTGCTGCCGTCCTACCTGCCATCCCGCAACACTTCCAACGGCGATCGCACCAACCAGGATGAGCTTAAATTTCCAGTCTATTGAACAAAGTCGTTGCAACATCAAAGCGAAATCAAGTAGTTTTCCAATTGGTCCAGGTTATAGACTGGCACTTGACCCTTGCTAGCGGCAGCCGCATCGCTTCAGTAAACGAAGGTCTCACTACCCGGTAGATCAATGAATAGTCATAGCCAAATAATCATAACCAGTATTGCCACAGATACAACGGCTTGTTGTCCGTCAATTGTCGCCCCCTGGATGCCTTACCTTTAAAGGATGTCTTAAAAGTGCTAAGCTCCAACTCGAACCGCCCCCTAATCCCCTAAAACTGGCTTCGACGTGAGCGCTCAGCCGAACGGGGACTTCCGAATCAATTCTGTTTCAAAGTCCCCCAATTTTGGGGGATTTAGGGGGCTAATTTAGAATGTTGAGCCATTCTCAGACACCCTTTTAGAGAATGTTGACCCGGCACCGGGATGAAACGTTCCTCAACATCAGGACTTAGCGTCTGCGGCAGTCCAACAGGGTGGTTCGAGTGACATCAACCCCTTTAAACCATTGTTTCAAGGTATGCAAAGGTGTGCCGTATCCAATTCGCAAAGCGGTTGTGGTGGGCTACACATCGTTCAAAAATTCACCTTGAATGGAAATGAACATCGTATTGGGGCGCGATCGCCCCCTCCTAATGAAACGTAAGGTTATTCCTGTTATCACGTTCGGGCTGTTGGCGATCGCTGCCATTCTGGCGATGCCGTCTCCTATGCTTCCGGGGCAATCTGCTGCCACAATTTTAGCCTGGTCGATTAAACATCCCTGGATGCCGCTCTTGCCAGCCATCAAACTTCAGACCATTGAGGCTGATTTTCGCACCGTTTCAGTCTTTCAGAACCCTTCAGAACTGGCCGTATGGACCCAGGCAGGCAGAATCACGATGGACGCTTTGTACTATCGAAGTGCTGACAACACCATTAGATTTACCCGCCATCATACCGCTGCTATGAATGCCATTAGAGAGAGCTTTGGCACAGAGGTCGTTGACGACTTTGCAGCGGCTCAACCGCTGCTGCACACAGATGCTCTGCCCCCAACTACGCTTTATCGTGGCAAGCGCTACGGCTATGAAGTGTCTTACTACCCTGATCCGGTTCAGGATGGCTACATCGCTAAGTTTGCCGTTGTCTCACTCACCGTCGTTGATTGCACTGTGTCAAACCATCCAGCCGGATCTAAACCTGGCGGAATTGACATGAGTTGTTTCTCTCCATCTCACGACGCGACGGTGCGTTCTGCTGGCGATCGGCCACTTCCCTGATGTAACCAACCTAATGTAACCAACCTGAATGCAGCCAGCCCAACCAGCCTACAATAGTTAGTAACACCAGTCAGTAACACCAGTCAGTAACAACCAGTCAGTAACGCTCCGGTGACTCAGTGCCCTGGAATCATCCAGAAGCGTCTGGAAGTGTCCGGAACCATTGGTATGGTGAGTGATTGCGATCGCCCCTTTTCCCTCTTCCCAGCAGATGCATCAGCCCCTCTATCCTTGAAATGAAACTGCATCAATGAAACGCAAAGAGGCTGTTAATAAACTAGAACGATTGGTTCGAAAAGTTCCAACATGGCTGTTTATTACGGGAGCTGTCGTCGTTTTGTCGTTCATTGCGCTCTGGCTGGAAGGGGCTGAGATTCAATCGTTTCGTGATGCAGTTAAGGTGCTGTTCGAAAATGCTGAGTCGATCGCGATCGTCACGGCTGTTATTTTCTTTTTCAAGGAAGCCCCCAACCGTAAAGCTCAAAAGCACTACGAAGCATGGCAGGTCATTGACCATGCGGCAGCCGCCCATGTTCCCACTAGCTACGCTCGCATTCAAGCCCTTCAAGATCTCATTGAAGATGGTGTTTCACTGCGAGGGGTTAATCTTCCCGGTGCCCATTTGCAAGAGATCAACTTGAAAGGAGCGGTGTTAATTAGTGCCGACTTGAGGAGTGCCAACCTCAATGGAGCCATCCTGCGAGGTGCCAACCTGAGTGGAGCGACCCTTAGCAGTGCCACCTTAATTGATGCAGATTTGCGGGGTGCAAACCTTAGCATCGCGGATCTGCGAGGGGCTGTGCTTGGCATTGCAAACCTGCGGGATGCTGACCTGCATGGAGCCGATCTCCAGGGTGCTAATCTCGATGATGCTGACCTGCGGGATGCCAAACTCCGAAGTGTCAACTTTAACAATGCCGACCTGCGGGATGCCGACCTGCGCGGTGCCGACCTCCACGATGCCGATTTTCACGATGCCAATCTTTGCATGGCCGACCTCAGGAAAGCTAAGAATTTGATCCCGGTTCAAGTTAAATCGGCTCAGAATTGGGATAAAGCGATTTACGATAAGGCATTCCGCAGTCACGTTGGAATTCTCCTTGATACCGATCCTCCAGAGCGGCATTAATGAATTAGCATTAATGAATTAAAGGAAGGAAAGTGGCGATCGCCTCCCTGCCCTCCAGCCCCAATACTCCGGCTCTCAACAGCAGTCATTCTGGCAAAAGCCAACTCCCTTCTGGCACCGATTTTTGTATGGATAGCGACTGTTCAAACGCAGGCAGGGAGGGTTATGGTGTGTATAGCTTAAAGGTGAACATACACCAAATGAGTTCCAAGGCAGACTATTGAATCCTTCGCAGGCATCTTCTTAGATCGGTTGCCCATCCAGAATATTCCAGAACATTATTGGTTAATCAGGGGTCTACCACTAGTAAGCTAACCAAGGTAATGAAGTTGTGATGCACCCCTCTAACCCTCTACTCGTGATATTGGCGGCAGGATTCCTCTTAAGTGTTAATGGATGTAGCTCTAGCGACATCACATCTGAAGGGCGATCGAACGAGCCGCCAGCCGTACAACCCACCGCTGAAGCACAAACGGCTTCAACTGAGCCATTTAGAGATGCTGTCAATCAAGCTATGGAAGCGGCTGAACTGGCACAAACGGCTAAAACGGCGGAGCAGTGGGAAAACGTAGCTGTTTCCTGGCAGCAAGCCATTAGCCTGATGCAGACTGTTCCAGAGTCTAGCCCCAATTACGAAACGGCGCAGCAAAAAGCAGTGGAATATCAACCCAACCTGGAATATGCTCAGCGCAATGCCAACACGGCACCTGGTAATGCGACCAGTTCCACTCCTGCCAGCAGCCCAACTGATGACAGCACCCCCGCCAATGACAGCACCCCCGCCAATGACAGCAGCCCAGCCGATGAAAGCGCTCTTTCGCCAGAGGTAGAAGCTTTACTGGGAACGGAGTATGTTGGTTCCCAAGCCACCGAGATGATCAGCCAGTATGGCGCTCCTGAGATGTTGTCAGGGTCAACTAACGTAACTTGGGTCGCCTATTTCCCTGAGGGCGATTTCACCATTGCGGCAGATCGGAAAACGAACATCATCTACCGAATAGTGCCCGGAAAAACGTCTGAGTGATGCAGTTCTGGAAACAGGTACATCCCCAGTTCTAACAAACTAAAACCCGGTCTGAGCCTCTTATCGTGCCCGCTGTTTTACATGATTCAACCTGGGAGGATAACTCTAAACGTGAGTCGCCAGGGATTCGCAGGCATTGAGAAAAGGGTTGCGGTTCGTCACGTTGGCAATCTGGCAATTCCGGAAATTTATGAACGTGGCTTCGCAATGCAGCAGTAGAGTAGGGAGAATGGGGCAGTTCAGGCTGTTGCTACTTCCACTTTGGGGCGATCGCTCTCCTCCCCATCTGGTGTTGCTGTACCAAGGGTGAGTCTCCCCCCTATGATGGATTAAGTATCTGCCGTCGATGCGGTTCGCCGTCGGTGAGCATTTAACCTGTTGTTAAGCCGCCCCGAAGGGAGAATCTATGTCATTGGTGGAGTTAAGCCTCGATACCACGCACGAGGCAGTTGATTGGGTCTGCACGCTGTTGTCTGACACTCCTTACACAGGAGAGGTGCATATCACCAGGTATGTTGAACCAGAGCAGCCCTGTCTGGTTGAGTCTGATCAGGCTACAGAATCTCCGTGGGCATTCACCATTTGCTTTTATCTTCCCTACGATCTGCGTGTGCGCGATCGCGTCCAAACAATCGAAAGCCTCCTGTCGCCGTTGCACCGAACTGGCTTAACAACCGAACTGCAAACCACTGTAGTGGAAGCGGCAGCCAGCACCAGCGAGCGTGACCCGCTAATTCACAGAATTGGCAAACAGTTTGTTGTGCTGGCTCCCGATACGCCCTATCTACCTGAAACCAGAGACATCCCACTAAGACTAAAGCAAAGTCTTGCGTTCGGCAGCGGTCTGCATCCGGCAACGGTTCTAAGCTTGCAATTAATCGAACGGCATGTAACCCCAGGTTTAAACACCCTTGACCTTGGTTGCGGTTCGGGCATTCTAGCCGTAGCGATGGCAAAGCTGGGAGCGCAGGTCGTAGCGCTAGACAATGATGGGGTTGCGGTGGAAGCCGCTCAAGCTGCGGTTTGTTGCAATCAGGTGGAGGCACAGGTGACGGTAATGGAAGGAAGCCTGGGGTGCGGCAGCGATCTGGGGCATTGGATGGGGGGACATATTGCAGGCGATGTGCCCAGCCTTGAGGCAACAGCACAGTTTGATCTGATTGTGGTCAATATTTTGGCGCGAGTACATATTGCGCTGGCTCCCGACTTGCGACGCGCTCTGCGACAAACCGATCGCCACACCGGGCTACTGATTACATCCGGGTTTACAACCGATCGCGAGGCTGAGGTCGATGCCGCACTGCTCAATGCCGGATTTGCAGCGATCGATTGTGAGCGCTGCAACGAATGGGTTGCCCTGGCTCATCGCCTGGTTCGTTAACACGGATGGCGACCTCTGGTTCATTGAACCAGAGGCACTTGGGATAAGATCGTCCCGCTCAGGAGCGGTTGACAAACGCGGCAAAGGGATAATCAATTAAAACAGGGTCTTCCGGCACAAAGCGCGACTTGTAAACGGCCTTCTGACCTAACCCCTGAAGCGTCGCAATGGGAACGGGGGTTTTAAGTTTCTCCAGTTCTTGAACCTCCCAGTAAACGGCTGAAACGGGTCTATCTGCTGCGGTTGACGGAGGCCGAAACTGAGACTTGCCCGGATAGCGACCGTTACGAGACGGCAGATGCCCAATGTAGCGGGCACGCCAACTGGCTTCTGGATTCAATGGCCGATCGCCTTGGGCCTCGGATGCATAGATTAAGACTTCAACCAATTTCTGTTTTCGTAGCTCGTCTGCTTTGCGAAACACTTCAAAGGCCATGCTGCCAAACGCAACCTTGGCCATCGACTGGCTGGCAGTGTCATCGGAGTTAAGTTGAGCGGCGATCGCGTCTAATCCAGAAATCAGATGAACCTCTGGAACAGGTGCCAGGATCGCAAACGTACGAGTTATCTCCATTCAAGAACTTTACTAAGCGTCCTTAAGCATTTTAGGCTGCTCTTAGCACTTCCAACGATTTTTGCTGAACGAAAGTCGCTGCGCTGCGGTAACCCACCCTCACGACTGCTCAATCGGCTGCGTCATCGGAGAGGCGATCGCCGCAATAGCCGTCTTTAGCCAGTCAATATAAGTTTGTTCTCTTTGCATCACTAGCTCTAGCGCCAACCGTTGCATCACCTGTTGACGACTGGCAGAAACATCCCCCAGTGCGGGCAGCTCAATGCTACTGCATTCGGCCAGCCGTTCGCAGCGGGCGGCAAGCTGCTGCTCCAGCAGATGAATCACCGCTTCGTTGGGCAACTGATCGGCAAAAAATAACTGCACCAACAGCGGATCTCGGATGGTGGGTAACGGATGAGACCCTTGCAGCCAGCGGGTGAGTTCGGCATTTCCGGCTGCCGTAACGTGGTAAACCTTGCGGTTGGGGCGATCGCGCTGAATTTCGATCGTGCAGGTAATTAGCCCCTGCTCAACCAGTTTGTCGAGGGTTCGATAGATTTGAGCCTGGTCTGCCGTCCATAAATGGGCAATACATTGGTCGAAGCAGTCTGTTTTGAGGTCATAGCCTGTCCTCTCTTTCTGCTGAAGTAGACCTAGAATTGCGTGTGCTAGTGACATAGACGGTGTATCGACGGTTTACCGAAGCTGGGGTAGTGGAAGCCCTATCTATTCTTGGTTATCTCCTTATATGCTACTAATGCTACTATATGACTAGTCACATATAAGAGTAATCTTCTAAAGTAACCTGGATTGCAATCCTCTGTAGACAAACGTAATAGGATCATCTGAGCGATTCGTTGCGATTCGTTATTGCCGTTGGAGGATGCCCACAGGTGCGATCGCCTCATTCATTCACTTCACGCCATTTAACTTAGCTCTAATTCAACCATTGGGACATCCAGGAGAGGCAGAATGACGACACAAACACGAACGATGCGAACCGTGGCCGGATTAGTGAACAGTGTGCAAACGCTGGAGGGCGAAGGAATGCTGGTTCGTCGCCCGTTTCCCAAAAGTACGTTCTCAGAGTTCGATCCCTTCCTCCTGCTGGATGAACTCGGCCCTGTGGATATCCAACCCGGCAAAGGAACAGGCGCACCCGATCATCCCCATCGCGGCTTTGAAACAGTGACCTACATTCTGGAGGGGCACTTGCAGCACAAAGACTCCCAGGGGCATACAGGAACGATCAACCCCGGTGATGTTCAATGGATGACAGCCGGATCAGGTGTGGTTCACTCTGAGCTAACAGAGCCAACCTTTGCTCAGCAGGGTGGACGGTTGCACGGGTTGCAGCTTTGGGTTAACTTACCTCGTTCCCACAAAATGATGCCGCCACGCTACCAGGAAATTCCGTCTGAGCAAATCCCCACCGCACAAACCGATGATGGCTCGGTAACGGTCAACGTGATTGCTGGAGAAGCGCTAGGGGCAAAGGCTGCGATCGAAACACAAACGCCCATCATGTATCTGCACTTCAGGCTGCAACCGGGAGCAACGGTGGTGCAACCCGTTCCCAACACCTACAATGCCTTCACTTATGTAATTGATGGAGAAGGTGTGTTTGGGGCAGATCAAGAGCGTGCAGGCGATGGACAAATGGTATTGTTTGCACAAGATGGGGAAGAAGTGACCATCACCAACTTGCCGGATGCCAAATCACCGCTGGATGTGCTGCTGATTGCTGGTGTGCCGCTCAATGAACCAGTGGTACGCTACGGCCCATTTGTGATGAATACTGAATCAGAAATTATTCAGGCTATTGAAGACTACCGTAACGGGAGGATGGGTTCCATTGACTTCTAATACACTGCTACAACGCATACATCAACACCAATACCTGCGGGATTTGCGAAACAAGCTGCTGCGGCTGCACCAGGTATTGCTTGCCACAGAGCGCATTACCTACGAGCAAGTTCGCGGACGCGTATCCAGTGGAGAGCTGCTGCAACTCGTGTTGGAGCACGAGCAATTTGCCTGGTTGCGGCGCATTTCTGAACTGGTGGTGCAAATTGACGAAATGCTCGAAGCCGATGAACCGATCGCGCTGAATGCCGTACAAGCCTTGTTGGACGATGCCCGTCTGTTAATCACGCCATCTGAGCTAGGCACCGTGTTCGCCAGAAAGTACTACAATGCCTTGCAGCGTGAACCGGATGTGGTGTTAGCCCACGCAGAGGTTTCTGGACTGCTTACGTCCAATAAATAGCGATCGCTGAAGGTCAAATTAATGATCAAGTTAATGATCAAGTAATGGCCGAACAGTGGAGATGTGCCGCAAGTCATCTTCCGGTACATCTTCACTCCAGGATGGCGATACACCTCTCAGTCGTTGGCTTGTACCGTCAGCACTAAATCGTTTAATGCTTGCTGCATTTGGGCACAAACCAGGTTGTAGCAAGCATTGACGTAGCCCCGGTCGGATGCAGCCTCTTGACCATACCGTTCAAACATAATTGGTGGGCAGACCCGCGTATGAATTGGCACAGGCAACGGAATATTGGGCAGCGGCCCGATCGCCACTCCCCAGGGCAATCCTAAATAGATGGGAAACACTTCTGGATCAATGCCCAAAAGCCAGGGCATTCCCCACTGGTGTAAGTGTTGCACCTGTTCGTAAACATCCGCTAACACAATCAGCGTTTCGTGAGCGCCATAGGAGATCAGCGGCACAATGGGTATGTTTTTCCGCAGTGCTAATTTAACAAAGGCTTGATTGCCGCCCAGACAAATTTTGTGGCGCAACGCGTAAGGGCGAAACACATCCTTTGCGCCACCGGGATACACCAGAACGCTGGCTCCCTGATCGAACGCAGCGATCGCCATTTTAGGATGAGCCACCACTGCCCCCGCCTCTGCCGCAAGCTGCCCTACCAGGGGCGCACCCTTCCAGACGCTGGGATGCATCAGGCCGTAAATGGGGCGATCGGCTCCAAACAGGCGAAACCAGTCATACATCATCATGAACATATCGGGTGCAGCCAGGCCACCATTGTGTGAGCCAACCAGTAGCACCTGTCCTTGCGGCGAAACATGCTGCCAACCGTCAGTTTGCACTCGAAAATAGAAATGATATAGCCAACCCCAAAGCGGCATCAAAGCGCGGAGAAAGCTGGGATTGCGGCGTTCTAAAGACCAACCCGGTTGTGCTGAACGGTGAGATTGTGTAGGCATTAAGGCAGCTTAGCAAGAGGGGCAAATGTCGTACAACCACTGAGTTTAAGGCAAAATAAGCTACAAACTTGCGATCGCCTTTATCCAGAGCAGACGAGTGAGCCAACCATGAAGTACAGACGACAAAATAAGTGCCTGCGGGAACGTTGGTGCGATCGCATTTCTTGATAGGATGTCTACATTTGAGGGGTGCGTTACGTCATGCAATCACGCTACCCTACTAGAGTGGCGAATAGCTTCCGGCATGGCTTTGCTAGGGCGTAGCCTCTCCTGGTTTCTCCGAGGAAATGGCATTCTTTCCAAAACAAGCCCATCCACCGTAGCAAAATCGACTCTATAGGACGTTCAATGACCAGCTTGAGATTGCGGCAAAACACAGTTAAGCTTGACGACATTAATCAGCAGTTTGCCAGCGCCAACGCAACGCAGATTGTGGAATGGGCGGTAGATGCCTTTGAAGACGGGTTGGTGATGACCACCAGTTTTGGCATTCATTCTGCGGTGATGCTGCACATGGTAACGAGCGTTGTCCCCGATATTCCCGTGATTTGGGTTGATACAGGATATCTGCCGACTCAAACGTATTTATTTGCAGAACAGCTTAGCGATCGCCTCAAGCTTAACCTCAAAGTTTACCAATCGCACATGAGTCCGGCGCGGATGGAAGCGTTGCATGGGCGGCTGTGGGCGCAAAATGATGTGGAATCGCTGAACCGCTACGATCAGATCCGCAAGGTTGAACCGATGCAGCGAGCGCTGAAAGACCTGAAGGCGACCGCATGGCTGGCAGGGCTTCGCAGCAACCAGACGCAACACCGTAAAACACTCGACTTTGTTAGCCTCCAGGGATCGATCTACAAAATCTTGCCCATTTTGAACTGGAGTTCAAAAGCGGTCTATGACTATCTTTTGGCGCACGATTTGCCCTATCATCCCCTCTTTGACGAAGGGTATGTCACCGTTGGCGATTGGCATTCTAGCCGCCCATTAACGGCCAGCGATGAAGATGAACGGGATACCCGCTTCAAAGGCTTAAAGCAGGAATGTGGGCTTCACCTACCCCAAAATTTGGAAGAGTCTGCCAGCCTTGATTCCAGTTCGCTTTAGGCAGATTCGCTTTAGGCAGGGGTCAACCCAGCAATTAGACCCTGCCTCCCGATCCGCGATTGAGCAACGCCCAATGCTCCTGATCAGGCTGTTTGCCGCTGGCTAGAAAGCCGTTGGTAAGCGGTTACAAAATCATCTGTCGTCACTCGAATGGTTTTAGGGTTACTCAGCCCGTCCCGACGATAACGACGAATTGCTTCCAATGCAGCCTGGTTACTCAATAAAGCCAGATCGGCACCATTCCAGCCGTCCGTTTGTTCTGCCCACAGGGTTAAATCAACGTCTGCCAGCGGGCGGGTTTGATTGTGTACCTGCAAAATGGCAAGACGACTCGCTTGATTGGGCAGATCAACTTTGAGCTGCAAATCTAGCCGTCCCGATCGCAACAGAGCCGGATCAAGCGCTTCCGGTCGGTTGGTTGCTCCGACCAGCAACACATTGGGGCAATCTTGCAGCCCATCCAGTTCGGTTAGCAGTTGCCCGACGACGCGATCGCTCACTCCCGAATCGCCCTGAAAGCTGCCCCGTGCCGGAGCCAGGGAGTCGATTTCGTCCATAAACACCACGCAGGGTGCCGCCTGTCGTGCTTTCGTAAATAGCTCTCGCACGGCCTGTTCCGAGGCACCTACCCATTTGCTCAACAGTTCAGGGCCATTCACGGCAATGAAGTTGGCTCGCGCCTGGGAAGCAACCGCCTTCGCCAGCAACGTTTTTCCGGTTCCCGGCGGCCCCCAAAGCAAAATGCCGCGCGGCGCTTTTGCTCCGGTCTGCTGGTACAGTTCAGGATATAGCAATGCTCCTTCAACCGACTCTTGAAGGGTTTGCTTAAGGTCATCTAACCCGCCGATCGCGTTCCAGGAGACGTTAGGAGACTCAATTTCAACCGATCGCAAAACCGACGGCTTTACCTGCTTCAGGGCAGACAGAAAATCAGCCTGAGCCACCGTCATCGTTTTGGGAATAGTCCCCTGCAACGAGGGCACGTGACGACGTAGCGCCGTGTAGGCTGCTTTCTGGCACAGGGCTTTTAGATCGGCACCAACCATGCCGACTGATACATCAGCGATCGCCCCCAAATCCACCGATCGCTCTAACGGCATTGCGTCCGTCATAATTTTGAGAATTTCTAAGCGGCCAGCGCGATCGGGCACGCGAAACTGTACCTCTCGATCAAACCGTCCTGGACGGCGCAGCGCTGGATCAAGGCAATCTGAGCGATTGGTTGCTGCCAAAACAATCACGCCTTTGGTCTTCGCGAACCCATCCATCAAGCTCAACAGTTGAGCCACGACCCGCTTCTCAACATCGCCTTCTACCGTGGCGCGATCGGGGGCAACACTGTCAATCTCGTCAATGAACACAATACAGGGAGCCGATCGCGCCGCTTTTGTGAAAATACTTCGCAGACGAGCTTCTGCTTCCCCATAATATTTGCCCATGACTTCTGGGCCAACAATGGCAATGTAGTTAACCCCTAGCTCTTCGGCCAGGGCACGAGCGGTCAGGGTTTTCCCTGTTCCCGGTGGGCCAACCAGCAGCACCCCAGAGGTAGGTTCTAGCCCCAGCATGGTCAGAAGATCTGGACGCTTAAGCGGGAGTTCTATTAACTCTCGCAGTTCTCGTAACACGTCTGATAAACCGCCAACCCCTTTCAACGTAACGGATGGAACACTACCAGCCGGCGGTGGGGTGATAATCACATCATCCACTTCAGTGGAGGTGCTGGTGGTTCGCCGAGAATAGACACGGCTGCTATCGGTAGCAGTATCTTGTCGCTGCTGCTGCCATTCCGAGTCAGCATCACTCCGGCTGTTACTGGAGTTGCGGCGAACATCTGCCCGAAACTCGTCTTGCTCTACCCGTCCTTCTATTTCCCTAACGAATTCCAATAGACCTTCAAACCCTTGATCTAACAGGTCTTCAAACTCTTTAAACAGGTCATCCATCCGTCTACCCTCGCCCAGCCCGGTGCTTTCAGTATAGACATCTTGGTTCAACAGGCATTTGTCTGTGTTTCAAACCCGTTACACTTGGCGATCGCTGTTGAAGGCACACCGACGCATTAAAGAATGGTTTGAAGGGATTGATTGTTGCTCGAATCACTCCCTTTCCTGGCTTGCCGCAGTTTAATGGTCATTGACAGTTATATTTGCCCGTTTCCCTATTTAGATCCCTCACGTTGTTTGTTGCAACATCCTCTTCTGTTTGAGCAATGTGGCGCTTTAATTTGCCCGATGCTAGGTCTGCTTCAATCTGAACACTTTCGGACTCACCGATCGCCTTCAACGATCAGTGCAAGACCTTAGCGCGGAGCAAGATAACGTTCCCAATCACCCGCCGTAGGCAACCTCAAACGCTCAGCAGAAAGCTCTCGACGGTCGGTGTGCATGGGAGTTTATGGGGGGACAGGACTGAAGCGGAGGATATAAACTCAGCTTCAGCACTGGGACGCAGGGTGGGAGACGACCATGCATTGGGTGACATTTGATGTCTACTAACATATCGCCTCGCCCCACCCTGTG
>NZ_JADEWO010000038.1 GCF_015207605.1 Oculatella sp. LEGE 06141
GGGCTGGGCCTGTTGTTCCTGGCGGAGTGGGGGCTAGGTTGGCTAATGTGGCGTTCAGCAACGGCAACCCCATCTGAGCAGAAGCAACCAGCCGCCAAGTTAACCTCGATTCTACTGTCAACGCTGCTGCTGGGAACGTGGGTCAGTGTCACGGAGGAGCTAATTTTTCGCGGGTTTTTACTCAATCAATTGCAGCCAACCTATCCAGGGTGGGGCGCAGCAGCGATCGCCAGCCTCATTTTTGCCGTGCTTCATTTAGTGTGGGACGGTCGGGACACCATTCCTCAACTCCCTGGGCTATGGCTCATGGGCATGGTGCTGGTAGTCGCTCGCTGGGTTGATAGCGGCAACCTGGGGTTGGCCTGGGGGCTTCATGCTGGATGGGTTTGGGCGATCGCCAGTTTTGACACCACGCAACGGTTCACCTACACAGGCCACGGCAGCGAATGGTTGACCGGGTTAAAGGGCAAACCATTGGCTGGTCTTTTTGGCATCCTTTTTCTACTCATGACCGCAGCCGTTCTCTGGCAGTTTGTGCCATCCCCCCAACCGTAAAGGCTTTATCGATGCAGGGATTTGGCGATCGTTAGCAACGTTACCGGATTGAGAGGCGTATATCGAGTTAAGGTTCCCACTGGCACAGAGCGAGAAAGCTGAACCTGAAGCCATCGATGCTGCCACGCGTCTGCCGCTGTAGATTGCTGTGTCAGCCAGTTCATGACAATCGATAAATGTTCTAAAGTAGCCAGTGCCAGCACAATTACCCCATTTACCGCTAGCCTCGAACCACAAACCTCCAGAAGTTGAGCGAGATGGCCACCGCTGCCACCGATAAAGATGCGATCGGGTGCGGGCAAATCCATTAACGCGGCTGGAGCCGTGCCGTTGATAGCGTTCACATGTTCAACCTGAAACCGCTCCTTATTCTGTTCAATGAGCGCTGTTCCGGCTGCCGTCTGTTCGATCGCATAGAGGCGGGAACTGGGAAACAGCCGCGCGATTTCAATTGAAACGGAGCCAGTTCCGGCACCAATGTCCCAGATGGTTTGGTGAGGCTGTAGTGCCAGCTCTCCTAAAACTAAAATTCGAACTTCGCGTTTGGTCATTAACCCGGGGCGATCGCTAAAACTGAGGAAGCAGCCGTCGGGCAACCCAAACGCTGGTAAATGCGCTAACTCCAGCGGTTGCGCCATATCAGAACGGCATAGCAGCACGACATTTAAGGGATCAAAGGTTCGATTCACCAGATCGGTAGCAACAAAGGGTTGCACCCGCTCTTCTTGACCACCAAGATTTTCACACACCCAGAGCTGGTAGTGGCTGGGTAACTCTAGCGCCAGCAGCAGATGGGCGATCGCAGCGGGCGTGTTTTTACCATCCGTTAGCACCGCAATTTTGGCTGCTCCCTGCTGAAGCGCGCGGGTTAATTCGTCCAGCGATCGCCCATGAGCGCTAATCAGGCGGGCATCTTGCCAGGGCAGCTTAACGCGACTAAATGCCAATTGCACTGCACTGAGATGGGGATGAAAGGTGAGTTGGTCGGGCGGTAATTCTGCTAACAGCAATCGTCCCAGCCCAAAAAAGAGAGGATCGCCAGAGGCCAATACCACGATGCGCGGATCGGCCTCCAGCGCTAAGGTCTGGCGAATCGCCTGCATAGCATGATGGATGTCATTGACAGTGAGACGGACTGCCGGATGGTCTGGAAAATAATTCAAATGACGGACACTGCCCACCAATACTGTTGCCTGCTCAACCATCTGCCGAACCGATGCCGCGAGTCCTGCCGATCCGTCTAGCCCAATTCCAACCACCTGCACCGGAGTCATGTTTACTATGTTGAGGTTTGTAGTTAGCGACTTTACCACGCATCACCCAAAGCACGCCATTTTGGAAATATCACCCCAATAACCAATGATGAACGGAGCCTGATTGCTGCCATCCTGCGGTCAAACTGTTTGATATGGAAATTTGATATGGAAAGTCGATGTAGAGATCTTTGGCACAGAACTGCATAATGGTTGAGCCTCATACCTATGTAGTTAGCGAAGGGGGCTTACCCCCCAGAACACCACAAAAACGCTAACGCTATCTGGAGGACAGGTATGAAATTTCGCAAACTTTCGGGTTCTTTGATCGCTGCAACCACCCTGATCGCATCTACTCTACCCGCCTTTGCAAATCCCTTTGAGGCTCAAGTGGCTCCACTGTTTAGCAGCCCTGGAGTAAGTCCTGCCCAGGTACTATCACCCATCGGCGGTGCTGTGGGAAATGCGGTTGGTGTGGGTAGTCGTCCAACCCAATCTCCAACGGGGGAAGCCGTTGGCAACAGCGAGATCAGCGGCTTGGGCAACCACGAATCCTGGGTTGATACAGGCGTGCTGGCGGAAGACCCCAGAGCCTTATGTAGCGATATTGGTTTAGGCAACAACACGCGCAATACAGCCACGCAACTGGCGCTCTCCGACTCAAGAAGCGATCGCTCTAGCCAATCACGCAGCCACAACGATGGCGGTGGCGGTGGATTTAGCGTCTTTGGCATCGGTGCCAGCGGCAGTGGATCGAGTCAGGGAACGCAGAATGCCAGCCAATCTAGCGATCGCCGGACAAACCGCTCAGAATCTAGCAGCAATGCAACATCCACAGTAGTTGTGGGTCGAAATTGCGACGCTTTTGTGGAAGCAGCAGCCGCTAGAGATATGAATCATGAAGATAATCTCACTGAGCGCTATCGCATCCGTGCAGGCCGCCGAGGTGAACAGGTGGATGGCCTCCTCGCACTCCCTCGTTAGAGGGCAGGTATTCTTTAATACACCAGGCTCCCTTGCCTATAGCAAACTGTAATACATTTGTATAACAGTAAGACACTGCAACACCAAACTTCATAGCCCAAACCTCATGGCAAGGTAACAACTGGCAAGGTAACAACGGCAAGCGGTGTTGCGACACCAGTAGCACTACCATCAATCACCACACTTCAGCAGCGCCAGGGAAACCCCTGGCCGTTGCTTTACCCGGAGAAACCGCTATGTTTAAACACCTGATCTGGCAGGGAGCGATCGCCCTTGGTGCCGCTCTTCATCTTGCAATGACACCGCTTGTCGCGGCTCAAACCGTTTCACCCTCTGAGGCAGACACCAATGCCCCACCTCCACGCTCTACCGTTGTTCCATCCCTGCTGGATTATCCAGGGCCAGGGCAGGTACTGGGCATCCGTTGCCTTCACTCAAGCCGTACCTCACGCGTTGAACGTCTGATCCAGCGTGATCCATCAATGCGCGTGACCCAGGACGACTCATCCACATCAGTCAGCATTGCAGTTCCAGGAGAATGCGATGAAGTTGTGATTCATCTTCACCCCTTCAGACCTACCGAATCCAGACGAATCGTTGATGACCTCTTGTTAGATCATCACTTCCCCGAGCGCAGCCGCCATTCAGATTGGCTGATTCGCGAAGGCTCAGGGTGGTACTGGCTCCTAAACCGCTAAGAAGCCCCAACGATGAAGGTTTGATTCCTCAGGGCTGGAGGTTTGCGATCGCCTGATCGATGAACCGTGAGAACATCTGGCGGTCTGTAGGAGACAACCCTTCCAGGGTGGCATCTCGCACCTGGATGGCAATGGGGAGCAACACACTTCGGAGTTTTTCGCCCTCTTCCGTTAGCCAAATTCGCCAGACACGCCGATCGTGGCGATCGCGCTCTCTGCGAATCAGACTGCGTTCTTCCATGCGGTCTAGTACCCCAGTCAGGGTACCCCCAACCTGTTGCAACTTGTCGCCAATACTGGATGTAGACAGCCCATCCTCCTCCCACAGGCAGCAAAGCACCACCCAATGAAACGGAGTCAAGCCAAACGGATCTAACTTTTCCTGAAACCTGCGCGCTTGCAGTTGGGAAAGAATCTTAATGCGATATCCCAAACCGTAGGGGGCTATCACTTCTCGCCACTGCTCGACAAAGGATGGATTAACGGGTTGATCACCAGTTGCCTGGTCAACGTTCTTAATATCCTGGTCAACCGAATGAGGAAGCATTGATTAAATTGGGATGAATTTACAGTGATGTTCAACGTATTCGTCAGTGTTGCAGTAATTTTACTCACTGTGACACTCGTTTAATAAAAATATGCTAAGTGAAAAAAGGAGAAACCTTAACCTTTAGAGCGCAAACTTAACGGTTTGCCAACAAAGCAGGTCTGCGCTCTACACCAAACCATAAGCCATCTTCACCCACTGCTATAGTCCCAGTTTTTCTAACACTGGACGGGTAGAAACGATGTGGCGATCGAGTCCCAGCTCTTTGGGCTGAACACCCAGTGCCAAGGCCACCAATTGCGATAAGTGCAACACAGGTAACCCCAACTTTTGCCCAATGACCGTTTCAACTTCCGGCTGGCGCGAGTCCAGGTTGAGATGGCACAAGGGACACGGAGTAACCATACAGTCGGCTTCCAGAGCGATCGCCTCTTGAATGTGCCGTCCAGCCATTTGAAAGGATTGCGTTGTTGCATAGCTAGACAGAGGCCAACCGCAGCACTGCGTCCGTCCTCGATAGTAAACAGGTGTTGCACCAATAGCCCGAAACACATTCTCCATCGATTCGGGGCTGTGAGGATCGTCAAACGGGATCTGGTCTTGGGCACGCAGCAGATAGCAGCCATAAAACGCGGCGCACTTTAACCCAGCGAGTTTATGGGTTACTCGTTGCTGCACATTCGCTAAACCATAGTCACCTACCAGTGCCCACAGCAAGTGTTTCACAGTGGTGCTGCCTTTGTAGGGAGAGCAACCTTCCTGCTTCAGAAAACCGTTAACTTCCTCTAAATAGGCAGGATTGTTAGCCTGAGCAGCCTTTAGCCGCTCATCCACATGCCCGATCACGCCCTGACAGGTACTGCAATGGGTCAATAGGGGCAAATCCAACGATTCAGCCAGTGCAATGTTGCGAGCGTTAACCGTATCTTCTAACAACTGCGAATCTTCTTTAAACGTTCCAGACCCACAGCAGGAAGCTTTCTTCAATTCAACCAGCTCAATGCCAAGAGCCTGAGTTAAGGCATTGGTGGATTGGTAAAGTTCTCGACAGGCTCCTTGGGCAACACAACCAGGAAAATAAGCGTATTTAAGCGTCATGGATCACAAAGAATATTGGAAGTGCTACAAGCGGCGTTACTGAATGGACGGATAAATCGTTGAGCGGATCTAACTCGGATCGCCCCCTAAATCGTCCCATTCTGGGGAACTTTGAAGGTTCGCAAGTCCTCTGAAGTGGCGGGTTGTGGGGCGAATTCATACCGTGATTCAGCAACGATCGCGTTCATTCAGCACCAAACGCCATGCTTCTATCATGTCGTGTTTGTAGCAGGCTGTGGCGACTTCGCACATTCACTTAATATCTAGCAAGTTGACTTTCACCAGTATCCGGGGCAGGGTGGGACAACTTACCCGAAACATCCCATTATCCGAATCAATTGGATAAACGTCATCCAATAAACGTCATTTGCTAAAAGGTGGATGGCTGTATTCCACCCACTGCTACCCTCTTCTATCCTGCCTTCGGACTGGATTATGCCAGAGCTGATCTAAATCTGATCGGAAATGCTTCAATGTGAAAAAAGACAAGCGATCGCTGGGGCAACCGATTTGCGAGAATCGAACCATGATACTCTCCCAACTTTTCTATCTGATTCGTTCAAAAACTGACGGACAATACTTAGTCGCTCGCCCCAAAGCAAAAGCGACCTCTGCTGATGCGCCGCCACACGCAGACCCTGGTTTTCTATTGATGTTTAAGGAACACTTTGATGCGCTGAGCTACCTCAACACCCACGGTGCTGATGTGGCCGATCGCTTTGCCGTGGAATCCGTTTCTGGAAGCCAGTTAGGTAAGTTGTTAGACCGTTGGGGCTTTAGCGGCGTGGGCATTGTTCAAGATCCGTTGCTGCCTCAAATTGAGTTTTTGGCTCACCGCTAACGGCAATAACAGGCTGAATTGGGATGCTGTCAAACAAGAGTTGCAGGTTGGTGCAGATGCTGCGGGGCTTATCGGCAGAGATGACTGGTCGATCCGGATGGCGCTGTGGGTCGTGGCTTGCTACAGGCGCAAGCCTCTCCTCTGTGATCATAAAAGTTCACCTTAACCGTAGTTGTACGAGTGGATTGCCACCCCAATTTATCAGAGCTTTATAAACTGAACGGGTTATCTCAGAGCGCTTGAAGAGTATATAAAGATACAAAAAATCAGGAGCATTGCTCTAATCAATCCTTTAATCTGGCTTTAGAACAAAACTGCATCACCGTTACTCAGTACTGTCAGTTCAATTCTAAAAGATAGCGATCCTGCACCTCGTTTGCCAGTGGGGCATCTGCTGAGTTTTAGATTGAAAACGGCAGTTTATTGCGACTGTTTTAGGGCGATATACTCGTCAACACTTTTGACTGAACGTTCTGCAAGCTCTGAAACTATTAGCTACCCTGCCAGATTGAACGAATTTGAATATGACCTGTTTGCCAATCAAAGCAATAGAACTCATTGATTGATAAAACAGCAAAGAAATTCATTATCTCAACCCTTAACCTTTCTTCAACACCCTTTTGTGAATTGGCCTGAGTTGATGCATCTCATTCACCAATTTGCTTATTGTTGTCAGTTCTACAACAAGTAACAGTAAATTCACGAGTAGGTCATGAAAGTACTCCATAAACATACTCCTGACTCTGCGCCAGCCGAGTCTACTCAGTCGTCTGTCCAGATTGCTCCTGCTGCATCCTCAGCTCAGCCAGATGGAATTAACTCCTGGTCGCTGTTACGTTCTTTTACAGCAAGAGCCGCCAAGGATTTGTTAATCAAACCAGGTCATCTTTCCGATCCGGAGACCCATTTAGAGGAGGCTGTGCAGTGGTTGAAGCGGGCACACGATGTTTCTCCAAATGACGGGGTGAGTTGGGGATATTCGCTCAAGGGCGGTTGGCGTCCTTCCTATCGCGAAACCTCTGGCTATATTGCGGTCACCTTTTTTGACTGGCATCAGTATGCCAAGGATGACTCCAGGGAACGGGCGATCGCGATCGCCAACTGGTGTGTGCAAATGCAAAACGCCGACGGTTCCATTTCCGATCCGCGCTATGGGTCGGGGGGCATCGTTTTTGATACGGGTCAGGTGTTGTTGGGGCTGGTTCGCGCCTTCCAGGAAACCAACGATCCCAAATTTTTGCAGGCGGCCAATCGAGCTGGAGACTGGTTGGTGAACGTTGCTGATGCAGAAGGCCGCTGGACCAAAAACACCCACAACGGCATTCCTCACGTGTACAACACGCGAGTCGCCTGGGCACTGTTGCAGCTTCATCAATTGCACCCTACCCCCGATCGAGAGCGGGTTGCCCGCGCCAACTTGGACTGGGCGGTGAGCCAGCAGCAGCATGGGCTATTCGACCAGTGCGCCTTCACGCCTGGGGTAGCTCCCTTTACCCACACGATCGCCTATGCTATTCGCGGCCTGCTGGAGTCGGGTTTGTTGCTTAACGACCAAACCTACCTGAATGCGGCAAACGCAGGGGCGATCGCCATGACCTCCCACGTCCGCGCCGATGGCTTTATCCCAGGGCAAATTGACCTGAACGGCAAACCGCACGGGCGTTATTGTTGCCTCACGGGCAACTGCCAGATGGCCATCATTTGGCTGAAGCTGTTTGCCCAAAATCAGGAGCGCTGGTACTACGAATCGGCGGCTAGCAGCCTGCGGTATGTAATGGCGTGCCAGGACATTCGCACCTCCGATCCCAACATTCGGGGCGGTATCAAAGGCTCACATCCTATTTGGGGAACGTATACACGCCTCTCTTATCCAAACTGGGCTGCCAAGTTCTTTGTTGATGCCTTGCTGCTGCTAGTGAGAACCGAACGATGAGCAGAGTACAAGTCTTACACGGCAACTTTGACCACGTTACCACCGCCGAAACCGTTGATTGGGCTACGGATCTGATCGAATCAAACCGACGTGGCTACCTTTGTACAGTGAATGTAGCCATCCTGATGATGATGGCCTCCGATCCAAAGCTGCGATCGTTTGTTGAAAATGCAGCCCTCACGGTTGCAGACGGACAACCCGTTGTCTGGGCATCCCACTGGCTCTCTCAAGGACTGCCCGAACGCGTTACGGGAATTGATTTGATTGATGCGTTAGCCAGCCGCGCCGCCCAAAAGCAGTTTGGTGTCTATTTATTAGGAGCGAATCAAGACGTGATTCGGGCAACGGCAGAGGCGATGCAGGCAAAATATCCCAGTCTGCGGATTTGCGGATTTGATGACGGTTATTTTAATGAAGCGATCGCCCCGCAACGGGTCGAAGCTATTCGCCGCAGCGGAGCCAATATTCTGCTGGTAGGGATGGGCGTTCCCCGCCAGGAAAACTTTATTGCCGACCATTGGGCAAACCTGGGCGTTAACTTGGCGATCGGGGTTGGCGGCAGCTTTGAAGTGATTTCTGGACGCAAACAGCGGGCTCCCTACTGGATGCAAGAGGTGGGGTTTGAGTGGCTATATCGGCTGATGCAAGAACCGCGTCGTCTGGGAAAACGCTACTTAACCACGAATTCGCAGTTTGCGGTTCAGGTGTTGATAGAAATGCTTCGCATAGCGGTTAGCAAAACCATCAGACGAGAATCCGTTAAAGCGTCGTCTTAGTCGGGCATTAACCCACCTTGCCTGAGGCTCTCCGTTAGTAGTAGAAGGGCGATCGCTACCCGCCTTAAAATCGATGCAGTGGGATGGTTTTGGGAGGTCTCCCTCCTGCAAGCCATCCCTTTTCTCATTCGGTGTTGCAGCGTTATCCGCTTGAAGAATTAAAGGTGCATGGTGAGGATCGTTCCATGATCGCCTAATCTGGAAAATGTTCATTTCTGCAAGCACTGCAACCCATGACAAAGCACTACCGCATTACGCTATTACCCGGTGATGGAATTGGCCCCGAAATTACGTCGGTGGCCGTAGCAGTGCTGAAGCGAGTGGGGCAGATGCTAAACCTCCAGTTTGAGTTTCAGGACGCTCTGATTGGTGGAGCCGCGATCGATGCCACGGGCAACCCGCTCCCTGCCGAAACCCTGGATACGTGCCGTAACAGTGATGCTGTATTGCTAGCAGCGATCGGCGGTTACAAATGGGATTCGTTGCCTAACAACAGTCGCCCGGAACGAGGATTGCTGGGGCTACGGGCTGGCTTAGGTCTTTTCGCTAATTTGCGTCCTGCCAAAATTTTGCCGCAACTGATTGATGCCTCCTCGCTGAAGCGAGAGATTGTGGATGGGGTAGACATCATGGTCGTGCGAGAACTCACGGGCGGCATTTATTTTGGTCAGCCGAAGGGAATTTTTGCCACCGAAACAGGCGAAAAGCGGGGCGTTAATACGATGGCCTATACCGACAGCGAAATCGATCGCATTGGCCGAGTCGCCTTTGATATTGCCCGCAAGCGGCAGAGCAGGCTGTGCTCCGTCGATAAGGCAAATGTGCTGGAGGTGTCGCAACTGTGGCGCGATCGCATCACACAACTAGCCAGCGACTATCCTGATGTTGAAGTATCGCATCTGTATGTTGATAATGCCGCCATGCAGCTCGTACGCGCCCCCAGGCAGTTCGACACGATCGTCACCGGGAATCTATTCGGTGACATCCTCTCAGATGCGGCAGCGATGCTCACCGGCAGTATCGGGATGTTGCCGTCTGCCAGCCTCGGTGAGGCCAATCCTGGCGTGTATGAACCCGTTCACGGTTCTGCACCCGACATTGCCGGACAAGACAAGGCCAACCCGATCGCCCAGGTACTCAGCGGAGCAATGATGCTCCGCTATGGCTTAAACGAACCCGAAGCGGCTGACCGCATTGAAAAAGCTGTTTTAACCGTGTTGGATCAGGGGTTACGAACGGGGGATATCATGTCCCCTGGAATGCAACTGGTGGGTTGTCAGGCAATGGGAGAAGCGCTGCTTAAGGCACTAGAAGCTTGATGGAGTTGGGTTCAAAGAATTTAGCCAGGGGATCGGTGATTGCTGAATCCTATTTTTAGAACTCAGCCACCATCGTATTTTCTCCCCTTGCCGTAGGGATACAGATGGAATAGAGTCTAGCTAGTTAAGAGAGGGTAGACGGGTGGTGTATACATCCCAACAAGGCACTGCATACAACGACATCACCAGACCGGGCTTTGATCCAAGAGCCGCTGGTGAATTTGGTTCGTTTGAATTTTCAGCCCTATTAGACCCATCGATTTTGCAAGGGGCACGGCAGATTTATCGCACTTATTATGAGGTGCATCCTGAGCAAGTGCAAAAACCGATAGGAGTAGCGATCGATCGCTTTTCCTATCGGGGCAAACTCATCTTTGGGAGCAAACCCGTTTTGTTGCCGCAAGAATGTTTTGTTCCGCTCAACCAAATTGAGGCGGAGCTTTATTAGCGAGTAGATAAAGCAGATGGATCTGCTGTATTCAGGGTTGGCAAGCCTCTTTGTCTTCATGTTTGGGATCTGTATCGGCAGCTTCCTGAATGTGGTGATCTACCGAATTCCAGCCGGGTTATCGCTTCTGTTTCCGCCGTCCCGCTGTCCCAAGTGCTTGCATCGCTTATCGAAGCATGACAACGTCCCCGTGTTCGGCTGGCTGTGGCTGCGGGGGCGTTGTCGCTATTGTAAGACTCCCATTCCAGTTCGGTATCCCATCATTGAAGCCACAACAGGGATGCTGTTTTTGCTGGTGTTTTGGTCATTCAATCTGCCGTTACCGGCGATCGGGTTTTGGGCATTTCTAAGCTGGCTGTTGGCGCTTTCGCTGATTGACCTGGATACAATGACGTTGCCCAACTCGCTAACGAAATCTGGCCTGGCGGCAGGTTTGGTGTTTCAAGCCGCGCTCGGTTGGACGGAAACCTCCAGCGTTTCAGGTGTCGCCAATCGGCTGATGGTCGGCATTTTGGGAGCGGTGATTGGCGTATGGCTGTTTGACCTGATCACACTATTGGGGTCGATCGCCTTTGGGCAAACGGCAATGGGCGGCGGCGATGCCAAACTTGCAGGGATGATTGGCGCGTGGCTCGGCTGGAAATATTTATTGTTAACCGGATTTTTGGCCTGTGCAATCGGGGCATTTGCAGGCGGTGGGGCAATGGCGATCGGTCTGCTTGACCGACGACAGCCGATGCCGTTTGGTCCCTTCCTGGCAATCGGTGCTGCGTTGGCAGTCTTCTTTGGAGATGCCATTATTTCTACCTACGTCCACACCTTCTTTCCCACCCTTTAAAGCGCTCATAGAGCATCGAGGCTCAGCGATTGCCAAACCTCGATCCACTTTGCATGATCTCTAATTATTAGCTCGCTTCAGAACAAAACTTTCTTAGCGTGCGCCACCGGGCATTTGCTGTCTGGTGGGGCCATCCATTCCAACTTCTGGAGAAGGTCTTACAAAAGCAAAGTAACCGGCAAGGAAGGCCGTCCCGGCATGGAGCCAGATGTCGTGACCAAAAATGGGAATTAACCCCATTGATGTCCCCAGGACGGGAAGGAAGCCCATAGCCGCCAACAGGCTATAGAACAGCATGAGACCTACTGCATAGTACCAGGCATTTCTGGGAGTTCTAGATGAAATAATTCCCAAAGCGCCAACGGTTAAATGCACAATGTTGTGGAAGATATTGATGGGAAACAGCCCCATTAAATAGCCGTACCCGGTATCAACGACCAGGCTGTTGGGTTCCATTGGTGCTGGTGTTACCAATCCAGGAACAAATCCACTGATGCCGATCGCCACAAAAACGATGCCAATAATTAAGGCAAAATTGCGAGTTGCCACGTCAAATCTCCTTTTTTCCTAATGGTTGAATACTTGAGTACTTTGGTTCATCCAAAGTTAAGGGGCGTGATAACGTGTTGCTTTAAGCGTTTAGCTCCAAGCTCTGTTTGTGTCTATTCAAATTCAATTCAACTGAATTTGAAAAATTGTGAAATGCACCCAGAGAAGGACTTAAAGCATTGTGAGGGGGGACGTTAAAATACAGTCGGGAGAGAAAATTTGCGGCTCATCCAACGTGGACGTGAGAGTGATTCTGCTGCTCCATTAGATGCAGCCCGGCAGAAAGCATAATTAATGTGTCGGTCGATCGGTTGGAGCGATCGCGCTTCCCCAACAGACGGTATTTTAAGAACAGTTACATCTGGACATCAAAACGCAACGTTACACATGACTCTGGCAGATTCTCTAAAGCATAAAAAAGCGAAGGCGCTTAAACCGGGTAGCCGCCGTCCGGCAAAGGAATTGTGTAGTGAATGTGGACTATGTGATACCTATTACGTCCACTACGTAAAAGAAGCGTGTGCCTTTCTAAATCAGCAGGTTGCAGAACTGGAAGCCGCTGTTCACGGGCGATCGCGCAATTTAGAGGATCAAAACGATTGGTATTTTGGTGTGCGTCAGCAAATGATGGCGGCTCGCAAGCATGAACCGATCGAAGGAGCGCAGTGGACAGGTATTGTCAGTTCGATCGCCATTGAAATGCTGAATCGTGGTTTGGTGGAAGGGGTTGTCTGTGTCCAAAATACGAAGGACGATCGCTTTCAGCCGATGCCTGTGATTGCTCGCACAGCCGATGAAGTACTGGCGGCACGGGTGAACAAGCCTACGCTTTCGCCCAATCTCTCGGTGCTAGAGCAGATTGAACAGTCGGGCATGAAACGGCTGCTAGTGATTGGCGTCGGTTGCCAAATTCAGGCACTCCGAGCCGTTGAGAAAGAGCTAGGCTTAGAAAAGCTTTATGTATTGGGAACGCCCTGTGTCGATAATGTGACCCGCGAGGGCTTACAAACGTTTTTAGATACAACCAGTCGATCGCCCGACACGGTGGTTCACTACGAATTCATGCAAGATTTTCGGGTTCATTTCAAGCACGAAGATGGCTCCACTGAAACGGTACCTTTCTTTGGCTTGAAGACGAACAAGCTTAAAGACGTGTTTGCGCCATCGTGCATGAGCTGTTTCGACTATGTCAACTCGCTGGCAGATTTGGTGGTGGGCTACATGGGCGCACCCTTTGGCTGGCAGTGGATTGTGGTGCGGAACGATCGCGGCCAGGAGTTGCTGGATGTGGTGCAGGATCAGATTGAGACACAGCCTGTGATGTCGCAGGGCGATCGCAAAAAAGCCGTGCAGCAAAGTATTCCAGCCTACGACAAAGGGGTGACGTTGCCCATGTGGGCGGCAACGTTGATGGGCGTTGTAATTGAAAAAATCGGTCCCAAAGGGCTGGAATATGCTCGCTTTTCAATAGATTCTCACTTCACGCGCAATTATCTGTACGTGAAGCGGAATTATCCCGAAAAGCTGGAGGCGCATGTGCCAGAGTATGCCAAGCAGATTGTAGGGCAGTATCAGTTACCCGACTAATCCTGCATTATTGGGGAGGCATATTCTGGCGATAGTTGGCATCGAGCCAGCAGCGGGGCAATTCTTCGCCAGAGGGAAACTTTAAGTCGTTTTTGCCAAAGGATTCGGGCGGCTGTTCGTTTTGGCCGCCTTGAGCTTGGCCGCTGATGGTGTCTTTGCTGGGGTCAATCAGATCTTTGACCTCTAGGATTTCAATCAGGTCGCCAGAGGCTTTTTCTTGAAGCAACATATATTCTTATCTACTTGAAGTGCATTTAGGTCTAACACCTTGCACAATAGCGATCTCTATAGTATTCAACGTCTATCGCCAGAACGACTCTCAACATTTCTCTGTCGGAAGGGATGAGGGGCGATCGCCCAGCTTAAGGAGCGATCGATCCGCTTAGCCCATCTTTCATCCTTGCCTTTACCCCTGCACGACAGCCTGCGTTGACCGCCAACTCCATCTAACAACGTCATTGTTATTAGTCCGGCAGTTCTGGTTGTGGAGAAAGCCTGGTTGTCGATCGTTATGCGCCTTTTTCAGTCTCATGCTTCAGTGGATGCCCAGTTCTTCCACAGACATATAATGTTCCACTAATGCAATTAAGGCTTGAATGACCGACTCTTTGTCATTTGCATTCACTGCAACAACCCGAAACGGCATACTTTGGTCGTCATATCCCATCGCCAATGCCACATCTTCAACCGACCAAGCCCCTTCGCAATCAGTGTGGGTTACACCCAGTAGCATGGGAATTTTGACCCGTTGATTGATAAACGCCATCGTTTGTCGGGCGGCACGAAAATCTTCAGGACGGTGAGCCGCCACCAACAGAATTAAGGCATTGGCTTTTATAGCCAACAACTCCCACATAAAGTCAAACCTGGTTTGCCCTGGCGTGCCGTATAGGTGCAGCCTCATGTCTGAGCCAAAGGTGAACCTGCCAAAATCCATAGCCACAGTTGTACTTTTTTTCATGGATGCTGTGGCATCGGTTGGCTTGCGATCGGTATCGACAACTTCTATTTCACTGACGGTACGAATGAACGTACTTTTTCCTGCACCCACTGTTCCTGTAATGACGAGCCGCATCAACTCCATCAAACTTTACTCCTTAAAAATCCTAGTAAATTCTTTAGGAAGAAACGGGACACTGGCTGTTGTTCAGGTGCTTCCATTGAGAAGTTGTCTACCGAGTTCTCTACCGAGTTCTCTACCGAGTCAATTTTAGCGACGGTGGAACTGACCAGAACTTCTTTTACTAAGCCAATAGTGACTAATCGAAACGCGGCCTGCTGCACGGCCTCAAACGAGAATGCAGAACGGTTAGCGATCTCGCGAATGGAGATTGTGGCGGATGCCAGATCCCAAATTTCTCGCTCTATGATGTCTAACTGAAGGGTTAATTTTGGACTGAGCTTTACCAGAGCTGAATCTAGCTTGGGCAACCCTTCTAACAAAGGCTCCCAATCTTTTAAGACGCGCAATCCTAACAGAATGACTTCAGGAATGGAGATGCTAAGCCCGGTCATTTCCGCTTTGGAAGGCACAACCGTGGGATCAAACTGAAAGCGTCCATCTCTAAACTTGAACAGCGCGCAGACTCGCTGTAGCACCTGGGCATGAAATAACAATTTGAGTTGCTCGGCTTGCAACACGCCCTGGGACTGGAGATACATGCCAAGAGGTCGGTCAAGGGCGTGCTGTTTGTTCAATTCTGATGCAGTGCTGGCCTCTATCCAATTGCGCTTCACTAGCATAGAAATGAGTTCGGTGTGGTCAAGACGATGGGCAGCAGCAACAATGCGACCCTGGCGAAACCAAACATAATGCAGTTGTTCGAGCTGGTTGTCTGGTGCAGTCTGAATGGTTAATAAGCCTGTTTTGCGACCTCGGTCTATAATTTGCAAGATTTCTGCAAGGGAGATGACAGCCAGACGGCCAGTGATGGCCATACGATAATCCTCAACTGAAACAGGGTTAAATGTAATGGGTTATCCAGAAGATGCTCCGTATCATCTTCTGGACAACAGGTCTTTTAGTTCAAGGTGCTCTTGAGTTCTGCAATGAGGCGCTTGATCTCAAGCATCATCAGTCCTTGCTTCACGGAGGAAGACGCCAGGACTAGCAGCACTGCATCTTCACTGAAACCCATGAGTACTGCATATCCCTGATTACCTTCCACGAATAGGCGATCGATTGTACCGCGTGCCAATTCCTGACAAATTCGTTCGCCCAACGACAGCATTGCGGCAGACATTGCCGCAACTCTTTCTTCGTCCATGCTAGAGGGCAAGCTGGTTGCCAGCGTTAAACCGTCTAAAGAAACGAGGGCTGCACCTTGAATATCAGCGGTTTGGCTGACAAAGCTCTGCAAAATTAACTCAAGACTCATGAGGTTAATTGCCATGACTAACTCCTGCGATTAGTAATTTTTGTAGTTGGAATGATAGAAGCGCACCGAGAATTAAATTTGTTTGATTTCAGGCGAACGGTTTAAACTCAAAAACGTTTTGGGAAGCCCCTTGCAACACAGAGTCGGTGTGTTTACCCTGAAACCGTTTGCCCACAACCTCTTCGAGTGCTCCCCAGACGGCACCCAGGGTAAACAGGCACTTGCGGTCAGAGCCTTGAGGTTCACCCGAAGTGCAAATATCTTCGGTAACGTAAACCTTGAAACCGTCGTCTGTTTGTTCAATGTTGTGGATCAGGCAAAGGCGAGTGCCCTGTTCTCCTAAGGCGGCTTGTAGCTTAGCAGTGACTTCTTCTAAGGACTCTGAGGTCTTGGATAGACCCAGGGATTGAACCAAACTTTTGCCACGTTTGCGACCTGCAGCGGTGAGGGCGATCGCAGTTGCCTTAGCGCCCAAGGCATCTTCCATACCGAGAATTATGGCTTTGGTGCAGACGATGCTGCTGTAGTCATCTAACTTTGGTCGAAGTGCAGACATGATAAACGTCTCGAAAGAAATTCAGTCCCTCGACGATAACACCGCACATAACTGCATCCAGGGGAATGAATACTTAATATTTGGAGACAATAACTTGCCGCCTACGTATTTGCCGAATCAATCTGCGTGTATTTGAATACCTGAAAGATGAGCTGACTTACTACGCAAACGTCCTAAAGGCGCTAAACGAAGAGACTAGACACATAGAGGTCGGCTGCAACACAAGCAACACAAGCAACACACATAAAACGTTACTATTCGTAATGATAAATATTTGATACTCGATCAAGCTGTTGTATGCACGCAAGTTGATCGCCAACAGGCGGTTGCAATACCGCAACCCAAGGCACCTTATTCTCTCACCGTCAGCATTCTCTCGTCGATCTCTGCCCATATTTGGGGCGACACCCGCATTGCGGCCTCTTTGCACCGCACCATCAACTCGTTGGCATAAAAGTAGTTGTTTAGAGCCGTTATTTCATCTTCAGACAGCTTCGCCACATCTGGATCGAGATCAAGTGCATTAAACCAGAGTTGCAGAAGGCGATCGACAAACGCTCGACGTACTTCAACAGGTTGATCATCAGTTGGGACTTCTGATTTAAGGGCTTCTAGTTGAGCAATCAGTGCTGAAAAGTCAACGGATTTAAAGATTTTTAGTTTTGCAAATTCGCGGGCGAGGTCGAGGGCGCGGTCGAGGGCGCGGTCGAGGGCGAGGAAAATAGCCGCTACTTGTTTGGCAGCAGGTTTATAATCTCCATCTGAATCAGCCGTTGCTGCATCTGACCATTTCAGTAAGGTGCGTAGTTTAGGAGTGTTGATGTACGTTTGTGTCTGCTGTTCCGTTAGCAACAACAGGTCGTCGGCTCCTTTGCGTCCCGGCATTAGCCCTGCTACTAGCAAAAACACTTCTCGCCATCGTTCATCTATCAAATAGTTAGCAACTAACGGTTGAATCTGCTGATTATCGACGATGTATTGTGCCGTTAAATACTCTTGCAGCGTCAGATGAGAGAACGAGTAGATGTCCTCTGCCCGTTCCACTAAAATGCCTTGCTGAATCGCAATGGCGCTCAACACGGCCTCACCATCCAGATGAGTCGGCGCATTGAGATTGCTGGCAAGAAATCGCTTAATCTGCCCTACCAGTTCTCGTTGGGGAAAGAAAAGCTGGTCTTGCTCAAAGCCATCGTGGGCAATTTCTGAGAGTAATACTTCCTCTAGCTCGGTATTCAAACCCTGGTAAATTGCGTCCCGCAGAATCCGTTTTTCGGCTGCCCATTCTTCCAGCAAAATTCGTAAGGCTTTGCGATACAGCACACTGCGATTTTCGGGAAAGGTTTGGGAGCGATCGTACGTTAAACAGAGAAACGTTAGCAACAGAGGCGTGTGTGCCAGCTCTTTTGCCGCTTCATTCTCTCGCTTCTGCAAGATTTCCCAACAGTTCTGAGCGGTGCCAATAGCCTTGTCTTCCTCGGATTGAAACCAGTTGTTGATGAAGTGTTCAATCTGTTCATCATCAAAATCGGCCATTGCCACATCGGTAAACCGATGAAAGTTGTGGCGATAGGCCGCAGTGCGGCATGAGGCGATAAAGCGGTTTTTGTCGTATTGGTCTACAACGTTCTGAATTTGGGTGATGGTGGTGTTGAGGCGATCGCTCGGCACCTCATCCAACCCATCCAGCAACACCAGCAGTTTGCCTTCCTTTAAGAGTCGCTGAGTCGATTCTTCGGGATAAGGATAGCCACAGTAACGGAACTCTTTGATAATTTCTTGCTCAATGTCGAGCGTACCCGCATCAAAACTCTTGAGTTCCAGAAAAATGGGCAGACATTCATGCCTGTACTTTCCCTGTTTGCCCTTCAAGGCTTCAAGCCCCATGCGCCGCAGAAAGGTTGACTTTCCGGCTCCGGGTTCACCCAGTACCATCAACCGTTTGGTACTATTTGCCACGTCAATTCCCCAGAGCTTTTCGCACTTCTGCGATCGAAACCGAATACGTCCGTCTTGGCGAAACGATTTTTCTAACGCTTCAGGAGAAACAAAGTTGAGGATGTCCTGGTTTTGGAGAAACCTGACGGCGGTGTAGATAGATTCCAGTGCCACAGGTTCTCGCATTCCCAGCACTTTTAGCGAGCCGTGGCGATTGTTGTACCGTTGAGCGTATTCCCGCGACGCTCCTTGAAGTTGATGACGAAGCTGGTTCAGGTCAAAATCATATCGTCCCAGCAGTTTGCCGCCTGTATCCACAATGGTTTTGGTGATTAAACCCGTCAGGCCAGCGGTTGCAGCAGCAATCAGGTCAAGTCCGGTCATGGTAGCAGGAAGTTTGGGGGTTATGCCAAGGATAGGCGATCGATCGCAAGCGTCCCAATTTAAAGAATCTATGACCCAGTAGATTCCGTGGAACTAACCAGACGGTTAAGCAGACTGACACCTTATCCGTCCTATGCCATATCACAATGACCTCCACTGGAAGGACACTCCAAGACGGAAAATATACCCTCGACCAGGAATTGGGGCAGGGTGGTTTTGGCGTTACCTACAAAGCAACTCATCACGTACTCAAGCAGACCGTTGTAATTAAAACCCTCAACGAATCGCTGCGCCAAGACCCCAGCTTTCCCGACTCCAACCGTCAGTTTCAGGACGAAGCCAGACGATTAGCAATGTGTTCTCATCCCAACATTGTGCGCGTCAGTGACTTCTTCATTGAAGACGGACTGCCTTACATCGTCATGGATTACATTCCTGGCGAAACGCTAGCAGACATCGTGTTGCCAGATAACCCGCTGCAAGAAGCGATGGCGATCCATTGCATTCGGCAAGTGGGTGATGCGCTCAAGGTGGTGCATCAAAACGGACTACTGCATCGAGACGTGAAGCCACGCAATTTGATCTGGCGGCAGGGCACCAAACAAGTTATGCTAATTGACTTTGGCATTGCTCGTGAGTTTACGCCCGACCAAACCCAGACACATACGGGAATGGTTTCCGCAGGCTATGCGCCCATTGAGCAATACATCATCCAAACACGGCGTTCCCCTGCGACAGATATCTACGCGTTAGCCGGGACACTCTACACCTTGCTAACGGCTCAAGTGCCGATCGCCTCTGTGTTACGGAAGCAAAAACCGCTGCCCGCTCCCCACGAGCTTCGGCCAGAGTTGAGTGAAGCCGTTAGTCAGGCGGTAATGCGTGGCATGTCTGTGGAGCCGCAGTTTCGCCCTGACAGCGTGGACGAGTGGTTGGCATTATTGCCCGACGATGCAAGTAGTGCTCCAACAGCAATACGGCCTGGAACCGCCAGTCAAGTGGTAACCTTGCCGCTCATTCCCCAACATCGCCCCTCGGCTCAACCAAGTTCTGCCAATGTAGCGCTGCCTCTGGTCAGCCGATGGAGCGATCGCCCACTATTTGCGGCGAGTCTCGTGGCTGCGGTTATCTTGACCGTTGCACTCGGCAACGCATGGTTCAAATCGCGCCCTCCAGCCTCATCGTCTCCAGCGGCTGAAGCATCCCAGCCCTCCAGCCTCGGTTCAACGCAACCGCTTACGACCAGTGAACCACCATCCCCAACAGAACCCCGTGAGGTGCCTGCTGCCGTAGAAGAATCGCTGCCAGCCATGCCAACCACTGTGGAATCTGTTCCTGGTAGCGGACCCTATCCAGCCGAGCCTATAGGAAGGGAACCACCCGCACCAACTGATCCTGGAACTGTGCCTGCTCCTGCTCCTGCTGCTGTGCCTGCTCCTGCTGTTGCTCCTGATCCTGCTCCATCTGCAACGCCTCAAACCGCTCCTACGCTAGAGGAATCGCAAGCGACCCAGGCACAAAACGAGCGATTAAGCGAACTTCAAGCAGAATTGGAGAACTGTTTAACCAAGCCGCGAAAAGAAGCCGAAGACTGTCTCAGGGAGATTCGCAGAGCGCGTGAAGACTATTTGCGGGGCATGGAAACCGAACTGAGAGAACGTCTGAGAGACGCAAGAGAACAACCAGGGCGGCGAGGTCAACGCCGGGGTGATGACGATGACAATGATGATGACTAAGGGAAGCTGTTAGACTCGCAGAGAGTTGACGGAGGGAATAGTATGCCGAGAGGTATCAGAGGCATCCTGCTGATAGGGGTTCTAATCTTACTGGTCGTTGTAATTCAACCCAGGCTAGGCGCACAAACAATTCCCTCACCCCCACCGGATACTAGTCCTGCCAATCCAGCCGATGTCATGCCGCCGTTTGCCGAACATCTGGAGCGATCGTTTTGGTTAGCCGACCATCTAGATTTACAAGCAGCGTTAATCGAGAACCAGGTAACGGTGGCGGATTGGCTTCAACAAATCAACCAATCTAACATTCAGTTTCTTTGTTTGGGCGAAACACACAACGAATCGTTTCGGCAATTTCTGGCGCAAACAATTTTTCCGCAACTGGATGTTAACCAGTTGTTGCTGGAAGCTGATGCCGATCAAGCGAATGAACTGCTTGCCAATGCGTCCTCCGGAACGAACCCCATCCGCCTTTTGGGAGCTGATATTGGCTTGGTGATTCGAGCCGCAAAAACACGAAATCCTAACGTGCAAATCGTTGGGATAGATGAAACCGACCAACAGACCGCATGGCGCAATCAAGAACAGGCCAACTCCGATCGCCGCCGCTTAAGCCGTGACGGGTTCATTGCTCAAAATATTCAGGAGGGATGGCGATCGGATCAGCGTCATGTTGCCCTGTACGGTGCGAATCACTGCGCGGCTCACGATTTGGGTTTGGGGAACGCTCGCCCATTTTTCCGCCAGGTTGCAGGCGTTGTCGTTCCGCGAGAGCAAAGTAAGAGCGTGCTGGTTGTCTCGTCGGCTCAGTCTAATCCACTCACGATCGCCATTCAACGCGCCACTCTAAACAACCAAGCGTTTGTCATACCCAACACACAAGCGATCGCTCCAGCTCTCTATAACTACCGCTGGGATCTCAAATCTTTTTTCGATAATTACGATGCGATCGTGTACTTCCCTTTACCGTAATTGATAGTTCACCGGACTAAAGGCTGTCCGGATCAATGCCCCGCTGACGCAATTTAGCAAGCAGTTCTTCCCGAAGCTGTCGTTCCTGCTCGGCTTGCTGTTGCGCCTGTTCGGCCTGCTGCTGTGCCTGCTCTGCTCGTTGCTCTGCCTGTTCTGCCCGTTCATCTGGGGTGAGGTAGCGATCGCCCTGTTGGTCATACCAATACAACCATTCCCGAGTAATGCCCTGATGGGTGCCCCGTTCGCGTCCCAAGCCCAACCCAATTTCGGGCATCCAGAAAGGCTCACCCGACTGCAACAGATACTCACCATCCACGAGCCGATAGAGTTCTAACCGGGGTTTGCGGCGGCGACGAGACGAGTAAATGGCGTAATACAAAACGCCCATCTCTGCATACAGGTTCTTTTTGGCAGAGTATTCTCGTCGGTATTTCTGTGAAACCACCTCCAGGGTCAGGATAGGAGGAATGTTGTCCTCCTCCCACAACACATAGCTAAGGCGCAGTTCTTCATCCACGATCCGCTCGACCCCTAAGCTGAGAAAGCCATCCGGGACGATCGCCGATTTTTCCGGGTCGTAATAGATACCCATATCGACTCCAAAAAACCAGTCCATGCGCTTGCTCCAGATCTGAGCCAGGATCATCTTGAGCAGGCCAGGGATGAGATCTTGGAGTTCGTTATCCACGGGAGTGTCGTCAGAGTCGGGTAGCTCTGCCGAAGACGGCAAGCACAGGCGTGGATCGTAGCGGAACATGGCAACCTCCACAAGGAGCTGATTTGATCTTAGCGGTGGGAATGTACCTCAGATAGCCGCTCTTGATAAAGGCCAACAATCGTGGCGGTGACTTCAGCAATGCTCAATCGGTCGGTGTTGATTTCGATCGCATCGGGCGCTTTTTGCAGTGGAGAAACTTGACGAGTGCTATCTTTGCGATCGCGCTCATCAATCAGCCGTTCCAGTTCGCCCAAGTCCACCTCGGCCTGTCCTTGGTTTTTTAGATCGATCTGTCGCCGTCTGGCACGTTCTTGCACCGAGGCGGTGAGAAAAATCTTTAATTCAGCATCCGGGAAAACGTGGGTACCGATGTCTCGTCCTTCCATTGCCACCCCACCTCCTCGACCGTAGGCTTGCTGTTGCTTCACCAAAATTTTACGAACAGCGGGTTGAGCGGCGATCGCAGATACCTGTTGTGTTACGTCTAAGCTACGAATGGCAGTGGTGACATTGTGTCCGTTGATGTGAACCTGGGGAGATTGGCTGTTTGCATCTTCGGTCTTTTGGCTGCCCAACTCAATTTGGCACTGGCTCACCATCTCTGCGATCGCGGCCTCGTCGTCAATGGCCAGACCAGACTGTAACGCTAGCCAGGTAGCCGCTCGATACATGGCACCCGTATCAATGTGCAATAGCCCTAGCTCGGTGGCAACCTGGCGGACTACGGTTGTTTTACCCACACCAGCGGGGCCATCGATCGCCACTATGGGTTTGCGATTTCGCAGCACCATATTATCAATCAGGCGGGTGGAACCCATTCGAGCGGCGATCGCTAATAGTCCTACGTCTTCAATTTGTTCTAGCGGCATCATAGTATCGGGGTGAACTAATTCAATGTATTCTGGCTGCACATCAGGAACCGTTGCCAATTCGGTTTCAACGGCCTGGACTAGCGCTTCTCGGTAATGCTTGCCCAGTTGGAAAATGCTCTCGGCTCGCTGCAAGCTGCGATAGAGTACAGCCGCTTTGTCGTACTGGTCAGAGGTGAGGTACCGATTGCGGGAACTCATCGCCAGTCCGTTCGGTTCTCGCACAATGCGGCAGGCCACAATATCAACTGGGATATTGAGGTCGGCTACTAAGCGCCGCAAAATAGCAAGCTGTTGAGCATCCTTACGGCCAAAATAGGCGCGATCGGGTTGCACAATATTTAATAACTTCGTAACCACTGTAGCAACGCCCTGAAAGTGTCCGGGTCGCGATCGCCCACACAAACCAGACATCATCTGGAAGGGTGGAATCACTTGGGTCACCCTATCACTAACAGGGGGATAGGGCGACCCATAAAGTTCCTCAGGGGAAGGAGAGAAGATGGCATCGACACCCGCTTGCTCACACAACTGGGTATCTTGCTCGATTGGACGGGGATACTGCTGGAAGTCTTCGTTTGGCCCGAACTGGAGCGGATTGACAAAAATACTGACAATCACCACGTCATTCTCACGCCGCGATCGCTCAATCAAGTTCAAATGTCCAGCATGGAGAGCGCCCATTGTCGGCACAAAGCCAACCTTGACACCAACCGGATGAAGACCAGGCTGATCGATCGCATCCTCCAGAGGCGGTTCAGAGCGTTTTAGCGCCACATAGCAACGCAAGCCCGCAATGGTGGTAAATACGCGCACCATAGTTCATTGATAAACCATCAAAATAATAAAAACCCTAAAACCTAAACAGCGCTTCGCTTAACGAATGTTCCATTCTTGTGGCAAGCGTGCGGGCAGTGCCAATAACCGAGTTCTGGACTAACCAACCTTGCCTAACCGACCCCTTGCCTAGTAGTGTACAAAATTCCTCCAATCCCGTGCCTTAACAACACGCTTCCACCTCAACCTTTAGGCATTTTTAACCTTCTTAGAATACTTAATTTTCTTCCTCTTTGTCGGAAATGCTATCCGGAGAGATTGTGTCTGAAGATGACTCTGCCAACCAATCGGCAACCGTGTCAGCCGCGCGGTAGGGCTGCGGAGTAGCCACATCATAGGGCGAACGGGTGGGGATAAGTTCGAGCTGTCCCGACGAACGTGGGCGATCGCTTTGGGGCTGTCGTCGCCGCCGCGACACCTGTTCTTCGGTCGTTTCTTCGGCAACGACTTCATATAGCAAAGCGAACTTTTGGTTTTTTCCTTTTCGCAACACCCGTCCCAATCGTTGAATGTATTCTCTGGCCGATCCGGTTCCAGACAGCAACACAGCAACACTCGCTTCTGGCACATCAACGCCCTCATTCAGCACATGGGAGGCAACAAGAGCGTTGTACGTCCCGTCCCGAAAGTGTTGCAAAATCTCATGCCGCTCCTTAACCGGAGTTTGATGCGTAAGTGCTGGAATCAAAAAATCCTGCGAGATGCGGTAAACGGTAGCGTTGTCGTTGGTAAAAATCAGCGTTTGCTCTGGATAGTGCTGCGCCAACACATCCGCTAACACCCGCAACTTGCCTTCAGTGCCAAGGGCGATCGCCTTGGCTTCTCGATGTGCCAGCATGGCTCGTCGTCCGGCCTGGGATTGGGCACTGGCCTGCACAAACCGCTGCCAGCCCTGGAGACTGCCTAGAAAAATGTTGGACTGTTGCAAAAAGGCATTCCGTGTTTGAATCAGCGCATCATAGCGATCGCGCTCCTGCTGCGACAGCTTCACCTTAATTTGCACAATTTCGTGATCGGCTAGCGCTCCGCCTGCTAGGTCTGACGCGGTGCGGTAGTACACGACACTTCCCAGCAATGTATCTAAATCAGCATGTCTGCCATCGCTGCGATCGGGCGTGGCCGTTAACCCCAACCGATAGGGCGCGATCGCGTATTCCGCAATCACCCGATTAAAATCGCTGGGTAAGTGATGGCACTCATCGCAGATGAGCAGAGCATAGCGGTTGCCCAACGATTCAGCATGAATGGCGGCACTGTCATACGTGGCAATCAAAATTTGAGTGCGATCGCGCGATCCGCCTCCCAGTAATCCCACATCAGCATCGGGAAATGCTGCTAGCAAATGGGCATACCACTGATGCATCAAGTCCAGCGTTGGCACAGTAATTAAGGTGCTGCGAGGTGTGACCTGCATCGCCATCTGCGCCAGGTAGGTTTTTCCGGCAGCGGTGGGCAAAACGACCACGCCTTTACGTCCGGCAGAAACCCAGGCATCGAGCGCTTCTTGCTGATGGGCATAGGGCTGACGTTCTAAGCTGGCTTTGAGGGCGATCGCATCAAACGCTTTGGCCTCATCGGTAAAGGTCGTCCCCTCTGTCTGCAACGTTTCAACCAGTTCACGATACTGAATGGCAGGAATACGAAACTTTTCAACGCGATCGTCCCAGGTGGCATATTCCACCCAGCTCTTGCCTTTGGGGGGTGGATGCAAGACAAGCGTGCCCCGATCAAACTTTAAAGTAGGGGTGCGACCCATTCTGCCTCTAAGCTGCCCTAGATTCTGCTGGCTCTCAATTTTGCCTTTAGTGTGTAGTGAGGCTCATTCAGAACGTCAGTACTAAACCTCAACTACTTCAGACTGTACCGCATTCCTACCGCATTACCAAAATCTAAATCCAAGACTGTTCATTGGTCGCAGACAGGCTTAGACTATAGGATGCATCCCCATAATGTGTTCAACCATACACGAATCACCTGTGCGTAAGATTGTTATTGCTGGCAACTGGAAAATGCATAAGACTCAGGCAGAATCCCTAGAATTTCTGCATGGGTTTCTAAAACAGCTCGATGAAACACCAGACGATCGCGAAATCGTGCTTTGCGTGCCGTTTACCGCGTTGGGCGCACTTTCCAAAAACTTGCACGGCAGCCGTGTCAGGCTCGGTGCCCAAAATGTTCATTGGGAAGCCAGCGGAGCATATACAGGTGAAATCTCTGGTGCCATGCTGACTGAATTTGGCGTTCGGTATGTGGTGGTGGGTCACAGTGAGCGCCGCCAATTTTTTGGCGAAACGGATGAAACGGTCAACCTGCGCCTGAAAGCAGCGCAAAACCACGGGCTAATTCCCATTCTCTGTGTGGGTGAAAGCAAACAACAGCGAGATGCAGGCGAAACTGAATCGCTGATTGTTGGTCAACTGCAAGCCGATCTAGAAGGGGTAGATCAATCACAGCTTGTGATTGCCTATGAACCTATTTGGGCGATCGGCACTGGCGACACCTGCGAAACACTCGAAGCCAACCGAATTACGGCTCTGATTCGCAGCCAGCTTAAAAACCCAGACGTGCCTATTCAATATGGCGGTTCGGTGAAACCAGACAACATCGATGAGATTATGGCGCAGCCCGATATCGATGGGGCACTCGTTGGCGGAGCCAGCCTCACGCCCGACAGCTTCGCCCGCATCGTCAATTACCAATAAACCATCTGAATCCACATCTGAGTCAAAAGAGGGGCGGTTTGTGAACCGCCCCTCTTTGCTGTGAATTACGACCTATTGCGGTGTTTCTTGCAAATCAGGTCGTTCCTCTGGAACGATCGCCCCTTCTACAGGGCAGACTTGCAGACAAATGCCGCAATCAATGCAGGTGGCAAAGTCGATCCAGTACCAGTCTGTTCCTTTGGTATTCTTGCCGGGGCCTTCATGAATACAGGCCACCGGACAAGCGTCAACACAATCTGCAACACCCTCACAGGTATTGGTCAAAATCGTATGGGCCACAGTGTTCTCTCTTTGCGATCGGTAGGTGAGCCTTGATCGGCTTTACTCATCTAGCCTAACAGCGATCGCTCTAGTGACATCCTCCCTACTGGCCAACCGTCTCAATCTGAGGCAAGCCCTGGTCATCAATCCAGGCAATTTGACTAATACCACGGCGGCGGGCATACTCGTGCACTTTGTCGGCTGGCTCTCCAATCTTCAGCTTCATCTCGACTCGAACCAGGTGAGCCGACTCTCGAATTTTTTTGGCATAGGTAAAGGCTGCCGCGTATGCCTGGTTAGACACAGGAACAATCAGCCAATGGCTTGGAGGGGTACGAGAGGGCAACTGCCCGGTTGGTAAAAGCATCTGGTGTAAATCGTCAATATGCAGCACAAACCCAACCCCAGGATAGGTCTCGGCTTGCGGGTGATACAGCCCCAACAGGTGGTCGTATCGCCCTCCTCGCCCCAAAATTCGCCGCTCGCCAGTGCCACTGCTGACCACTTCAAAGAAAATCCCCGTGTAGTAGTCAAAGGTCTGAATCAGGCTCAGATCCAAGATTAAGGAGAACTGCGGGTGCTGTTGAGCCGTAAGGCTCTCTTGCAGCAGATCAAGCAAGGTTTTGAGATTGCTAACCGTCGCTCGCTGCTGCGCGTCTAAGTCCAGGCTGGAAATTCGTTGCAGCACGTCAGCCGGACGGCCACGCAAATCCAGAATAAACAGGGCGCGATCGCGCAACTCGGCACTCAAGGGCAACGTTTCCAACGCAATTCGATCCAGGTTGGCGATCGCTTCTCTCACTGCTTCTCGCAAGGCTTCAGGAAATGCGGATAGGAGCGATCGCGTCAAACCCGCTTCACCCAACACCAGATGCCATTGGCCGATGCCCAAGTGGCGAATGCAGTCGGCTAGCAATAGCAGAATTTCGGCATCGGCCACCCCCCCCTCACTGCCAAGCAACTCTACCCCGGCATGATAAAACTCCAGTTGGCGGTTGTGGCTGCCAGCTAGCGCCCGTCGAAAGACATTGGCGTTATAGTACAGCCGTTGGGGATGGGTCACACCTGCCATGCGCGTCACAGCGGCACGGGCGATCGACGCGGTCAGCTCAGGACGCAGCCCCAGCACCTGCTCATCGACTTGCAACTGAATCACTGTAGACGGCTGAACGGCATCACCCGCCATCAGTGTTTCTAACCGCTCTAGCGTCGAGGTAATAATGCGGTGATATCCCCAACCGTGAAAAACCTGCTGTACGCGTTCTTCAATCCAACGTTTTTGGGCGACCTCCAGGGGAAAGAGATCTCTAGCTCCAACCGGGGGTTGATAGACCATTCGTTTCAATGATTATTTTTTCTTTCCACCAAACATCCCAAATAGGCCACCCCCCGATTTATCGGGTTTAGCCCCTTTAGGATCGGCTTTCTTAGCGACTGTTGCACTCTTGCTCTCGCTGGATGGCTCAACTCGGCGTTTGCCTTCCAGTGCAAGCGAATCATTCGGATTCAATTTTAATGCCTGATTGAAATGAATTTTCGCCATCGTAATCTGATTCGTCTTGAGATAAACGATGCCAAGGCGACTATGGCAGTTGCTATTGGCCGCATCAAGCTGAATGGCCTCCCGTAACTCCTGAATGGCTTTGCCGTAATCTTGCTTGCTCTCAAACTCCTGAGCACGCCGCAAATAGCTCTCAACCACAGATTCTCTGGGCGGCGTAGCAGGCTGGGCGGGTGGTTGCACCTTTGGGATGGACGGGGACGCAGTAGCCGTGGCAGAACTCTGGCTCTTGCCAGGGCTAATGGCCGATTCACCGCGCCCTTCTTTACGCATCAAGTAAACCAGATTAAGCTCGCTGATTTGACCGATTACATCCAGGGTTTGACTCAAATCTTCATACTGTCTGGCAAACAAGCCTCGAACCCCTGCCCGGTAGGCATTATCTAAATCGCTAGCAGCGGCCAAGCGACGTGCAACGTCACTGACTAAAACCACGGTTTCTTGCTGCCGTAGGGCGTGTTGCCCTTTCAGCCGTAGCAGAATGCAATACTCTGTGTAGTTGCGCTCATTGGAAAGCTTTTCGTAGGCCGGGTTCACTAGCTTAGACAGCAGATCAACCGCACGCTGGCGATCGCCTGAATCCTCCATAGTGAAGCTATCTGGATGCAGGCGACGGGCAATTTTGAGGTAATGCTTACGAAACTCTTTAATATCAGCATCCACAGGGACGCCCAAAATTGCGTGATGATCAATGAAGTCTAAACTAAATAGCCCTTGGTCAACTTTGAGAGACATGCTGTATAACCCCACTCCCTGCCCTAGGATTCCCTATAGTGTACTTTGCCCATACTTTAGATCAGTGCTTTCAAATTGGAGCAAATTCTGGTAAAGGCTTGATCTTAAGTAGTTCGTGGCTCAAAACCGAATGGAGATGATGGTTCGTTGCTAAAATGCGTCCGGAATCGATGACAAATGGGCTGCCATCATAGGCCGTCACCCGACCACCGGCTTCTTCAACCAGGATCACCCCGGCGGCCATATCCCACGGTGACAGCCCTCGTTCCCAGTAGCCGTCGAGCCGTCCACAGGCAACATGAGCCAGGTCAATGGCCGCCGAGCCGCCTCGCCGTACGCCCTGAGTCAGGTGGGTCAAATGACAAAATTCAGCATAATTGGTGTCAATGGTTTCGCGGCGATCGTATGCAAACCCTGTGACCAGTAAACTGTTCCGCAGTTCTGCCGTTTGAGACACCCGGATAGGATGGCGATTGCGAGTTGCTCCTAACCCTTTTGCGGCACGAAACAGGTCTTGAAAGAAGGGGGCAAAAATAACGCCAACTTGAGGAACGCCATCAATCAACAATCCAATGGAGACGGCATAAAACGGGTACTGGTGGGCATAGTTCGTGGTGCCATCGAGTGGATCGATCGCCCACAAATAGCGATCGGTTCTGGTGCCTTGCTGTCCCGATTCCTCCGCCAGGATGGAGTGGGTAGGAAAATGGCGTTGCAGTATGTTGAGGATGGCTGCTTCGGACGCTTTATCGGCCTCGGTGACTAAATCACCCGGTCTTCCTTTTTCCTCGATTGTTTCTAGCTTGCCCCAACAGTCTTGCAATATCGTTCCGGCCGTTAGGGCAGCTTCAGTCGCAACATCAAGAAAAATCTGGAGCTGATCAGGAGTGGGCTGAGTCATTAGAACGTGACGATAGAGAATGGAGAGCAAGGGTTTGAGGCCGCGACTGGGTCTGGTCTAACCGTCCTCGCACCCCAATTTACCTCCTACACCCTACACCCTAATCTTTCGCTTTAAGCACGGCTCTGTTGTCGAAATTCTTCTGGTGTTTGCCGCATCGGGTTGCTTGGATTCCAGATGCCAACACCCATTAATCGGGCTTTCTCTTGGGCACGCAGGAGGCGTTGCTCGTATTTGATATTGGGCGATCGCGACACAGCCAGAGCCAACCCTGCCTCAACCAGGCGTTCGTTGAGTAACACACCGTTCTGCCACACATAGGCCAACTGCAGCGACAGTCCGTCTTCCAGTTCCAGCGGCGGTTGCAGATCGGGTTCTAAAACCACTCGCTTCTCAGAACCAACCAGTGCCTCCAGCGCCGCCTTCGCATCATGACTCCACGGAGTTTGTTGCCAGTTGGGCGCTTCAATTCCCAACAGCCGTACGCGTTCGGCCAGAGCCGATTGCCCGTTTGCAGGCAATACCTCTAGCGTTTGCCCACTTGTTACCCGCGAAACCACCACTGGTTTTCCCGGAGGAACCGTTGCCGTCTGGCAGCCCCCGAGCAGCAGGATGCAGCCAAGAATTAGTCCACTAATGCCTAAACCCCAGTTCCGCAGCAGCACTGCTTAATCCTCATCTAGCGGCAGTCCACGCCGTACCTTACCCTTGCCAAAGTAGCGACCAAACTGTAACTCGTACACTTCATCCTCATCCTGAGTTTCTACTTCTAAGTCTGATCGGGCATAGCTAACGCACAGCAATGCATAGCCCCGCTGTTGCAGCTTGGGCGATAGCCCCATTGCTTCGGGTTGGTCAATCTCGCCCGATACCACCCGAACAGCGCAGGTTGTACAGGCTCCATTGCGGCATGAGAAGGGTAAATCGACCCCCTGCATTTCAGCCGATGCCAGAATGTAACGGTCTTCTTGAACTTGAACGGAATGGTAAGTATCTTTCTGGCGGTTGTGAATCCGCACAGTGTGTAAGCGAACCATCGAACCTCTTTCACAAAACGGGACACACCGCTTATGATAATGCGCGCAGCGGCGTGAAATGCACAAAACTCCAGATTCTATTTCCAGAGTTCCCCAAGTTCTGCTAACATAGCTATTCTGTGGCTGAATTGGTCACAGAACAGAATACGCCTGGAGAGGTGGCCGAGTGGTTGAAGGCGCAGCACTGGAAATGCTGTTTAGGGCAACTTAACGAGGGTTCGAATCCCTCCCTCTCCGTTTTCAATTAGCAACTCCTAAAAGATAGTTAGAGAGGTAATGAGGGCGCGATCGGCCAGCAGATGAGCCAGTGCGAGTACGTCTTTCTGTTCTACCTTGAAGTGGTGGCTCAGGAGCGATCGCAGGGCATCTTCCAGCGGGACGCGGTGTGCTTCTGAGGTTTGCTCTGCTTGCCGAATAATATCGGCGATCGCCTGCCATTGATGCAGGGCAGTGGCTTCTCCAGCGGTGGTTAACGTGCTACTGCCCTGCTGGTTGTGCAGTTCAAACACATCGCCTTGATGAAACACAAGAGATTGCATTAACCCCTCGATTAAGCGCGCCAACTCCAGCGGGTTGCCATTGGTTTCAATCGTAATTTTCACAGTTCAGGCACTTCAACGATTTAACTCTCTTAATCTACGCCAATCTGCGTGCAACAGAACAAAGGCTAGAACGGAGCTATATCCCTTCTAGCCTTCAAATTCATCAGAAGCTACCTGCCACCGACGGAGCTAAGGTTCCCGACATTACAGCGTCAACGACTGCGGGTTGGTTTCAATCAGTTTTGCGAGATCTTGCAGGAACGCAGCCGCATGGGCACCATAAATAATGCGGTGATCGCAGGTGATGTTGACCTGCATTTGCTGGCGAACGCCCATCAATCCGTCTGTAGTGGCAACCACCTGCGGGCGAGATGCCCCGATCGCCAGAATCGAACCCTGTCCGGGCGGCAGAATGGCATCGAAGCGATCGACCCCAAACATCCCCAAATTCGACAAGGTGAATGTGCCGGAGCTGTACTCGTCGGGCTGTAGCTGCTTGGCTCTGGCGCGATCGACCAACCCTTTCCAGGCTCGGGAGAGCGAGTAGATATCGGTTTGATCCGCCTGTTGCAGCACGGGAGTAATTAGCCCACCATCATCCATCGCCACAGCCACTGAAATGTTGATACTGCTGCGATGCTGAATCCCTTGCTCGGTATAGTTCGCGTTCAATAGCGGGTGTTTTTGTAACGTTACAGCCACCGCTTTAGCAAGCAGCGCTGTCATGGTGACACCCTTCGGCTTAATCTGCTTGTAGAGTTTATCCAGGTTGTCGGTGGTGATGGTGTAGCCTACCCGGAATGTGGGTACCTGAAGGCTGGCTGCCATGTTTCGCACCACCGCGTTTTGCAGGGTGTTAAACGGCGTAATCTGCCCGGCAACAACCGGGGTTGCTGAAGCGGTGGGTGGTGCTGCCGCCGCTGGTACTGGTGCTGGTGCTGGTTTTGACGGTGCCGTTTGCACTGCCGGAGATGGAGCGGCTGGTGTGGCAACAGCCGGACTCACCCCGGCTGCTGCCTCCACATCTTCCGCCACAATCCGCCCATGTGGGCCGCTGCCGTGCAGCGAGTTGAGATCAACCTTGAGGTCTTTAGCCAGTTTGCGGGCACGCGGAGATGCAACGATGCGACCGTTTTTGGCTGAGGGAAGAGGTGCCGGAGCCGTACTTGCCCCGTTTTGCCCGGCGGTAGCGGTGGCTGCGACGGGCTGATCGGGTTGGGCTGCGGGCGATGCTGCCGCTGGAGTGGCTTTTTCGCTGGCTTGCTGAGCGGCTGTCGCAATCTCAGCTTCGGTTTCGGCCACAAGGGCGATCGCCTGACCAACCGGAGCCGTTTCCCCTGCCTGAACGATAATAGTTGCCAGGTATCCGGCGTGAAACGATTCCACGTCCATATCTGCCTTATCGGACTCCACCACGACCACCGTTTCCCCTTTCTCAATTTTGTCGCCAGGAGATTTCACCCAGGAAACAATCTTGCCTTCGGTCATCGTAGAGCTGAGGGCAGGCATGAAAACTTCGTGAATCATGGAGTCGCTTCCGAAATAATCTAAATAAATACTTAAGCAGTCACTAATTCTACCCTGAGACAGAGCAAGGTACCAAGCAAAAACAGGACAGGAACCCTCGATCGAGCGTTAACCGCTCAGCCAAGAGGCAGTAGTTTAGCTAACCCTATGTTTAAGGGCGTAGCTAAATTCTAGAGGTCTCCACGGATTTCTTCGACAATTCCATCGCGTAACAGAACTTCGACCTGCATCTTGCGAATCAGGTTGTCTCCGGTTTCAATCCGAAAGAATCCTTCAATCTGTCCTTGCCCAACCTCCTGGTTCAGTTCTAACAACTGCACCTGCTGCAACTGCTGCAAAATCTGGTTTTTCTTCTCCAGAAACTCGCTCTTCTTCTGGTTAATTTGGACTTGAAGATTGCCAAGTTGCTGCATTGCCGCCGGATCGTTTTGCTGGGCACTCTGCCGCTGCACTTCACTGGCCATTCGTTGGCTTTGGGCTTCTAGCTGCTGAAGTTGTGCATCCAGTTGATTGATTTGGGTTTGTAACTGTTGCTGTACCTCCTCTTTCCAGCGAGGTGTAACCACAACTTTGACGTTGACTGCCCGCTTCAAAAGCAGATGAGACTTGGAAACATCCATGAAAATTTAACTGGAAAAACGATTTGAGTAAAATCAATCACACCTGCCCTACCCCTCATTAACAGTTAACAAGATTAATGAGATCGATCAGGCAAACATGTCGATAATCATACCGCGATAGCGTTCCGTCACAACGGGGCGGCGAACTTTCAGCGTTTGGGTCATCATGCCATTCTCAATGGAAAAGGGTTCTGTGATCAGGCGGAACGGGCCAATTCGATCGTCTGGACGGTAGCCAGGACGATCTTTAACTTCACGGTTTAGCTCTTGACGGAATAAGTCCTGAATCAGTTTGCTGTTGAGGTCAAGTTCTGCTCCGTTGGGCTGCTCCGACTCAGCCTGGTTGGGCGATCGCAGCTTCAAGTTTTGAGACGCAGCCCAGGCATGTAGGGCTTCCAGATTGGGTACAATCAACGCTCCGAGCGATCGCTCATCTTGCCCCACCAACATAATTTGATCAATATAAGGACTGCGAATACAGGCATCCTCAATCGGCTGTGGTTCAATATTTTCGCCGTTGGTCAGCACAATCGTGTCTTTAGCCCGTCCAGTCAGCACAAGATGCCCTTGTGGAGTCAACCAGCCCAAATCTCCAGTGTCAAACCACCCCTCGGGGTCGATCGCTTTTTGGGTCGCCTCTGGGTTTTGATAGTACCCCTTCATAATTTGCGGCCCTCTGGCTAACACCAGCCCACGCTCACCGACTGGGAGAAGCTGCCGACTCTCTGGATCAACAATCCGAATTTCAGTGGCCGGAATCGGCTGGCCGGAAGACCCTCGCAGGTTGCTCCAGGGGCGACGCGCCGTTAAAACGGGTGCGGTTTCAGTTAAACCGTAGCCAACCAGCACTTCAACATCAATGATTTCAAAAAAGGTATCTAAGTGCATGGCCAGCGATCCGCCGCCGCTAATCACCTGCTTAAGGTTACCACCCGTGGCCTCTCGTACCTTGCCATACACCAACCGCCCTGCCAGTTTGTGAAGGGGAAAATAAACAGCAGCCTTAGCGCCTGCGATCGCCCGTTCCAGGGGAGATGTGTTGAGATGATTCAGGCTCAGGTTTTCAAAGATGCGCTTTGCTTCAACGTACTGCTGGCTACTGTGCAGCAGCGTGTGAACCAACTTTTGCTTCCGTTCCGGCTGTTCACGAAACTGTTTTTGAATCGCTTCGTAAATCGATTCCCACAAGCGAGGCACACCAATCATGTAATGGGGCTTGTACTGCCGCATATCTTGCTTCACCGATCGCAAGTTGGTATAGATCTGCGTACAGCCTTGAGAGAGCAAGAAGTATTCGATCGTCCGTTCATAGGCGTGCCAGGTAGGCAGAATGCTTAACACGCGATCGCCCGAGTGAGGCTGAACCACAACTCCCAGCATGTTGACCTGATGCAGCAAGTTGCCATGCGTTAACATTACGCCCTTGGGCTGCCCCGTTGTTCCAGAGGTGTAGAGCAACGTCGCCAAACTCTCTGGAGTTAAGCTGACGGGCTGTAGCGGTTGCGCGGCTCCCAGAGTCATCAGTTGTGAAAAAGACAGCAGTTGCACCTGGTCATCGGGTTCTGGCTGTTCATCCGTCAACAGCACCACAAACCGCAGCGGGAGGTCGTGAAGCTGCGATCGCAGCTTGGCAAGGGTGGCACCATCTTGCACAACCAGACCCGTGCTGCCGCTATTTCGCATAATGAACATCAGTTCATCGCGATCGGCCTGGGAACTGCGGACAGCGTTGACGGCACCAGCCATCATCATCCCCTGATCGGCAATTAGCCAGCGGGGGCTATTGTCTGAAAACAACGAAATGCGATCGCCCTCCTGTACCCCCAACGCTTGTAGACCCGCCGCGAACTGCCGAATCTTTTGATACAGCTCGGCGTAGGTTAGCGTTAGCGTGGGTTTAACATGGGGATCTTGCACGGCTACCAGCGTCGAAGCGTTGGCTCGTTGAGCGGCGATCGCCCAAATTTCTGGAACCGATTGAATGGTACTGTAATCAATTAAATGTCGCCGCAAGTCGTCGCGGTTGGCGATCGCATCACCCTTCGCTAGGCTCATTGGGCGAGATGAGGGGCTGGAAAAAGAAGTCATGGGTGTAACTCCTAAGCTAAGCAAGTCTCGATAAGGCGCTTTTATGTGAGTTCAGAATTGAGCACAGTTTTTTGAAGATTTGAAGAATCAAAATCCTCACACCGTGCATTGCACTGGTTATGTCCTATACCTTACTGTCTAGAGCGCTAGAATAGGCAGTTGGTAGGGACAATACCTTATTTGTCCATTTCATCCCATTTGCCGATCAACGCATTAGGAGAACTCATGCCCCGAGCTATTTGGAACGATGTCGTCCTGGCCGAAAGCGACCACTGTGAAGTCGTTGAAGGCAATCAGTACTTTCCGCCCGACTCGCTAAACTCTGAGTATTTCCAGCCGAGCAGCACTCATACCACCTGCCCCTGGAAAGGAATCGCCAGCTATTACGATATTGCAGTCAACGGCACAGTCAACCGAGATGCGGCCTGGTACTACCCCACCGCTAAAGAGGCCGCTAAAAATATCGAGGGTTATGTTGCCTTTTGGCGCGGGGTCAAAGTAGAAGCTTAACAATTGAATAGGCGATCGCTGCAACGGTAAGGTTGCCCATTAAAATAAACGGTAGCCAGCCGTTAGTGCCAAGAACTGTTTCCGCCTGATCTTTACTCGCTCTCGTTTGGGCACCTTAAGCTCCGGAGCATACGTTGAGGTCTAGCCTGCCTCAAGCCGTTCCGGCAAGAACTGTGAGCCAGTTGACGGTTGCGTTCTTAACCTCAACCGATAGGGTAAAGCGTCCTATAAAGCGTTGCATTTACTTCTTGGTTTGCACACGATTGGGTTGAAACCGGGTTGATGGTCGCTTTGCCTGGCTAGGTTTTTTAGCTGCATCAGCCCATAACATCAAAAACTTACGATTGGGCTATCCCGCCTGATATCTGTAACCAGAAGCAACAGGTGGGTGCTGGTTTGATAAAATTTTGCTGAATGTCCGTGTGAGGGGAATGCAAGTACACAATCCACCCGCCCAAGCAATGCCGATGATTCTGGAGAACTTACCTGATTTATCGCTTCCAGAGGGAGCCTGTCCTCGTCGGGCACGGCTGCAAATTGATTTTATGTTATTGGCGATCGAGGCATTAGATCTTGGTGGCTCAGAAGCCTTTCTGGCAACGGCAAAAGAGCTAGAACTTCAGGGAGTGATCAAAAATCGGGTGTCCCTCTGGCGATTGCGAAGCACCAATCCATTGCGCCGAAACACTCAACGGCGCTCGTTGAGCATGACGGAGGCAAAAGCGCTAGTCGTCATTATTTGTCACCATGCCCGACGGCTAACCGCATTGATTCGTCAATTGCTTCTGGCAGAGCAGCAGTTGTCTGAAAAGCAACTGTCTGTAGAACATCATTTTCGGCTGGCAGACTATCTAGAACGCTTCCGGGCACATTTTCGATCGCGCATGAACCCGAAGCGGGCAGGTGTAATAACCTACAATACCGACGAGAAATTAAACGAACTGGCGCTCAATTTGCTCAGGCAGCTTCTATTTTGTACGGGAACCACTGGAACGCAGCGATTGTGGTTTAGCTTATTTGACGGAGAGGTGGTATGACGATTCAGCGTCAATACAGTCTGCCAAACTGCAAACTCGTCCTGGAAGGATTAAGCGACGACAGCACCGTGAACAGCGTTTCTGGACGGCCATTAATTTCAGTCCTGATCAACGCTGAATGCCACTTCACCGGGCAAGAACAGCCCATTTCGGGCGGACGAGACTTTTTAGAAAGCCTGGTGACAGCAGTCAGTCACTACGCTCAGGAGTGTTTGAGTGGCGTCACCCATCCTGCCGCTCACGGGCATAAAGCAGGCTTGGTGCAGTTTCAAAAACTGGCTCACAATTTGCACCGTCTCAGTGTTTTACCTCAAAGCGAGAACGGTGAATTAAGGAACGGGCATTCATCTACCCCCCTTCAGCTCGATCTGAGGACGGTGCAGCTTTTTGATCTGGTAGAGGCGATCGACCAGTTTTTGGTGGATACTCAAACCCTGCCTGATTTGGGGCTAGACCTGAAACCAGCCTCTAAACGAAACGTAGTAGCTCAAGAACCAATTGCCAAGCGAGCCTTGCCAGCCGCCCTGGGTGTGTCCAGTTTGGCTGTGGCGGCGGTAGCCTTATTCTTTGTCCCTATTCCCGAAAGACGGCCAGAGGTGTCACGGTCTAATTCTGGTACAGAGCAAACGACAAACGGTGCTTTAACCCCATCGGCAGCAGCCCCCGGCACCACAGAACCGCCCGCAAACTTGCCCGTTGAGGGAAACGCAAACTCCAGCCGGATTGAGGCGGCAACGACATCAGGGGGTTCAGCGGCGGCTGAGGATACGGAACGCTCACCGTCTGTTTCCTCCAGTCCACCCAGCGCAGAGGAGTTGAGCAATTTACTCACGACTTCACCTGAAATTACCGATCCCGATGAAGTAACCCAACTCAATCAGCGGTTGCGCGACCAGCTTGATGCGGCCTGGACGCAAACGCCCGACTTTGACGAAGACCTGGTGTATCGCGTGGCGGTGGCCGAGAATGGCGACATTTTGGGCTTCAGGTATGGCAACGATGCGGCATTGACCTACGTCAATGAAACACCACTGCTTGACTTGCGCTACAACCCCGTGACAGAAGCCAGTTCAACAGAGCCACTCGCACAGTTTCGGATTGTATTTACGCCAGAGGGAGCGATCGAGGTCAGCCCGTGGCATGGACGGGTTGATCCCCCAGACGAAACACCATAGATGGCGCGATCGCATTCACACTTCCAGGGTAGAAGCAGCACCGATCGCTACTGGCTCACGGGTAGCGCCCGGTTGCTCAGTGGCTTGATCCGCACGGAGGGTTGATCGTTATCAAAGTGAACCGATGCCTGGGTTGCGGCATTGAGGTGAGCCATGTGCTGATATTTTCGCGATCGCCAGTAGCTCGCATCGGTGCTATCCGGCTCATTTGCAGCGAGACGAGTGACTTTATAGCGTCGTTGCGTCGCGGACGATAGTCCCACACCTAACAGCAAGCCGAAAATGGCTCCGGCTGCCAGATCACGCGGCAGTTCGGGGAAGAACTGAGTCGGGTTGCCCGCATCGTCAGTCACCAATTGGGGTGGCGCGGTCAGTTGCCAGACCACATCATAGCTGGTGGCCGCCTGAGTCTGTAAACCCTCCAGTTTGGTTAAGTACTGGTTTTTAATCAATGTTGCTGTTTCCAGCTCTCGCTCCAGTTCGGCTTGCTGATGCAAAACCGTTGCCAACTGGCGCATTTCTTCATGCACCAACCCTTCTGTCATGCGAATCGTTCCCTGACGAACATACAGCACTTGAATGTAATGGGCTGTGTTAACCGATTGCTGTAGGTAGTCTAACCGTGCAGGTTCTTGCTGCACATATTGTAGCCAGCGGTTGCCGTCAGGGCTATATAAATACTGCTTCAGCGATTCTTGTGCTGCTTGTTGCGACTGAGTCAGTAGGGCTTGATACTGCTGGGTCAACGCTTTGAGGGTTGATCCCTGTGCCTGCACCTGGCTTAATTCTGCTGCAATTTGGCTATCTACCCGTTGCAGCTTTTGCAAGATGGTTTGATACGACGCGTTGTTGTGCAGCACGGCCACCGCGATCGCATCATTGGGCTGAGCGCCAAGCTGCCGTTGTAAGTCGGTAAGTTGGCGCTCAGCTTCAGCTAAATTAATCTCCAGTTCGGTGCCTTGCCGAGAAATTTCGCTAGCACGATCGGAAAACCGCTGCTGTGTAGACGCATCAATCGAGCCGCGCTGCTGCTGAAGCTGCTGCAACTTGGTTTGCAGCGTGTTGACTTGTTCATCCACTTTAGGCAGTTGTGCTTCGATGAACTCAATTCCCCGACATGCGTCTGCCTTGCACTCTCGACCGTACTTCAGATAAGCGGTTGCCACCTGCTGCAAAACCTGCTGAGCCACCTGCGGGTTGCGATCGCGATAGGTAACGGCTAAGATGCCGCGATTCCGCTGCGACAGTTGTAGCTTACTACTGAGTTCAGCATAGTCAATCTTCACATTTTGAGCACGAAGCTGCTCCAGAACTGGATTAAGCACACGGGGGCTTTGCAAGATCCGAATTTGCGTATCGGAGTCTACAGCTTTATGTTTCAGGGTAGGGATGGCGATCGTTTCGTTGGCGGTTTCAATCTGCGGCGTACCGACGGGCGGTGCCGTTGGTGCAATTGGCTCAACCGTCAGTTGAAACCCACTTTCATAGTCTGGGGTTTGGGTTGTAACATGCGCTATTCCCGCACCTGTCACGGCAACGGCAACGCCTGCGGCGATGGCTAGATGTCGCCGCAGGCCAGTTTCAGCCTGACTGACAAAATCGTCAGTTCCCATCTCGATCGTTTGCGGCTCTCCACAGTCTCTAACAGTTGATGATCGATCTGTGGTGGGCAATGCAGAAAGGGTAGAAGGCGATCGCTTCTGCAATGCGCCGCCCTTCGCAGGCATCAATACCAGAGTAGATTGTTTTGCCTTCATACTCAGCCTTCTCCGAGGGACTTGGTGTGTTGCGAACCAGAAGCTGACCGTTCAGGTATATCCACTCCTGGTTAGAATTACATCCTTTACCACAAACCGTCAGGATAAAACCAAAATCTCCAGATGGTTTGGAGGCTCTAGAGGGGTTGAATGCAAGTTTGGATGAACTGTTCTAAACTGGCAACCCGAAAGACCGATGTTTGTAGCTGCTCTGCCAGTTCTTCAACCGTCATATCGTCCAGGAAACAAGATTCATCGTGCTTCAGCATCATGGATGGCAACACAATTCCTGATCCCAGCGATCGACCCTGCAACGCTTGCAAGATATCCTGGCCGGTGAGCAACCCGGTTACGGTAATTTGCTGTCCCCAGTAGTGGCTAGATAGAGACACCATCTCTAACTCCAGCCCCTTCACCTGGTTTAGACGCTGCACAATGGGCTGAAACGCCTGTTCCACGGCATTCCCCACTACCCAGATCAGTTTACGGGGGGAAGCAACCTGCTCGGGTAACTGCGCGGATAGCTGCTGAAACTCTTTCAGAAACAGCCGAATCGAGCCGACCCCATTGCCAATTTGCGGATAGTCTTCATAGTGCGACTCTGGCGGCAACGCTTGCCTGCCGATCAGAAACCACTCATCGGCCAGCCATGCGATCGTAGAACCATACTGCTGCCGAAACTTGGTTTGCAACGCCTGCACCTGTGCAATCACCTCCTGCGCTGTTTCCAGGGTCACTGGCACCAGCTCATCGTCCGCCGGACGGAAGCGAGTTAACCCAACAGGCACAACTGCAATAGACGCTACAGTTGGAATGTCTCCGGTGTGGAATTGCGCTAAATCGTGCAAGGTTTGTTCCAGATGGCGGCCATCGTTAATGCCTGGACACACGACCACCTGAGCGTGAATCTGAAGACGCTGTGCCTGAAACCAGCGCAACTGCTCTAGAATTTGCCCCGCCCGGTTGTTTTTCAACAGTCGAATTCGCACATCTGGTTCAGTCGCGTGAACCGAGACGTACAGCGGCGATAACCGCATTTGGGCAATTCGCTCCCACTCCCGTGGGGTAAGGTTGGTAAGCGTTAAATAACTACCGTAGAGAAAACTAAGACGGTAATCATCATCCTTTAAATACAGCGATTGCCGTTTGCCAGGTGGCTGCTGGTCAATAAAACAAAACGGACAGCGATTGTTGCATTGAATCAGACTGTCAAAGAGAGCCGTCTCAAATTCGAGTCCTAAATCATCGTCATAGTCTTTTTCAATTTCAACCTGATGGGTTTTCCCGGCAGCATCTAAAACTTCTAACTCTAGAACCTCATCAGCACAGAGAAATTGGTAGTCAATCAGGTCACGCAGCGGTTCACCGTTAATAGAGACGAGGCGATCGCCCGCTTCGAACCCAATTTCAGCCGCGATGGAGTCCGGTAAAACGTTTGTAATCAGAGCAGGACGAATTGAAGTTTGGCTCATCAGATCAGGCCATCAAGTAGCAGAAGACACGGAACACGGGCTGGCGATCTCAAGGTTACCTCAGATAGCCCCTCTCCCATTCTGCCAAGCTTGTCTGATGATGAACGCCGTTTAGTACTGAATATCTTAGACTCACTACCTTAAGTGTCCCGATGCGGTGAATCGGGTGTAGTTGACCATCAGCCGCTCTAATCCAATTGTCCCCACGGACACGTTAAATATCCTGCACCAGGCCAGCCGCAATGCCCAGCAAAATTACGGCTCCAAACCCTAACCGATACCAGACAAACACCCAGGTGTTGTGGTTTTGCAGATAGCGCAGCAACCAGGCGATCGCCACATACGATGAAAACAAAGCTGCCACTAACCCTCCCAGTAGCGGCAAGGGGCCTGCCTCACCAAACCCCACCTCCAGCAAATCTTTTAATTCCACCACACCAGCTAGCGTAATGGCCGGGATGCCCAATAAAAACGAGAATCGAGCCGCAGCGGCTCGTTGCAGCCCAATGAATAAGCCAGCCGTGAGCGTAGAACCAGAGCGGGAAACGCCAGGAATCAGTGCCAGAGCTTGAGCCAAGCCCATGAGGATGCCATCTCGCGTTTCCAGATCGTTGTAGGTGCGCTTTCGTCGTCCAACGTATTCTGCCAACGCCAGCAATAGCGACATGCCAATCGATGCCAGAGCGATCGCTTTCATGCTGCGAAGCGGCGAATTATCAAAGTCTGGAATCAACGTTTTGATCAACAGCCCACCTATCAAGATGGGAAGAGTGCCCACGAGAATCCCCAACCCGATGCGAAACTCCGTGGACTGATACTCCCTGCGAACAACCGCCCTAACCGTGCCAGCCGCCACAGTAGAAAGATCCTTCCAGAAATACCAGAGCATTGCGGCGATGCTTCCCAATTGAATAATGGCTGTAAACGCTACCCCTGGATCTCCCCAGCCGATCGCCACGGGAATCACCTTCAGATGAGCCGTGCTGCTAATGGGCAAAAACTCGGTTAACCCCTGAACAATCCCTAATACGATGGCTTGGAAGAAGTTGATCTCAGTGCTGCCAGGGATCACCTCCGGCTGAGCGACGCCTAGCGGTACAACGACGAATTCCCCAACGATGGTTAGCCCGAGATGCGTTCCTGCAAGTATTCCACTCCAGTCCATGCCACTTACTCCTGATGAGAGTTCACGTTCCTTCAGTTGTCGTTTTGTTTTACCGACACAGCTTAGTCGCCAGCCTTGTCGATATACAAGTCTTCATGTTTGGTCTTTGGAAAACCTTCACATTTACTGAAGCGCGTTTCGGTAACTGCACCCATGTGCTATCGATTGTTCTACCGATCTGGCTCGTTCAGTTGTAATATGATTGACATGCCCCCCCTGGGGATTTATTTGTGTTATGTTAAAAAAAGTAAACTAATTTATTAATAATACTTTGTCTTCATACACGCCTTCAAACTCCTCTTATTCAAATTCCCTAAAAAAGCTGACGTTTGAAACATGGGCGCAGCAGTGGGCCGACAAGCGGTGGGTTATTTTTCTGGCCGCTGTCTTTTTGGTGTCCGTTCCCGTCTTTTTCGAAGCACCGCTTGTACGGCTGTTCCCCGGCTTAAGCCTGGCATTGACGGGCGGCTGGCTGGGGTTGAGTCTATTCCTTGGATCTCGTCCCGCTACTCAACGTTGGGGAGACCTGCTGTTTGGCTTTACCTGGACCTGGATGGCCGGTTCAATTTATTGGGGTTGGTTTCGCTGGGAACCATTGCTGCACCTGCCGATAGAGGCGATCGGCTTACCGCTGGTAGTCGTTGGGTTTGCCAAGGGCTGGGGTAAGCTAGGTCACTGGTTTTACTTAGGTTCGCTCTTTGGCACCGCCATGACCGACTTGTATTTCTACCTGGTCGATCTAATTCCGCACTGGCGCAGGCTAATGCTGGTTGAACCCAACCTGACTCAGCCTATTTTCCAAAGCGCCGTCGCCCAAATGCAGACGCCATCAGGTATGAGTTGGGCGATCGTGCTGGTGGTCATCTTATTAACCGTAGGAAGCGTACCTCTGTTGTCGCGTCAACTCCACTGGTGGGCGTTTGGTGGAGCCGTGTTAAGCACGCTTTTGGTAGATGGTCTGTTTTGGCTAGTGGCAACCGCTGCTTAAGCAAGACTAAACTGGTGTGGATTGATCATGCTTAGATGCCGACTCGCTCTAATTGCTGAAATCAGCAGTTTGAGCAGCTCTAACTCGTATTCAACTAGGAAAGTTAGTGGACTTTACGAGGGTTCCTCCTAACACTCTTTAGCGAGATGCGTTAGGATGCGTCGGCAGAGTGCATTATAAGGGAAAGATTAGCGGTTTCCAGAGCCTCTAGTGACTGCACAACCCGTTCCTCACCTCATCCTCTCGACCGAATCAGGTAATCGTTATCTATCGTTGGCTGGTAACAACTGTTGGACAGTTGGCCGAGGAGATGACAACAGTTTCGTATTGCCTGATCGGTGGATCTCACGTAACCACGCCATGCTACAGCGCATGGAGACTGGCGAGTTCTATCTTATTGACCTGGGCAGCCGGAATGGTTCCTTTGTCAATGGACGGCGCGTTAGTGTGCCGGTAACGCTGCACAACAGCGATCGCCTTACCTTTGGGCAGACCGAGCTAGAGTTTTATTGCCCCAATACCGAAACGCCGAGTGAGCCGTCTGCTGGGATGGAATCTCAGGAGTTTACGGCAACGGCAACGCTGCATGTGCGGCGATTGATTTCGGTGTTGGTGGTAGATATTCGAGATTTCACGGTCATGACTCGTCAACTGGATGAGAAAATTCTCTCCGAAGTGATTGGTACATGGTTTCGCTGTGCCGGAGACATCATCCGCGAGTACGGCAGTTGGGTCGATAAATACATTGGCGATGCGGTCATGGCCGTCTGGATTCATGGCGCTCAGGGCATCAGCGCTGACGAAATGATCCGAATTGCCAGAGCTTTAAGCGCGTTACACAAAATGACCAGCCAGCTACACGAGCTTTATCCGCTGCCGTTTCCGCTGCGGATTGGGGCTGGACTCAATACGGGTTATGCCATGGTGGGCAATACTGGAACCGGCGATCGCCCCGACTATACTGCCTTGGGGGATACGGTGAATGCCGCATTCCGATTTGAAACATCCACCAAACAAATCGGACTGGATGTAGCTATTGGAGAAACAACGTACCAATATTTAACGAAGTCGGGCGCAAACCCTAGCTTGTTCAAGCAACACAAAGTTAACCTGAAAGGCTACGATACACCCACATTGACCTATGCTGGCTCATTTAGTGACTTGAATACGTTCCTGCACCTCAGTAGCGGTGACACCGACTAGAGCTGACTGCGATGAAGGGTACCAGCCTGGCTTGAGTCGCAAGCTCTTACGTAAACGGTTAACGCGCAATCTGCCCTTTGCTGCAAGAGTTCGCTTTTGTGAAACGCAACTTGTTAGAGCCTTATAAATTAGCCCAAGATAATGATAGGCTCTATGTGAATGCTGTGTTGCAAACGATTGGTTTATTTCCAGATTGGGAGGTATCAAAACACATGAAACGACTAGTTGGTGTGCTAGTAACTCTATGTCTAGTCGTGGGTTGCCTGGGATTGCTAGGGCTACCTCAACAGGCGGCTGCCGCTAATTTAGGTAATCTTACTTTGAACTCAACGCCAGTTTTGGCAGTGGAAATCCGCAACAAAGTGGACGATAAGCTGGCCGAGTCTGGTCGGAAAATTGATCTGAACAACTCTAACGTTCGGGCGTTCACAAAATATCCAGGAATGTACCCCACGTTGGCTGGAATGATTGTAAGAAATGCTCCCTTTAATAAGGTTGAGGATATCTTTAACATGCCCGGCATAACTGAGCGCCAAAAGGAAATTCTGCAAGCGAATCTGGATTACTTTACAGTGACGCAGGCAGAAAATGCGCTGACTGAGGGCGGCGATCGCTATAACAATGGAATTTACAGCGGCTAAAGCGCTCTACGTCTAAAACTTATCGAACAAAATACCCATCGCTCTTTGTAGAGTAGGAGTACGTTCAACCAGGGTTGGATTGCTCTACCTATAAGGGCGTTTTTTATTATCATTTATTGAGCTTCGCCATCATGCCTCATCCAGTGTTGCCTGCGTCTTTCGATGTTCTAGTCGTTGGGGGAGGGGCAGCCGGGTTGTATGCTGCCCTGTGTTTGCCAGACCATCTTCGGGTGGGGCTAATTACGAAAGATACCCTATCGCTGTCGGCCAGCGATTGGGCACAAGGCGGCATTGCAGCGGCGATCGCCCCCGACGATTCTCCACCGTTACATGTGGAAGATACGCTGCGGGCGGGAGTTGGGCTGTGTGAACCAGATGCGGTGGCGCTGCTGGTAGAGCAGGCTCCTCGCTGTATTCAATCGCTGCTAGAGATGGGGGTGGCATTCGATCGTCAGGGAAGCACGCTAGCCATGACGCTAGAGGCGGCTCATTCTCGTCGTCGAGTGCTACATGCGGCTGATACGACCGGGCGAGCCGTGGTTACAACTCTGATTAAGCAAGTGTTGCAGCGGGACAACATTCAAGTCTTGCCCCAGGCCTTTGCCGTTGATTTGTGGATGGATGAGAATCATTGCCAGGGCGTGAGCTTAATGTATCAAGCTCACCTGCTGTGGCTACGGGCGGGTGCGGTTGTGCTGGCAACTGGCGGCGGGGGACAAGCGTTTGCCCAAACAACCAATCCAGCGCTGAGTACGGGCGATGGCGTGGCGATGGCGTGGCGTGCAGGGGCAGAACTGCGCGACCTGGAATTTGTGCAGTTCCATCCAACTGCCTTAACGAAACCGGGTGCTCCACGATTTTTGATTAGCGAAGCAGTGCGAGGTGAAGGAGCGCATTTGGTCGATACGTCGGGGTACCGATTTGCGTTTGACTATCATCCAGATGGCGAGTTAGCGCCAAGAGATGTGGTGAGTCGTGCCATTTTTAACCACCTTCAGCGCACTGCACCTGATCCAGCGACAGCCCATGTTTGGTTGGATTTGCGCCCTATACCAGCGCAGACGATTCAGCATCGCTTTCCCAACATTATTCGCGTCTGTCAACAGTGGGGAATCGACGTTTTTCAACAACCGATCCCGGTTGCTCCAGCCGCACATTACTGGATGGGTGGTATTACCACCAATGCCATGAGCCAGACATCGATTCCCAATCTCTACGCGGTTGGAGAGACCGCCAGCACGGGGGTACATGGCGCTAATCGCTTAGCCAGCAATTCGTTGCTGGAGTGCCTGGTTTATGGTGCTCAGTTGAGCCATTTGGAGTTGAATGCTGTGGAATTGAAAGAGATGCACCCCGATCGCTCCATAGTGTTGCCACCTGCGGCGATCGCCAATTCTGCGCCTGCCGATTGGCACAGCCAGTTTGTTCAAATTGAAACGTTACGGCAAGCGCTGCCGCGTCTGGTCTGGCAAAGTGCCGGTATGTGCCGGACTCAAGAAAGCCTGGAGGAGGCGATCGCCCAAACCAAAACATGGCAACTAGAATTTGCCGCATTGCCGATCAGCCAAACCGTGGCAAACCTGCACCCCAGCCAGCCATTACCACTGGAACTGACCGAACCGCAACTGCGCCTTTGGGCTGAAACTCGCAATCTATTGGATATCGCCTATTTAATCTTCAACAGTGCCGCTTATCGCACTGAAAGCCGAGGGGGACATTACCGTCTGGACTACCCTGACACCGACTCAACCTGGCAAGTTCACACCCTGGTTAAGCATCAAGACTGGATGCCTTCTAGCCCCATTGCCGTAGAAGTATCCCACACCAATCTGTCGATTTCAACAATTGAATAAATCAGGTGGCTGATTCAAATAACGTAACAAAACTCTCAGCGTGTGCCAGAACCCTGACTACGTTCTGGGCCATCCTCAACCGGAGGAACATAAGGAGATGAGTCTTTCAATGCTGCACCAGGCTTGGCCTCGCTAACAGCACCATGAATCACTGACGTTTGTGACACCATCGCTAATGCCATCTGGGAGGCTAGCGAGTCAGCCGCGTTTAACTGAGCCGTTGTCACTGTAGTTGCCACAACGGTATTAGGGTAGATCCACTGAATTCCAATTGTAATAGCCGTAACAGCCGATAACTTGAGCGTATTACCCATAGGATTAACCCAGTGCATTCACTTAACCTTAGTGCCAGTGTATCTAGTGAATTCTACGATTGTCAGTATTTTTCCTGAAAAAGTAACGAGTTCACAGCAACTTTATAAACTTCAGCTCAAAATAATTTTGAGTCGCTTCTACGAATGTTCAGCCCAGAAGCGAAAGACTGAAGACTGGCTGCTCTTGCATTTACGAGGAACTCTTGTAGCTCAGAATGCCCCAGTCGATTGAAATCTACCGATGTGATGAAGCGAAAAACTGTAAACACTAAGTCCTCTTGTGTTAAAAAACAACAGGAATATTAGCGATTTCTGTTGTTTTTCAAAAAAAACACTAATCTTAATGAAGTTCCTGTAAGAAACGACAAGCTATCTATAGATGATGACCTGCTTTTCATTAAATTAGTTCATGGGATGATATTCGGCATCCACTGGTTAGTCTATTTCTTCGGTGGTAGAAACCCTGTATCAGGACGATAACAACGCTGGTTGCGATCGCGTCTGTTTCGCTTTGTAACCAATCGTTCCAGCGAAGCAGTGAATGTGGATGAACGCCGTGTGGCTTGCTGCAACTGCTGATTATTGCTGGAACCAGAGAGAATCGGCGATCGTCTTAGGAGAGGCTACCCACTCATTATGTGAGGGTGGCAACGTCTCGGCAGAACTAAACAGCTTGAGGCAAAATCGAAGTTAGTTCAGCAATCGCAGGTTTGGCTCATGCGGCTATCCTTTAGCAGACTGCTCCTCGGTCTTGGAATCAGTATTAGCGTCGGCATTCTACCCGCTCACGCCCAGGTAACGGATGCCCAGGTGGGCGCACTTGTAGAAGCGTTGCGGCAGGCAGCACCACAAACAGGTAACGCCAACGATGGACTCTATAGTGATTGGCAAATTAAACCAGAAAATATTCCCCGCTGGTCCCGGTCATGTACCGGGCGCGAACTAACGCCTGCCCAGTTCGAAGCCAACACAACGGCAGCGCGAAACATTTTAGTGTGCGTTATGCGCGATGTTCTGCGGGATGAGTATCAAGCCAGTGGCAACAATGAAGAACTTGCCGTTCGGCGGGCGGCGGCCTGGTGGATGACAGGCGACCCGACCCGCTATGGCAGCGGCGATACAGCGACCTATACGCAACGGGTACTCAGCTTTTATCGACAACCCAATGCTGCTGCACCCGCTGCGGCTAGCTCAGCCACTCCGGCCACCCAAAATTCATTGCCTGTGTTCGATCGCTATATGCGGGCGGGCTATGCCGCAACCCAGGCCAGGGACTACGAAACGGCACTGCTTTACTTTCAGCGTGCTCTAGATGAGCGACCCAATGATACTTACGCCCAACAAGCCCTTCGCAATGTAGAGAGCTACCAGAACCGAACCAATCAGCCTGCCCCTGGTGCCAGCCAACCAGCTCAGCCCAATTCATCATCATCGACGGGTGGTGAGATTCAGCAAGCGGTTTTGGTGTCGAACTCGGCCACGCTTACCCAGGAGCAGGCGGTCGATTTAATTTCTCAGTGGTTGAATGCAAAGCAGCAGATTTTTGCACCTCCTTACAATCAGCAGTTGGCCGTTCAGTTTACGACGGGTGAACTCTACTCGGCTCTCGTGAATAGCAATGGCGTGATGGCCTGGTTGCAGAATAACCAGGCGTATTACCGCTTTGGCGTTCAGCAAATTGATTCGGTAGAACGATTTGCGGCTAACGATCGCCGTGCCACGATTGAAGTTGCTGTTACAGAAGATCGCACCCTTTACGAACGGGGACGGGTGAATTCCACCCATACTCATTTTGATACCGAGGTGATTCGTTTTACCCTGGAAGCGATCGATGGTGGTTGGAAAATTGCTGACTACAAGACAGTTGAAGGATCGTTGCTAGAACGATCGGTGATAGAAACAGCTTCTCCAGAAACGTGAGCAGATGATGAAACGATTGATCAAACTGACTATTTTTACGGCTCTGCTATCCTATGCTCCTGGTGCGATCGCGCAAGAGTGGACTGAAGTAACGGTCAATGCGGTCGGCGATCGCTTCCTGGTGGATCAGGCTTCTATTCAGCCGCAAGCCAACAGCGTGCGTTACTGGGAGTACCGAGATTTTCGGCAACCCAATAATGCTTTTGTAGAAGAAGAAATTGACGAGCCGGTTTACGGTGTGATGCTGTATCAGTCGGTAGACTGCACAGCAAACGTGGCACGATTGCGGCAGATGGTGGTTCATGGGCGCGATCGCCAGGAGTTGCGGCGGTTGAACTATGGAAACAACGGCAGTTTAGCCCAGCCTGCTGATGGCAGCAGTGCCTCTGCGGTGCTGCGATATGTTTGTACGCAGGAGGAAAACTCGACGACAAACGAACCTCAAGGCTAAGCGACTTGCGTTCAGGTTCATTGCAAAACGGCAGGGGCAGTGCATCGAACTGCCCCTGCGACCGTAGTAGCGAAGCGATCGGCTTGTCAGCGCATCAGTTGGGGATAGATACGTCGTACAGCCAACCCGGCAAAGATTCCGGTCAAGGTGATCATCCAGAGGCTACCTAGCCACCAATATTGGGGTAGCGCTAGATGCCAGCGCATCAGATCCGTTAGGGCTGAAAGCGGTAGCGTGTCGGCTACTTGTTTGAGACCGGGTGGCAGCGTTGTCCGTGGAAAGTAGGTGCCGCATAGCGTAAACATCGGCACAATTACCAGAAATACAGGCACATTCACCTGATCGACCTGCCGAACCGAACCCGCCGTCAGCAAGCCCATAGCGCCAAACAGCAGACTGCCCAAAAACATAATGGGCAGCGAAAACAGCAGGGATAGGGCAGGATATAACCCCCAAACCACGGCAACTAAGCCAGTTAAGCTACCCGCAATCATGCCTTTGGTGGCAGCCCACAGCCAATCCCCTAAAAAAACTTCCGAAAAGGTCAGCGGAGCGGTGAGCAAAGCCTGCCAGGTTTTTTGAAAGTTCAGCCGAATAAAGGTGCCATACGCTCCCTCAAAAAAGGACTGGAATAGGACGCCAATCGAAATCATGGCAGGGGCAATGAACTCTAAATAAGAAACCGTTTGCCCACCATAGGTAACGTTGCCAATCAACGGTGTGAGGCCGTACCCAAACGCCACCAGATAGATGATCGGCTCCGATATGGGCGGCAAGCAGTTCACTAACCACGTGCGCTGATAGACCTTGGCGTGCCGTCGCCAAACAGAATAGACTCCCCAGGCGGTAATCGATCGCGACTTCATGCTAAGGAACTCCCGGTGAGACGGAGGAACACATCTTCAAGGTTGGCGCGGCGGCGAGTCAGGCGATCGGGCTGTGCGGCGGTTAGTTGCTCCCAAACCGATTGATGGTTCGTTGCAGGCAGAGCCAGCAGATAGCCGCTGCCAAAGGAACGGCACCAGCTATGCGCCTGGTTGGCGATCGCCTGTAATGTGGCTTCGGAGATGCCTTCCACCTCTGCCACCTCTTGACCAACCGTCCGCTCGATCAGCTCGGCTGGTGTGCCCTGGTCGATCACCTGTCCTTGCTGCAACAGCAGGAGGCGATCGCACAACCGCTGAGCTTCATCCATATAATGAGTCGTCAATAGTACACCGCAGCCGTGCTGCTTCAGATTGGTGACCAGTTTCCAAAATTCCTGTCGCGCATCGGGGTCGAGTCCGGTGGTGGGTTCATCGAGAAACACCACTTGAGGTCGGTTAATGAGCGCCCGTGCCAGCACGAGCCGCCGTTTTAGCCCACCCGACAGTTCATCAATTTGATGCGCCGCATAGTTTTCTAAACTGACCTGCGCCAACAGTTCCCCGGCTCGCTGACGAGCAGCATTGCCCCGAATTCGGTAGTGATGGGCAAAATGCAGCAGATTTTCTAACACAGAAAAGTCTGGATCAAGATTGTCTTCCTGCGTCACAATGCCCATTTGGGCGCGAGCCTGACGACCATCGCTTTGAACCTGAACTGCTCCCAGTTTTACAAAGCCACGAGTGGGCAACACCGCACCGTAGAGCATTCCCACGGTCGTGGTCTTTCCAGCTCCGTTTGGCCCCAACAAGCCAACAACCTCACCCGGATTGAGGGTAAAGCTAACTCCCTGTACCACGGTGCGATCGCCATATTGTTTCCACAGATCGTAAGCAACCAGTGCCTCGGCCAAGCTTCACTACCCTTTACACGCACGATTCAATGGTGAGGATTTTTGGCAAAATCCCATCTTTCATGATGGCGCGAGGCCGGTGAAAAGAAATCACCCAGGTAGAGGTAGACGGGGACGTTCGCCAAAATCGGGAAGCCGGGGGGGGAAGCGATCGATCTGCTGCAAAATCACTTCAATGGCGCGATCGAGCTGTGGATCATCCCCGTTCGCCCAGTCCTGAGGGGCAATTTCCACCTCAATATCCGGGTCAGTGCCGTAGTTTTCCACGCTCCAGCCCACATCCACAAACCAGAAAGAATACTCTGGCTGCGTCACGATACTGAAGTCGGACAATGGATGCTGAGGCCAGATGCCAATGACTCCACCCCACGTCCGTTTGCCAATCAACGTTCCTATTTGCATCAGCTTGAAACAATGGCTAAAGATGTCTCCATCTGACCCGGCATATTCATTGGTTAAGGCCACACGAGGGCCAAGGACAGACTCTGAAGGATAGGGTTCTGGTTTGCCCCAACGGGGTACATCGTAGCCAATCCGTTTCCGGGCTAGCTTCTCCAGGATCAGTTGGGAGACATGGCCGCCCCCGTTGTAGCGCACATCGACAATTAGCCCCTCTTTGTGAACTTCGGCAAAATAGTAGCGATGAAACTCGGCATAACCATCAGGCCCCATATCGGGCACATGCACATAGCCGATTCTGCCACCTGCTGCATCCTGAACTTTTTGGTAATTGCGCTCAACCCACTCTCGATAGCGCACAGGGGTTTCGCGGGACAGCGTTTTTACGGTAACAGTGTGATGCTGTTCTGGATTGCTGGCTGGGGCAACGGTAAGCTGCACCTCGCAGCCCGCCTGATGCACCAGCAATTCCTGGGGCGAGAGATGTTGGTTCAGGCGTTGATTGCCGATCGCCAACAGCAAATCGCCCTCCTGGACATTAAGCCCCACCTGGTTGAGCGGTGAGTCGTGTTCGTTCCACGAGTCGCCGCGCACAATATGGGTGAGCCGATACGCGTCGGTTGCTGCGTCGTAGGCAAAATCTGCCCCCAGATAACCCAGCCTGTAATCTGGCTCTCTACGGTAATCTCCGCCAATTTCATAGGCGTGGGAAGTACCCAATTCTCCCTGCATTTCCCAGGCCAGATCCGAGAATTCGGAACGGCTGGCAACGCGATCGAGCAAGGGCGAGTAGCGCTTGTACACCAGTTCCCAATCGACACCCGACATATCTTCTGTCCAGAAGTGGTCTTTCTGTAACCGCCACACTTCTCGAAACATCTGTTTCCATTCGTGCGGCGGCAGCACCGAGATCCGCACACGGTCTAAATCGAGCCAACCGCTCTTACGGCTGGGTTTATCGTCTGGGTCGCTATCTTCATCAAATGGAGCAATTTTGCTAATTCGCAGGCGATTTTTAGAGCGATAAATTAGCGTTTCGTGATCTCGACCCACTTTAAAGTCGGTAACGTCTACCGCCACTCGCTCCCGTTTTTGCTCCTCGAAGTCGTACATTTCAATGGTGGCATTGGCCTCTGGTTCGGGTGAGTCCCAGTGGTCATCCATGCTGCCCTGTACCGGACTGGAACTGAACAGTACCTTACCTTTGATGCCCCAAACCTGATGATAAATGCCTTCGGGTACTGGAAAGCCCACAACGCGATGTTCAATGCCATCAAAATCAATGACGACGGTGGGCGGGTCTGGTGGGCGATCGCCACTGCTTTCTTCTGCCTTTTCGATCGCCTCTTCGGCTGCTTTTTCAGCATCCGATGCTGCCGATAAGGGCTTGGGCACTGGAATAAACGGAGAAGGCGTATCGTGCTGGAGCGAAATCAAAAAAGGACGCATTCCCTTGGGAAACCCCAGGTCAAAGTAAATGCTGTCATATACCGGGTTAAATTCCCGTAAGGAAAGAAAATAGATGAACTTGCCGTCGGGGTCAAAGGCCGGAGCCGTATCACGAAAGCGAGGGGTCGTCAGGCGATGCACCGTACCCTCAGCAACATTGCACAGTTTAATTGAAAACGTGTGCTGGGTATCGGCACAGCTATAGGCGACCCACTGACCATCGGGCGACCAACAAAACCCCTGGATTTTGAAATAGTCGCTGCGATCGAGTATGCGGATAGCTCTCGACGATAAATCAACCCAGATCAGCTCATTGCGGTGATTCGACAAAACCACCTGATCGGCAGTGGGCGACACCTCTAAGTCGATCGCTCGACCCAGATCGAGTCCGGTAAGCTGCTCTAGCGGGTTGCCAAGCTCTGAACTATGAATTTCGATCGCCTCAATGCCGCCGCGATCGTTAATGGTAACTAACCGCTGTTTATCATTCAGCCATTGGCTGAGCCGATACCGACCTTCCCCTGCCGGATGGCTGAGCTGCACTACTGCTCCTTCCCAATTGCCAAAGTAAAAGCTCTTGCCGCGTGACGTAATCACCGTGGAATGACTATCGGGATGCAGCGCATAGTCTTCGAGATAGTCTGCCGCTTCCACAAAGCGTCGCTGCCGCTGCACCTGAGGGCTGTGAAACTCAATCTCGATGCGCTGCGCCTCCCCGGTCGTTGGGGTAACGCAAAACAAATCCGCTCCCGCATGATATACAATTCGCCGACCGTCTGTGGAAGCGTTGCGAACGTAGTAGTCTGTGCTGTGCGTCAGCGGTTGCACATCATCACCCTGGGGCGTGCAGGAATAGAGGTTGCCCACGCCTTCGTGATCGGAAATGAAGTAGATGCGATCGCCCACCCACATAGGAGCGGCCAAATTACCGTTCAACTCTAGCAGGCGCTCAAACGTGCCGCTGCCCGTGGGGTCAATCCAAATGACTCCGGCGGTTCCCCCCCGATATCGCTTCCAGCGAGCCGGATCAGCCGTATTGCGCCCTAATACTACACCACCGTTTGCCCCAAACGAGACATTGTGTGCCAGACCATAGGGGAGGCGATCGGGGATTCCGCCCGTCGGAGGGATGGCATACAGATTAAATACATGGCGAAACGGTTGAGCCGTATTACTGGCAAACAGGATCGATGTTCCATCCTGGCTCCACCCGGCAACCTCTGTGCGGGCACCCAGGAAGGTGAGCCGCTGAGCCACTCCTCCTTCCGCCGGCATACAGTATACTTCCGGATGCCCTTCTTCTCGGCCAATAAACGCGAGTTGGGTACCGTCTGGCGAGAGGAACGGACGAGAAACTTCGCCCAAATTGGCAGTGAGCCGAATGGCTATCCCACCGTCTGCGGGAACGCTCCAAAGATCGTCTTCACAAACGAATACAACTCTGTTTCCGTTAATGGTGGGAAACCGATAGTAACCCGATTGCCTGCTCATGCTGTTCTCAATTAAGTTTGACAGTGATTAAGTTCAGGCTCGCTGATGCTCACCCGGTGTGCCTTCGCGGTGGACGTGGCGCTAAACGATAGCCACGGTATGATTCAGACTAAACAGGTTCAGTGCCAATCGTCGATCGCCCAACCGCTAAGACCCATAGTTTAGTTTTAGGAAAAGACTGCACTTCATTAAACCCTGAAAATCTCATCTACAGGCGATCGCACAAATTTCTTTAGGGTTGATACGGTGCCTACTCCCGCCTGGATAGGTTCTGCCCATGTTTACCGCTCACTCTAAATCACTATGAAAGCCCTGCACCGCTCCGATCTATATTGCTGGTCAACGTTCGATTTAGACCGCAAAATCGACTTCAACAGTCTGGCCTGGGTGCGTCCAGGCGGCACGATTTTGATTGATCCACTGCCGATGGCGGCTCACGATCTCGATCATCTGTTGGCGTTGGGCAAAGTCGCCTGGATTGTAATCACCAATTCTGACCACTGCCGTGCGGCTAAGCCACTCGCTCATGTGACTGGAGCCAAGCTTGCCGCCCCTATAGCCGAGCAAGAAACCTTTCCCATTCAGTGCGATCGCTGGCTGGCAGATAACGACGAGGTGGTTCCAGGCTTAACGACATTGGCGCTACACGGTTCCAAAACGCCGGGTGAACTGGCACTGTTGTTAGAGGGAACCACGCTGATCACCGGAGATTTAATTCGTTCCCATCAAGCCGGTCGCTTGATGATATTGCCAACAGAGAAGCTGCGCCATCCGGAAGCGGCGATCGCCTCGGTGCATCGTTTGGCCTCGTTGCCCCCCATGGATGCGGTACTGGTAGGAGATGGCTGGTCGGTGTTTCGAGATGGGAGCCAGCGGTTACGAGAATTAACCCACTCATTGCAGGAACGTTTTCACGGCAATGTATAGCTAGCCACCCGGATCACTAACTCCCCCTCGTCGGGGTTACGGCTAAAAATGAACGCGCCTTCTTCTGTTTCCTTGGCCGAGAGAAAATCAATGTGTTGCTCACCCGCCTCTTCTACTTCGCCATTGATCCGTAGTTCAGCAATGATCTGCACCGATTCAACCGTTTCGCCACCTGAATTGGTAACCTCAAACGGAACATAAAACTGTCCGGCGGTTTCTCGAATCGACTGATTGCGGACAACAGAGAGACTAGGGGGTTGCTGATGATGCTCTGCGATCCAGACATAAACCACTAAGCCAACGACGGTGGTGAGGATGAATGACGCAAGGCCAAAGGTAATCCATTCGGCGGGCGATCGCTTCCATCGTCCTTCAGCAAATGAATCTGATGATTGCTGATCCGGATAACTCATACGGCTAACCGTCCTGCGGCACCACCAATGGCAGCGGGAAGACCCAGGATTAATGTGTGATCCAGCCACATCGTCCACGGATCGTCTAACGTCAATTTTTGGAAAAACCATAGCATCAGAGCTGCCGATGCCAGAGAGACTAAGTACGCCATCACCGTCTCACTCGAAGGGCGTTGAAACACTCCCTTCTGCTGCATTCGCTGCTTCTGGTTGGAAAAGCCAGCATAAAACACAATTCCATAGGAAATCACCAATGAGGCGAGAATCATCAACAGCAACCAAACACCAGACACCGCCGCCGCCAGCATAGGCACCTCATCGGTGGGCGCAATGTTAAACGCAACAATAATGGCACCAATGAGCGTTGCCCCAATATCCGACAGGGTAGCGTTGAGGTCGCTGGAGGGGGCGGCGGCTTCACTGGAGGTGTTGGATGTTCCGCCTGTAGATTGCCGAGTTTGGCTGTCGTCATCGGCGCTCAAAACCTGATTGGCCAGAGCCACACCCAACGTGAACGGCACGCTTTCAAAGATGAGTTTACCCAGGGCTTCGCCCAGCTGAGTGGTCAGCGTAATTTCTTGTAGTAAAACTAATACAAGCGTGGTGCAAACTAGCCCAATGGCGATCGCTTCCACACTATCCATTGCCGAATCGGCCAATCCACCCTTTTTAACCCGGCGAAAACCTCCGGTGCGGTTGAGTAAAAACACAACCACGAAGGCCGTGGCGATCGCCATCATTCGCAGCAGCGGCTTTGAGTAGGAACCGATCCACCACACCTCCATGGTGTATAGCAGTGGAATTCCAAACAAAAACCCGCCGCAGGCACCGCGAATGACATCATCAATTTCGTGTTTCCAGCCATTAGTATGCTGCTGCTGAACAGTGCCCATGATGAGCCTTGATTAACGTTTGATTAAATCAAGTATACGCTGTAGCACTGTATCCTCTTCGCCCTGCTGATATAGCCAGCCAGGGATAGCGCCTACTGGTGTTGCTAATTTGATGTGTGAATTCACACCAGTCACAGGTCTATCTCTGCTTCCAAAAATCGCCTCTCCGGGGTGGAAGAGGCGATCGCATCATTGATTCTCGCTAACAGGGACTTTACACCTTCGCTTCATCCCGAACCAACTTATCCCAACCCAAATCTTTGAGAGAATTGTTGCGCCGCATGGGACGAGTGACCAGTTCTAGAACGTCGCGGGTATTGGTGAAGCCATGAATTTGAGCAAAGGTAAACTCAACCGACCATTTAGTGTTGATGCCACGAGCCTCCAGCGGGTTAGCGTGAGCCATGCCTGTGATTACCAGATCAGGCCGATTTTCATTGATTCGCTGAAGCTGGTTGTAGTTATCAGGCTTTTCCACAATGGTCGGGATGGGCACGCCCATTTCCTGGCATGTCTTTTCTAGTAGCGCCAATTCTGCGGCCTGGTAGCGCTTGTCCATGTAGGGAATGCCAATTTCTTGAACCGTCATCCCGCAACGGGTTAAGAACCGAGCCAGAGAAATTTCTAGCAGGTTATCGCCCATAAAGAACACCGACTTGCCGCGAATCAGCTTCACATAATCTTCTACACTCTCCCAGATTTGGGCTTCCCGCTCTTCCAAGCCCTTTGGCTCAATCCCAAAAACAGAGCAAATCTTTTCAATCCAGGCATGGGTGCCATCGGGCCCAATGGGGAACGGTGCGCCAATCAGCTTACACTTCCGCCGCCGCATTAATGTGGTTGCAGTCCGCGAGAGAAAGGGATTCATCCCGGCAACATAATAGCCCTCTTCTAAAACAGGCAGTTCGGTATAGCGTTTGGACGGCAGCCAGCCCGAGACTTTGATGCCCTGTTTCTTCAGTTCCAGCGTCATCTGCGTCACCACCGGGTCGGGAAGAGAACCAAACAGCACCAGCGGCGGATGGTTTACATACTCAGATTCATCGGCGGCTACATCTTCCTTCTTACGGCCAAAGTTGAGCAGCTTTTGAATGCCATTGCGCTCTTCTTTCTCTTTTTCGCCCTCAGGCGCTTTGCTGGGACACCGCTGTGCCATCGCCGCCAACACAGTGTCTTCTCCCTGGGTGAAGGCGTAGTCCAGCCCATTTGCCCGTGCCACCACAATGGGAATACCAATCTCGCTCTCTAGCTTGGGTGCCAGCCCTTCGAGATCAGTTTTGATGATTTCGGTGGTGCAGGTGCCAATCCAAACAATGACGCTGGGGTTGCGATCGCGCTTAATCTGCAAACACAGGCGTTTCAACTCATCATAATCATTGAGCTGCGCTGAAATATCGCCTTCTTCGAGTTCGGCCATCGCATAGCGCGGCTCAGCGAAGATCATCACACCCATTGCGTTCTGCAAAAAGTAGCCGCAGGTTTTAGTGCCAATGACTAAGAAGAAACTGTCTTCAATTTTTTGATAAAGCCACGCCACACAGCTAATGGGGCAAAAGGTATGATAATTTCCCGTTTCGCACTCAAAATTTAGAGCCTGGGGTTGAGTATCTGCAAGAGTCATAGTAACGGTATCCTCTTAAATTCGTTCGTTAGGAGCCAGGTGACGGATGAATTCAATTAACGCTTGCGAGTTGTATCTGTGCTGTCTTCTCCTCGAACCCCTTCACATGATTCGTCAACCATTGACACTCGACGAATGGGAGTACGGGCGATCGCCACATCCACTGCAGAGGGGCTACTGGGAAGCATTTTGACCGATTCCCCAGCGAGCTCACCCTCCGTCTCGGTCACCCCCTCCAGCGCTTTATCTGGATTGAAGTTAAGACCAAGCGCCATCACAATGCGGTCTGGATTACTGCTGAGGTCAACAATTAGCGGAAGGAGTTGCGTCAGTTCGGGTTCCAGGATGGCCAAGGTAGCCAAAATAAAGCTTGACGATGGACGACGCTGTCCGTCACAGGTAACCCACACTCCGAGGCGAGTTAACCAGGGGCGATGTTCACGGTAGTAATCAAGCCAAACAGTCTTTAGAGCTAGACGAAGCTGTTGTGTGTTCACAAACCAATTCTTGCAGAGGTGAGGAGTAATGAATTTTGCATAATAAGCGATTTCGCTCTACTCACTATGCAAAATTCAAAACTCAACACGTTTCTACACCATCAGCGTTAAACCATCATTAAATCGAGTTCTTCTTCTTCCGATTTCTGGGGGGGAGCGGGGTTGAGATAGAAGTCTGACAGCAACGTAAACAGTTCGCGATCGGGCGCATCCTGAGGCACAACCCCTTCAGGCCGAGCCAAAATCTGGTCGGCAATATTGAGGTAGTAATCGCAAACGTAGTTGAGGGAGGGATCAGACTCGGCCATTTCAAACAGCGTCTTGCCCTTCACTCGCGATACCCGAATGTCTTCGATCAGCGGCAAAATTTCTAGAACGGGCATTGCCACCGATTCAATGTATTTATCAATTAAATCTCGCTTGGAGGTGCGGTTGCCAATCAACCCGGCCAGCCGTAGCGGATGGGTACGAGCCTTTTCACGCACGGAGGCGGCAATGCGGTTGGCGGCAAACAGGGCATCAAAGCCGTTATCAGTGACGATCATGCAATAGTCTGCATAGTTGAGCGGTGCAGCAAACCCGCCACACACCACGTCGCCCAATACATCAAACAGAATGACATCGTACTCATCGAAGGCGTTTAGCTCTTTCAGAAGCTTCACGGTTTCCCCAACGACATAGCCGCCGCATCCTGCACCCGCAGGAGGGCCACCGGCCTCTACACAATCTACGCCACCATAGCCCTTGTAAATGACATCTTCGGGCCAAACATCTTCGTAGTGAAAATTCTTTTCTTGCAGGGTGTCAATGATCGTTGGAATCAAAAAGCCGGTTAGCGTAAACGTGCTGTCGTGCTTTGGATCGCAACCAATCTGCAATACCTTTTTACCGCGTTTTGCCAGAGCGACCGATATATTACAGCTGGTTGTAGATTTGCCGATTCCACCTTTTCCGTAGACTGCTAATTTCACGCTGGTCGTCTCCTAATAGTGTCATCTCAAAGGGGCGAGGTTGTCATGCAAGGCGAACAACCCTCATCCGTATGCTTAAGCTCGCTTGGCTATTGACTGCATTATTGACGAACTCTCGACCGAAAGAAAGGGGGGTGCAAAACGTCTTGCCTAGTCATTCAAACCTTAGCCTTGTCGAAGGCTCGTTTGAAGTGCTTGACTCTTCCAATTCCTTCTCAGCCGATTTTATGGAAGCAGAACCAATTTTATGTCTACCTCTTTATAAAAAACGGAACAAAACACAAAAAAAAGTAGCAAATGTCCTGCACTCGCCCCCTAAATCCCCCAAGATGGGGGACTTTGAACGAGAATCGGCTCGGAAGTCCCCCAGAATTGGGGGATTTAGGGGGCTGTTCGAGTGACGTTCAGCACTTTTCAAACATCCTCTTAGAGCCGCTTGCCCAATATCACTCAGTTAAAGTGATTTTTTTGCCCCAATAGAAGGGCGATCGCCCCTTCTCAGCCATCCTGGCCGTGAGAAAGTAGCTGTACTTCGATCTTTGTTAAAAATAGTGAATGTTTGGAAAAACTCATGCCAAATTGGCACTTTAATCCCGATTAGGTTAAGAGATGTTCGATTTTGCGCCGTGCTGTCTCACCTGGCGGCAGCGGCATGTGCCGTTGGTTTGGAGTGAGCCATCATCCGCTGCGATTCCGCTGCGCCCTTACAATGGGGAATGAAGAATTTTTCGTGAGCAGGTTCAGGTTGTGGCATTCAAGGTCGGTTTATTGGGGTTGGGAACGGTAGGCTCTGGAACCGCAGATATTTTGCTAAATCCAGAAAAGCGACATCCTCTATTAAAAGAAGTCGAAATTTACAAAGTGGGTGTGCGATCGCCCAATAAGCCGCGTTCTGTTGCCCTGGCTCCTGAGTTGTTTACAAATGACCTGGATGCGATCGTGAGCGATCCAATGGTGGATATTGTGGTGGAGGTGATTGGCGGCCTTGAACCAGCCCGATCGCTGATTTTGAAGGCGATCGCCCACGGGAAACATGTGGTTACTGCGAACAAAGCCGTGATTGCCCGCTATGGCGAGGAAATCTTCTCGGCAGCAAATCAGGCTGGCGTTTATGTCTTAATTGAAGCGGCAGTTGCAGGAGGCATCCCTGTGATCGAACCATTAAAACAGTCGCTCTGTGCCAACCGCATCCACACGGTTACTGGCATCGTCAACGGCACCACCAACTACATCCTGACCCGAATGCAAACCGAGGGAGGGGATTTTGAGAGCATCCTGGCAGACGCACAGCAACTGGGCTATGCCGAGGCCGATCCAACCGCCGATGTCGATGGATTTGATGCTGCCGACAAAATTGCCATTCTGGCCTCGCTGGCCTTTGGTGGCCGCATCAAACTGTCGGAGGTGTACCGAGAAGGCATTCGGCAAATCACCGCAGATGATATTGCCTATGCAGAACGGCTCGGCTTTGTGATCAAACTCTTGGCCACGGCTCACCGCGATTTACACCAATCGGCTAACGAACCGGAACAGCTTCAGGTGAGAGTGCATCCAACCCTGGTACCCAAAGAGCATCCGCTAGCCAGCGTCAACGGCGTTTACAATGCTGTTTTAATTGAAGGCGACCCGGTCGGGCAGGTGATGTTTTTTGGGCCAGGAGCCGGATCTGGCCCCACTGCCAGCGCCGTTGCGGCAGATTTACTCAACATCGCAGCCATTCTCAAGGTGGGGCGAGGCACAGTCACCCAAACCGACGGCACTCCGCTGCTTGATCCGTTGTTGGCCTGTTCGCATCAAGAATATTGTGCGATCGCCCCCATGCAAGAACTGGTGACTCGCTTCTACACCCGCATCCTCACGCAGGATTCGCCCGGTGTGATTGGGCGGCTGGGCACCTGTTTTGGCAATCATGATGTCAGCATTGAATCAGTGGTGCAAATTGGTATGCGCGATAACCTGGCTGAGATTGTAGTCGTCACACACCACGTGCGTGAAGGAAATTTCCATAAAGCTCTGGAGGAAATTCGCACCTTTGAAGCTGTTTGCACCGTTCCTAGCCTGCTGCGCGTTCTGTGATGTTGCCCATTCTGCTTGAGCTAATACGCTGATGGGAGTGAGCATACTATGCCTGCTCCGTTGCTGATTATTGATCATGCTTAAGTAGCCCGATTGGTGTAGAACAGGTTAGAGGCATTGCAGCGATCGCAGTCTACATAAAACTGATGACGGCTTTTGCGGATTTTTCCTTTCTCAGAACAGGCGGAACAAGTGGCTTTGATAGGAGTATTACCATCACATTGCGAACACTTGAAGTAATATCCATATTTGCCGTACATCACAGCCAAATCAGCACTTTGACAATAGCGGCAGATGGGTTTTGAACTGAGTTGTAATGGATCACCATTCGTTTGAGGCCGTTTTGCATCAGGTTTGGCTTGAGGCAACTCTTCTCTATCGCTCTCTTGATAGCAAGGGATAGCCTGAGAAGTTGAAGCTTGAGGTTGGCTCAAATTTGCGTTTTTCACCTCAAGAGGGTGATGATGCTTGAGCAAAAAATGAATGACTCTGGCGATCGCATCATCGCTTAAAGCATAGAGGGGATCGGTAGAATCGAAGTTCAGTAGATTGCTGGCTTTTTGCCGCCGCTCGAAAAGAGCTAACACTTTATCCGGAATTTGATCTGCTTTGCATACTTCAGGTAAACCATTCTTTCTAGGCCGATTAATGATCCCAGAATCAGAAATTGCCACCAAAATATCAATCGGCATTCTGGAAAAGTTGCATTGATAGAATCCCAAAAATTTCTTCAGCAATGTCTCTACATGCTGTTCGAGATAAGCCCTAAGGAAATCGCCCTGGCGTTTCGCTTGATGGATAGGTGACGGCATTCCTTTTACACGGCTGCCGTTCACCCGTGTCCATTCACCATAGTCATTAATTTGCACCCGGCAGGTCACACTTTTACTTTCAACAATGACCATTCCATACTTATGAAAGATAAGATGATCGATTTGCGCTGCATCACCGTTTTGCTGTAGCCGCAAATTATTGAATATATAAAGGTCTTTTCTGTCGTGAAACGAGCGTCGTAGATAAAAAGCAAGCTGTTCTTCAGCCGCACGCCCCGCTTTGGAAAACAGATCGGTTGCCGTAAAGGGGTCAAGCTCCTTAATAATCATTTAAGTTGGTTGAATGCAAGGGTCTGATGGGAATTGGGCTTAGAGTGCCCACATCAGCACTGGGGTTTCGCAGGGCATTAACCCTATGGTGTTGATTATGCTGGCTTCTTAAATATCATCAAGTGCTGTTGCGGTAAAACGTCGATTGTTTCTTGCCACACCAGGCCGATCGCCTGCATTTCTCGCTTTGCTTGCCGTTGCGTCATTTTGTGCAACGGTTTGATCGCAACAAATGGATTTTCGCCTCGATACTCAACCAGGGCAACTCGTCCACCTGGTTTGAGGGCTTTAACCAATCCTTCCATCATTTCTTTGGGACAATCAAACTCGTGGTAAGCATCCACCATTAATGCTAAGTCCACCGTATTAGCAGGCAAGTGAGGATCGGTGGTGCTGCCCAAAACGCCTTCGACATTCGTTATGTGGTTCTCTTGCTGCAAAAACTCAACGATATCGAGCATTTCGGGCTGAATATCAACAGCAAACACTGTTCCATCCGGCACAAGTGAACTGATGCGAAAACTGAAGTACCCTGTTCCAGCACCGATATCTGCCACTATGTCTGTGGGCTGTAGGTTCAGTGCCGCCACCACCTGGTTCGGTTGTTCCTCGATCGCCCGACTGGGTCGCTCTAGCCATGCCGCACCTTGATGCCCCATCACCTGAGCAATTTCCCGACCCATGTAAAACTTACCAATACCATCAGCGCTGTGGATCGTTCGCTCCTGGTAAATGCCATCGGTAGTAAAAGTAGTCCAGGAGGCGATCGCCTCCATCGACCAATCTGTTGGCGATGCTGTACAAGCCGTTAGCAACAAACCCCAGCCCATTGCCAGCACGAGCGATATAAGTCTAAAAAGAGATGTCATCTTACTACCAAAGTGCCTTCGGTTAAAGCCATACTCCGATTGTGTCTGATTGTATAGAAGCTGTACTCGGAGTCTCCAGTTTTCGCTATGGTAAGATTTCTATTAGATAATCTAGGCAAGGATTTTCAGGCATGTCAGCAGCCGCGCAAGTTACAGATTCTACCTTCAAACAAGAAGTGCTTGAGAGCGATGTTCCGGTACTGGTCGATTTCTGGGCACCTTGGTGTGGTCCGTGCCGAATGGTAGCGCCTGTAGTCGATGAAATTTCCGAGCAGTATGTCGGGCAAGTTAAAGTCGTTAAGGTCAACACAGACGAAAACCCCAGTGTTGCTAGCCAATACGGCATTCGCAGCATCCCAACCTTGATGATCTTCAAAGGCGGGCAGCGGGTGGATATGGTCGTTGGTGCAGTGCCCAAAACAACGCTGGCAAGCACACTAGAGAAATATCTCTAAGATGCAGATGGTTTGAGTTTTACTACTAGGCTAGCGATTTATCATTCGCTCTAGGCTGCTCAATCCACCTGTTCGCTATATAAATGCAGCCTTATATATCCCATACTTCTTTGTAAACGCCTTAACCTGCTCTGGGTTGGGGCGTTTTCATTAGTGGCCTTGAAGCAACGTGAGGCTGCAATCTTAAGTGTCTAAACCTGCATGGCGCGGATTTGTTCCGCACCGTGAGCGAAACCCTCACGGCACAATGGACAAAAGCCGACGCTGGCAGGCAGGTGTGGGAAAATTAGTGTAGCAGGAGCGCTACCAACTTAACCTCTGGTTAAAACAGGGCTGGAGCGATCCAGTTAGAATAGAAAGCCGCCAATTTACAAGGAATTCATGACGTTTTCCCGCTCACATCAAGCACTTGAGTCACTTCAGGCAGAAGTTTGCGAATTAATTCAGCAGATCCCCGATATGGAACATGGTGGGTTAATTCAGCGAGCCTTGACAACGCTCACCCGGATGGCTGAGGTAGAAGCAGACCGCTTGGATTGGAAAATCTTGAGTGCCTCGCTGCAAGACATGGAGCGGGCGTTCCGGGTCTTTTACCCTTACCGTCACACGCGAAAGATCACCATTTTTGGCTCAGCCCGGATTCCCCCCGAAAATCCGGTCTATCAAATGGCGATCGAATTTGCCCGTTGTGTCGCTCAGCAAGGATTCATGGTAATGACCGGAGCGGGTGGCGGCATTATGCAGGCAGGCAACGAAGGAGCCGGGGCTGACAAGTCCTTTGGCTTGAATATCCAGTTGCCCTTTGAGCAAGGGGCAAACCCGGTCATGGCTAATGACCCTAAGCTGATTGATTTCAAGTATTTTTTTACTCGAAAGCTATTTTTCTTGCGCGAGAGCGACGCTTTGGCTCTGTTTCCGGGGGGGTTTGGCACATTAGACGAAGCGTTTGAATGTTTAACGCTGATGCAAACCGGAAAGTCTGGTTTGGTACCGCTGGTATTAGTTGACCCACCAGGCAGCGAGTACTGGAAGAGTTGGGATGCTCATATCCGCAATCACCTGTTGCAGATGGGGTTAATTAGCCCGGATGATCTCAGCCTGTATACCATAACCGATCGCATTGATGTGGCCTGTGAAGCGATCGCCAGCTTTTATCGCGTCTTTCACTCCAGTCGTTATGTGGACGATCGGTTTGTTATCCGCCTCAAAACAGAGTTGTCGGATGCCGACATGGACTACCTCAACGAGCAGTTTAGCGACATCTTAACCAAGGGCAAAATTGAGAAAAGTCAGGCGCTGCCACAGGAACTGAATGGCAAATCGAGCAGCGAGAGCGAGATCGCCAGCTTGCCCCGACTGCTGCTGTACTTCAACCAGCGAGACTTTGGCCGACTCAGCCAACTGATTCGAGTCATCAACCAACTGGGGATGGAAACGCCGGAAGCCGCTCATCCAGAGCAGAAATAATGGAAACAGCACATTTCCTAACGTGGTTTGCTTTTATTGCTGCGATCGCCGGAGGCGGCATAGCGGCGATGGTATGGGCTTATCAAGGGTCGGGCAGTGTCTCGGTACTGTTCGACCAGCCAGTTACCACTCTGTCCGAGCGGGCGGATATTCCTCCAGCCCTAACAAACCAGTTTCAAGCCGGGGTTGCGACTTATCAAGCAGGTCACTACCGTACGGCCAGCGACCAGTTTGCTGAGGTGATCCAGCAAATGCCAACCCTGGCAGAAGCGCACCACAACCGGGGCTTGGCGATCGCCAACCTGCGTCAAGACCGAGAGGCCGTTGCTAACCTGGTCGCCGCCGCAGAACTCTATCTTCAGCAAGATAATCAAACCGCCTTCCAGCAGGTCAAACAGCATTTGGAAGTGCTGAAAGCCCGCCCATAAGCGATCGCCGCATCTATCCTGGAACTGTCCGCCCGCTTCTGCTGTTGGGTGGAACTGTGGTTGGGTGCAAACTCCTATAATGAAAAAGATATGAATTTATGTAAATTTGGATGATTAATATGAGTCAGTTGAGCCTGGAGCAAATCGCTAGTCAGCTTGAGAGCGAGAATTCTCGTGATCGCATGGTGGCTCTGGCTTCCTTACGAAGCGTGGACGCGGCAGATGCCGTGCCGCTAATCAAAAAAGTGTTAGATGACGATAATCTTCAAATTCGCTCGATGGCCGTTTTTGCCCTGGGGATCAAGCAAACCGACGATTGCTTTCCGATTCTGGTTAAACTGCTAGAAACCGATGCAGATTATGGCATCCGCGCAGATGCGGCGGGGGCGTTGGGCTATCTCGAAGATTTGAGAGCCTTTGAACCGCTGGTGCGAGCCTTTTACGAAGATACCGACTGGCTGGTACGGTTTAGCTCAGCCGTAGCGTTAGGAAATCTTAAGGACATGCGTGCCCGTGACGTGCTGATTCAGGCGTTAGACAGCGATGAAGTCGTGCTGCATCAAGCGGCGATCGCGGCAATCGGTGAGATTAAAGCGGTGGATTCGGTAGGTCATATTCTCCGCTTTGCCCAATCTCCCGACTGGCTGGTGCGTCAGCGTTTGGCAGAAGCCCTGGGAAACCTGCCTAGCGACAAAAGTATATCGGCCTTGCGCTATCTGGAAAAAGACAGCCATTCCCACGTCTCGGCAGCCGCCACGATCTCGCTGAAGCGGTTAGAGGAACAGTCGTAGTCGATCGCTGAGAGGGGAATTGGCACTAATCGCCTATTCTCAAAACGCCGTTATTGCCATCCAGGTGGGCTACCACGCCCACGGGCAGAGCGGCGTTTTCTCCATCGTGCCCGAAGGGAAGATTGGAAACCACTGGAATGCCTAGATCCGCAAGGCGATCGCGCAGCACCTCTTCAACCGTAAAGCTAGGAAGATTGGCCGGAGGCTGGCATTGGCTAAACCGTCCCAGTGCAATGCCGCAAACCTGCTGGAACGCACCGCTCATGCGCCACTGAGTCAGCATTCGATCGATACGATATGGTGCTTCTGAAACATCTTCCAGTGCTAAAATCACTCCTTGCAAACTGGGTTGAGCCGACGTGTTGAGCAGGTGAGTTGCCACCGTCAGGTTAGCAGGCAGCAAGATGCCACTCGTACTCCCCCCACCCCAGCCCATGCCCTGAAGGGGACGCAGCGATCGCCCCTCTACCCAGTCAAATAAACGCTGGATTGACCAATCTGGTTCTGCTGCCAGCGTAGTTAGCAGCGGGGCATGAACCCCAGAGATGCCGAGCGTACTCAAGCTCCACAACAAACTGGTGATATCCGAAAACCCAACCAACCATTTGGGTTCGCTTAATGTCCATGTCCAGTCTTCTAGCAACCTTGCCCCGCCATACCCACCTCTGGCACACAGAACACCGCAACACTCTGGATCGTTCAACGCTGTCGCTAGCTGCGATCGCCGACTAGCATCGCGTCCAGCCAGATAGCCCCAGCGGTCATCGTAACCAGAACAACACTCAACTCGATACCCGCGCGATCGCCAGACCTCCACCCCGCGCTGAAAAGCATCCAGTTCCCGCAGCGTCCCGCTAGGAGCCACAACCCTCAGCAAATCACCGGGCTTCAGAGGCGCAGGTCGTTGGCAGAGGGGAGTTGGTAAAGCAGATGCCGTTGCGTTTTGGTCTGGCTCAGTTGCCGGGTTGGAAGCGATTTGCCCATTCCCCATAGCTAAAATCCTTCATCTCGCTTGTGCAACAGATCTCGCAGCCAGGACTCGACCCGATCGCCCATTGCCGCCATTGAGTATTCCGCTTCGGCGCGTTGCCGACAATCGCGCCGATCGATTTGATCGAGTCGGGCGATCGCAGCGACGAGCTCATCCACGCAATCAGGGGTAGTTAACCATCCCGTTTTGCCATCCTCGACAATATCACCAGGGCCACCTCGACGGTAAGCAATCACTGGGACACCGCACGCCAACGCTTCAATAGCGACATTGCCAAATGCTTCTACCCAGCGAGGTGTCATCAGCAGTCCGCGACATTGCCCTAACTGGTGTTGCAGTTCGGCGGTGGATAAAAAGCCTTCGTAGCTGAAGGGCGCACCTGCATAGGCTTGCTCAATGGAGTGCCAGTAGCGGCGATCGGGCATCACTCCCCAGATTTTAAGCGGAATTCCCGCCGTTTGAGCAGCGGCGATCGCCTCTTCAATTCCTTTTTCGGGTGCAATTCGTCCAACCCATGCCAGACCGTTCGTCGGAACGGGCTGAAAATCGTAGAGCGATAGGTCAAGCCCATTCCCCAGACAACGGCAGCGTTCGGCAAAATCGAAGGTGGCCGCCTGCGCCCGACTGTGAACCCCAATGCTGCCTGGAAACTGATGGGCAATTTGCCCAATCACCTGATCCATTGCCGTTGTAAGCGATCCCATACTGACCAGATGGGCGATCGGACGATCAAAAAAGGGGGTGAGATAAAACGGCAGCCAGTCGTAAGCAAAGTTGACTAACACGTCATAGTCCTGCTGAATGCGTCTTGCGTGTTCCCACATTTGGGCTAAAACCGCATCACCAGGCATGATAACGGGAGCATCCCGTCCCTGCGTCTGAGCGGTCACTTGCAGGTTGCCAGGAACTGGAACGATCGCCACATCTGGCAGCGCAGACCCGGTTGGTGCCAAAACCTGCACCCGATGCCCGCGATCGCTCAATGCCTGGGCAATATTCTTGAGCGTTAATTCAACGCCACCCCCCAACCCCGACCCTAGCGGCCCCACGGGTGTTGAGAGAAACAGCAGTTTGAGTGACTGAGATAACTTAGAATTCACGGGAGCTATGTGCTGAAAGACCAGTAGGCATAGGCAGAGACTCGTATCCCCTTGGTTATCTGAACAAAGGGCGAATGACCAATGACGAAGCAGGAAATGCCGGAGCAGAATATAGTATGCTCACTCCCGCCTCAGCGTATTGGTTGGAGTCTGACTAGTTAGAGTCTGACACGTCTCCCGACAGATGATCCTTCGGCAGGTTGGAATTGGGTAGATTGGAATTGGGCAGGTTGGAATTGGGCAAGCTGGGCGGCAGGTTGTCATTTTCCGGTGCCGTACGAATCCGATTGAGTTGTCCCAACGCCCATCGTGCCGTGTCTTGCACTTCCTTATCAGAATCTTCAACGGCGTGCCGCAAAAACTGACTCGCCTGGGTCAGCATTTCATAGACGCGAGTTAAATCGCGAATCGCATTCTTGCGAACCTCAGAACTTTCGTCCTGTAAGGAAATGAACAGCGCTCGATTCATTGGCTTCAGCGCTCGTACCGCAATCTCTGAAACCGAAGCCAAAATCAGACTGCGCTGGGTGGAATCTGAATCAATCATTAAATCAACCAGAGGCTGAATGGCCTTCGAGTCGCCCCGCTGACCCAGTTCCCAAACTGCTTTGCGTCGTTTCCTGGGGTCGGGACTATTCAGATCCTTGATCAATTCTTCGACAATATCAATTCTAGACAGCCGCGTCGTTTCCGATAGGGCGGGTGTTTCAGCCGTCAACGCCGATGACTCTGGCGCGTCGGCAGGGTCAGGCTCTGGTTCGGCAGGTGGCTCAGTGTAACCGTTGCGATCGCTTTCAGACAGCAGGGGTGGCCTCTGGTCTTCGGGCAAAGGGTCTGGTGGCTTGGCTGGCAAATGAGCAGGTTTGTGGCGATCGGGCTTACGCTCAGGCGTGGGTCGGAGCAGTCGGCTAATTCCATAGAGGCAGCCTCCACCCAAAACAGCAACCCCCAACCCCACAAAGACCCACCACAGCCAGCCGGGTTGAGCCGAAGCCGAAGCAGAGGGATTAGTAGAATCGGTATCAGCGGCGGATATGGCTTCTGGGGACGCAGCGGCAGGAGATGGGGCAGGCTCAGCGGCTACCGCCTCCTCAGCCGACAGTGACGAAACCAGGGCTTGCTGTAATCGCTCCCAGGTAACGGGGTCTGCTTCTCCGGTGGCACTCAATCCGTTGGCCGTTTGAAAAGCCCGGACAGCAACAACCGTTCCCTGACCGTACACGCCATCCGCCACGGCTTCGTAATATCCCAGCTCTTGCAGCATGGCCTGAAGCTCGGCAACCCTTTGTCCCTGACTACCGGCCTTCAGATCAGCCGCTTCATCGGTAAGGAGGGGCACTTGAGCCGTAGCTAACTCAACTGAGCCAGGTCTGAGGCGATCGCTCACCGTTTGGGAAATAGCCTGAGCGACAGCAGATCTGTCCGCGACGACCCGATCCAGTTGAAGTGCGTCATTTGGGAAAACATCCGCCTGAACGGCTGCCCATTTAACCGCCCCAACTCGGTCGTCCAAAACCACAGCCTGACTTATTGCCGGACTAGGGGCAAAGCCAAAACAAGTGACACAAGTCACCAGCAGTAAGTTGGAACGATGGGACATGGGGTCTGAGTCTGAGTTCGAGGATGCAGACTAGAGGATTTGCGAGGTGAACTCAAGTTAGCTCAATCCTAGCCGTTATTCATGGAGAAACTTCGGATTCTGGTTCTACCATGCTTAACCTCACAGTTGAGATTTCAGTAATATCACGGTCAATTTCTGGTGACGATGGTGTAGATCCGGATGTTTCTTCCCATGTCACAGGAATCTCACGATTTGCCGCACGCCTGAGGTTGAACGTTTGAGACAAAATGTCTCGTTGGTTAATTAGGTAGATACTAATTAACGTCAGACTAACACCAACCCACTGAACTAGACTCAAGACTTCAGCTAAAAACAGATTGCCAAACAGCAGTGCAAAGATGGGAGTCAAAAACGTGAGAGCGCTGAAGCTGGTGAGGTTGCCGCTGGAGGCGAAGTAGAAAAATAGCCCATAGGCGATCGCACTGCCAAAAATCGTGGAATAGGCTAACGCCGTCCAGTCAGACCACTGTAGATACGTCCACTGATGAGATTCCAGTCCAGCCGAAAGGGCAAAGAGTGGTAGACCTCCCAATATCATATGCCAACCCGTGGCAATCACGGGATCGGTGTAGCGACAAACATACCGCACCATGACCGTGCCAATGGCCATCGACATCGCGGCCAACAGCATCAGCCATTCTCCACTTTGAAAGAGCTGGTCAACCCAGTGCATTCCGGTTTGAACGGTTACAGCAGGCAGTTCACCCTGCAACAGGCTGTAAATCCAGGCATCGGGTAGCCCCAGCAAGCTAATGCCCAGCACCCCAAAAC
>NZ_JADEWO010000039.1 GCF_015207605.1 Oculatella sp. LEGE 06141
TCAAGGAACCAGCGACTGGCTCACGGATGCCGTCAATGTCCACTGGAGGAGCGGCGATGAAGGCGATGATGAAGCAGGTGGTGGCGGTGAGCAGGGTGGGGATCATCAGAACGCCGAACCAGCCTACATACAGGCGGTTATCGGTGCTGGTGACCCACTCGCAAAACCGATCCCACAGGTTGGCGCTTTCGCGCTGTTGAATCGTTGTTGTCATGAGTGCTTTTTGTTGAACGAGAAATGTATGATGGGACAGGCCAATCTGGCTGTCTTACTAAGTATATTAAGGGATATGTTGAATTTTGTAAAGGCCATCGTTTAAACTCTTTACGCAGTTCAGCAACCCAACATTGCCCGCTCGACCGTTTAACCGGGCGGCCACGACATTTGACGGCCACCTAAAATATGCAGGTGCAGATGGTAGACCGTTTGCCCACCATCAGAGCCAGTGTTGATGACGACGCGATAGCCATTGGTAAGGCCAGCTTGCTCTGCAACTCGCTTAGCGGTTAACAACAGATGCCCCATAAGAGCATGGTCTTGGGATTCTGCATCGGAGAGTTTTGCGATCGGCTGTTTGGGAATGACCAGAATGTGAACTGGCGCTTGAGGATGAATATCTTTGAAGGCGATCGCCAAATCATCCTCATACACAATGTCGGCAGGAATTTCGCGACGAATGATTTTGCTGAAAAGCGTGTCTGAAGTCTCGCTCATGAAAAATCTCAGATCGGAACTGCTGAAATTTTAAGGGAATGCGGCGATCTGAAGGTGATTTGCACAAAACGATGGAGGAACGTCTCACGATTAGCACCGCGTCTACCAATACTGTCCGGAGTGACTGGCTTATCCTGGATTCAGAGAGGCAGAGGTAGAGCCGTTGCAAATAGACGGTCTGAGGCAACTCTGTCGATCTGCAAAAACGGGCTTGATGTCAATTATTGATGCCTTGATGATCTTCCTCAGAACTATACGGTTTAGTTATGGCGCACCATCAACAGTTTATTGAAGTAAAAACCAACGGCAAATCGCTACACAAAATTACGGATAAAGTCAGGTCTGTGGTTGCTGAATCGGGAATACAGACCGGATTGTGCAGTTTGTTTTTGCGTCACACCTCAGCGAGTCTCATCATTCAGGAGAACGCCGACCCAGACGTGTTGAAAGACCTGGCGAATTTTATGGCGAAGTTGGTGCCAGAAGGTAACCACTATATTCACAGCACCGAAGGGCCAGACGATATGCCCGCCCACATCCGAACCGTGTTAACCCACACATCAGAACAGATTCCGATCGCGAACGGCAGGCTTGTTTTAGGCACCTGGCAAGGCATTTATGTTTGGGAACACCGCCAGCGTAGCCACCTGCGCGAGCTAGTGGTTCATGTCTCTGGAGAATAAATAATGAATAGAAAAAGACCCTGGCTCCAAGAACCAGGGTCTTTTCATGAAAGCGTTAGCGTCATACAGGAGGAATACATAGGATGGACAGCTACCTCAGAAGTGGCTATCCTCAAACGTTTGAGATGTTTTAGATATAGGTACCAAAGTAAATCAGGGAGCCAACGGCACCAGCAACAGCGATCGCGGCTAGCAGGTTGGTGAAGAAGCGCCCCAGTTCTGTATTGCCGCCTAGCGCGGTGTAGTCATGGCTGGCGGTAAAAAACATAGCCCAAGCCTGGGTCTGATTGAGTTGCTGAAACTGATTGAAGTCTGGGCGAAATACAGTGGGTTCGGCCAGGTAGCGACCATCAAACATAGAATCAGTTTTCATATTTCTTCTCCGACATCAACGATGCGTTTAATCTTTATGTAAATCAATGTAACACAAGATTAAGATATTTAACAATGAGTTGACTAAAATTTCTACTGTGCTATTCCTGCCTTGATGAAAGGCTGGTTACGTCCTGAATCCAGTACTGGCTTCTAAAATTTCTGGATATCCTGAATCAAAACAGCTTGACTCAGCCCTATGCAGCCCTCGATTACGACCGTTCCACTACTACAGCTTGCTTCTGGCGATCGCCTATCGCTGCAAACCTATCGCTTTGTCGGTGCAGAACCGGGCAAAAAAGCTTATCTGCAAGCTAATCTGCACGGAGCAGAACTGGCTGGAAACGCGGTGTTACATCAACTGATGGCATGGTTGATGTCGCTAGAGGAAACGGCACTAAGGGGCGAAATTTGGCTGGTTCCTGTGTGCAACCCGCTGGGGGTAAACCAACGGGCAACTCACTTCGCCAGCGGACGGTTTAACCCATACGACGGTAAAGATTGGAACCGTATTTTTTGGGACTACGAAACGGAAAGCGAGGACATTTTGGCGTTTGCCCAATCTCAGCTCAATCTAGACACGATGAGCATTCAGCAGAACTACCGTCAGCGGATTCAAACTCGGTTTGCTGCCCTTGCAGAACAGCTCAACACCTCGGCTGGTGTGCCGTTTGGCGATCGCTACCGTTATCAGCTCCAGTCGTTTTGTTTAGATGCTGACTATATCATTGACCTGCATACCTCTTCCGACCAGGGATTGACCTATTTGTATTACTTTCGCGGACGGGAGGATAGCGCTGCCTTGTTCTCGCTTCCGGCAGGTATTTTGCTCGATCAATACGATGGTGATGCGTTTGACGAAGCGTTTATTAAACCCTGGTTAGCGTTGGAAGACTGTTTTGCCTCCCTGGGTCGATCGCTGCAATTTGATATAGAAGCCTGGACGCTAGAACTGGGTAGTGCAATGCAGCTTGATCCAGAATCGGTGGCATCTGGGTTGCAGGGCGTTAAGCAATACCTGGCACACAAGGGATTGTTGGCTTCAGATCAGGGTTCGGCTCCCATGCCTGCCCAAACCATGCGGTTGGTGTCTAGAAGCCAGGTGAAGCGATACTATTCGCCTGTGGGAGGCATGATTCAAGCGAGAGTTCCGCTTGGCACACAGGTCACCGCAGGGCAACGCATCTATCAGGTACTTCAGTTTAATAAGGACGGCACGTTACCTATTGTTGTAGAGGTTTATGCTGAAACAGAAGGATTAGTATTTGATGTTGCCATCAACCAGGCGGTGAACGAAGGAGAATATGTGTTGGGGATTATGTAACGGGTTGCAGTGAATGAAGATAACTACTGTGGTGGTCTACTGTTATGCACGATAGCGATAGGCAAGAGAGCGATCGCGCCCACGTAAACAGCGCTCAGGCCGCTGCATTGCCAGACATACCGGGGTTCGATGAAGCGGCCAGTGGAATGATTCCAACGGCTCCAGAGGGGTATAAATCTGGGTTTATTGGCATTTTGGGTCGCCCAAACGTTGGTAAATCAACCCTGATGAATCAGTTAGTAGGGCAAAAAATTGCGATCACTTCTCCGGTAGCGCAAACCACCCGCAACCGCCTGCGCGGCATTTTAACGACTCCGGAGGCGCAGTGTATTTTTGTTGATACTCCCGGCATTCACAAACCGCATCATCAGTTAGGAAAAGTGCTGGTTAAAAATGCCCGGATGGCGATCGATTCAGTGGATATTGTGCTGTTTGTTGTGGATGGAAGCGGAGTTGCTGGGGGAGGCGATCGCTACGTAGCCGAATTGCTAAGCCAGACGCAAACTCCAGTGCTGTTGGGAATTAACAAATCGGATCAGCAGGCCGAAGATGCAGAGGCCATCGACCAAACCTATACCGAACTGGCCAGTGTTCAAGGGTGGACAGTAACCAAATTCTCGGCGTTGACGGGCGACGGTTTAGACAGGCTTCAATCCCTGCTAGTTGAACGGCTAGAACCGGGGCCATATTACTATCCTCCTGATCTGGTCACCGATCAGCCCGAACGATTCATTATGGGAGAGCTGATTCGGGAGCAAATTTTGCTGCTGACGCGAGAAGAGGTGCCGCATTCAGTGGCGATCGCAATTGAACGTGTGGATGAAGAACCGGAGATTACTCGTATTTTGGCAACCATTCACGTCGAGCGTCCCTCTCAAAAAGGCATTGTTCTGGGCAAAGGCGGCAGTATGCTGAAGGCGATCGGTACCGCTGCTCGCCTCCAGATTCAAAAGCTGGTGATGGGCAAAGTGTATTTGGAACTGTTCGTGAGGGTGCAGCCCAAATGGCGACAGTCGCGTACTCGACTGGCTGAATTTGGATATCAGGTCGAGGACTGAGGGCGGTCAACGGCATCGTCCAGTCTCAGGCGACCGTTAGTAAACATAATATTAACTTACGTGTAATCTCAACTTTTCCTTGTGATTCTTGATACTAGGACGGGAACGATGGGGGAATGTCGATTGATGAGCCGTACCTGCCGCGATCGCACATTCAATCAGTGTTGCCTGCCTGACGCTTGGATACGCTGGGATTATGACTTTCAACCCTCCATCAAGACCGAGTCTGCGTTCCTTGAGTTCCTTTGATTCCTCACAGTTAGCCCATCCCCTTGATCTCAATCTGGGTCAAACTACGGACACCCTCTCTTCATCAACCGTTCACACTTGTGAGTGCCAACCCCATGCTTCCGACCACTCAGCTTCAATCTATTTGACGTTAGACGCTGACCAGGTTGTGGTAGCGGTTAACCCCAATGGTGCGGCTTGCCTGGGCTACACACCCGATACAATCGTGGGTCAATCGGTTTTCAACCTGTTCAGTTCAGCCGACCAGCCTAAACTCAAATCGTTTGTACAGCATTCGCTAGACGCTACCGAAATCCGTCAGGATGTGCTGCATCTAATTGGTCGAGGCGATCGCCTGTTAGCTGTTCGTGCAACGCTTCAAGCCTGGTATGGTCAAGGTACTCAACGGTTGCTGGCCTGTCATGGGTTACCGCCTCAGTCGCCGTTGTTACAGCTCAAAACCTGGCAGAAGGCTATTTCAGCTATTTTCCCGGTTAGTATTTTTGTTGCCGATGCAAACGGACAGTGTATCGACACGAGCGGCCACTACCGCGAAATGACAGGCATGACAATTACAGAAGTACGTGGGAACGGTTGGGAAGCCGCAATTCACCCAGACGATCGCCAGCGTGTTTGTGCCGAATGGTTGCAAGCCGTGCAAACAGAAGGTGCCTTTCATACAGAACACCGACTGAATCCCGACCGGGCGGCTGTTGTTTGGGTACTGGCACAAGCCATTGCCGAACGCGATAGCGATGGCAATGTAGTGGGCTATGTGGGGACGCTAACAGACATTACTGAGCGCAAATTGGCGGAAGAAACGCTGCGACAGCAGGCCGACCGGGAGAAGTTGCTGCGGGCGATCGGCCAGCATGTGCGCCAATCCCTTGATCTTAAGCAAACGCTCTACACCACCGTTACTGAAATTCAGCAAATCCTGGAAGCCGATCGCGTTCTCATCTATCGCCTGCACGCCAACGGCAGCGGCAGCGTCATGATGGAAGCCGTTGCTCCGGGGTGCAAAGCAATTCGGGGGCAGTTGCTACCAGAAGCAATACTTCCGCCAAACTACTACCAGCTATACCTGGAAGGACGGGTGAGAACCGTTTCAGATGTTGAGCAAGATTCAATGTCTGACTGTTTGGTGGAGTTACTCAAGCAGCTTGAGGTGAAGTCTAAAATAGTGGTTCCGATTCGGCAAAACGATCGGCTTTGGGGACTGCTGATTGCACACCAGTGCCAATCGAGCCGACACTGGCAACCCGCCGAAATTGACCTGCTCGAAGAAATCGCCTCTCAGGTCGAATTTGCGATCCAGCAGTCGGAGTTGTATCAGCAGGTGCAACGCCTCAACGCCGACCTGGAACGGCAAATCAATTTACGAACGGCTCAGTTGCGGCTTGCCTTTGATTTTGAAGCCACGCTTAAGCGCATTACCGATAAAGTTCGTGACAGTTTAGAGGAAGACCAGATTTTACAGGCGGCAGTGCAAGAACTGGCGCAAGTCATTGGGGTCAATTGCTGTAATGCTGCTTTGTATGATTTGGAGCAGGGTACCTCTACCATTCGCTACGAACACACTATCTCTGTTTCGTCGTCGCATGGACGGGTCGCTCAACTGGCAGCCTATGGCGAAATTTACGATCAGTTGTTTCGTGGGCAGTCATTTCAGTTTTGCTCACTGGTACCCCACCCTACCCGTGGCCATGTGGCCATGCTCAGCAGCCCAATTTTCGACGACCAGGGCGTGATTGGCGACCTGTGGTTAATCAACCACAAATACTATGCCTTCAATGAGCAGGATATTCGGTTAGTCGAGCAAGTTGCGAATCAATGTGCGATCGCCATTCGCCAAGCTCGGCTCTATCAGGCGGCGCAGGCGCAGGTGCAAGAGCTAGAAAAACTGCATCGTCTCAAGGATGATTTTCTCAGCACCGTGTCTCACGAACTGCGAACTCCCATGTCTAGCATCAAAATGGCGACGCAAATGCTGGAACTCATTTTGTTTCGCAACCAGGAAAGCAAGGAATTAGCCACCCTGCCATCCAGTTCCGTGGCCGCTTTAACCGTCCCCCACTCGCTATCGGTCACAACAGCAACCTTACAAAAAGCTTCGCGCTACTTTCAAATTTTGCGAACGGAATGCCAGCGTGAAATTAGTTTAATTAACGATTTACTCGACCTGTCGCGTCTGGATGCTGGAACCGAACCCTTGGTATTGACGGCGGTTAGTGTGCCTCAATGGATCGATCGACTGGTGGAACCGTTTATGGAACGAATGCACCAACAGCAACAGCATTTACAGATAGAGCTTCCGTCTGATTTGCCGCTGTTGACGACCGACCGCGCTGATTTAGATCGCATCACCACAGAGTTGCTGAATAATGCCTGTAAATATACTCCGGCAAACGAAACCATAACGGTATCAGCCAGGATACAGGGCGATCGCTTCCAGTTGCAATTTTCTAATTCGGGGGTAGAAGTGCCGCCCGCTGAGCAATCTCGCATCTTTGACAAGTTTTACCGCATTCCAAACCGCGATCCCTGGCAACATGGCGGAACAGGGTTAGGTTTAGCGCTGGTCAAGAAGCTGGCAGAGCATCTGGGGGGACGCATTCAGGTGTGCAGCACCACTCAACAAACCAGCTTCATTCTGGAACTGCCGTTTGTTCCAACTTCCTGAAGCCAGACCAACTTCCTGAAGCCAGATATGTGATTTCATAGCACCTGCAATCTGGACGTTATTTGAACGTTGCGGTTAACGCATTTCTGTACCGTTAGATGGATTATGTAACGCAATATTGCTATCTATCTCACAGGGTAGTAGTCTGGGTCGTTTGAATAGTGATAGCTGCAAGTAAGGACGTACACTGAGTCCCACTGTCCAACCATACGGATTCACCTAATCCTCTATTCGCGGCATGACACACACCTATTTTTCTGTTGCGCGACGCGGTATTTTTGCCAGTCTAGTTGTTTTAGTTGCAGCCGTACTCAAATTCATTCTGGCATCGTTTGTTACGTTGACCAGCCCCTTTTTGCTGTTTTGGGCAGCGGTAGTCATTAGTGCCTGGTATGGAGGCGTGATTGCAGGGGCGATCGCCACCAGTTGGGCGGGGCTGGCCAGCTATTTCTGGTTCACAGTCCCTTACGACACTGTATTAGATGATAGTTTGGGCAAACCCATTTCGATTCTACTATTTGTATTAGAAGGCGGACTGATTAGCGGCATTGTTGGAGTGTTGCACCAGGATGAACAGCGCTATAGCCTGAGCGCCAAACGACTTTCAGACTTACTACGCCAGCTCACGGAGAGTATTCAGGAGGTGTTTTGGCTGGCGTCGGTTAACGATCATCAAATTCTGTACGTCAACCCGGCGTATGAGCAGATCTGGGGAAAGTCCTGCGAGGAACTGTACCAATACCCGCTTTCGTTTCTAGAAACCGTTCACCCTAACGATCGCGATCGCTTAATTGCAGCCCGGTCTGAAGATGTAGATGGCAGGCAAATTCAGGAATACCGCATTATTCGTCCCGATGGTTTAGTGCGATGGGTGCGATCGCGCATGTTTCCGGTACGAAATCGCTCCGGGCAGGTGTATCGCATTGCCGAGGTGACGGAAGATATCACCGATCGCAAACATGCTGAAGCGGCACTCCATCAGTTTGAAGCACGCTTTACCCAACTGGCCGAAAACCTGCCCGGTGTCATTTATCAGTACTGGCAGCACCCGGATGACCGTGCAGACTGCTTCACTTACATTAGTCCCGGTTGTCAGTCTCTTTATGAACTCAGCCCGACCGCCGTTTTGGCCGATGCTGAACTGGCCTGGAATGCCATTCATCCAGACGATCGCGAAGCGTTTAAACGGTCGTTTACCAACCATACAGACGCTGAAATGCAGTGGCGGTTGGAATGGCGAATTATTACCCCTTCTGGCCAGTTGAAATGGGTACAGGGCATGGCGCGATCGCAGCAACAAGCCGATGGTTCAACCGTATGGGACGGCCTGTTTTTGGACATCACCGAGCGCAAACAGGCAGAAGCCGCCTTGCAGCAAAGCGAGTGGCGGTTTCGGCGGTTAGTAGAATCGAACCTGCTGGGAGTGGCGATCGGCAATGCCGAAGGTCAGTTTCTGTATGTCAACGATGCGTTGCTCAAACTCACAGGCTACAGCCGAGAAGAAATGCTCTCAGGAACGATCAACTGGCAGCAACTAACCCCCCCAGAATATCTGTACCTGGATGAACAAGCATCAGCAGAACTGTTGCAACGCAGCGTTTTTACCCCGTTTGAGAAGGAATACATTCGCAAAGACGGTAGCCGCATTCCTATTTTGCTAGGCGGTGCGCTGCTGCATCAAACGAACCAGCAGATCCAGGAGGTCGTTTGCTTCTATCTGGATCTGACGCAACAAAAACAAGTAGAGCGAGAACGAGAGCAGGTATTGGCGGAGGCACAAGCGGCTCGCACCGAAGCAGAATCGCTCAACCGCATTAAAGATGAGTTTTTAGCCGTCCTGTCTCACGAGCTGCGGACTCCGCTGAACCCTATTCTGGGTTGGACTCAGTTGCTCCAGCGGCGCAGACCCGATGATGCAACGTTGCAGCAGGCGCTAGCCACCATTGAACGCAACACGCGACTGCAAACGCAGCTCGTTGAAGACCTGCTTGATGTTTCCCGAATTTTGCGCGGCAAAATTAGCCTGGAGATTCGCCCGGTCAGGTTGCCAATGGTCATTGAGGCGGCGATCGAAACCGTGCGGCTCGCCGCTAGCGCCAAATCAATTCAAATTCACACAGAGTTAGCGAGGGACATTGGCTTTGTCTCTGGTGACCCCAATCGACTGCAACAGATCGTTTGGAACTTACTCTCGAACGCGGTTAAGTTTACCCCGGCTGGCGGACGGGTTTCTGTTTGCCTGACAACCGTAGAGGACGATGGGCAAACCGTCAATCCAGCCTCTGAAGGACTGGTGACTCGCTACGCTCAAATGAGGGTGACCGACACAGGCAAGGGAATTGGTGCTGACTTTTTGCCCCATGTGTTTGACTATTTTCGGCAGGCGGATAGTGCCACCACCCGCACCTCTGGCGGGTTAGGGATTGGATTGGCGATCGTACGGCATTTAGTAGAACTTCACGGTGGCACCATTTATGCAGAAAGCCCTGGCCTGAATCAAGGCGCAACCTTTACGGTACAGTTGCCCCTGATGCAGCCAGGAACAGCAACGGATACCACCCAGAAACCGGCAACGAACATGCCAACCTTAGACGGCATCAAAATCTTAGTAGTAGAAGATGATGACGATAGCCGTAACCTGCTGGAATTTAGCCTGAGGCAGTCGGGTGCCAACGTGCAAGCCGTTGCGTCAGTGGATGAGGCGATCGCCACGCTTCACCACTCGCCTCCCGACCTGCTGATTAGCGACATCGGTATGCCAGAACAAGACGGCTACATGTTGATTCAATACGTGCGATCGCTATCGCCGGACGCGGGTGGACAAATTCCAGCCATTGCGCTCACCGCCTATGCCAGAGATGACGACCGCGATCGCAGTTTAGCCGCAGGCTATCAACAACACATGAGCAAACCCGTGGATGCAGCCGACCTTGCCACCACCATACTGAGCCTGTTACGCCGCCGCTAGCGTCTCGCACCGTTAAGGATGGATGGGAAACGATCAGGTTAGTAACGAACAGGTGAAGTGGCGTTACTACTCAATAAATTGCACCAGGCGGATTTTGGAGCCAGGAACCTGACGATACGGAGCCATAAGGGTTTCAATTCGTGCAATTTGCCCCAACGCCAGACTACAGGGCATTCCGTATTTGGCTTGAACGCGATCGCTGGCAATTTGCAGCGCCGTTTGCGAACGAGCCACAAAATCATCTACTGCATATTCCTGGTTGGGCACAAAGTAGTCTTTGACCACCAGTGAAGGCGAGTAGCAAGTTTCCTGGGAACCATCGGGAAGTTCAATTTGGAACCGAATTTCAGGCATAGAGAGGTTAAAACGCAACGCTAAAGAGATAACGAGGAGGGTGAGATGCGATCGCTCAGTTGAGGATTCCAGCCGGAGGATTCGCCGTACCGCAGACCATGATAATGGTGCAGGTGCATTTGGGCAGAAGCATCCCAGGTGTAACGAGGCAGAATAGACTGACTCTGAGCCACAAGCAAGCGAGCCAGGGTGGAATCGGTCACGGCTATCATTGCGGAGGCGATCGCTTCTGGTGAGGATGGCTCGACCAGCAGGGCTTGTTGTGCAGAGAGGAATTCGGTAAACGGAGGCTGGTTAGAGGTGATCACAGGCAGCCCTGAGGCGATCGCTTCCAGCACAACTAAGCCCCACCCTTCGGTGACTGATGGAAATACAAACGCGTCCGCCGTGCGATACAAAGCAGGCAAATCTTGTTCTGGAATTACGCCAGGTAGGATGATTGAGCGGTTTAGCTCAATATTTAAAGTGTGGGCGATCGCAAAAAACTGCTCTCGATACGGCCGATAGTCAAACAGGGTTTCGCCACCCGCAATGATCAACTGAGCCTGGGGAAACGATGTCAATACCTGACGGAACGCTTGCAGCAGCGCGATCGAGTTTTTGCGCGGCTCAATCCCGCCCACGGTCAAAAAAATCGGCGTTCCGGTTAACCCTAACCGTTGCTGAAGTGCTGCTTCCGAACCGTCCAGGGTTGGGGTAAACCGTTGAGCATTGACACCGTTTAGCACTCGTGAGGCTCGAATCTGGTACTGCCGCCACAATGCCTCTTGCCAGATGGCACTAACACAGAGGCAGAGGTCAGGGGCATGAAGCGATCGCTCCTGGCAGGCTTGTAGATAGGGGCTGTTAAAGTCTTCAATGTGATGCACCGTTCGCACAAAATGAGGAATAGTGCGAGAAGTAGCGGTTCTAGGAATTTCGTCCCGCACGCGAGCCAGGGCATTGGCGCTAATGCAATCCTGTGCGTGGTAAATATCATGGGGGCGCTTAAACTGGCTTAACTCGTCTCCCAATTCCTGAATGCGCTGTTGAATGAGTGCGTCAACCTCTGCCGGAGCCGATCGCGCCGGAACGAGCTGATAATCACAGGCGGGAGCGCGATCGAACCCGGTGCCGTCCTTATCCAGGGCATACACGCAAACCGCTTGCCCCAGACGATGCAGTGCTTCTGCCAGTTCCAGCGTATGCACCACGCTGCCTCGCGGTTTAGTCGAATAGGTCACAAGCGCAATACGCAACGGGGAAGCAGTGTTCATAAGAGCCAGGAAATAGAGGCCGTTGATCGATGGCGGCAAGCTATAAATGAGTCTAATGCTAGGGAATCGCAGTCTACTCTGATCGGGTATCTGATGGAATGTCTGACGGGGTAACAGCGGCAAAGCCGGTTAACGCCTGCTGAGACAAATCCCAAAACACGCTGGAGGCTGCCCCAGACTGCAAAATCAACTGGTGCGTGGGCTGTACGTCCCCAATCGCTTCACAAACCAGATCGCGCTGCTGAAAGTGCGATCGCACCGATTCGACGCATTCAGGACGAACGCTGAGCAAAAAGCCGTAACTGGGAAAGCATAGCAGCCAACGCGCCAGGGCAACCGTCTGCGGGCAGGGCACCGCATCCAAATTTACCGTAGCGCCGCAGCCAGAGGTTTCTAGCAACATCAGCAATGTGCCGATCACGCCTCCCATGCTGATATCTTTACCCGCATCACACAGGTCTGCTTCTGCCAAATGCGGCAAAATAGCCAGGTCGTGACGCAGTTGCGCGGGGTCAGCCTCGGTTGCAGCATTCCAAAAGGGGTATTGGGGGTGCGGCTTGCCCCGCAGGTCGATCGCCATCAGTAAGCGATCGCCCGGTCGGGCATTGAAACTCGACAACAGACGGCTAGCCCGTCCCAAAATAGCAACAGACAAAGCGCTGTAGGGACTGCGGCAGTTGGTATGGCCTCCCACGATGGGAACGTTATACGCCATCGAAGCGGCTTGCATCCCCTGCCAAAGAGCCTCGCTGAGCGCTTGAGATTGGCTCCAGAAGGTGTCTACCACGGCGATCGGTCTGCCGCCCATGGCATAGATATCGCTGACGTTAACCATCACAGCGCACCAGCCCGCAAACCACGGTTCTGTTTCAACTAGCTGTGGCAACATGCCCTCTGCCGCAAATAGTAAATACCCCGTTCCGTCTGGAATTGCCGCGCAGTCGTCTCCCAGCAAGATATCAGCGTCAGCGCTACTCCACCGTTTCATTTGTTGCGCTACGGTTTGGATATCTTGCTTTTGCAAAATTCCCAACGACTGCCGCAACTGGTCTACCAACTCGGTTAACACGCCGATGCCTCGCCGACGAGCGTTGATAAGACGGGGCGGCCTTCGTGACCGGGCGGATAAAAGTTGAGGTCAGCTTCCATTAAGTGATGGGGGCGATCGCAAATCAAGATTTCCTCCAGCGATCGCCAATGCTGCCGCTGAAAAAACCGCACATTCTGGAGTTGCACGGTCGCCAAAAACTGCCGACAGCCCCAGGTGTTCGCCGTTGTTACAGCCTTGTAAATCAATCCTTTACCAATACGTCCGGCGCGGCGATAGTCTTGATGCACGCCCAATCTGCCGCCGTACCACAATCCTGGTTCCGTCTCATAAATTCGGACGACCCCAACCACAGGGTTGCCTGTCGTCAGCGTGTTGTCGATCGCCACAATTGGATAAGCGTGATGATCGATGTCATCTTCATCACTCTCGGCAAACAACGCCTGCTCATGACAGAAAATCGCTTGCCGCAACTGGAAGTAAGCGCTTACGTCCCAGGCTGATGTAGCAAGCTTGAAACTATAGCGATCGCCTGCCATGAATGGTAACTCCTTCCTGCTGAATCATTTTGAACGACAGCGGTTTAACGCCTGATTTAGCGCACTGGCGTAGCGTCAATCTTGAGTCTCAAAGGTTGACAGCGCTGAACAGGCTCCGCACTTGGCACATCCGGCTTTCATCTCCTGTGAAGACAAACCAGCCCGTTGAAGCATGGCACTCACCTGCTGGTAAAGCGCCATCATCAATTCACTGCTTGGTGCGGGTTGGTGAGCCAGTGGCGTTCCGGTGATGGGCACAAACGGCACAACAAATGGATAAACACCCAGTTGAGTCAGGCGATCGCACGCCTCTAACAACGTGGGCAAATCGTCACCCAACCCGGCCAGCAGATAGGTGCTAACCTGCCCCCACCCAAACACATCCACAGCGGCAGCAAATGCCTCGAAGTAATAGTCCAGCGGGACGCTGGCCTTTCCAGGCATCACCCTTGCCCGCACCTGCGGATCAACCGCTTCCAAATGCATTCCCAAGCTATCAACACCCGCCGCTTTCATCCGCTGGAACCAGGCAAAATCATCCGGCGGTTCGCACTGCGCCTGAATTGGCAAATCAACCACCGCTTTAACAGCTCTGGCACACTCTGTCAGGTAGGCAGCACCGCGATCGCTGGTGTTAGGGGTTCCCGTGGTCATCACCAGATGTTTTACCCCGTCCAACCGCACCGCTGCCTCGGCCACCTCTGCTAACTGCGCCGGAGTTTTACGGGCGATCGTGCGTCCAGCCTCCAGCGATTGACCAATGGCACAAAACTGGCAGGATGTTGCCGCATCGCTGTAGCGCATACAGGTCTGCAACACCGTTGTGGCTAAAACATCATGGCTATGCAGCAGGGCAATTTTCCAATAGGGAGTACCGTCTGCTGTGGTAAGACGATAAAACTGAGGCTGCGTCGGAAAACTGATGGGGATTGGGTTCACTCCATCCCGCTTCAAGACCGTTTGCTTGGTCACCGGGTCAAACTCGGTTTGATAGGGCGACTGTGTTGCCGTACTGGTGAAGATAGGCACCATCACCGTTGTGCCGTCAACTGTCACCGCTTTGTGGTCGGATGGCCCCGCGCCACCCTTACGGGCAGCCGCACTCAGGTCTTGGGGGTTTAACAGCACAGCGTCTAGAGTCGAAGAGACAGGGAGTTGTCCGGCTTCGTTCTCTAAATGTGTGGCTCCGACCTTTAGCCCGTTCGATTGTAATTCTGTAATTAACTGCTGTTTGTTCATTGGCAAGGAGCTTATCAGCGTTTAGCTGTCAGCAATGAGCTGTTTGTCTACACTGTCGGATGACAACGGATAAATGGGTGAGGCGATCGCCAGCAGCGGATCATCATGACTGCCTTTCCCCGGTGCCGACACCGCTTGAGGATTAATTTCGTTTAGCACCGCGCGTGCGTCTGTGTTCAGCCCCAGTTGCAACAGGTCAGGACGAGCATAATGCCCTACCGAATCCATCATGCGCTTGCGCTTGGTAATCAACGAAAAATCGAGATCTGCGATCGCCATTCCTTCTCCCTCTGTAATCGGAGAACAGAGATGGTTTCCCTCTGGGCCAATGATGGCTGTATTGCAACCCCCGCTTAGGACCCGCTGCAACGCTTCATCGGCTGTAATTTGACCGACCTGCTCTGGCGACAGCCAACCCGTCGCGTTTACCACAAAGCAGCCCGCTTCCAGAGCATGATGGCGCAGCGTCACTTCCATTTGATCGGTGAAAATTTGCCCCACCATTGAGCCGGGAAACTGAGCGCAGTGAATCTGCTCATGCTGTGCCATCAACGCATACCGCGCCAGTGGATTGTAATGCTCCCAACAGGCCAGCGCCCCCAGCCGACCAACAGCCGTATTCAATACCTGCAAGCCAGAGCCGTCTCCCTGCCCCCATACCATGCGCTCATGGTAGGTGGGCGTAATCTTGCGTCGCTTCAGCAAGAGGCTGCCGTCAGCATCAAAGATCAGTTGGGCATTGTACAACGAACCCGCATCTCGCTCGTTTACACCCAAAACCACAACGATGCCATAGGAACGAGCCGCACGGCTCACTGCATCCGTCACGGGACTGGGCACCTCAACCGCCTCTTCATAAAGGCGCATGTGCTCTTTGCCCATCAATACGGGAGGTTGAATGAAGGAGAAATAGGGATAGTAGGGAACAAAGGTTTCTGGAAATACGACCAGTTGAGCGCCTGCTTTAGCAGCGGAGGCGATCGCCTGCAACACCTTTTCAGTGGTCCCATCTCGACTAAACAGCACCGGACTGATTTGTACGGCGGCCGCTCGAACCGTGCGCGAGTAATCCATAACGATCCTCCTATGTTCGACATAACGCACAAGTGAAGGCTGAGAAACAAACGATTTCTCAGCCTTCTTTTACCTGTTAGAGCGTCCAAGTATCGAGAATAAAGGCTCCATCTTTACGATGCAACAATACTAAATCCAGCACGTCTAGAGGATTGATAGGGCGAATCCCAGGAATCAGTGAAGGCTCGCCATGACCGTAAAGCGCTTGTAGCGCAAACCGACAGGCATAGACCTTGCCACCCTCATCCATAAACTTCTTGAGCTGGTTGTTGAAGTTTTGTGCGCCCGGAAACGCCTCATCACCCAGGGTTGGGAACCCGCGTTGAATACCCAGCGTTACACCGGGGCCATAGAGCAAAACTGAGGTTTCAAACCCTTTGCGAAGTAAACGAAGAGCCTGCAACAGGTTAACCAAACCAATTGACCCTTCAAACGCAACGGTATGAAACGTCACCAACGCTTTCTCACCTGGTTCTGCTTTGACATCAGGAAAAACTTTCTCCTCGTAATCAACAAAGAAGTCGCCAGACTTATGAGCAGGAGTTTCTACTGTAGGCATCAATTTCCCCTATAAAACACAACGTTCACCAACAACAGAAAGACTCTGAAAACGAGTTCTTTTCTATCAACCAATTCAAACACAACTTTAAAGTTAATGCCACCAGATAGTGTGTATTCATCGATACAAGCGACGGATTTTTACTTACGTTTGACGTTCAGAAATTTTAATAACTGACCTCCATCAAACCCAACACTTATTGTCAGCTACTTGTCTGAAAAAACAGAAACTAGAAAAAACAAAACGCTGCGATCGAGTAACCTCAAAGCATTAACCCTTGACTTGCTATTAATAAATACTGCACCAATCTGCCAAAAAGCAGTATAGCGGATTGAATAAGCAGACGTTATTGAAGATTTATGTTTCGTAGATTTTCCTCATCTTTGTCTATGCTTGTTGTTTGTTCCGACAGATAGGCGATCGCCTCCTCTCAATCAACAAATATCATTCAGTTCAAAGAATTTTGGAGTATCTATTGTGCAGTTCAATACTTAAAATCTAACCATTCGTGTAGCCTTTCTTCTCTCAATAGAAACTGATGTAAACTTTCAATTTGCCTGGTTTTGCAGCTCGCCTTACCTGCTGTAGAGGCTGCATTAAACGTGCTGAATGTCACACGAACCGTTCCTTTTTGGCGTGCAGGCGCTAAGCTTCCACGTCTGCGGAATGTTGAACCAGGACTGGCTCAGAGTCTCCCCAGAGAGATCCAGAACAAGAGATGTAGAGAATTGATGCAGCACAGTTGCTACGGTTCAAACATCATTGCAGACCGATTCAGTTGCATCGTTGCAGAACACCATAAAGCTCTACTGACCCAAGTTCTGAGTGTTTGTGCAGCTTATTCCCAGAACGATCGCCTCCTATTACGTGCACAGTAAAAGGAGGCTGAATGCAGCCTTGTATCTTCAGCTACAAAATTGAGGCGGAGAGGTCGAGGTCTGATGGTTAGGACAGGATGATTGAAGCGATCAAGTCCCTGGTGATGAATTAAGCCTGCTAACCCTGTCGATTTAAACAGGAGTGATCTCAACGTGGCTCCAAACTAGTCGTAGACCCATGAGAACATGAGGAAGAAAGCCTGGAAACTTAGAACTCTCTTCCTCACGGGTTTTCTTAACCTAACAAACGAACTTGAGAAACGGATGGATGTTATAAGGCAGATAGTCAACCACACTACTGACACTACTCACACACGCGATCGCTACGCCAAGTGGCTTGGTTCGCGGTTATCTTACTAACTGACCCTGCGCGAAAACCAACTCCCGATCGAAGGTAGATACCGCAATTCGGACATAGGCAGACACCCACTTAAACAGATCTGCTGTTTCCTGGGGCACCAGTGTTTTGGTAAACAGAATGATGGCAAACAAGTTTCCAGACGGCAACATTCCGCCAAATCCCAGCACAGAACCAATACGGTGAGGAATTACAAATTCCACCTGTGCTGGAATGTGATCGCTACCCAACGCGTCAGGCACATAAAACACATTGAAGGTCGTTCGTTCTAAATCCATGATCAAGGAGGTCGCTGGTTCCAAAACGGTGTTGACTTCTAAGCCAAATTGCTGAATAAGCTGCAAAATCATCGGCGCTCGGTAAATGAAGTCCAGATCCACCAGCGGAATCGCTTGATGCCCTGTGGAACCATATCGGGTGTTCCATTGCGGTTTATCACCTGCTGTTGCCAGCAAGGTCAGGCATTTCGTTTTTAGCGAAACAGGACGACCTTTGAGGATGGCGCGAGCCGCTTCTTGCAAATCTTGAGTTAATTCGCCATAGGGATGGGTTTTAAAGAAACGAACCAGAGCACAAGCAGGTTTGCCAGTTTTGGGATCAATCAAATAGTGATAGAGGTGGCGAACCATACGGTTGGCAACCTCTTCCATGCTGCTAGCACCCAGATCCATACCGCGCAGGGCGATCGCACAATCGTACATATCATCCTGGGTAAACCTCGATAAGTCGTACATAGTCAGACGTCCTAATCTCTATATGGCTCTATGTGGTTATCGATGGGGCTTCATCACCTCATCATTCAGCCAAATAGCGGTTGCCACAGGACAAATATTATGAAATTAAGAAAACTTATCATCCTAAAAATTAGACATCTAAGCTTAATTGACGCATGAAGATTTTGCCCATTGCATCCAGCAGCGCTAGCCAAAGCGCTTGGGTTATGTACTCCGGTTTTGGTAATTATTTATCTTTAACAACTTAAAAATCTGTTTGTAAAAGTTCAGTTAAATCTGCTTTTTTTTCGTATCATCTGCCACTTTTTGTACGACGGTGGATCTCATGTCAATTTGGTTTTCTAAGCGATGTCAGGGCGATCGCTGTTCGGTCTCTAGTTTGGTATCTAATTCATGGCTTCAACTCAGGCATAGCTGAAACTCAACTGATTAGCACGGCGTTGTTGGTTAGCACGGCGTTGCTGAAGGCTGTCTCTTGCTTCACATCAATCAGGTGTAGGTTAAGCCCGAATGGAATGAACACCGCAATTCAGGGAGCTTCGGTTCTAAACTCAAAGGCTGGTTTCAACAATCGCTAACGCGAAACTTAAAAGCATTCCGGGCATTCTAGTTTCAGGCATCCTTGGCGGTGGATTAGCCACCGCTTTGGTTAGTTGTTTTGACGTGAGGAGTAAGGTTCTTGGTTCAGTATCGTCTTGTTCGTTCACTCCGCTGGCAGCACAGCCTATTGGCTGCTTCCGCCGTTCAAACCCTTGGCGAGGTTTTGGTAGCAACGCTGGCAGGAAGCTTGCTACTCATACCCAGCATTGCGCCACTTGCCCAGGCGCAAGCGGTTACGGGCGGTCATGCCAACCCGGTTGAACGTCAGCAATCTATTGTGCTAGGAGTCGTGCGGAGCCAGGATAACTCGGCTCAATGGCCGCAAATTATGGCTCGTCTGCAAGCAACAGGCATTCCCCATCGCGTCATAGACCTTCAGGCCGTGCTGAATCCAGCGGATCTGGCAGATATTGACGTTCTGTTTTTGCCCAATGTAGAACTCATTACCTCAACCCAGATGATTGCCCTGGAATCCTGGGTGAATCAGGGTGGACGACTCATTGCCAGTGGGCCAATCGGGCACCAATCGTTTCATGGCGTTCGGCAAGCAATGCGATCGCTGCTTGGAGCCTATTGGTCTGCCCCCTTACCCCAACCCGCACAGCTCGCCCCAGTCGAAGGGGCAAGCCAGTCTTGGACTCAGCGCGGTGATATTACTAATTCCGTTGCAGGCGGTGCAATCGTCCCGATTGGGTCAGGCAGTGAAACGCTGCTAACCTGGAGCAACGGCTCTGTTGTAGTGCCATCGCCACCTCCCCCTACTGCAAGCGTTGCGGCTCAAAATACTGCCGCTGTGGTCACCACTGCTCAAACAACGTTCCTCGGATGGCAGTGGGGAAGTACTGCCGTTCCCAGCCAGTTTGATCAGGTGTGGCTAGAAGCCGCTGTCCATCGTTTCCACGACCTGCCTCCGGTTGCCGCCCGCCCAGCACGACCCGTTGCCGCTGCTCGCCCAACCGCACCCGTCGCCATCAACCGCAACCGTCCCTTAGCGTTGCCCACCGCACCTCAAAATCCGGTTCCTCAATCTCAAAATCCGGTTCCTCAATCTCAAGACCCGGCTGAACAGGTTGCCCCAGCAGGCATTGATGTGGGGTATGGCGATCGCGTCATTACAACGATGGAAGCGATCGCCATGCGGCAAGAGCTAGAAAACCTGATCGGTCGGTTTGAAAGCGCGCTGCTCTCGGCCAACTCAGTTAATACCTCCTCAGACTTAAAAGCGATCTCTCCCCCAGCCTCGGCTCCCCATGTAACCCGTTCCAGTCCGGTTTTAACGGCCAGTGCCGACGATGCGTTTCCACCCCGAGCCACCCTGAGATCCTCTGCTCAGGCCACTACTCAGGCAACGCTGGCAGAAGCACGCCAAATTCTGGATAATTTTCCCCAACTCGTCGCTCAGCGCAACTATGGAGACGCTCGGCAGCAGTGGCTGCAAGCTCGACAGCTTTTATGGGACAACTTTCCGACCGATCGCCCTACTGCTCCGTCGGAAGTTCGGGCAATCTGGCTCGATCGCGGCACCATTGTGGAGGCGCGATCGAAACAGGGACTCGCACGAATTTTCGATCGCATGGCCGAGGCAGGAATTAACACGGTCTTTTTTGAAACGGTGAACGCGGGGTACACCATTTACCCCAGCCAGGTGGCTCCCCAACAAAACCCGCTAACCGTTGGTTGGGACCCGCTACAGTCTGCCGTTGAATTGGCTCACGAGCGTGGGATGGAGCTTCATGCCTGGGTGTGGGCATTTGCCGCTGGCAACCAGGCGCACAATACGATTGTGAATCTTCCGGCAGACTATCCAGGGCCAGTGCTATCGGCTCACCCCGAATGGGCCAACTATGATAACCGGGGCAGCATTATTCCTCCGGGTCAGGGCAAACCGTTTCTTGATCCGGCCAATCCAGCGGTACGAAGCTACCTGCTGCGTCTGTTTCAAGAAATTGCAACGCGGTATGACGTAGATGGCCTGCAACTTGACTACATCCGGTATCCGTTTCAAGACCCAGGAGCCAGACGGACTTATGGGTATGGGGTCGCAGCGCGGCAACAGTTTCAGCAGTTAACCGGGGTCGATCCGGTTGAGATTTCTCCTGGCGATCGCCAACTGTGGCAGCAATGGACTGATTTTCGAGCAGAGCAAATCAATTCATTTGTTGCGGAAACCTCTCGCGTGCTGCGCCGTCGCCGTCCTGATCTAATTTTGTCCGCCGCTGTTTTTGCCATGTCTGAACATGAGCGCATCCAGAAAATTCAGCAAAACTGGGAAGTGTGGGCGCGTCAAGGCGACATTGATCTGATTGTTCCGATGAGCTACGCCATGGACACCAACCGTTTACAGCGGCTTGCTGGCCCCTGGTTAACCAACAGCAGCAACTTAGGCTCGGTTTTAATCTTGCCCGGAATCCGTCTGTTGAACCTGCCAGAATCGGCGGCGATCGACCAGATCCAGGCGTTACGAGACATGCCCGCTGGAGGGTACTCCCTATTCGCGGCGGCTGACCTGAACGATACGCTGCAATCTATTTTTACCCGAACCCAGGGAACAGAACGTGCCGCTACGGCAGGCCCCATTCCCTATCGTGAACCGTTTGCCGCTGCCACCGACCGCTATACCAGTCTTCAGCGAGAGTGGGGCTATATGCTGTCTAGCGGCGAGCTGTGGATACGCGAACGCGAACGGCAAGAGTGGCAAGCCAGGGCAGACGAGTTGGGGGTGGCTTTAGCGGAGTTATCCAACAACCCCTCCCAACTACGGCTTCAGCAAACCCGTAGACAGCTCGATCGCTTTAATCAGCAGTTTGATAGCTGGATGCGGCTACAATCGCTCAACCAGAGCTACCGGGTTCGCACCTGGAAGAATCGGCTAGAAACCATCGAAACGCTGTTGAACTATGGCGAACGCGTCGTGTTGGAGCCGGAGAGCGATCGAAGAGCCGTTCGATAACCCGGCCACCTCAGCCAATAGCCATGTGTAGCGTCAGCGCCAGTTGGGCACTCTGTCGCAGCTTTGATGTGTCTCTATAGATAGATGCTGCAACTCATCGATTAAACGAAAAATCATGAGAAGTGGGTTTTCAGACGAGTCCAGGAATGAGTTCTGCACCTTCAACCAAAAGATGGATTAGGAAGAATTGGCCTGAGTGGTTTAGATGGTGCATAAACCTGGTAGATTTAGCGGAGTATCAGTAATCAAGACTCAGTCAGATGAAAGTCCTAGTTATTGGCGGCGATGGCTACTGCGGTTGGGCAACCGCTCTTTACCTCTCCAATCGAGGTTATGAAGTTGGTATTTTGGATAGCCTGGTGCGGCGGCATTGGGACGCGACTCTTTGCGTTGAAACCCTAACTCCGATCGCTCCTATCCAGCAACGGCTCCAACGTTGGAAAGATTTAACGGGCAAGTCGATCGACCTGTTTGTTGGAGATATCACCAACTACGAGTTTCTCCACGATGCAATGCATCGGTTTGAACCAGAAGCAGTTGTGCATTTTGGTGAGCAGCGATCGGCTCCCTTCTCTATGATCGATCGCGAACATGCCGTTCTAACCCAGGTCAACAATGTGGTTGGAACGCTGAACTTGCTCTACATTATGCGCGAGAGTTTCCCAGATTGCCATCTGGTTAAGCTCGGTACGATGGGCGAGTATGGCACCCCCAACATCGATATCGAAGAAGGTTACATTACCATCGAGCATAACGGACGGAAAGACACCCTACCTTACCCCAAGCAACCTGGCTCTTTCTATCACCTCAGTAAAGTACATGATTCCCACAACATTCACTTTGCTTGCAAAATCTGGGGTTTGCGGGCTACTGACCTGAATCAGGGGGTTGTGTATGGTGTGCTGACCGAAGAAACCGGCATGGATGAGCTGTTGATTAACCGTTTAGACTATGACGGCGTGTTTGGTACCGCCTTAAATCGGTTCTGTATCCAGGCGGCGATCGGGCACCCTCTCACGGTTTACGGTAAAGGTGGGCAAACGCGAGGGTTCCTCGACATTCGAGACACGGTGCGCTGTATCGAGTTGGCGATCGCAAATCCGGCTGATGCTGGCAAATTCCGCGTGTTTAACCAGTTCACTGAAATGTTCAGTATTGGCGACCTGGCGCTTATGGTGAAAAAAGCTGGGAACGCTCTAGGTCTCAATATTGATGTTAAACACCTGGACAACCCACGGGTTGAGCTAGAAGAACACTACTTCAACGCCAAAAATACCAACCTGCTGGACTTGGGTTTGCAGCCGCATTACCTGTCTGATTCGCTCCTTGACTCGTTGTTGAATTTCAGCATCAAGTACAAGCATCGAGTCGATGAGAACCAGATTCTGCCCAAGGTGAAATGGAAGGGATAATGAACTGAAACGTGGTGATGGGCGATCGACTTCTCCTATCACCGGGTTTCTGGTGCCTTGATATCTGCTCCAGTTGTTTTTAGTCAGTTGCCTTAAGCCAATTGCCGATTGCGTTTGTATGCGAATTGCCCTGTTCACAGAAACCTTTTTGCCCAAGGTTGATGGCATTGTTACCCGTCTAAGCCATACCGTTGACCACCTGCAACGCCTCGGAAATCAGGTGCTTGTGTTCTCACCTGATGGTGGATTAACTGAATACAGGGGTGCCAAAATTTATGGAGTCTCTGGATTTCCGTTGCCGTTGTATCCTGAACTGAAGCTGGCGCTGCCTCGTCCTTCGATTGGGCAAGCACTGGAAACGTTTCAGCCCGATTTAGTTCATATTGTGAACCCTGCCGTTCTAGGACTGGCTGGACTGTATTACGCCAAAAGCTTAAAGCTGCCGCTGGTCGCTTCTTACCATACCCACCTGCCCAAGTATTTAGAACACTACGGTCTAGGCATGTTGGAAGGGGTTTTGTGGGAACTGCTGAAGGCAATGCACAACCAGGCCGAACTTAACTTATGCACCTCTACCGCCATGCAAGAGGAGTTGACCACTCATGGCATTGAGCGGGTTGCTTTGTGGCAGCGTGGGGTAGATACAGAACTGTTCCAGCCGAATCTGACGAGTCAAGAGATGCGATCGCACCTCTCCCAGGGGCATCCCGAAAGTCCGTTGTTGCTATACGTCGGGCGGTTGTCGGCTGAAAAAGAAATTGACCGCATTAAGCCCGTTCTGGAATCGATTCCAGAGGCGAGACTGGCTCTGGTAGGGGATGGCCCCTATCGGTTGGAGCTAGAGCGGCATTTTGCCGACACGCCGACCCACTTTGTGGGATACCTGACAGGGCGAGATTTGGCAATGGCCTTTGCATCGGCAGACGCATTTATTTTTCCGTCGCGCACGGAAACCCTGGGGCTGGTGTTGTTGGAGGCGATGGCAGCAGGTTGCCCGGTGGTGGCAGCCAGAGCAGGGGGTATTCCTGATATTGTCACGGATGGGGTAAATGGTTACCTGTTTGACCCAACCGACGAACGAGGGGCGATCGGAGCGACTCAGCGGCTGCTGAGCCAGCGACATGAATGTGAAACCATGCGGCAAAATGCGCGAGACGAAGCCGAACGTTGGGGATGGCCTGCGGCTACTCGCCAATTAGTGAGCTATTATCAAACCATTCTTGCTGCCCAATCTCTACCCACTGCCGCTTAGTTAGCAAGGTGTGGATAGATGGGATGAATCGTACACCCGCCATCCATTGCTAACCAATGCCGAGCTACCAATTTCCAGACCATTTCCAGTGGGGCACATCAACTGCGTCCTACCAGATTGAGGGAGCCGTTGCCCAGGATGGTCGTAAGCCTAGCGTTTGGGACACCTTTAGCGCTACTCCCGGACGCACGCTCAATGGCGATACAGGCGCGATCGCCTGCGACCATTACCACCGTTACCTGTCGGATATCAAGCTGATGGCGGCGCTGGGGGTAAAGCACTACCGCTTTAGTCTGGCCTGGTCTCGCATTATGCCAGACGGTCGGGGAACGGTGAATGAAGCGGGCATTGATTTTTACAAGCGGCTGGTTGATTGTTTGCGTGACCACGGCATTACGCCACACGCCACGCTGTTTCACTGGGACAGTCCACAAGCCCTGGAAGACTTATATGGCTCATGGCGCAGTCGAGAAATGGCCACCGATTTTGCCGATTATGCTACAGCAGCCGTGAGTCGGTTGGGCGATCGCATCACCCATTGGATGACAATCAACGAAATTGCTTGTTTTACCCACATGGGCTATGCCGTTAGTGCCGATCCGGTTCATGCGCCGGGAACCAGGGTCGATCGCATCAAAGATGTATGGCAAACCTCACACCATGCCTTATTAGCGCACGGGTTGGGCTGTCAGGCTATTCGAGCTGCCTCACCCGTGCCTTGCGAAGTGTCTCTGGTCGATAACTTTGTTCCTCCCATTCCCATAGACGAGTCGCCCGCCAATGTAGCAGCGGCTCAAACCGCCTTCCCTGAATTTTCTACAAACGGTGGCATTGTCGTTCCTGCCTTGACCGGAGCTTACCATCCTGCATTATTGGAACGCTTAAAAGACGACGCACCAGAGATTCAACCGGGTGATTTGGAAACCATTCATCAGCCGCTCGATTCCTTTGGCTTCAATATTTATTTTGGGGTCTACGTGCGAGCTGCCGACAATGAGCAGGGCTATGAAATTCTAAATTTTCCGAAGAGCTATCCCAAGCTAGACATGCCCTGGCTCAACATCTCGCCAGATAGCCTGTACTGGGGGATTCGCTACGTTAATGAAACACCTGGATGCTCTAATCTCCCCATTTTCATTAGCGAAAACGGCTGTGCTGTCCAGGATGAACTGACCGCCGATCGAGAAGTCATTGATAGCGATCGCATCTTTTATTTACGAAACTATCTTAAAGCGGCTCATCGGGCGATCGACGAAGGCTATCCGCTCAGGGGTTATTTTCTCTGGAGCTTTATGGATAACTTTGAGTGGGCATGGGGATACGATCGCCGTTTTGGCATTGTTTACACCGATTACACCACGCAAGAGCGCATTCCCAAAAGTAGTTATCACTGGTACGCCGAATGCATTCGCCAGAACCGTGTAGTGTAGCTACCCCTACAGAGCAGGGTAACTTGCAACCGTTGCTATGTGACGTTGACGTTCGCGACATTTAATGTGCGAATGTACGCAACAATATAAAAGCCCGTGACGAGGATTGAACTCGTGACCTCACCCTTACCAAGGGTGTGCTCTACCACTGAGCCACACGGGCAAACCAAACCTGGATTGTAGATCTACGGTTTTTGATCTTACACCAATTTAAACCTTGTAACCTAAAACCCAAAGGTTTACGTGGATGGGCCGGGCTGGATTCGAACCAGCGTAGGCGTAGCCAGCGGATTTACAGTCCGCCCCCATTAACCACTCGGGCACCGACCCGCCCATTCCACGGATACTGATAGTAACATACTTGCAAGCTATGTTCTACTGTTTTGCCAATCTTTTTTCAAAGAGGCGATCGCGACCCACGACCAAAGCGGCGCTGACTGCCGCTACTACGGTGAATGCGGGATGGAAAATCGCTCTCATCGTAAATCTCACCAACCAACTCTTCCAGGATATCTTCCAGAGTAACTAGCCCCACAGTGCCGCCGTATTCATCGACCACGATCGCGATATGCAACCGCTGTTGGAGCATTTCCTTCAACAAGTCGGCCACGCGCTTGATGTCGGGCACATAGACGGGCGGGTCCATTGCTCGAGTCACCAGGCCATCGGTTTGGTTTTCCTGCCGTAACGCTTTCAATTCTTGCAGGGCACGTTTGATATGCACAATGCCAACAATTGCATCTTTCGATTCTTCCTGCACAGGAATACGCGAATAGCCGGTTTCTAAACAGAGATTGACCAAATCGTTCAAAGAAGCCTCATGCGATATCGTCCGCATGTCAACCCGAGGTTTAACGACATCACGAGCGCTGACCCGATCGAGGGTTAGTGCCTTATTGAGTAACTGATGTTGACTGAGATCCAGTTGGCCTTTGCCGCCTAAAATTTCGATCATGAGTTGGAGATCTTTGACAGACTCTCCCTGCTGCACCACATTACCTTGAAAAATGCGAATGGCGGCTTGGGCGATCGCCTCTAAAAACTGCGTAATGCCAAAAAACGATAGCGCCCTCGAGAGCCAGTAGATTGGGCGAACCGCTAGCCTAAAAATAGGCATGATGTTGTTGATTGCCAACGATTTTGGCGTAATTTCACCAAAAATTAGCACCAGCAGCGTTACCACAGCCGTGGCAAGCCCAACCCCAGCACCACCAAACCACACGGCAAACAAATTACTGGTGAGGATGGCAGAAAAATTATTCACCAGGTTGTTGCCCACTAAAAGGGTGGTGATGAACCGTGCTCGCTTTTCCAAAACCAGCGTAAACATCTTGCTAGGATCGCCAGTTTCTTTAATTAGGGCACGCAGCTTGAGGTTATCGAGAGCTGTAATCGCGGTTTCTGAACCAGAAAAGAACGCAGACAAGACCAGCATCAACACCAGGATGGCGATATCCAGTTTGGTATCCCCTAATAGAGGACCAACTTGGGCAAGCATGAGGGGAACTGAAATAAACGGAGAAATCACAAGAGGCTTATGGCTTAGTGCAAGCCATCAGTACAGGTTACGAAGAACACGTTCCGGGAGCAAGGAAATGATCTCCTTAAACCGATATTAAGCTCCAAAAATTGAGAGTGCGAAAATCGGTTGGTAGAGTTCGTTGCAAAAAAACGGTGGTTTTGGACTGGGAGACAATACAAAGAAGCGGAAGAAACAGAAAGCGTATCCTGTCTCTTCCGCTCTATAAAATCAAGTATTTGCCAGGGGTCAGGCTTTTGTAAAGTCAGCTGCTGTGATTTGGTTCGCTTGAACGCCTGTCAAAATAGCCAACTGATCGCTACCGATACTAATTGTCGTATTGCGTCCCTGCTGTGCAATTCTTAACTTGTCGAAGCTCATCCCTTTCGACAGGGCTAGCTTGTCTTGGCGATCGGTGAAGTCGAGAATGACATCTTTACCAGAGCCAGTTTCCAGAACAAAGCTATCTCGCCCTTTGCCCCCCACTAACTTGTCACTACCTGCTCCGCCTATTAGCTTATCGTTGCCGCTACCGCCGATCAGTTTGTCGTTGCCACCCAGACCAATTAACGTATCTTTGCCGCCTAGCCCTTCAATCACATCTTTGGCGCTGGTGCCGATCAGGCGATCGCTTCCTTCCGATCCTCGAATGACACCACTTCCTGAACTGGGAGTCTCACCGCCAATACTGCCGCCGCCAACAGTACCACCCGTACTGCCACCCGTACTGCCACCTGTACTGCCACTGGTGTTACCGCTACCGCCCGTATTGCCGCCTGTATTCGTTGCGCCACCCCCTCCCGAAACAACAGGCGAATTGATAGTGAGCCGAAAACTATCGCTCACCATTTCACCCGCCCGATCCGTTGCGGTCAGCTTGACGTTCAGCGTACCAACCTGATTGCTGCCAGGGGTGCCGCTGAACGTGCGAGTCAATGGATCAAAACTTAACCAGGTCGGTAAACTGTTGCCGTTATCGAGACTGGCCGTCAAAGACAAAACATCACTCACGTTGGCATCGCTAAAGGTATTAGGCGCAATCGTAAAGTTGAAGCGTGTGTTGGCGGCGACCGTTTGATCAGGAACCGGACTGCCCACAACCGGAGCTACGTTAGCAGAAACGGTAAGGTCAAACACACTTTCAACCATGCCACCGTTCCCATCCGTGACCACCAGAGAAACTGCGTTCGTGCCGATCGCCGCAGTTTTACCGCTGATCATGCCTGTACTCGCATCCAAACTTAACCCCTCTGGTAAATCAACTGCAAAATACGTCAGCGTATCGCCGACATCAATATCGGCAAAGTGACTGCTGATATTGACGGCAAAGGGAACGTTTGCGATCGCATTTTGTTGTCCCACAGGCGTGACAACAATAGGATCGTCATTGGTATTAGCGATCGTGATCACAAAGGGATTGCTGACAGTACCACCGTTCCCATCGTTGGCAATAACCGTGATGGTATGGCTGCCTACTGCTGCATTGGTCGGAGTGCCGCTAATCAATCCGGCGTTGCTAATGCTTAAGCCATTGGGCAACCCCATCGCCGAGTAGGAGAGCACATCTCCCACATCAATGTCAGAGAAGTAGCTGGTGATGTCCAGCGCGATCGCTCTGTCTTCGGTGGCTGATTGAGCAGGAATAGGAGTAGCAGTGGGAGCGTCGTTCGTGTTGGCAACCGAAATCACAAACGAGTCACTTACCACACCGCCATTGTTATCGCTGGCCGTCACGGTTACTGTACGGTTGCCCACTGCTGCATTGGTCGGAGAACCGCTAATCAATCCTGTAGCCGAGTCGAGGCTTAACCCATCTGGCAGCCCGGTGGCAAAGAAAGTGAAGGTATCTCCAACGTCAATATCGGTAAAGTTGTTGCTGATATTGAGGGTGAAAGGCTGGTCTTCGATCGCCTGTTGATCAGGAATTTTAGTAGCAACAGTTGGGTCGTCGTTGGTGTTCAGCACCGTCAGCAGAAAGGTATCGCTCGTCGTTGCCCCTTTGCGATCGCTGACGGTTACTTTAATTGTGCTAATGCCTACCGTGCTGTTGGTTGGAGTGCCGCTGATAATGCCGGTATTGGCATCAATGCTTAATCCGGTCGGCAAGCCTGTGGCCATATAGGTGAGGGCATCTCCAACATCAATGTCGGCAAAATGGCTGCTGACATCAAACGTAAACAGGCTGTCTTCTAGAGCGGTGCGATCGGGAATCGGAACAGCAACCAGCGGAGCATCGTTGGTATTAATGACTGTTAATTTAAAGACGCTACTCGCCGTACCACCATTACCGTCACTGGCTGTTACAGTGACCTCTCGTACACCAACCGCCGCATTGGTCGGAGAACCACTAATGATGCCAGTTGTCGCGTTGATGGCTAACCCATCCGGCAGGTTGGCCGCAAAGTAGGTAAGCGTATCGCCCACATCCATATCAGCAAAATTGTTGCTGACGTTCATTGCAAAGGGAGCATCTTCCGTGGCTGTTCTATCAACGATGGGCGATAGCAGCGTTGGTGCATCATTGGTGTTGATCACCGTGATCGAAAAGGCGCTGCTGACTGAGCCACCTTTGCCATCGCTGGCCGTTACGGTGATGGTTCGTGTACCCACTGCTGCATTGGTTGGAGAACCACTGATGATGCCAGTTGTGGCGTTGATCGACAGCCCATCGGGCAATCCTGCCGCAGAGTAGCTCAGCACATCTCCGACATCAATGTCGTTGAAGTTGGGTTTGACATCAAGGCTGAAGGGGCTGTCTTCCGTAGCGGTTTGGCTGCTGATTGGAGTTGTGACAATCGGCGCATCGTTCGTGTTCGCGACCTTGATGATGAAGCTTGCTTCAACCGTGCCGCCTTTGCCATCGTTAGCAATCACCTTTACCAGGTTGTCACCCACCGCATCATTGGTTGGCTTGCCGCTGATGACACCGTTACTGCTGATAGTCAGCCCATCGGGTAGCCCCATTGCCGAGTAGGTCAGTACGTCCCCCACATCAATATCAGCAAAGTTGCTGCTGACATTCATGCTGAAGAAGGTGTCTTCCGTGGCTGTTCTATCAACGATGGGCGATAGCAGCGTTGGTGCATCATTGGTGTTGATCACCGTGATCGAAAAGGCGCTGCTGACTGAGCCACCTTTGCCATCGCTGGCCGTTACGGTGATGGTTCGTGTACCTACTGCTGCATTGGTTGGAGAACCACTGATGATGCCAGTTGTGGCGTTGATCGACAGCCCATCGGGCAATCCTGCCGCAGAGTAGCTCAGCACATCTCCGACATCAATGTCGTTGAAGTTGGGTTTGACATCAAGGCTGAAGGGGCTGTCTTCCGTAGCGGTTTGGCTGCTGATTGGAGTGGTGACAATCGGCGCGTCGTTCGTGTTCACCACCGTGATACTAAACGTGGTACTAACAATGCCACCTTTACCATCGTTTGCGGTAACCGTGACGGTGCGTACCCCAACGGCATCATTGGTCGGCTTGCCGTCAATTACTCCAGTGACGGAATTAATACTCAATCCGTCAGGCAGATTTGTTGCCGTGTAAGTGAGTATATCTTTGTCAGCGTCAGAGAAGTTACTGCTAATATTTAAGCCGAAGAAAACATCTTCAGTTGCCGATTGATTTTGAATTGGAGTAACGGTGGGATTGCTGTTAGCCATGACAAAGAAGCCTAATTCGCTTTAAGAAACGGAAGAAATACAACTATTGCGGACTAGTTATTGACTAGTTATTGACTAGAAGAAATGCGGCCAAAGAAACGGACACACTCGCACGTCAGCCATGCGATCGACATCAAGTCAAGCGATGTGAATTAGAAGCAGGTGTTGCGATAACAATCAGCCAAACAAAAAGCTATTTGAAGAGAAGATGGGCGCATTAGCTCCCTCAATTCCCCAGGCAGAAAATCAAAGACCGTTTCTGCTTCAACAGTCTTATTCAATTGAGGATTCACATTGAAACTCAGAATTGAGGATCTAATACCTGCGGCAAACAAGAGGCAGTTCAAATTTGCTCAACCCTTTTCGAGAATGCTTAAAGAGTGCGGCTTGAGCAGTAAACCGCTATCCTCTTAAACTATTCTCTAATTCATTCAGCTCCAATTTGAGATGAATCAATAGATGTTAAAGATAGTACGTTCTATTGCTCAACCATAGAACAGCAGACTTGCAGTTAATAATATGGCATCAGTCGTAGTTAGTTTTGACCAGATATGTCACCTGTTTGATAATAGTGAAACTCAGGCATTAGATATTAATATATCCATCATTTTTCCTGAAAGAGGAAAGTGATTTTTAATTCATCACAACCTCTTCAACCTCTTTTTTTAAGAGATAGGCTTGCCGTAGAAGAACTACTGTCTTCAGTATAAAAAGCCTGGAAATATGCAACTTACTCAAATTCAACTAGCAGATATTGACAGATGTTGATTCAATAACTGGGTTTGAATATGAGATTAAATAGCGAGCATTCGGTGGTAGCGATCGCTTCTATTCAATCCCTAGAATTCCCTAAAAATCAGCGAATATCATCACATACAACGCAAATTATCTGCAATGTTGTGTAGAAGATAAGACCGTTTGCCTGGAAGAGTATAGAAAACGAGTCCCAGTCATTTTATAGTGGAGGTGCTGCTCAATCTGAATTTATTGTGAAAGCGATTACACTGCTTGGCTCCACTGGCTCTATCGGAACTCAAACGCTTGATATCGTCAGCCAATATTCTGATCAGTTTCGACTGGTGGGCTTGGCAGCCAGGCAGAACGTAGATCTGCTAGCCCAGCAAGTTCGCCAATTTCGGCCTGAAATAGTGGCTATTTGCGATACTCGCCAGTTGCCCAAACTGCGAGAAGCGATCGCTGACCTTGACCCTCAACCGATTTTGCTGGCGGGCGAAGAGGGAGTCATAGAAGTTGCGGGCTATGGAACAGCAGAAGTAGTGGTAACAGGCATTGTTGGCTGTGCTGGGTTGTTACCAACGATCGCTGCAATTAAAGCTGGCAAAGACATCGCTTTGGCAAACAAAGAAACATTAATTGCCGGTGGGCCAGTCGTTTTGCCGCTGATTCAAAAGCACGGGGTAAAACTATTGCCTGCCGATTCAGAACATTCAGCCATCTTTCAGTGCTTACAAGGGGTGCCAGAAGGGGGCTTACGGCGAATTCTATTGACGGCATCAGGAGGCGCATTCCGAGATTTGCCCACCGAGCAACTCGCAGCCGTTACAGTTCCAGATGCGTTGAAGCATCCAAATTGGACGATGGGACAAAAGATCACCATCGATTCTGCCACGCTGATGAACAAGGGTCTGGAGGTGATTGAAGCCCACTTCCTATTTGGGGTAGATTACGACCACATCGAGATTGTGATTCATCCTCAAAGCATTATTCATTCGCTGATTGAACTTCAGGATTCGTCAGTGCTGGCGCAGCTTGGTTTGCCCGATATGCGCTTACCTATTTTGTATGCCCTCTCCTATCCAGAGCGAATTTTTACGGACTGGGAGCGGCTCGATTTATTTAAGGTGGGTACTTTAACCTTTCGAGAACCCGACCATCAAAAATATCCCTGTATGCAGCTTGCCTATGCGGCTGGACGCGCCGGGGGTTCCATGCCTGCGGTGTTAAATGCGGCTAACGAACAGGCCGTCGCTCTGTTTTTAGCTGAAAAAATTCAGTTTCTTGATATTCCCAGGCTGATTGAGCAGACGTGCGATCGCCATCAAGCGAATAACGATGCCCATCCCAGCCTTGACGATATTGTGGCGATCGATCAATGGGCACGGCAGCAAGTTTTAGCCACCAGCACCAAACTAAGCCAGGACAGTACAACAGTTTGGTCGGCTCAATCTCCTGCGGTAAAAGCAGTCTAACCCAACGCTTCGGTTATTCCGCCCCGTTGGTTCTCATTGATGAGGGACTATCGTATGGCAAGACCCATCCCAGGCGAGTCGGCTGCTCGTAGATCCGCTGAAGGGTATTGATATCCCTCACCGAGATGGCCGGCGGATTTCTCACCTGGGAAAAATACATCACGTCGCTGTCGAGCAAGCTATGCCCCCAAAGCCCCAAGGCATGGCCTAGTTCATGACGAGCTGCAGCTGTAATGTAGTTTGCAGATTGACCCGGTCTGAGCTGAATCGTAAAGCGATGCGATAAAACGGCTTGGGCGTTCACCGGGCGATCGATATAGACCTCATACCGTGTTTCCGCCGAACGCGCCCGCAGGGGGATCTGCCCTGGGTTTTGCACATCAGACGGACGACTGACCTGCAATGGTGGAGCGCTGCGCCAAACCGAAATATCTGCATCTTCGGGTGAGTCAACCCATTCCAGAGGCAGGTAAGCACTCCAGTCGTCTACTGCTTGCCGAACCGCAGTAACCCAAACCTGGGAGCGATCGGTTTCAACACCTAGCGCGGCGGGTTCAACGTAAACTCGCACGGGAAACCGCGACCACACCAAATACCCCAATCGAGTCGGCTCAATTTCTGAAAAGTAATCGCCTTGATGTTCCAGATCGCGCCAGTTCATCAAAGCGGGGGGCAATGGATGTGGAGAGGCAACAGGAAGAAGCGCCTCCAAATTCGGAGGAGGAGACACAGCATCCTGTGCCCGTGCAGATGGCGCAACCAGCAAATGAACGCTGATGATTAAACCGCCTGAACATATGGCGATCGACAGCCACAACCCAAGCCACCGCACCCTTATCTGCGATCGACCAAAGCAGGTTTTTGCTCGTTTGAGCCACAGACGAACGGCTGAGTGCATTCGCTTTAGCGTTGCTTCGCTTAAGAGAAGAGTCAAGCAGGTGCCTTATACCTGCGGCCCCAACCAGCCAGCACTCAAGACCACTGTTAGCCCCATAAACAGAGCTGTAAGCGTCCAGGTTACCCGGTTGAGAGTCGTTTCAGCACTTTTGGTGCTTGTGAAAAGCTGAGCCTGACCGCCCAAACCCCCCAGCCCATCGCCCTTAGGGCTATGCAATAACACCAGGATAATCAGCCCTAGAGCAGACAATCCCCAAATCAGTTCCAACCCTTTAACCAGTGTCATAGTAAAACCGATGTAGCTCTCAAACTAGCTCAGCCGTACCTCTGCGTCACCTTCCTGGGAAAAGCAACCGTTGGTCAGCCTGACGACTGAGTAGGATTAACCTTTCTATTCTACAGAGTCGCCCTGCGTTAGAGAGAAACTCGAACCGGACTGCGGTTTGAACGTACGTCAAAGCCTGCCGACTGAATCATCGATCGCCCGGTCATTTCAGCAGGTTGAGGCAGTTTCAGAATATCTAGAATGGTGGGCGCAATGTCGGCCAGTTTGCCATCTGAACGCAGAGTTACATCTGTACCATGTCCAGGGATCTTCCGTCCCTCACCTTCCACCAGGATGAACGGAACAGGGTTAGTAGTATGCGCTGTCCAGGGGTTGCCCTGCTCATCCCACATACACTCAGCGTTGCCGTGGTCGGCAATAATGATAGCTGTACCGCCCGCTTTGCTAATGCTTTCTAGCAGTCGCCCTAAGCAGCGATCGACCGTTTCCAGCGCTTGAATGGTCGAATCGATCTGACCGGTGTGCCCCACCATGTCAGGATTGGCGTAGTTAATGACCACTAGCGAATAGATTTGTTTTTCAACCGCCGCCACCGCAATATCAGTCACCTGACGGGCAGACATTTCTGGAGCGCGATCGTACGTGGCCACCATTGGACTGGGGACTAATTCTCGGTCTTCTCCGGCAAACGGTTCTTCAATGCCGCCGTTGAAGAAATAGGTGACGTGAGCATATTTTTCGGTTTCAGCCGTCCGGAATTGGCGTAACCCGTGCTGAGCAATCACCTCTCCTAAAATATTGTTGAGGTTTTGCGGGGCAAACGCCACTGAAACCGGAAAGCCAGGATCGTACTGGGTGAACGTCGCAAAAGAGAGGGGCTTGATCAGTTCCCGCTCGAACCCGTGAAAGTTGGGATCAACAAAAACCTGAGTTAGCTGGCGAGCGCGATCGGGGCGGAAGTTGAAGAAAATGATGCCATCGCCCGGTTCAACTGCACCGCTGGAAATGCGAGTAGGCAAAACAAACTCATCGGTCACCCCGTTGTCGTAGGAGGCTTGTAGCACCTCTAGAACCGATCGCCCTTCTCCTTCGCCGTCGGTGGTCAGCAGATCATAGACGTTTTGCGTTCGATCCCAGCGATGATCGCGATCCATCGCGTAGTAACGACCGCTCAGGGTAGCAATGCGTCCCACCCCAAGCTGTGAAATATAATCTTGAAGTCTCTCAACAGTGGCTAACCCGTCTGTCGGTTTTGTGTCTCGCCCATCGGTAATGACATGAACGCATACATCGGTTAGAGATTGATCTTTGGCTAAGTCGAGCAATCCTAGCAGATGGTTGATGTGGGAGTGAACACCCCCATCGGAACACAGCCCAATTAAATGCAGCTTGCTGTTGTTGAGGCGCACCTCTTGACAGACTTTAACAAGCGCTGAGTTGCTAAGCAGCGTGCCGTCTTCAACGGCATCGGTGATGCGAACTAGCTCTTGAGGGACTACGCGCCCGGCACCAATGTTTAGATGCCCAACCTCAGAATTTCCCATTTGCCCTTCGGGCAATCCGACCGCTTTGCCGGATGTCCGAATCAGCGTATGCGGATAGGCGGCCCACAAACTGTCCATAACTGGGGTGTTAGCGGCTGTGACAGCGTTACCGTCGGTGTCTTCACGATAACCCCAACCATCTAAGATCACTAGCACTACTGGAGAAACCGACGCCTGTGCCATGTAGAGATCCTTATAGTTAACATTTTTTAGCAATGATACCATTCAGGCTTTGAGTCTATTTGCAGGACGGCAGAAAATCTTCGCCCCTATGCTGGCCTTAACCTCTTAGCCCTTTCTCGCCTTCTCTTTTTGCTTCTGCTTTTCTCGCTTTTCAGCGTCTTTAGCCGCTTTTTGAGCCGCGATTGCTTCCAGTCTAGCTTTCTCTTTTTCCTCTGCTAGTTTGTCTAAATAGTAGTGGTAATCGCCCCGATATAGCAGTAGGTCACCCTCGCGAATTTCCACAATTTTGTTGGCAACCTGAGAGATGAAGTAGCGATCGTGGGAAACGATAATGACGGTTCCATCATAGTTCTGGATAGCTTCTTCTAACATCTCCTTTGCAGGAATATCAAGGTGGTTGGTCGGCTCGTCAAGAATCAGTAAATTTGCCGGACGCAGCAACATCTTGGCGAGCGCCAGACGGGCTTTTTCACCTCCACTGAGGGCAGAAACCGGTTTGAAGACGACCTCGCCGCTGAATAGAAACCGGCCAAGCAGGGTTCGCACGTCTTCATCTTTCCAGTCGGGTACCTCGTTATGAATGGTGTCCATCACAGTCTTGTCGAGGTCAAGTGCTTCTGCCTGATTTTGCTCGAAATAACTGGGGAGAATGTTATGATCCCCTAACTTAATGCTGCCTTCAGCGGGCTGCTCCATGCCCATCATCAAGTGCAACAGAGTTGATTTTCCGGCTCCATTTGGCCCCACAATGGCAATGCGATCGCCCCGTTCAATCAGCAGATTGGCACCTAAGAACAGGATGTTTTCGCCGTAGGTGTGTACCAGGTCTTTGATGATCACCACTTCTCGACCGCTACGAGGCGCAGACGGAAAGCGAAAATGCAGCGATCGCAGGTTGCCGGTGGGGGCTTCAATGCGTTCTACTTTCTCAAGCTGCTTTTCTCGACTCTTGGCCTGGGTGCTGCGGGTGGCGCTGGCTCGGAATCGATCGACAAAGGCTTGCTGCTTGTCTAGTTCTTTTTGCTGCCGTTCGAAGGCGCTGAGTTGCGCCAGTTGCGCTTCTGCTTTTTGTTGCAAGTAGGCGGTGTAGTTGCCTAAATAGGTGGTTGAGACACCACGCTCTGTTTCAACGATCTGGGTGCAGAGGCGATCGAGAAATTCCCGGTCATGGGAAACAATGACCATTGGCGTGGTCAGACCTTTTAAGTAGGTTTCCAGCCATTCAATCGTTTCCAGATCGAGATGGTTGGTTGGCTCGTCTAACAGCAATAAATCAGGCGATTGCAGCAGAATTTTGCCCAAACTCATCCGCATTTGCCAGCCGCCGCTAAAGGCACTGACCAGGCGATCGCCATCTTCTATCGAAAAACCCATTTCGGGCAAAATTCGTTCAATTCGAGATTCCAACCCGTACCCGTCCAGTGCTTCAAACTGTCGTTGCAAACGATCGAGTTGGTGAATCAGTTCATCTAACCGCTCCGGGTTGGCGGTTTGCATATCGTGATGCACCTGATTAATGGAATGCTGTACCCGGTTGGCCTCACCAAACACCGTCCAGAACTCTTCTCGCACGGTACAGCTAGGATCGACCTCAAATTCTTGCGTGAGATAGGCAATGTGCAACCGCGCCGGACGAATAATTTCGCCAGAGGTTGGTTCTTCTTCTCCAGCAATAATGCGGAGCTGAGTCGATTTTCCGGCACCGTTTACCCCAACCAAACCGATGCGATCGCCAGGCTTAACTTCCCAATTAATGTCTTTGAGTACTTCGCCCGTCGAATAAATTTTGCCAATGTGTTCCAGGCGCAGCATCAAGTGTCTCCCAATTCAATACTTCTTATTGTGATTGATCAGCCAAAGCCAACGACTTAGATCAGGTTTAACTCGCCAAGCCACCGAGTTTGAGCCTAAACGCACCAGGCGATCGAGCTATGCCTTTCTGCTTCAGTCCTTAAGTGCCAGTCTAAATCAGTGACCCAACTTTAAGAAATTTTAATTTATAGTTCACCTTTGAGTCAGCCCTGGTTTCACCCTGGAGGATGTTTTAAAAGTGCTGATTGCCGAACCACCCCCTTTTCTGGCTACCGCAGGCGCTAATCTCACCAGAATGGGCAACTTTTCCGTTGTCCTCAGAGGCTTTGGAGGCAAGGAACGTCCCATCAGCATCCTTTAGAAGGTGGTTTGTAGGGCATTCGCAGAGCATTCAACGTTTAACTTGTGGGCGTGGCTGGAAAGGATGATTGGGGATCAGATGCGGTGACTTGACCCAGCGTTGGGAACGAGCGATCGCCAGGGGTTAGCAGCCGGGTTCGTTCAACATTATCCCTAACCGTTTGGCATAGCTCATCCAGCGGCAGATCGTTTGAACTGCTGCCAAACGGGGTTTCAATTTCGTTGCCAATCTCTTCAATTCCCAGCAACACAAAACTGATTAAAGCAACCGCAAATCCTGTCCACCAGTTGAGAATATCCACCAGATTAAAGGGCAGCAATCCACAATAAATTAACAGCAACCGCTTGAGATAAATTCCATACGCAACCGGAACCGGAGTCTTTAGAATTCGTTCGCAGGTGGTCAATCCTTCGATCAAATTACTGAGCTGATTACTCATAATCAGGCGATGAGTTGGATCAATATGACCCTGTTTATATAACTGCTCAATATTATTGCCAAGCCATAAGGTTACTTCTAGCGGTGGATTTTGCGCTTGACTCAGCCGATCGCGAGCGCTGGGAGTGACCAGATCCAGCAGCTCTTGATTCAACGGCTCCTGACGCAGGTGAAGCTTGGTGACGATCGCAAACGCTGGCAGCAACCGTAACGAAGAGTCCTTCAGCAATGAACTCAGTTGGTCGGTCTCCGAAACGCTAGTTTGAATCTCTCTGGCTAAATTTCTAATGTTAATGACGAACGTACCCCATGCTTTTCGCCCTTCCCAAAATCGGTCGTAGGCTGTGTTGGTTCGAAACACAAGCAACAAACCTAAAACCAGATTAAAAGCAACATTATTAGTAATTTCTCCTAAATCTTCAACTTCAATCGGCAGTTCAAAATAGTAAACAGCCGAAACTAAAAAGCCGAGTATTCCAAATAAGAGTATTCGAGGCAAAATAATAGGAAAAACAGAGCCACGAAGCTGCATTGCGCTGAAAAACCAGTTTATTTTCTCTGCCATAGATTAGTCGAATTAAGCTGCTTAATTTCCTCTAGTTAAAACGATAGGCTGCCACACGGCTTCTGTCTGGTCGAACGGATTTTGTTGACTTGAGCCAGGATCAGCCGTTAGCCGAGCCGCACTAGCTAATAATCAATCAGCAACAGGGTATAGAGGATTGCGCCCAACCCAAACGCCCAAAAGCGACTTTCCCTTTCTTCTGGTAGTTCTTCTTTCAGCACGTTGAGGATGATTCCACCCGACAGGAACGCAAACAGGGTCGCGATCGCCGCATCGTGAATGCTGGTAAGCTGCCCAACGCCCCAGCCTAATATCACCGCTGCCGCCAGTAGCCAGCGACCAATTCGGTCGTAAGCTGTTTTGTGATGAACTCGTAGCCCGTAATCATTCACCACAAAATGGAGCGCGATCGCCACAGAAAACAGAATGAGTTCCCCCGATCCAGATAGTTGTTGATGAACCAGCAGATAGCCAATCAGCGCGTTGTACAGAGCAAACGAAGCAATATGCAAGATAGCAGCACGGGGGCTAGTTACATCTCCCCCCTTGTTCTGGCGATTTTGCTGCCGAGATGTGATGGCAAAACGTTCCAGGCCATAAAACACAGCAAAGCCTACCAACGCCACCAGATAAACATGGTGTTCGAAGAAACCAACCAGGGAAGCACCCATTTGTTCAAATGCTCTTTGGTGATAGTTCAACTCTGGAAAGATATGCACAAACACATAGGAAACGGATGCACCACCCGCAAGCGATAGCCAGGAACTTCGGGGAATGACTCTGAACCCTCGTAGATTTCCAGCAAACAAATGAACCGCTGCCAACCCGATCGCCAGAAGGACTGGTAGAAATGAGTCATCAGGACGTGACCACGATAGTTGAGACAGGTATATTGCAAGAACCAATCTGTCACCCCGTAAACAGAGCGTGTTTGAATCACATCGCGCCTGGTCTATCCTGTCATCGGTCGGAAGTCACAACCGCAGAACGTTCGAATAGCGGTGTAAGCGGCAGTGCAGAGCGGGCTGACTGACATAAAACCCTGATTTTTGCATCGGTTGGGTGCCGCGAACGCTAAACCCAACCTGCACGCTGAAGATGGGTCAGCCCGCCAGGTGCCAGCGACCCGATCTAAGCCAACCCAACTAGAAGCCAGCGATCGCCCCGGGGAACGAATCAGTTTGATAGACAGTTTCGTAGCGTTTCGTAGAGTGACAATGCCCGCTCTACTACGGGAGTCTAGCCCACTGGCTTCAGTTCTGGATTGAGAATATTGCTCAAAATCGACGCTGGGGGCTGCTTATGTGTCCAGGCAAATGCATGACGAAACGCCGCGTCTTGACACAGTTGCAGTTGGTGAAAGTCGATCACATCGTGGGTCAACAAGCTCTCATATTCAAACGGCAGACGAACGTTGTGCAGTCCAGCGTTATCTGTGCAGATGGCAATGTCAACTCCAGCCTCAAAGCAGCGATCGAACACTACTTTTAACTGATTAATGCTCTCTAGCGTGCCAGTCTTTAAATAAGTGGTGGGGCACACTTCCAAACACTGCCCCTGTGCAGCTACTTGCTTCAACAGGTCTGGGTGCCGCAGCGGGATTTGAATCCCATGTCCAATTCGCATCAGGTAAGGCAGCAGTTCAGGATAGCAGCCCTCTGTCGTCTCATAAAGATGCCCGGTGGTTTTCAACCCGCAAGATTGGGCGTAGGCATATAGTTCCACAAACTCATCTAGGCGATCGGCATAGTAAGCATCTCCCCCAGCCAGGTCAACGCCACAAACGTAGTGCTGCATTTGAGCAGCTAGATCTACGATCGCCCGGTTCACCTCATAGGGCAAGCGAGAATGCATACAGAGAATTTGGCTGGTCACAATCGGATATTCACCAATCTGGCTGGCCTTACCTACAATCTCAACGATGTCAGTCATGCGGTCAATCCGTTCAGACTGGCTCAGGTGGTCTGGAGTTCGCAGGTAGGGCGTGTACCGCAACTCCAAATAAGCCAAACTCTCGAAAATATAAGCCCCACGCATCAAGCGGTAAACAAAGTAAGGTAGGGTTTCGTCAGTCTGTACACCTTCAACCAGCGTGTGCAGTTCCAGATATTCGTCCAGAGTGTTGCGGGGCTTGGTGTAAAAATCTTCAAACCCCTCGTAGTTGGAAAACGGTTGCGCCAAATCAGTACGATTTCGCTGGAAGTACCTCCACAAAACACGAGGTACAACTGAACCACCCAAATGGCGGTGCAATTCAGCATGTAAAGCCACAGGAACCTCTCGTTGTATTAGTTTGAGTGAACAGAAAACGAAAGAACTAAAGCAGTATTTATAAGGCAGCCATTGAATTGGCTCAATTACGCGCCGTCTGGCGGTTAGGGATGGGTTGTTCTGGCTAGCTAGCACCACCCGATCTATTCTTAGATCGACTCAATGTGATCTGGAGAACAGACAACTCTGAAAACAACGTTGACAGCCGCCGCAATAGCTGTCAATAATTAGAGTTTGTGTAATATTTGCATTCTAGCAGTAGAAATCTCTTGGCTAACGTTGTTGTTATTGGTGCCCAATGGGGTGACGAAGGAAAAGGCAAGATTACAGATCTGTTGAGCAAATCAGCAGATGTCGTTGTCCGCTACCAGGGCGGTGTCAATGCCGGTCATACTGTCGTCGTCCACAACCAGACCTTTAAGCTGCACTTAATTCCATCTGGAATCTTGTATCCCGATACGGAATGCATGATCGGCAGTGGAACAGTTATCGATCCTAAGGCTTTAATTGAGGAGCTAGATCAGCTAGAAGCGCTGAATATCTCTACCCAAAACCTGCTGATTGCCGAAACGGCGCATGTGACCATGCCGTATCATCGGTTGATTGATCAAGCCTCTGAAGAACGACGCGGTAGCCATAAAATCGGTACGACGAAGCGTGGAATTGGGCCGACCTATGCCGACAAATCCGAGCGGATTGGCATTCGCATGATCGATTTGATGGACCCATCTGGGTTGCGAAGCCAGTTGCGCTGGACGATCGAGTATAAAAACGTCATTTTAGAAAAGCTTTACGATCTGCCGCCGCTCAATCCGGATGAGATCATTGAAGAATACTTGAACTATGCTGAGCGGCTACGTCCACATGTGGTCGATAGTTCATTACGAATTTACGAGGCGGTTCGCCAGAAGCGCAATATCTTGTTTGAGGGAGCGCAGGGAACTCTACTCGACCTCGATCATGGTACCTATCCCTATGTCACATCTTCTAACCCTATAGCGGGCGGTGCTTGTGTGGGTTCTGGCGTAGGGCCAACCATGATCGATCGCGTCATTGGTGTCGCCAAGGCTTATACCACTCGCGTCGGTGAAGGCCCCTTCCCAACCGAATTGAATGGCAGAATGGGAGAGTTGCTGTGCGATCGCGGTGCCGAATTTGGCACAACCACCGGACGCAAGCGACGCTGTGGCTGGTTTGATGCCGTAATTGGGCGTTATGCCGTTCGCACCAACGGGCTAGACTGTCTTGCCATCACTAAATTAGATGTGCTAGATGAGCTAGACGAGATTAACGTCTGTGTAGCATACGACATCGACGGTCAACGTTGTCAGGATTTTCCCAGCAATGCCCGTCGGTTTGCTCGTTGTCAACCCGTTTACAAAACGCTGCCCGGTTGGAAGCAATCGACAGATCACTGCCGATCGCTGGACGACCTTCCCCATCAAGCCCTGGATTACCTCAAGTTCCTGGCAGAATTGATGGAGGTGCCGATTGCGATCGTCTCCCTGGGTGCCAGCCGCGACCAAACGATTATTGTGGAAGACCCAATTCACGGTCCAAAGCGAGCCTTGTTAGACAGCAATGGTGTCGTTCGAGCGGCAGGAGTATAAGCCCAAGCAGCCAGCAACCGCACAAAACAGCAAATAAACCCTCGCCTCCGGTGGGGTTTAACGTCAGGTGAGCCGCGACGTTTAACTCTCAACCCTAGTGATTTCTGCTGCTACTCACGCTTCGGCAGGTTTCCCTTTTAGATGTTTACTCATGTTATTTAGGTAGCGACTTCCTATGGAACTCACCGTTCAGTGTCAAAAACGTGCGCCGAAAAGTAAGAACAATGCCCTTCGCCGTGAAGGGAAATTGCCTGCTGTTTTGTATGGTCACAATGGAACCGAATCGATCGCGTTGACGCTTGATGCCAAAACAGCCTCTACTATCGTCAAAAAAGCATCGATCAACAATACGCTCATTCAGCTCAACGTGACCGATGTTCCCTGGAAAGGGTCAACGCTCTTACGAGAAGTACAAACCCATCCCTGGCGGGGTGATGTTTACCATCTCAGCTTCTTTGCCGTAGCAGGACATGGCGATCTTCAAGTCACAGTACCGCTGCATTTTGTTGGGGAAGCCGTTGGTGTGAAGACCGATCGCGGTGCCCTTGATACGGTTCTTAACGAACTTGAGGTGGAGTGCGCTCCTGAAAACATTCCTGAAGCGATCGAGATTGACGTTTCAGACATGAAAATCGGAGATGCCATTCATGTGCATGAGCTAGTGTTGCCCAAGGGCGTAACCGCATTAGGCGAACCTGATCGCGTTGTGGTGAGTGTGCTGGCTCCAACCGTGGGCGAAGAAACCACGGAGGAAACCTCTCCTGAAGTGGCCGAAGCATTGGCTGCAATGGGTGAAGATAGCTCTGAGTCAGAATCCTAACGTTCGGTTTCCTTCGTTTAGGAACACAGCAGTTAACCAGGTTGATAACTAACTTGGCTTTTTTCTGAGCCAGAGGGTGACCTCTGGCTTTTTAATGTTATCCAGGCAACCCTACGCTATAGGCTCACGAAAAACATGGCCGATACGACTCTTCCGCCTCTAATTCAGCAGATGATGCAGCCGGAGTTTTATCCTCATCCAGTGCAGACTCCCATTCCTCTAATTCAAACCCATGTTTCCTATGTGTTCTTAACGGGAGACTATGCCTATAAGGTCAAAAAAGCGGTAAATTTTGGCTTTCTCGACTATTCCACCCTGGAAAAGCGACAGCATTTTTGTGAGGAAGAGCTGCGTTTGAACCAACGGGGCGCTCCGGCACTATATCTTGACGTTCTGCCTGTGACGCAGCAAGGAGAGCAATTTGGCCTTGGCGATGGGGAACCTGTTGAGTATGTTGTGCGAATGCGGCAGTTTCCTCAAGAAACCTTGCTAACCAGCATGTTCGATCGCGGAGAACTGACCGAAGACCTGTTGCAGGATTTGGCAAAAGCGATCGCCGCCTTTCACCTGAACGCAACCACTAACGACTACATTCGCACGTTCGGTGAAGTGCCTTCCATCCGTCACGACTTCGACGAAAATTATGAACAAACGGCTCAGTATATTGGCGGGCCACAAACGCAGCAGCAGTTTGATGAAACTCAGGCATACACCGATCGCTTCTTCGCTGAACAGGAAACACTGTTTGCTGAGCGCCGGCAAAATAACTGGATTCGTGAATGTCATGGTGACTTGCACCTGAGAAACATCTGCTACTGGGAAAACCAACTGTTGCTATTTGACTGCATTGAATTCAACGAACCGTTTCGCTTTGTGGATGTCATATTTGACATCGCCTACATCGTGATGGATTTAGAAGCCCGTCACCGCCCCGATCTCAGCGCCCTATTTCTGAATACTTATGTAGAGCAAACCGGGGATTGGGATGGGCTACAAGTTTTGCCCATCTACGTCAGCCGTCAAACCTACGTTCGAGCCAAGGTCATTTCGTTTTTGCTCAACGATCCGGCAGTTCCAGAGGCCGAGAAACAAAAAGCCGCAGAGTCGGCAGCGCTATACTATCGACTGGCATGGAACTATTCGCAGCCGCGCCAGGGTCGGCTGTTTTTGATGTGTGGCTTATCTGGATCGGGAAAGAGTACCACCGCTCGGCTATTGGCAAATGTGACTGGAGCCGTGCATATTCGTTCTGATGCGGTTCGTAAACACTTGGGCGGCATTCCGTTGCATCAGCGGGGCGACGACGATTTGTATACAGCAGACATGAGCCAAAAGACGTATGAGCGATTGCTCGATCTGGGGATCAAGCTGACCAAGCAGGGATATACGGTGATATTAGATGCAAAATACGATCGCCAACCGCTACGACAAGCGGCGATCGCTCAGGCTGTAGCCGAACAGATTCCGCTGACGATCTACCACTGCAATGCACCGCTGGAGATGCTGCGCGATCGCTTGCAGCAACGGCAGGGAGACATCGCCGACGCGACCGCCGATCTGTTGTCGCACCAATCGGTAGACCCATTTAGCCCACAAGAGCAGGCTTACGTCACAATAGTGAATACGGCGCAGGAGGTTGGAGCAATTCAGGAATGGCTACAGCATGAACTCAAACGAGGGCGTTAACGCCGGGCTGCAAATTTGGCTAATCTTCCTCATCGGGTTTGCCTTGATGGGCTATTCTGCCCTCATCAGCTTGACGATGGGAGCGATCGCTGGCGGCGCTGGCGGCTTTCTTGTCTATTGGTTGAAGGGAACTTTTGTCCTTGAGGAAGATAGCTCAACTGCCGACGATAAACCTGAAACAGGTTCGATCTTCAACCGAGCCAGATTAGGATTCAGCCGCATCAGAACGTGGAACAGCCGGGACGCAAACGAAACCGATGCACGGTCGTCCAACTGGATGAGTAAATGGGTTCGCCGTAGACCCTCTCGCCGTTCTGGCCGTTCCCGGCGACGCTAGCGATTGTCAGAGCGCAGCACGAAGGGGGGCAGCACTGTGTTTCCCTCGTTCCATTTACTAACCCGATTGATTAATAGGGCGCGATCGCTATCTAACCGATTCAGCTTCTGTAGCTAAAGAGGCTGCCTCCAGAAATTTTGCCTCTTGCATCATTTCATACAAATTGATACCTGCTTCCAGCAAGCAGGCGTGTCCACTATTTGGCAAAATCTGCATCTGAGCGTTCGGAAAGGTGCTGACTAAATGCTCGGCCTCCGCAACCGAGGGCAGCAGGCGATCGCTGCGGCTCGCCACGACCAAAACGGGTTGAGTGATTTGAGCCAGCTCGTCGTCCTTGATGTTGAACTGTCGCAGCATCGACAGCCGCCAAACCGAAGTTGCCTGCGAAACAGACTGAACCGCCTCTAAAAGCGCCTGACGATCGGCGGCGGCAATTCGCCCAAACGAGGCTAGGAACGGCAACAGTGCCACACTTGAAGTTTGGTAAACGGCCTCAGGCAAGAAGCGGCTGATTTGAGTGCCCCACAAAATCCAGGGACGACGGTTAAAAGACGAGGCTGGATTCACCAGAATGAGATGGCTAAAAAGCCGGGGCGATCGCAGCATCACCATCATGGCCAAACAGCCGCCAAATGACTCGCCACACAAGTAAACAGAGCGATCGGGGTTGTCTTGCAGTTCAGCCGCAATCAAGTTAACAACCTGCGCCGCCAACTCCTGCCAATCGGTTAAATCGTCGGGTGGAATAGCCAAACACCGTACATCAAAAACGGAGCCTAAGCCCTCGGTTTGAGTACGTAACAGCCGACCTGTACCATCCATTCCTGGCAGAAAAACAAACAGCGGTGCTTCTGGTTGGCGTTTTCGAGGAGTTAGAAAGTAAGCTTGACGAGCAGGTTCTGGCATGATTCTTAATCTAAATGTTATTGCAGCAGACGGCGGATTTCCGCCTGACAATGGGCAGTCAGTTCTGCCACCAGAGGTTTTGCCTGCTTACCCTGATAGCCTTTTTGCTGGGATGGCGTAATCCACACCGGACGCCCAATTAAAACGTTAACGCGATGGTAAACCACCATAGGATGCCAACCGGGCTGATCGAAAAGCGGTTCAGACGGATCAATCCACCGTAGCAACTTCAGCGGCACTGCCGAGTTGATGTCTTCTGATTGAGATTCGATCGCCACTGGCAAAACAGCCAGGTTAGAAATTGGTGCCCGTAGCGCCAAATGAGCAAATCCCCGATGAAAATCTCCCATATCCTGTGGTGCCGTCAGTTTTACCATTGGGCGCGCCCCTTCGGGAAAGATGCCGACAACCTGCCGCGCCTGAAGCAACTGAATGGACTGTTGAAAGAACGATTGTTGCCGCTGGTCAGGAGCATCTAAAGGAAAACCGCCTAAGCGTGTGACAATGTCGCGCATCAGGGGTACCTGCCCCATATAGTGGTGGCAAGCAAATCGAATCGAGCAGTCTACCGCCGACATCAGAACCGGCGCGTCCATGAAGCTACGATGGTTGCTGACGACCAGGAACGGTGCAGTCTCAGGAATTCGATCCTGATGATGCACAAATAATCGAGTCCCCAATGCAGACAGCAACTGGCGAGAGAGAAAGAGTGGGCTGTTCAATACCATGCAAAACAGAGCGGAACGATGAGGATCTGCAAACCCGTAACAGTGGCAGAGTAGCTCTTAATATTAATTTACAATAGTTGCTCTACTTCATCTACCCGCAGTCTGAAGCTCGGAACTCTTAAGACAGAGGCAAGGTACAGGCAAGACCATAGAGAGGAACCATAGAGCAAGCAGGAGCAACTGAGTTTGCTGGCCAATAAAGCGGCTCAATCACGCTGCTCGATCCAGATTTTAACGGTTGCCTGGATTGAGCTGGCTAAAAGCGTCACTCAAACTAAACGACTTTAGAGGCGGTTTGAACCCCACACGCTTTGTTCAACAGTGCTGGGACGCTCGAAGAGACTGTTTGAACCGCTAAGCTTGCGGACGTATCAAAAAACTTTGGTTCATATTTGGTTCATATTGGTTTCAGGAGTTTTTTGCACCGCCAGGGCTAAACAACGTAAGTCATTGGTGTGCGTTAATTCATAACCGTTCTATCAGGCAAGGCTGAACAGCAGTTAGAGACAAATAGCGCCATCGCTCCATAAAGTTATGTGCTTGTTTTAAGCCGTTGTGTTGCTGATTTAAGCTTTTTTGAATATTTTTGTGAAAAAACGACCCATATCATAGCAATAGTTATTACTCCTATAAGAAGGTCAACTCAATAGTATTTCCTGTTTAACTATAGGACAGTTATATTGGTGGATGGTAGATTAGCCAAATACACTTGTACGCCACAGCCCCGCATTCTGACTGATATTTTGGGGGTTCTCTTTAAAGATTTCCATGACTTTTAGTGCGATAAACAACGATCGATTTTCAATTACAACGCCTCTTTACTACGTTAACGATCTGCCCCATATCGGTAGTGCTTACACTACGATCGCTGCTGATGTGATTGCTCGGTTTAATCGCCTGCAAGGAAAGCCCGTGCTGATGATAACGGGCACAGACGAACATGGCCAAAAGATTCAGCGCACCGCTGAAGCATTAGGGCGATCGCCTCAAGAGCATTGCGATCAGGTAGTGGCTGGGTTCAAATCGCTCTGGGATCAGCTCAATATTCAGTACGATCGCTTCAGCCGCACAACCGCAACCAGGCACGAAGCGATTGTAAACGAGTTTTTTCAGCGAGTCTGGGAGCAGGGCGATATCTATTTAGGACAGCAACAGGGCTGGTACTGCGTGTCCTGTGAAGAATTTAAAGAAGATCGAGACTTGTTAGACGGGCATCGTTGTAGCATTCACACCAACCGCGAAGCCGAATGGCGAGACGAACAAAACTACTTCTTTCGGCTATCAAAATATCAACATCAGCTAGAGCAACTCTACCAGGAGCAGCCTGAGTTTATTCAGCCGGAAAGTCGTCGCAACGAGGTATTGAGCTTCGTCAACCGAGGCTTACAGGATTTTTCCGTGTCACGGGTCAATATGGATTGGGGCTTTCCCGTTCCGGTTGATCCCAACCACACTCTCTACGTGTGGTTTGATGCCCTGCTGGCATATGTCACAGCGCTGCTAGAACCAGAAGACGAGCCAACTCTGGAGAAGGCGCTGTCCTACTGGTGGCCGATCTCCATTCATCTCATCGGTAAAGACATTCTGCGCTTTCATGCCGTCTACTGGCCAGCGATGCTGATGTCGGCAGGTTTACCCGTATCGTGTCGGGTTTTTGGTCACGGCTTTTTAACCAAAGATGGGCAGAAAATGGGTAAAAGCCTTGGCAACGTGATCGATCCAGTAGAATTGATTAGCCGTTATGGGTCAGACGCTGTTCGCTACTACTTTCTTAAGGAGATTGAGTTTGGGCGCGACGGAGACTTCAGCGAACTGCGCTTTGTCAATACGCTGAACGCAGATTTAGCCAACGATTTGGGAAATTTGCTCAACCGCACGCTGAAGATGGTGCAGAAGTATTGCGATCGCAACGTTCCGTCTGTCGCAGGCAACGACATTGTAGATAGCGACTTGCTGAAGTCCAAAGGGTTGATCCTGGCTAAAGAGGTAACCCAAGCCTACGAGGCGTTAGCCTTTAGCCATGCTTGCGAAGCAATTTTCGCATTGGTGCGTGCCAGCAATAAATATATTGATGAGCAAGCACCCTGGACTCTTTATAAGCAAGGCCAACAAGCAACGGTAGAGCAGGTATTGTATACCGTGCTTGAAACAGTGCGCCTGGCCGCCTATCTCTTGTCTCCTATCATTCCTAACATTAGCAATGCCGTTTATCGGCAATTGGGCTTCTCGGTTGATTTCAACCAAAAGGAGATCGGTGCAGCGATCGCATTTGACGATCACGCCCGTTGGGGCATTTTGCCCTCCGGTCAGGCTCTGGGTGACCCTGAACCCATTTTCCGCCGCCTCGATCCCCCAGCCGAATGAGCCATCATTAACATTAGCTCTACATCGTTTCAGTTAAGTCTTCACGAATTAACACCCTTTGATAAAAAACTGAGGTATAGCATTCCATGTTTAATCACCACTTAGAAGGGGATTCTGCGTTTACGCCAGAACAAGTTTTAGAAAATAGGGGCAGAGTCGCGATTTTTATCGACGGCTCTAATTTGTTCTATGCGGCTCTACAGCTTGGTATTGAAATTGATTACACGAAGCTGCTGTGTCGGCTGACCGCAGGCTCGCGCCTGCTGCGATCGTTCTTCTACACCGGGGTGGATCGAACCAACGAAAAACAGCAGGGCTTTTTGCTGTGGATGCGTCGCAACGGCTATCGTGTCATTTCAAAAGATTTAGTGCAATTGCCCGATGGGTCAAAAAAAGCAAACTTAGATGTAGAAATCGCGGTTGATATGATGGCACTGGTGGGTTCCTACGACACCGCCATTCTGGTGAGCGGTGATGGCGACCTGGCCTACGCCGTGGATGCGGTGAGCTATCGGGGGGTTCGGGTTGAGGTGGTGAGTCTGCGATCGATGACCAGCGATAGTCTCATTAACGTGGCCGATCGCTACATTGACCTCGATAACATTAAAGAAGACATTCAAAAAACGCCCCGTCAGAGCTATACCTATCGTCCTTTGTCTGGGATCGGCCTGGTAGAAGAACAGCCCGATGCATAACCCGTAAAACGGTGACTGGGATCAACCCGACGGCAAATCACCGGATGCAGAGGATCGAACCACAATTATCAAACACCGTGGATCTAATTTGAGGTCTTGTACGTCTAACCTGGAAGTTAGACGTACTTTTTATTGTCACGACTCGTGCCAAACCACAGTCAGAACGTTCAGGAGTATGAAGAGTATCCATGCTGACTCTGCTCAACTTGAAGACAAGCAGTTGGTTTAGGTCTGGAGTGTGTTTACTCACACTAACCATAGCTTTAGCGGGAATAGGAGGCTGTCGCAGCGGCAGCCGAGGAGCAGAACGCCTTGCAGAAGATAGCTCTGCGGCTCAAGACCTGAATAGCAATTTGACGTTTAACAATATCACGTTGGAACAAGCCGACGAGCAAGGAAAACGGCTCTGGCAGGTGGAAGCCGAGCAGGCCACCTACAGTTCCGACCAGAAGATTGCTCAGGTAACCAACCCGGACGGAGAACTGTACCAGGATGGCGAACTCGCGTTTCGGGTGAAAGCGCAGCGAGGAGAAGTGCGGCAAGACGGGGAGCGCATTCTGCTAAAAGGGCAGATTGTCGCCACGGATGTCAAAAGCGGTGCCATCTTACGAGGCGATGAACTGGTATGGACACCGGAAGACAATGTTTTGGTCGTTCGCAATAACTTAAGAGGTACTCATCCTCAGTTTCGAGCAACAGCACGAGAAGCACGGGTCTATAACCGAGAGCGCTATATGGAGCTGGAAGGGCAGGTTGTGGCTACAACCCAGGACCCTAACTTACGCCTGAATGCAGAGAAAATGGTGTGGCGCATTGATGACGAAAAGGTTAACAGCGATCGCCCCATTCAAGTAGAGCGTCTCAATGGTCAACAGGTGACCGATCGCGCCAATGGCAACCAGGCCGATGTTGATTTGGAGACCAAAATCGTTCAGCTTCGACAAAACGCCCAACTCGTGACGGTTGATCCACCGCTTCAGGTCAACAGCAACCTGCTGGTTTGGAATTTAGCGAATGAAACGGTTACGTCCGAGCAACCTGTGACCATCGTGCAGCGACAGCAGCAGGTGACAGCGACCGCCGATCGGGGTCGTATGGATCTGGAGCGCCGGATCGCCTATTTAACGGCTAACGTGCGAGCCGTAGCCCAACGCAATCGCTCGCAGCTCAGTGCCGACAGCCTGACCTGGAACGTTTCGACCGAACAAGTCAACGCGGAAGGCAATGTTGTGTATCAACAGGCCGATCCGCCACTGACATCCCGAGGGCCACGAGCCGTAGGCCGATTACAAAATCAAACCATTGTGGTGAGCGGAGGCCGAGTCGTCACTGAAATCATTCCTGACCAGGCCGATCTCAATCAGCTAGCGCCGGAGCGTGCCAATTAGTGCCTCGCTCACATCCTGCCGACAGCATCAACTAACGGCACCTCCTCGCTAGTTTTTCACAATTTCGTTGCGGCTGGGGGCACCCAGGCGATTGGCTTCGCGCCCAGCACGGGCACTTGGTGTTAGCGCGGGTGGAATGGGGTTGGGATCGCCCCACTGTTGCTTTAGGCGTTGCAGCAGGACATCTTGCTGATCGTGCAGTGCATCCAGATCGGCATTGCCCAGGTTAATGATCGTGAACCAGACCAGATCGCGATCGCGCGTTGGCACCACACCCGCCAGAGAGCTAACTGCATTCAGCGTTCCGGTTTTTACAGCCGCTCCTAGCGGTAGCTGACGGCGGGACAGGGTACCGCGATCGCGCCCCATCACCGGAAAAATATCGGCCACATTCATATCCAGCGGCTCCAGATAGCGCTGAATCTTCACCAGCATGGCACACACCGCTCGTGGCGAAATTTGGTTCTCTTCCCCTAATCCAGAGCCATTGATTAAGCGAATTTCATCGACTGGAACATTGGCCGCTTTCGCTGCCCGAAGAGATACTTCCTTGGCACCGCCGATATCTTGAGCAATCATTTCGGCCATCACGTTGTTGCTGTAGATATTCATCGCTTTGAGAATTTCAGCCATTTGCAGCGATGTGTGGCGAACAAGCAGCGTTGTGGGTTTCCCGATCGCCTCTACCGTCGGCACAGTTTGCACAGAACCAGTAATGACAACTCGCGGACTGGCCGTGCCGTTGGGTAGCGTCAGGTATTGGGTTTGAATTTCGGGCGACCACTGTTCTGAATTCAGGCTCTGTTTCAATAACTCTCCGGCGATCGCAGGCTCTGTCTGAAAGTTCATCACAAAGTTGCCCACAATTACCAAATTGCCGTTAACCTGGTTAATTCCCGCCTGGTTGAGAGCGTTACCCAGGGCGATCGCCTCTTCCCAGACAAAAAACGGGTCAGCACTGCTCTGAATAACTAAATCTCCCTGTAATACCCCAGATTCAATCGAGCCAGTGGTGCTAACCAGCGTTTCAAAATCGCGATCGGGACCCCAGGTTGAGAGAGCCGCCAGGGTTGTGGCAATCTTGGTCAACGATGCGGCGGGTAAGGGGGTAGTACCTTGATTTTCAGCCAGAATCAGATTGCCGGATTGAATCCAAATGCCGTTATTGGTTTGGGGTAAGCCGAGGCTGTTGAGTGCTGCCAGATGTTGCTGCATGACTGCGATCGCCTCCGGATCGGGAGCCGCCTGGGGTTGACCGAGTTCCTGAATCCAGGACGAGTCGGCAGACCACGCCGCTAACTCTGTTGAATGCAACACCTGCAACTGTGGATAGGGAAGCCACTGTGCCAAAAAACTAAAAATCAATAGCGGTAGCACGTCGCGTTGTCCTCCGAAGCGCTTCAAAATGCTCAAATAGAATAAGGGTTCACACCGTTGGAACGTTCTGTAGTTATCGTTGCTCCGATGCATTTATCCCAGACGGTTCAACCCCGGCGGCAATAGCGTAACTCCTGAGAATAATAGAACGTAGCGTCTGAGAATAGTAGAAATTTTGCGGCTAAGGATAACTTTTTCATCACATGGCTCAATCTGATCCAAATCAAGTGTTACGACGGTTGCCCATCATTGTGGGTGCCTTGGCCGGTTCCTTGCTGATGGTGAATCGGTTTCTAACGCCAGAGTTGACCAATGCTCAGGCTCGTTCGGATGCCTTGGGAGTGATGGTCAGTGCCGTATTAATTTTGACTGGCTTGCTGTGGCAACAGGTGCAGCCGCGATCGCCCGACACCGTAGAATTGACAGGCGAAGAGGGGTTTGAGCTAATGCCCGACCTACCAGAATCAGTTAAGACTGAATTGGCCTGGTCGTCTCATCTGCTGCTGACCAATACTGTAACGCGATCGCTCGTTGTTTGGTATCAAGGGCGGGTGCTATTGCGACGAGGTATTTTGGGCGCTAACCCCAGCGTTACACCGGGAACCATCGTGCAGCGCGTATTGGCGACACAGCGGCCTGTTTATCTGGTCAGTCTAAAGCTATATCCCGGTCGGGTCGAGTTTGACTACCTGCCCGAAAATACGCAGGGTGTTATCTGCCAACCCATTGGCAATCAAGGTGTACTGGTCTTAGGGGCGAATGCTCCTCGTAGCTATACCAAACAAGACGAAACCTGGATTGCCGGACTGGCAGACAAATTAGACAACACCTTGAGCCAGTATCGAGAACTGACCCAACCACCTGTTTCTTGAGTGACGAAGCTTGATACATCTAGGGTAAAGATGTGGGTTAGCACTCGAACGAGTTGAGAACATGACACTTTTATATTGGCTACTCGTTGCCCTGATGGTCGTTGGCATTGTTGGTGCGGTCGTTCCGGGCATTCCGGGAGCCAGCCTGATTGTGACGGCGATCGTCGTTTGGGGTATTCTTTACGGTTTTGGCAGCTTGGGACTGCCGTTAACAGTGGCGATTCTAGTCTTGCTGCTTAGCATCGGGGTCGATTTTCTGGCGGCTTACTGGGGAGCCAAGCAAGCCGGTGCCAGCCGCTGGGGGCAAATTGGAGCTATTATCGGCTTGCTGCTTGGGTTCTTCGGTCTTTTGCCAGCCCTGCCCATCGGCGGCCCCATTCTGGGGCTACTGATTGGGCCATTACTGGGTGCCATTGTGGGCGAGTTTCTGTATCGCAAGGATCTGCAACTGGCGGTCAAGGCCGGAATCGGGATTGTGGTGGGATCATTGATCGGGAACCTGATTCAAGGGCTGTTGGCGATCGCCGCTGTGGTTGTGTTCTTGTTTGCCACGCTGCCAACGCTCTATGGTGGGGATGCAACCGTTGCGCCGATACCGCAGAGTCTACCGCCGGAGCCGCTCAACTCTCCTCCAGCAGAGCTTGTAGCGCCAGCTTCATCTCTTCAATCGATGTGGTTGCCGTCCCAAACTGACGCACCACAATACTAGCAGCCAGGTTGCCCAAGATTGCAGCCTCCCACACGGAAGCACCCGCCGTTAGCCCCAGGGTCAGGGCCGCTACCACCGTATCCCCGGCTCCAGTCACATCAAAGACATCAGTGCGGTTAAAGGCTGGAACCGTTGCCTGGTTGCCGCTGCGGTCAAATAACGTCATTCCTTCTTCGCCGCGTGTAATGAGGATATGTTGAGCTTGCGTCAGGGTAAGCAAGTCTTGTCCGGCGCGTTTGAGATCCTGTGGGGTGGCGATCGCATAGCCTACCGCTTTTTCTGCTTCGGGCAGGTTAGGGGTAAACAGCATGGCACCCACATAGCGCGACAAATCGCTCTGGGCATCCACCACACTACGGGAATGGGCAAGAGACGCTTCAATCACCGGTGGGGTTAACACACCGTCTCCATAATCGGAGCAGACCACCGCATCAACGGTAGCCACCTGCTGACGGATGTACTGTGCCAGTTGCAGTTGCAAGTCGGTGTCGGGTAACTCGTCTGACTTGCGATCGACTCGGACGATCTGCTGCGTCACAGACTGACGAGCATGGCCAGAAATCCGGGTTTTGGTTACTGTGGGCCGTAGCGAATCGACCAACACCCCCTGGGTATCAATCTGGGCAGCGGCAAAAATAGTTCTAAGCGCCTGCCCCTGCTCATCTTTACCCACCAACCCGACTGCTTTAACGGTTGCCCCCAGTTTGGCAAGGTTATACACCGCGTTTGCGCCTCCACCTGGAATTTGGCGCGTTTCCTCATGCCGCAAAATCAGGACGGGCGCTTCTCGCGATAACCGCTCCACTTGCCCGGTCAAAAACTCATCCAGGGTCAAATCGCCTACTACTAATATGCTGGCTTGGTTGAAGCGATCGAGCAACTCATTGAGTCGGCCAGCAATCGCTCTTAGATGAGCTGCGAAGTCCGCATCCAGGGTCATATGCGTTCAGAAATGAATGAACAAGGAGATGATACCGAGGTCTAGCAATTATCATCCCTTTACCGTTATGAATTGTGATGGCTAGCTGTTTTGAGCCGGGGCACGAGCCGTTCCAGGTGGGCAAATTTCAGCCGTAGGCTCGAACTGAACTGGAACCAGATAGGCGGCTCTATTGCCAGTTGCTTCAAACTTGTAGTCGCTCAGGGTTTCCAATGCAAGCTGGTTGAAAATGCCATATCCAGAACTGACTAAAACCGTCGGCTCAGGCTCATCAACCACCTCTCCGTCTGCATTGACCATTACACCCACTAATGCCGTTGCCGATAGGCGGCGCAAACAGGCGGGCACAGGATATGACCCAGCGATCGCCTCAATGGGTTGAGTATCTAGAGTCTGCTCGTCGCCAATCCATTGAGCCGCTTCTTGATACCAACCGGTGATTTTTTCACGCACTGGGGTCGCAGCCGTATCCGTTCCCTCATCATTAAAACTATAGAGCGCTCTCAACTGCTGCTGCTCCTGGAGCAGCGCTTGGCGTTGGTCGGGCGTTGGCGATGGGGTAGACGCAGGCGTATCTGTTTCTGGCAAAGTAGATTCCGCGTTTGGCACATCAGAAGGTGCGTTCGGATTAGCATCTACGGGAGGTGCAATATCGGTAACGCTGCCAATTCGTTCGGGAGATGGTGTTGGCGATGCATCAGGTCGTGGACTGGGAGATTGCCCTGGCGTTGCCGGAGGCGGTGACGGCGCGACAGACGGGGTCGGGCGAGGGGATGGCGTCACCGCCTGCGGTGGACTGGGAAATGGGTAAAGCAGCAGCGGCGGAGCGGGTGGAAAATTCAGGGGTGGCAGTCCTTGAGGGGGAGCCAGCGGAGCCGGAGACGGAAACGGCGAAAACGAAAACGGGTCATTGGGTTGAACCGATGGCAATTGGGGCGGCGATGCCGTTGAAAAATCGGGCAAGCGGCTTTGTTCTTCGGGTGTCAGTTCTAGCAGGGCAACCGGTTGCCGAATTTCGGGTTCAGAGGCTTCACGGGCAGCAAAGGGCAAAATAGGCAGCAGAATTAAAAAGATTCCATGCAGACCAAAGGAGAGCAGCACTGACCAGGCCGATGGCTCTCTCAACTTTTGGCGCAGCGCAAGTGGCACAGATTTGATATTGGATGCTTTAACCATAGCCCTATCTCAACCAAGACCGTTGACGCTCTACGGACGACTGTGTCCAAAAACCTCACACCCTACACCCTACACTCTATTTCCCTGGATTGACCTGAACAATCAGTATAGAAAAATAAGGCAAGATCAGGCTGGGGCGATCGCTCAAATCGGCATAAATCACCTGATTCGGCAATGTCGCTCGTTCTACAACATAGCTGTGTGGCAATAAACCGTGCTGTTTTAATACAGTCCAGACCTGTTGGTACACAGAACTAACCTTCATTAAAACGATGACATCAACGGTGGCGATCGCAGTTTCCAAATCTGCAACGGTGTATAGCGCTGGTAACACCATCAGCCGTTGCGATCGCACCGTTAACGGCATTCCCAACATAGCCGCTGCCGCCATTGGCGAGGACACGCCAGGAATCGCCTCAACCTCAGCTTCAGGATGAAGATGCTGTAAAGTTTGAGCGAGATATGTAAAAGTACTGTAAAACCCGATATCGCCTTCAGAAACAAACACCACATCCTGGCCACGGTGCAGAAATTGCCACACCTGAATCGCGGCAACCTCCCACGCCTGCTTCAGTTGAGCGTCATCCAGAACATAGGGAAACACCAGCGGTAGCTCAATCTGGTGCGGTCGCAGCCAGGGATCGATCGCCCGTTGAGCCATACCGGGTTTACCTTGAAGTCCAGCCGGGAACGCCACGACAGGCGCTTCCTGGAGTAAACGCAACCCCTTGATTGTCATCAATTCTGGATCGCCGGGCCCCAGGCCAATTCCGCGTAACGTACCGAGAGCATGAATGTGCATATACCTTATCCTACGCAGCCACAACTATTCTCCTTATAAATAGAAAAGAAAAAAGAGTGGACTCAACCCGCATGTATTCCAGCGTCGTTCAATACCCGTCAACGCCTCAAGGGTTGATCTGGCTGTGTTCCTGAGTTTGATAAAGCTGATGCGCCAAAATGTATTCGCGCACGACATCGGGAACCAAATAGCGAATAGAACGGCGATCGCGACAATACTGCCGCACCAGGCTAGAGGAAATTTCGACCAGAGGCATTTGAAGGATCTGCCACTGTACGGGAATCGCTTGCTGTGCCAGCGCTTGCACCACCTGTTCGCACCGTTGCTGAAGGTCAATAGTCAACTGATGCTGAGCATCAGCCGTGCGGGGCAATGGAGCAACGCGAGGCGCAATCAACCACTGACAGTGAGAGGCCAGCTCTCGACGGTGATACCAACGGGGCAATGATTGAAACGCATCTAAGCCCACAATCCAGTACCACTGGCTGGCTGGATGGCATTGTTGCAAGTCGTTCAGGGTATCGATCGCATAGGATGACCCCGATCGCCGTTGCTCAACGGTCGATAGCGCAAAGGCTGGATGGGAGGCGATCGCCTGCTCAACCATCACCGACCGTTGCTCAAAGCTTAATAGCTCAATCTGGGATTTATACGGAGGGCAATGGGTTGGCACCCAGAGTATCTTATCAAGCGCTAGCTGGCTCAATGCCGTTTCTGCCAACAGCAGATGGCCCCAGTGAACCGGGTTAAAGGTACCGCCTAAAATCGCTAAATGTTGCATAAACGACAATCGTCGTTCTGGAACGCTTGGTGTAGTGGCTCAACCACAGGCGAAATCAGTCTTAAGACACAACTTGACCTGTGCCAGCTACGCCCAGTAGGGCAAATCCTACCATGAGTTATATCGCGACAGAGCAATTCTTGCTATGATATCGCGTGTTAATTGTCCGGTGTGGTGTTTGAGGAGTTAGGATGCTGAATTCCGTCGATTTCAGCGGGAGACCATTCCATTTCATTGGTATCGGTGGAATTGGAATGTCGGCTCTCGCCTATGTGTTGGCGAAACGCAAGTTGCCAGTCTCTGGCTCAGATCTGCGTCTTAGCCACATCACACAGCGTTTACAAGAGGAAGGCGCTCACATCTTTTGGCAGCAAGAGGCGTCAAACCTACAGTTTTTCCAGGCTGAGTCAGGCACATCTCCCAACAGTGTCTCATCCGAGGTCAATGGGCATTCTGCCCTACTGATGGAGCCTTATGTGCGGCAACAGGGGCAGGTCTTGGAAACGCTAGAACCTGAGTTGCTTCCTCAGGTCATTTGTTCGACAGCCATTAATTCCAGCAATTCAGAGTATCTTGCCGCTTTACAGTTGGGCTGTCCGATTTTTCACCGTTCAGATGTGCTAGCGGCTCTAATTCAGGAATATCAAAGTATTGCTGTTGCAGGAACCCACGGCAAAACGACGACCAGTAGTCTGATCGGTTATCTACTGATGCAGGCAGGGTTAGATCCAACCATTGTTGTGGGTGGAGAAGTGAATGCGTGGGGTGGAAATGCTCGCGTTGGAAATAGCCCCTATCTCGTTGCAGAAGCAGATGAGTCAGATGGTTCTCTGGTGAAGCTAGCCGCTCGTATTGGTATTGTCACCAATATGGAGCTAGATCACCCCGATCATTACGCCACGCTGGATCAAGTCATTGAGACGTTCAAAGTCTTCGCTCAAAACTGCCAGACATTGATCGGCTGCATCGACGATGAAACCGTGCGGCAAGCTCTAAACCCTACCATTACCTATAGCCTACAGCGCAACCAGGATGCAGACTACACGGTAGACCATGTGGTCTATGGGCACAGTGGAACAACTGCCACAGTGATAGAACATGGCAAGCCGTTAGGCCAGCTACAGTTGAAATTGTTAGGTCAACATAATCTTAGTAATGCGCTAGCAGCGATCGCTGTTGGGCGACTACTCGGATTAGAGTTCGATTGTATGGCTCCGATCATCGCTACGTTCGAGGGAGCACGTCGGCGCTTTGAGCGACGAGGTGAGCCTCACCAAATTTTGTTTGTTGATGACTATGCTCATCATCCTAGCGAAGTTCAGGCGACGCTATCGGCAGCTCGCTTACAGGCAGGGGCGGCCACGCGAAGACGGGTAGTTGCTATATTTCAACCCCACCGCTACAGCCGAATCATGACATTCCTCGACGATTTTGCTCAATCGTTCGGGCATGCTGATCTGGTAATCACAACGGATGTGTATAGTGCAGGTGAATCTCCCATAGGTGCCGTTAGCGGTCAACAGGTGGCCGATGCGATCGCTGCTTATCATCCCCAGGTGGTCTATCAACCAACGTTACCAGACGTTACTGCCTACCTCCAGGACATTCTACAACCGGGTGACATTGCGCTATTTCTGGGGGCAGGGAATCTCAACGGAATCATCCCAGAACTGCTTGGTTTCTATCAGCAGCTAGATCAGGATGAGCCTGAAACAAGACATTATTGACCTAACTGCTTAACCCAGTCTTCATTGACCCACGGTGCGGCATTTCGGTTCCTCGCATCACTCCTCAATGTATCCATGCCAAATCTAAAGATTTTCTGAACTGAATATCATCATGACTCTCTCCTACGACTCCAAAAGCATTCATGATCCTGCTCCAGTCACAAGCTCTGCTAAACTTTCAGCCACAGAGTCAAAACGTCCTTTATCGCTACCTCTCGGTCGTCAAGTGAAAGCGATTCGCGTTCCTGGTACGGACTGTTTGATTAAGCCCCAAGTGCCCTTATCGTCTCTCACATCCTTTAAGGTGGGCGGGCCTGCCGAGCTGTATGTTGCTCCTCGGCGGTTTGAAGACCTGCAAGCTAGCTGTGAATGGGCAGAAGACCACGGTTCCCCTGTAATGCTGTTAGGTGCAGGAACCAACCTGTTAGTGAGCGATCGCGGTCTGCCGGGATTGGTCATTGGCACTCGCTACTTGCGTCATACCCAGTTTGACGAAGAGACGGGGCAAATTACCGCTGGAGCAGGAGAGCCGATCGCTCGCTTGGCATGGCAAGCCGCAGAACGGGGCTGGCAAGGGTTAGAGTGGGCCGTTGGGATTCCCGGCACGGTGGGCGGTGCCGTTGTCATGAATGCGGGCGCACACCAAAGCTGTATAGCCGACATTCTGGTCAATGCTCATGTGTTCTCGGTGGACGGAAAGGTCGAAATTTTAACGCCCGAAACGCTAGACTACCGCTACCGCAGTTCCAATCTACAGGTTACATCCGGCAGCAATTCACCGCTGGCGATTCGCCTGGTTACGCAAGCCACATTCCAGCTTCAGCCCGGAGCCAACCCTAAACAAGTGGTTGCCGATACCACCGCCCACATGACTCAACGGCGCGTTACCCAGCCGTATCATTTGCCTAGTTGCGGCAGCGTGTTTCGCAACCCAAGCCCTCATTCTGCTGGATGGTTAATTGAGCAGAGCGGCTTAAAGGGATACCAAATTGGCGGTGCCCAGGTGGCGCAGCGTCATGCCAACTTCATTCTGAATTGCGGTGGCGCTACTGCGAGCGACATTTTTCAACTAATTCGGTTTGTTCAACAGAAAGTTGAACAAAATTGGGCACTGACGCTGGAACCCGAAGTCAAGATGCTGGGAGATTTTCAGCTAGCGATCTAACTACTATATATTCCGCTGGGGTTTGAGCCAGCAATACGTCATCCGTGAGGATCAGTGCTAAGGTGAAGGAGCAAATTCGCAACGTCTCCTAACCACTTGCTTTTAAGTGAACGGCAACCATTTGTCAGGCCAATATCAATGCGGCAGCAAGTTGTTGTTACACTAGGAAACGCTTAAACATTCCCAAACGACAGGTCGAAGTTACTCAACCTCAGTAGCGGGAACTCTAAATTAAGTTGACGTTTAATCCAATTCAGTAGGCAGTTATGTCAAAAGGACCAGGGCAGGGTTTTGGTTTCGGCCTCGGCAAAATGAAAGAGTTGACCGAAGCATTTAAGAAAGCCCAACAAGTACAGGAAGGTGCTAAACGGCTGCAAGAAGAGCTGGAGGAAATGCAGATTGAAGGCGAATCTGGCGGCGGCTTAGTCAAAGTTGTGCTGAGCGGCAACCAAGAACCTCGTCAGGTCACCATTTCACCAGATGCAATGGGTGAAGGGGCAGAAGTCCTGTCTGACCTCGTGACAGCAGCGATGAAGGATGCTTACAATAATTCCACTGCCACCATGCGTGCCCGCATGGAAGAGCTAACGAGCGGCTTGAATATTCCTGGTATGTAAGTCCTGGTGGGTGAGTGTCTGGCTTGCGGTTGACAAATTTTGGGTTCGTTGATCCCATTTGCCAGTCAACTAACCGACTGGCTCATAGCGAAGTCTGCCTTTTAAGCCTTTGGTCAGTCCATCCGAAGCTGGGCATGTGCGCGTCTGGCGGAGAAGGTCTCCGTTCTCACTACTTGATCGGCTCCGACTTGTAAGCTCCGGTGAGAAAGCTGGCTGCAAGGTTTTGGGTGGCCTCAAGCTGAGTTTGGCGCTCTCAGGATCGAAAAATGCCACTAAACAGACGGGTACATCAGGGTTTTTCAACTGAAGAACCCTGATTTTGGCTGGGGGAACGGTTCTAGAACAATCCGGCAGACTCGTATAAGCGTCTCACCGTTGCCAGGATTTTAACGCCGTACTGCGGATCGGCAGTCCAGCGACCAGTCAGTTGACTGACCAGCGGCGCAACGCCTCGTGTGACAAACCGAAAGCGAGGATCAACCACGTCTTGTCTGAGAGGCTCGGTGCTGGCGTATGCCTTGAGGTGCTGCACATGCGCTCTAACGCCAATTCGAGCGCTAACAAACGAGGCTCCTTCTGAACTGCCTCCAACTGCACCAATACCGCCAAAGTTGTTTTGTTCGGGGCGCATGTCTCCACCGAACCGCAGGAAGCCCGTTTCAACACACATTTGACAGAAGGCAATGTCGTAGTTGACCCCTTCTAGTTCGGCTTCTTCCCGATACAGCTTTGGAATTTCTGGAAAACGAGTCAGCGCCACCTCATTGTTGCTCTTCAAGAAGATAGTGAGCTGGACTTCGGATGCATTGCCTCGACCCATGATGCGATCGATATCGCCGGGGCAAAACCCAACTCTAGACCGCAGAATTACCGTACGGGTAGCGGCATCCCAACTAACTGCAATATTGAACTCTCGCAAATCGACCGCTTTGATGTAAACAACGTTGCGGTAGGTGAATCGACGCACCTCAGGCACGGTAGCCAGATCGATGCCTAAGCGATCGACCAAATCGATGGGAATAAAGGCATTACCGTTGACGATAATGCCTTGCTCGTCGTAAATTCCGCCGTTGAGGTTGATATCAATAGACGGATAGGTGATAGGTGCCGGGGTGGGAGCCGGAGCCGGAGTGGGGGTAGGGG
>NZ_JADEWO010000003.1 GCF_015207605.1 Oculatella sp. LEGE 06141
ATGCTGTTGCGGCGAAGATAGTTGAGGGGTAGCCCTCTGCAAAAATAGCTCGGTGCCAGGTTTGTATTACAAAACAGAACAGAGCCTTCCTACACTTCAGGAGGCTCTGTTTTGTTTCATGGGTAGACTCGTTAAGGTGATTTGTGGGTGTTTAGTTAATCGTTTAGCGTTTCAGGGAATTCTTGAATTCAACGAACGTTGTTTTGATGAATCATCAAGGATGGGGCATTTATGTCAAGTGCAGGTTTGAACAAGTGGATCGTCAGTGGCAATTTAGCGGCTGATGCTCAGGTGAAAACGGTTGAGTTACGTAGCGGCGAAACTGCACAAGTTGCTGAGGCGACGTTGTATGTTCGAAAACAGCGTAGCCGCGATGACTCGTTTACTGTAAGGCTTAGTATTTGGGAAAAGTCTTATGCTTGGCGTAAGCTTCCATACCTCAGAAAAGGGTCTCTAATTATTTGCACAGGCAGCGTTGAACCAAATCCTTTCATCTCAAGCAACGGAAATATGCCAAAGGCAGGTCTAGAAATGACTGTGCTGGATATTGACCTAGATCGAGTGAAGAGTACTGAGGATGAAGAGAACCAGGCAGAAGGCAGTTCTATTGAAGACTCCCCTCAACTGATTGCAGTGGAGTTTTAACGACTTGTAGGAGCGATCGCCGTTAGCCGCTCAAAATTTGATGGATCGATCGCCCTTTTCTTATTTTGCTCTAGCTTCCAAGCTCTCCAATCGACTCCTCAGTTCCTGGTTATCCTTCTTCAGTTGATCTACTTCTTCTTGCAATTTTTTGACGGCTTTGTCTGAGCCTATGGCTTTTTGAACCCGCTGGATTGCTTCTTCGGCAATGCGACGAACTCGACCGTCTGGAGTTTGGTCGGCAAGAGATTGCAGGATGGCGATCGCACTTGGTGTTTCCATTTGACCCAGTGCCACGACAACCGCTACTTGAGTGAGGAAGAAGGTTTCGTTGGACAACTCCTCCAACCGATTGAGAATACGTTCTACGTTAATGTTGCTTTGTCCGGTTGAAATAGCCCCCAAGGCACGAATAGCAGAAAGTCGTAGCGCTTGTGGAACCCCCGAAGTAGTGTATTTGAGAACGAGATCAAGAGCGACTTCAGACGTTTTCATCTGGCTTAGGCCGGCAATCGCTCCACTTCTTACGGTTTCGTTCCAACCTGCTCGGTTCTCCAAAGCCGATTGCAGCAAGTTCAATGCCTCGCCTTCTGTTGCAGTGTTGTTTGAAAGCCCTGCGGCTATAGTGCCGATGGCTCGGACGCTGGCCGCTTCAACATAGTAGCTAACGTCCCCATTCTGGGCGATTGATTCAATAGCGTTGTAGCTTTCATTGGTTTTGAACTTGGCTAGAGCCTCAACCGTGCTGCGGCGTACCCTTGAATTCAGGTCTTTTAACCCTTTAACCAATCCTTCAAACGCCTGGTCTAGCTTGACAGAAGCCAGTTGACTGGCTATTTCTGCTCGGACTCCCCAAAAGGCTTCGTTTTCTAAAGCGTGAGACAACACGGTTACTGCCTCTAAACCGCCCTTTTTGGCCAGCGCTTCAACTGCGTAGATTCGAGAAATTGGATCAGGATCGAACTGCACTTGGGACTTGAGTTCAGCAAGCGGATACTCCAATGTGACGGTTTTAAGAGTGTGATTGCCGACATCGAAGCTGATGAACTGAGGCTTTGGTAGTGGGAAATAGAAGCTTTGCTCACGCTCATGAATACGAACGGTAAACGTTTTTAACTCCTTGAACTGATTGGTTTCGACGTAGCCAAAACCAATTGGTATCTTCAAGTCAAACAAACCGCTGTTGCTACTTCTATCCCCTTCTTTTGCCTGGGTTTGGGTGATAGTGATTTTGGCGAGGTTGCTGTCCCCGTCCCAAGCATAGGCAACCGTGTAATCGGGATGTCCGCCTCGAAAAACATATTGATCGAACAAAAATTGCAAATTACGCCCGGTAGCTTTGTCGATCGCCCTTAACAAGTCAACTGTTTCTACTGTTTGATGAGCATTGTCTTGAACGAACGTGTGAATAGCTTTGGCAAAGAGTTGGTCGCTTAACGCTGCCCGAATCATGTGATAGACGCAAGCTCCCTTCTCATAGAGATGACGATCGTACAGTTCGATCGCTTCTCGATAAATATGAGTCACAATGGGGCGGCGATAGCGTGAGCTGTCTTCATCGAGGTAACTTCGGGCTTCGTTGAGAAGATAGTAGGCCGCTTCATCGGCACCATACTCGTAGTCAGTCCATAGCACTTCAGAGTAGGATGCCATGCCTTCTTTCAACCAGGCATGAGACCAGTGTTTGATGACCACCAAATCTCCGAACCATTGGTGCGCCAATTCGTGAGCCACTAAGCTTTCAGCGTTGCGATTGTCTAATGCGGCTCGTTCATCTAGTAAGCAGCGATCGGTCAGCAGCGTGGTTGATGTGTTTTCCATGCCGCCGAAGATAAAATCATCTACGCAGACCTGAGCATATTTGGGATAGGGATAGGGGTAGCCAAAGGTCTGACTAAAGAATTCAATCATCCGGGGCGTTTTGCCCATCGTGCGGCGGGCATCGGCTTCGCGTCCCTTCTCGACGTAATAGGTTACTGGCCGGCCTTGCCATTCGTCACGGATCTCGGCGAAGTCGCCAACCGCTAAGGTCATTAAGTAGGTTGGATGGACTTGCTTTTGAACCCAGTGGTAAATTTTGTCGTTGCCATCTTCTTCTGTGCTAACCAGCTCTCCGTTAGAGATTGCCACAAATGGTTGGGAAACGCGTACTCGAATTTCAGACGTTGCCAGTTGGCCTGGGTAATCGAAGCATGGGAACCAGAAGCGCGAGTCTTCATCTTCTCCCTGAGTCCAGACCTGGGTTGGTTTATTGGGATAGTGCGGGTTGGGTGTGATGAAGTAAAGCCCTCGTTGGGGGTGATCCACACTGTAGGCGATCGCCACTGTGATTGGCTTTCCTGCCTCCGTTGCTGCTTGTAGCTTGATCTGCAACTGTTCACCGTCATGATCAAAGTCTTGAGCCGTATTTCCAACGGTGACAGAGATGATGTTGAGATGAACTGCATCAAGCGTGAGGCGATCGATACCGCTTTGAACTGGATTAAGACGAATGCTACAGGTGCCTTGATACCGCTGATTGGGAATGTCTAATTCTAAATCTAGAAACAGGTGCTCAACTTGGCCAGGGCGATCGGGATTGTAGTGAGGTTTTGCACCTGGAAGTTCAAAGGATTTACGTCCGTTGTTGTCGGTATCAAAGGAAAAATGCAGCATTAGGAGGAGTGCTAAGAACGCTAATGAATTTTGTGAGGTCAGGAAAAATGATTTTGAAGCAAATACCTCTTACAGGTTAACCGCCCAAAGCCAGTGAATGTCTATTGATCCTGCATTCTGCCCTAAGATAACCGTTGCTGTCTACGTTTTTTAGCTGTTAAGTAAAAATCAATTTAATCTCATTATGAGAAGCTAATTACTCAATAGAGTCGGGATGGGAGTGGCTTTCAGCGGGCGGAACCGGATCATAGCCGCCGGGATGAAATGGATGACAGCGTGAAATGCGCCGCATTGCCAACCCACTGCCGCGCCACACTCCGTGACGGGCGATCGCTTCAATTGCATATTGAGAACAGGTGGGTTGAAAGCGACAAACCGGGGGGTAGAGCGGTGAAATGAGAAGCCGATACCCCCGAATTAAGGTGACGACGAGCATCTTCATAGCTTCATTTTATGGCATCTCTTTCGCCGTGTGGCTGCTCACCAGTGTTGGGGCAGGTCTGGGTTGAGCCAGAAGGAACAGGCTACTGGCTGAGATAGGGGGAAGTCTGAAGCCATTTCTCATTAGGATTGGAAGTAAACCCCTCCATCTATCACCGCTATGACTCAAACAGAACATATCCTGTCTGCTTTACCGGGAGATGTCTTATCTGGACTTCGGCAAGCCGATCGCCTCTGGCGAGCCTACTGCGAGGATACATTACCCCACCCAACGGTGATTAAAGAAAGTCAGGAACTGCTGGGGACGGTGGATTGGGATGTCGTCATTTGCGGCGGCACATTAGGCATTATGGTGGGTGCTGCCTTGGCACAGGCCGGTTGGCGCGTTGCCCTGGTTGAGCGCGGGCAATTGCGGGGGCGGGAGCAGGAATGGAATATTTCTCGCAACGAACTCCAGGTGTTGGTTGAGTTGAACCTGCTGAGCGAGGCTGAACTGGAACAGGCGATCGCCACAGAGTACAACCCTGGCCGGATTAGCTTTCATCAAGGCGTTGAGCTGTGGGTTGAGGATGTTCTGAATGTGGGTGTAGATCCCGTCTTCTTGCTGGATACGCTGAAAGCAAGGTTTTTGGCAGCAGGCGGTCAGTTGTTAGAACACACTGCCTTTGAAGGGGCTGTTGTGCATGGTGACGGTGTTAACGTTGCGGCTGGAGATGGGTTGAAGACTCGGTTGCTGATAGATGCCATGGGGCACTTTTCTCCAATTTCGCGCCAAGCTCGTCAAAACCGTCAACCCGATGCTGTTTGTATGGTGGTAGGAACCTGTGCCACTGGATTTCCTGAGAACAAAACAGGGGATTTGTTTGCCTCGTTTACGCCAACCCAAAATCACTGCCAGTATTTTTGGGAAGCATTTCCGGCACGTGATGGTAGAACGACTTACCTGTTCACATACCTGGATGCCCATCCCGATCGCCCCAGTTTAGAACATTTGTTTGACGAGTATTGGCGGCTACTGCCTGCCTACCAGGGAGCAGAAATAGCGCAGTTACAGGTTAAACGGGCACTATTTGGCTTTTTTCCCTGTTATCGGCAAAGCCCTTTGCAATCTCAATGGAATCGAACTTTGCCAGTGGGTGATAGCAGTGGCAACCAGTCGCCGCTGAGCTTTGGCGGGTTTGGTGCCATGATCCGTCATCTTAAACGGTTGACTCAGGGGGTTCATGCGGCGCTGGAGGCTGATCTGCTCAGCCGCCAGCATTTAGCCATGCTTCAGCCTTACCAACCTAATTTGACTGTGACCTGGCTGTTTCAACGAGCGATGAGCGTTGGCGTGGAGCAAGAAATTGCCCCCAACCAAATTAACCAACTGCTTTCAAGCGTGTTTCAACAAATGGAACAGTTGGGCGATCCGGTGCTAAGGCCATTTCTACAAGATGTGGTGCAGTTTCCGGCACTGTGCCAAACCTTGCTGCGAACATCCATTTACCATCCCCTGTTGGTGCTAAAAATTCTGCCGCATGTGGGGCTAATGACATTGCTTGAATGGGTGATTCACTATGTCAATTTGGGGATCTATGCTGGATTGTATCCCCTTGCCAGTGCAGTCCGTCCCTGGTTCAAGGAGATGCCATTGGCTCAACAATACTATATCGATCGCTGGCTTGAAGCCTTGCAGTACGGATCAGGTGGCGATTATGAGGACATGCAACGATGAAGAAAGCGCTGTACATGCTGGCTGAGTTCAGCGATCGCGACTTTGAGTGGCTGTTAACTGCTGGTACCAAACGAGACATTGCTGCTGGTACTACCTTGATCTATGAAGGGATACCGACAGATGCGTTGTACATTGTGCTAAACGGATCGTTGGCTGTACTGGTAGAAGCCTTTGGCGGTGAAGAAATTGCCCAACTGCACCAGGGCGAGGTGGTAGGGGAAATGTCGCTGATTGATACTCGCCTGCCGTCTGCTACGGTAAAGGCGGCTGAAGATTCTATAGTTTGGGCGATTCCGCGATCGCAGTTGACCCGGAAACTGGGGCAAGATGTGGCGTTTGCGGCGCACTTTTATCATGCGATCGCGGCTTTCCTGTCGGATCGGTTGCGGGGAACCGTAAGTCGATTGGGCTACAACAAAGACCAGCCAGACTCAGAAAATGACAACGACATTAATCCAGATACATTAAAGAGTTTAGAACTGGCGCAAATTCGTCTGGATTGGTTGCTAACTCGCCTCAAAGAAGCGTCTTAATGCTGACCTATGGAGTTCTCACTAGCAAGACAGCGGTTTTATCAAGAAGTGCGTCAGCCTGAAGGCGAAATCGATTTGGCCAGGGCTGCACTGTATCTAGCCCAGGAAGAGTATCCGAACCTTGAGCCAGAAAACTATCTCAGCACCTTAGAAACAATGGCAGCCGAGGTAGAGGAACGGTTGCCGCAGGAGCAGTACCCCCTGCGGGTCATTCAAACCATCAATCGCTACCTGTATGACGATTTGGGCTTTAGCGGCAACCAGGCCGACTATTATGACCCGCGAAACAGCTATTTGAATCAGGTACTCGATCGGCGCACTGGTATTCCCATCACCTTATCGCTGGTGTATTTGGAGATTGCTCGCCGGGTTAACTTTCCTATGGTCGGCATTGGTATGCCCAGTCATTTTTTGATTCGCCCGACCGTTGGCCAAATGGAAGTATTTGTTGATCCGTTCCATCAGGGGGAGGTGTTGTTTTTGGAGGACTGCCAGGAGCGACTCAGCCAACTGTATGGTAGACCGATCGAAATTCAGCCGGAGTTTGTGGAAGCGGTAACCGCAGAGCAATTCCTGGCGCGGATGCTGTCCAATCTTAAGATGATTTACCTTAACCGAGAGGAAATTGAGAAAGCGCTGGCGGCGATCGAACGCATTTTGTTGCTGTTTCCTGATGCGGCCTTCGAACGGCGCGATCGCGGCTTACTCTACTATCATCTCGGTCGGTGGACAGAAGCTACCACCGATTTAGAAGCTTATTTAATGGATATGCCAACGGCTCAGGATACTCCTGTGATTTTGCAACTGCTAGAGCAAATGAGCCAGGAAAACAGCGATTGAAGTTGGTGAGGCTACTGAACCACCTGGCTGCCATGACTGCGAGGATCGTCTGAGCCCGTTTTGGGTAGGGTAGATGGCTCAACTTCAGAGATTTTGCCGCGTGCGGTTTGCAGATATGGAAGAGACTGCCCGGTGGCTAGCGCGTCTAAATTGGCGGCCATCACTGATTTTGGCTGTTCTCCAATGGCGCTGGCGATCGCTTCACCCTGTTCATCTAAATAAACAAAATGAGGGATGCCATCCACTCGATAATGCAATAATTCCGGCAGCCATTTGTTGTTGTCTACGTTTAGCATGACAAAATTAACGCGATCGCCATACTCTTGCTTCAGGGTATCCAAATCCTCTGCCATTGCCTGACAGGTTGTACACCAGTTGGCATAGAACTCTAACAACGTTGGTTTGTGGTTAGTCAGCGCCAGTTCCATTGGCGTTGCGGCCTCGGCCATAGCGGATAGCGACACGGAGTTGGTTTCGGTACGCAACCCAAAGAAGACCGCCGTGCTGAGGGCGATCGCCACCAGTACAATCACCAAATTTCTGATGCGTGCGGCCAGGTTAAAGTCAGGCTGGGGATTGGGGGTTGGAGCCGAGTTGGGATTAACTGTCATAGGGGCTTGAGGATATCTACTTCGTGTGAATATTTGCCAGAATTGATCAAGCAGGTGGTTAAGAGATTGTTTTAAACGTATCAAATGGGCTGCATCCGCCCTCCAAATCCCTCAAGGTTGAGGACTTAGCGGCAAGCCAGAAACGGCGACGGTTTGTGACAATCGACACTTTCAAGCCATTCTCTAAGAGCCAGTGGAATGCGCCACGACGCTCTTAATTTTCAGTCTAACGGAACTCGTTCAAGGGACTATGTTGTGAAGAAGCGAGCCACACTTACCTTTCCAAAACGTGCGGTTCACATGCCCGTTACCTATCGATTGGCAAAGGACTTTAACGTTGCGGCAAACATCATTCGGGCACAGGTTGCGCCTAATCAAATTGGCACCCTGGTGGTTGAGCTATCGGGAGATATTGATCAACTGGATGCGGCAATAGACTGGTTGCGATCGCAAGATATTGGCATTTCCACCGCGAGTCGAGAAATAGTGATCGACGAGGAGACCTGTGTTCACTGCGGGTTGTGTACAGGGGTATGCCCCACAGAAGCGCTAAATCTTGACCCCCAAACCTTTCGACTCAACTTTACGCGATCGCGCTGTGTGGTTTGCGAGCAGTGTATTCCCACCTGTCCTGTGCAAGCTATTTCTATCAATCTCTAACCTGTGGATCTAACTCGCGGATGGCATTTTGGCTTTCTCGAATGCGCTACGTTTAAAAAACGTAACGAAATGCAGAGAATTTTGAAGAATGAATGGTCAAACGGGCTTCGTTCATAAGCCTTACCTGAAGCTCAACTCTACTGGCTGGTTGAACGCGATTAGCCAGGGGCAACAATTCCTTCAAGCTAATACCGGAACGATTGTTGCAGCCACCATTCTATTGCTGTGGGGAGGTAGCCTGGTTGCGCTGGCACCGATCGCACTTTCAGACCTCGGTGGATGGCTGCTCCCGGCTATTTTGGTTCGCACCTTTTTACATACTGGACTGTTTATTGTCGCCCATGATGCGATGCACGGCACGGTTTGTTCCCACAATCGGAAACTCAACCATGCCATTGGCCGATTTGCTATTAGCCTCTATGCGTTTCTGCGGTACGATCGCAGCCTGGAAAAGCACTGGAGCCATCATCGTCAGCCGGGCAGAGAAGGTGACCCAGACTTTCATGGCAAAACGCACCGTCACCCAATTGCCTGGTATCTCACCTTTATGAGCCGTTATCTCGACCGCAGCCAAAATCTAATTTTGATGGTGGGCATGGGCAGCCTGTTTTTTGCCCTCCATCTGGTTCTCAACGCACCGTTCATCAATCTTATGCTGCTCTGGGTGCTGCCCATTGTTTTGAGTTCGGTTCAGCTATTTTATTTCGGCACCTACTTGCCGCATCGCCAGCCTGAACAGGGTTACGACAACCCTCACCATGCCCAAAGCCTTTCCTGCTCGGCCTTGTGGTCATTTGTAACCTGTTATCACTTTGGCTACCACTGGGAGCATCATGAATACCCGCAGCTCCCGTGGTATGCCTTACCGTCTGTCCGCGATCGCTAGCTGATTCTGAGCAGTTCTACATCAAACAGCAGCGTTGAGTTTGCTGGAATGGGTCCCACATTGCGAGAACCGTACCCCAGGTTAGGCGGAATAATGAGCTGCCGCCGCCCACCAACTTTCATGGTGCTAATGCCTTCATCCCACCCCTGGATCACTCGACCTGCTCCTAGTTGAAAGGAAAAGGGTTGGTTGCGATCGCGTGAGCTGTCAAACTTAGTTCCATCTTCCAGAGTGCCTGTGTAGTGTACATACACCGTCTGCCCTGCTTGAGGGGTGGCACCGCTGCCTTCTTCGATGTCTACATACTGCAAACCAGATTCAGTGGTAACCACGTTATCTTCTGTCGAATCGGGTAGTTGAGCCATAATGGTTTGGGGTAGAGGGCTGATGTCTTCGATCGCCACGGCAGGCGTTTCTGTGGTCGTCAAATTGGCGGCGATCGCATCTCCACGATTGGTGAATTGAGCAACCACCAAGAAGAGGCAACAAGCCACCATAACGCCCAAGCTGATGAGAATTTCTTTCACCGTCAATCCTCCTGATTGCTTACATACACCTGCGTTTAGCGAATAGCAGTCGCAGACCGTTTTTCAGTTTAGCCCTATCCGTTCCATCAGTCTATGACCACCAGCAGAGCCGCCAGACCCTGAATTTAACCCTGCTGCCGACTAACGCCACAGTTTGTTTTCTAAATCGCGCACCTGGCGCTCAAGCCGATCGAGCCGCCCCCGCAACTCATCCATTTCGTTTTGGCGAGGCACCCCAAGGTCTTGAAGCACGTTCCGCAACTGCCGCTGCATTTGCACCTCAAAACTGCTTTGCTCGGTCTTGAGCTGTTGCATCAAATCGTCTACAAAACCGCTAGCCTGTTCAGGGTCAAGTTTGCCGTCTCGCACCCACTGATCGCTAACCTGGCGCAACCGCTCGGCAACCAGCGAGGTGGTGCCAATTCCAATCATGAGTAACTGCTTAAGCAGATTGTTGCTATCCATGCTGTATTCCTATTAGTTTGCCTTTCAAGAGAGTTAGCCCAAGGCAATAGAGCTTGATATTCTGTTCCGGATTGCTTCCAGCCTACAGTACCTATTCTGGCAAATTTGGCATGCTGTAAGCAGAAAACAATCGTTTAGATGTAGCAGGAATAACTAAATGGTAATTGAGTGGTTGCAAATCAACGTCGTCCCCCCGTTACGAGAACACTATATTCAGAAGGATACAGAGATCTGGACTGCGTTTCTCTCCCGCTATCCCGGTTTTTTGGGCAAAGAGATCTGGATCAACCCTGATAACGTAGCTGAGCTAATTATTGTGATTCGTTGGGCAACGCGCGAGGCGTGGAAGTCGATTCCCGAAGCCGCGTTACAGGAGGTCAATCGCCAATTTAATGAAGCGATCGGCTCTGGTAACCATCAGCTTGTCGCGTCTGCTGAATATCAAGTGCGTAAGTTTCCTCAATAATCTCTGTAAGATGCCAACTTGCTGTGTTAGCTTCCTTTGTTCTCGGTTTCTGTCAACCCCTTTGCAGGAGGAACGTGGGTCTGGGCTAGCATACAAAATAGAACTGCTGTCTCTCTACCAAGGCTGATGCTTGATTGTCCTCGTTGTCGCCAGCCTGTCGATAAACAGGCGATCGCGTGTCCCTACTGCAACGCTACGCTAAAGGCGTACGGTCATCCTGGCATTACAATTCATCGGGAAACGGGCGAGGGATATTTGTGCGAAAGCTGCACTTACCATGAGGACGACACCTGCACATTTCCGCAACGCCCATATGCCAGGGAATGTACGCTTTACCGCAACAAAATGCGGCCAACTCTGGCGCAGCCCACTTATACCCCCGGCTTTGGCGGTTCCGTAAGGCTATGGGTTAACCGGAATGGCCTGTTGCTTGGGCTGGCAGGGTTGCTGCTTATCAGTTTCCTGCTCGTCCTGTTTAGCCGTTAGGTTCCTTCTCGGTAGGTGCCGCACGCAGCGTGCCTTTTGTTGAAGTTTTGCGAAGTCTTTGTGCCTAACGGGAGAAGACTTGGTCTACTTAAATTACTTTGCATCTCAACACGGTTATGGTATCGACTAGTACTCCCCTTGTCCTCAGGATTACTAAGCCTACGTTTTTGAAGCGTCGGGTTGCTGCGGCAGATAGTCTGGGGGCTGACGAAAAAGTAGCCAAGGGGCCTTGTCGGATTCCGCTGCACTCCTATGCGTATAGCGTTCCAGGCGAAAACCTACAAAATCACTACAAAGTGTCGTTGAGCGGGCCATACAAGGGGTCAAGCGTTTGGTATGTCTACAAAGACCACTGCCAGATCGAAGATGCCAACACGACCCAGGCAGCACGCCCTGCGGAGAAGCCGTTGGTCTTGCGGATTACAAAGCCAACTCTGCTCAAGCGCCGTCCTGTTGCCGCAGAAGCGCTAGATGTGACCGACAAGATTGCGAAAAACCCCTGCCGGATTTACATTCACTCCTATGCCTACACCGTGCCGGGAGAGGATTTAAAGGGGCATGTTAAGGTCTGTTTTGAAGGCCCCGTTTTAGGCAACTCTAGCGTTTGGTACGTTTACAAAGATCACTGCCTGATTGAAGGAATAGACCCTCCCAAGCCAGCACAGCCAGCGTCATCCGGTTCTGGGACAGGCACTCGTCAAATCAACCAGGCTGGATTAGATTTGATCAAAAGCTTCGAGGGCTTGCGTCTGACGGCTTATATTTGCCCTGCGGGTGTGCCCACAATTGGCTATGGTTCAACCGCAGGCGTTAAAATGGGCGATCGCCTTACTCCGGCTCAAGCGGAAACACTCTTGAGGCGAGACCTGGTGCGGTTTGAGAAAGCGGTTGATACTTTAGTCAAGGTTCCCCTTACAGACAACCAGTTTAGTGCCCTGGTAAGCTTTGCATTCAATGTCGGCATTGGCGCACTTCAGCAATCGACACTGCTGAAGTTGATCAACCAAAAAAACTATCAGGCCGCCGCACAGGAACTATTGAAATGGAATCGCGGTGGCGGTCGCGTACTGCCCGGATTGACTCGCCGTCGAGTGGCAGAACAGCGTTTGTTTTTGCAACGGTAACTCCAACAGCATCGTAGGCATAGAGACGGCTGAACGGTAGACTGTCAGCCTTGTTTCCCGCTCCAACGACTGGTAAACTGACTTTCCTGATCGAGACTTACAACCTCAACCCTCAACCTCAACCCTGATGCCGCTTTCCTCTCAAGCGTCATCTGAGCCGTGATGAGATTTCTTTTTCCAGTGGCCAGACTGTTGAGCCGATTGCTTCGGAAGATACTCAATTTGAGCATTGATGCTTCTCAGATCATCGTCTGCCCACTGCTTCAACACGGTATATAGCTCCTGATCAATCCGGAGCAAAAACTTCTTTTTCTCGCTCACGTATACAATGTACCTGTGTTGATAACGGGTTGAGTTGCATTCTCCGAAACCAGGGCAACCAGTAAATTGTTGACCATTGCCGCCTTGCGTTCTTCGTCTAATTCAACCACTCGCTGTTCGCTCAAACGCGTCAGTGCCATTTCCACCATGCCCATTGCACCCTCGACGATCCGTTCCTTCGCTGCAATGACAGCAACCGCTTGCTGACGGCGCAGCATAGCTTGAGCAATTTCTGGTGCGTAAGCTAAATGGGTAATGCGGGCATCAATGACTTGCACCCCAGCGACTTCTAGTCGAGCCTGGGTTTCGTGCTTGAGGGCATCTGCGACATCATCTGGATTCCCGCGAAGCGATTGAGCTTCCAACTCATAATTGTCGTAGGGATAACGACTGGCAATGGCACGGAGTGCTGTTTCGCTCTGAATGGCTACGAATTCTCTGAAGGTTTCCACGTCAAAGATTGCTTTAGCAGAATCTACCACGCGCCAAACAACAACGGCGGCAATCTCGATTGGGCTACCCTGGGCATCATTCACTTTCAACTGTTCGCTGTTGAAGTTACGCACTCGTAGCGAAATCCTCTGTCGCTGCACTACCAGAGGAAGGGTCCAGTACAGCCCTGGCTCTCGAACACTACCTATGTAGCGACCAAACAGAATCAAAACTTCTGCCTGGTTGGGCTGAACCACGAAAAAGCCCAGCATCAATAACCCCGTAAGCAGCAGTAGTGTGCTGCCGATCGCAAATACGGTCGGATTCAGTAGCTCATTGTTTGCAATCGAAGTGGAACGCACCACCAGCAAGACACCGATTGCCAAAAGGACGGTGGCGATCGCCGCCACAACTAGCCCATTGATCGTCCAAGCCTTTGTCTCACGAATGTGGTTCATCCTTGCAGTCCAGCTTCGCGAAATGACATTGCCAAGCTAGCAAAGTGATATCACTTTGACAACATCAGGAGTTGGAGGACTTCCGAACCGTTTTCCGTTCAAAGACCCTCAGAATTGGCGGCTTAGCACTTGCGGAAAGCTCTTTTAAGAGGTTCTCTAAGGGTCGGAACTGGATCTGAGCAACAAGGAGTTCCCTCCTCCTTGTTCGGCTCCCATTGGGTTTTCCATAGAGAAGCTGGCAGAAACGGGCGCTTTCTCTTCCTGAAAAACGGCCAAGTCAAACCAAAAGGTTGTGCCTACTCCCACTTCGCTGACCAGTCTAACCAGGCTGTGGTGCTTCTCAATGATGTTGCGAACGATAGAAAGCCCCAAGCCCGTTCCTTCCAGCGTGTGAACCCGATTTTCTACTCGGAAGAAACGCTCAAAAATTGCTTTTTGATCTTCGGGATCAATTCCAATACCCGTGTCTGAAACCTCGATTCGCACCTGTGGAGTGGCGGACTGGTGGTGAGAGTTATCCTGGAGACGATAGGCGCGAATCGCAACTTTGCCGCCGGGTTGCGTAAATTTCAGCGCATTACCGACCAGGTTGGAAAAGACTTGCAGCAGCAAATCGTAGTTTCCTAAGACGGGGGGCAGGTCAGGCTCAATGTCTTGCATCAGTTCAATGCCCTTATCTTTCGCATTCAACTGATGAGTTCGTAGCGTTTGCTCGGTGGGTTGAATCAAATCAACGGCTTCAAACAGATAGCGCTTGTTTGATTCCAACCGTGACAGATCAAGAACATCGTTGACTAAGCGGGTGAGGCGATCGGTTTCTCGATTCGCGGTTTCCAAAAATTCGCGCCGTTCCCCCTCACTGAGGCTTTCTCCATATTCGTGCAGCGTTTCAATGAAGGATTTAATGTTAAACAGCGGTGTTCGCAGCTCATGGGAGACGTTGCTAATAAACTGGCTCTTGGCTTCGTTTAGCTCAGCTTCGCGTGTAATATCCTGCACCGTGATTGCAATGCCCTTAACGTTCTCACGGGATTGATCCAGTACGGTCGTTAGCAAAATTCGAACGGTGCGGCTGGTGGGTTCGGGAATGGTAATTCGAAATTCAGCGCCCTCCCGTTCTCGTAACATTTCCTCGGGCACGTCTCCAGCGGCAATTTGACGCAGAGGGCGTGTGAGCATTGCCTTGACCGATTCTGGGAGATGCTGGATAACGCTTCTGCCCACAATCTCACTGCTGCTATCCCACCCAAAAATTCGCTGGGCGGTTGGGTTGACCAGGATCACGTTCATGTTGGTGTCTAGCAAGACGGCTCCATCGGCAATAGTAGACACCAGCGTTTCTAATTTTGCTTTTTCGGCGGTCAGTTCTTCAATGTTTTGCTCTTCGTAGCGCTCCAGGCGCTCTGCCATTTCGTTGAAGTTGAGGATGAGTTCTCCCAGTTCACCGCCGAACGGTAGATCAATACGCTGTTTGAAGTTGCCAGCCGCAATGTTTTTAACCCCCACCAGCAACTCTTTGATGGGCTGTGTAATGGTCAGAGCATTGAATACGGCTCCTAAAATAACCATCACCCAGATCGAGACGAAAACGGCGATCGTGACATCACGGGTGAGATGAGACGAGGTGACAACCGTTGGATTTGGGTTAATGCCGATCGCCATTACCCCCATGTGCCTGCCTTCGTGCAGCAGCGGCACAAACACATCGGTCACTTCGCCATCGGGTGTCAAGTGCTGCCGCACCATCGGCTCTTCGACGTTCTCAGCGTAATTATCTGGAAGCTGCATCCGCCGCCGGATGGTGAGCGAATTTTGCACCTCCGACTCAGAAAATGGAATACCAAAAAAGATGTTGCCGTCCTCATCGGCGTACAGCATGTAGCGAATGCTGGTGGTGCTGCTATAGAACCGATGCGAAAACCGAGCCAGTTCGGTTCGATTATTCTCAGCGACCAGCGGTGCGACATTTGCTGCAAGCAGCAGACCCAGGTCACGACCAAACCGGGTGTCATTCAGGCGAGCATCTTGCTGAATCGTATTGACTGCCCAAAAGGTCAGCCCGCTCATGATTAGCGATACGACCAGGGTTGCAGCGGCCATCAAGCGCGTCTGGAGTGTGAACTCTGACCACCACCGAGCAATCATTTCTCTGAGTCGATTCAATAAAGCTATCAAAGTGGATATCTTAAGCGCGCGCGCAACAATCGAGATGTAATCTTCCAGGCTAAGGCAATTGACCGCGCCGAGGAACAACTACAACCTTAGATTTTATTGTTACATGGTAACCTGCTTAAGCCAGAAAGACGTTTCAGGACAACCGTTGAGGGTAGCGCTCCTGAGCTAGAAGCTTATTCAAGGGGAGATGGAAGCAGGTTAATGTTGAAGGCTGCATTCCAGGGTTGCCAGATCGTTTGCCAGATCGCAAAGACCTGCGGTTAGTGGCTTAACTTCAGCACATGGTGGCCGATATCGCGACGAACGTATAAGCCTTCAAACTGGAGATGATCGACAGCGGCATAGGCTCGGGCGATCGCCTCTTCAAATGTCTCTGCAACAGCAGTGACCCCCAAAACGCGTCCTCCATCGGTGACCAGTTGCTGGTGTTTCAATTTGGTACCCGCATGAAAGACGATCGCACCCGTTTCTTCAGCGGTTTGAATTCCCGAAATGGGATGTCCTTTTTGATGTTTACCAGGGTACCCTTCTGCTGCAACTACAACACAGGTGGCTACGCCCGATTTCCAAACTAGCGGCGGCAACTGAGACAGTTTTTGCTGAGCGCAAGCCATCATTACCGTATCCAAAGGGGTTTCCAGCAGCGGTAGAATCGCTTGAGTTTCCGGATCGCCAAAGCGGCAGTTAAACTCAATGACTTTAGGAACGCCGTCTGGTGTGATAATCAAGCCAGCATACAGCACTCCTCGATAGTCGATTCCTTGCTGGTGGAGTGCTGCAATGGTAGGTTCAAGCACTTCTCGCTGAATCCGATCCATTAAGCCGTCATTGACAACGGGAGTAGGGGCATAGGCTCCCATCCCGCCCGTGTTTGCTCCTGTGTCGTGTTCGCCAATGCGCTTATGGTCTTGAGCTGGAATCAATGGGCGAATGGTCAGGCCGTCCGTTACGGCTAAGACCGATGCTTCTTGCCCCACGAGCCGTTCTTCGATGACTACTCGCTTTCCTGCGGCTCCAAATTCTCCGTTAAACGCCGCCTCAATGGCTGCTTTGGCTTCTTCAACGGTTTCGGCAACCGTCACCCCTTTGCCAGCCGCCAATCCGTCTGCTTTAACGACAATAGGAGCGCCCTGCTCAACCACATAGGCGATCGCTGCCTCTGCTTCGTCAAACGCCGCTGCCTTTGCCGTTGGGATTCCGGCCTGCTGCATCAGCGACTTTGCCCACGACTTGCTGGCTTCTATCTGGGCACCTGCCAGGGTTGGCCCAAATACGGTCAACTCCTGCTGGCGCATGTAGTCTGTAATGCCAGCCGCCAGGGGGCCTTCTGGCCCAACGACGATTATCCCAACGTTATTGACAAGGGCAAAGCGAGCAATTCCCTCAAAGTCGTTCACGCCCAGAGCGAGGTTTCGACAACGGCTCAATCTGGATGTGCCGCCGTTGCCAGGAACGCAAATTACTTCCTGAACCCGGGCTGATTGTAATAGCTTCCAGGCGAGGGCATGCTCGCGTCCCCCACTACCAACGATCAAAACTTTCACGCTATGCCCACCCTTGCCGATAACACTCTAGACGGTTCACAAAAATGCATCTCATTATGTCATATCACCGAAATCATCAAAACTGACTTCGGTAAACCTTCTGTATTCTTCAATGAGCAAGTTTTCAAGATTTTGCAAGGCTTCAGTATGGCAGGGCTTGACTTTTAAAGTGACTGCAAAAAAGTGACTAGTGACGGCATGACTGCGGTTTGTCACTGGTGCCTCTTCGGGCTAAAGGCGATCGCCAACTGTGACGTTGGGTTTCAATATCCAGGGATTTGCCAGGGTAGCCAGTAGAGTGAGTACACTAGGTTGGAGCCTTTGAAATTCTAACGCTCAGCACACCTTATCCGAGATATTAAGTTTTAGATATATGTCGTTGCGCGTCGCTCAGCCTAAGCTGTTTAACCAGATGCACTTATTTCAACATTGCAAGATTCTTCAACATTGCAAAATTGCTCATGTTGGGGGAACTGTTTTAGCGATCGCCCTCCTGATTTCACCAATCTTAGCTCCAATTGCGGGCGCAGAGGAAGACCCCGATACATTTCCCCCCAATCCTCTGGAGATCACCTCTGAGGATGATCCGCTGCTGCCTCGGCTGTTGGTCGATCGACCCCTTAGCCCACAAGAGCGTCGAGTGCTGGCTACCGCATTAGATGAATTGAATCGTCAGGCCGAAGCCAGGTTACGGGCTGCCGATCCCGCAGGCGCATTTGAAATTTGGAACCGGGAACTGCGGCTGCGTCGGGTTTTAGGCGTGCAGGAGGAAGTGACGACGCTAAGCCGGGTCGGAGAAGTGGCTTGGCGCGAGAACCAAACGACCGAAGTGCGAATCATTACCCAGCGCTTGCAGGAGATCGAGCAAGAGCTTCAGGCGCAACAGCCGCTCAATTATGATTTGCTGTTGACCATTGCCCAGTCTTATCAGCAACTGCGGGCGCGCGACCCGGCTGTAACGCTGTACGAGCAGATCTTGGTGCAGGCGCGGCAGCAGCAAGAAGGCGATCGCGAGCAGCAAATTTTGACGGCGCTAGGTGAGCTACACCTGGCCTGGTTTGACTATGCCAGGGCAGGAGAAACCTATCAGCAACTGTTGGCTTCGGCTCAGGCAAGGCAAAATCGTGCAAACGAGATTGAAGCATTGAAGCAACTGGCCAGTATTTATCAAGAAGGCAATCAGCCTGAGCAGGCGATCGCAATTCAACAACAGCTTGTTACCCTTTACGAACAGCAGCAAGACTATCTGCAAATTCCTCCGTTGAAGCTGGCGATGGGCGATGCTTACACAGAACTGCAACGGCTGAATGGAGCCGCCTCTAGTTATCAAGAAGCGTTTGCGGTGGCTCGCTCTGTTCAGCAATATGGCTATGCGAGTGATGCCTTACAGCGGCTAGCAACTCTGTATCGATCGATCGATCGACTAGACGATGCGCTGACCGTATACCAACTGCTGTTAGATGTGGAGCAGCAATCCTACAACACGTTGGGAACGATGAATGCCTACGATCAAATGGGTCAAATTTATCGAGATAGAGGGCAGCAACCGCAAGCGCTAGCCGCCTTCCAACGAGGATTAGAACTGGCTCAACAGCTCAACTACAAAATCAGTTATTTCACGACTCAAATAGACCAGCTCAATCAGCCAGCAGAGTCATCAACTGAACCACAACCGCCAGATCTGCCGCCTGTCGAACCACCGTTGAGCGAACCGCAACCTCAATAAGTCGTTCGGCTGAATACCTGTGCCTGGTGTTTCGACACACGATCGCGCACTGCTGCATGGAGTGTCAGATTCGGACGTTCCTTATCGTTGGGGAGCAGGAACAACTTCATCCGTGATGGAGCAGTGCCATACGGTTGCGGCTAGATCACTCTTTGTTGGCATGGGTCAGCTTGGCTAAGCGATAGAGTGCCTCAAGTTGTGGAACGGATGCCTGAATATCAGTGAGGAAGACCGTTTGAGCCGTTGGTACTGAGCTAACTCCCATCAGCACGTAGAGACTGAAGGTGATGGAAACGGCTTGAAATAATGTTTTTAGCATATTAATTTCCCCTCACTCAGGGACATTGTAAAGATACGGTATCTAAATGCATCCGCACTTCGCCCGGTCGAGTCCTCCAGTTGGATGAACGGTGAGTCAATTTGTCCGCAGTTCTACCGTTGCTCCCTTGGTAATGTTGTTTCTATGAACGGAACCCATTCAATAGAACAAACTTTGACGTAATGCTTGCGCTAACCCTGATCCATCGATAGTTTGAAAGTAGAACGATGAAGGAGGCGGTTGTATAAGTGGTTCTGAGTCATAACTGAGTCAAAATGGTTGCATCCATTACCGTTTAACAGGATATTCAACACTCGTTCCGTGAACGCCATTGGTGTTAAGGTTCGGTCTCAATTCGATTCAGCAAATTATGTCTGCTCATTTTTCAAATCAACCCATCGCGCAGATTAGCGTTGAAGATCTGGTGGCTCGTCTGAATGCGGCGAGTGAACCTGTTCAGCTTGTGGATGTGAGAGAGCCAGAAGAGTTGGCGATCGCCCACCTTCCCAACGTTAAGCACCTGCCACTCAGCCAGTTTTCTGAATGGTCAGGTCAAATTCAGGCGTATCTTGATCCTCATGCTGAAACCGTTGTGATGTGCCATCACGGCATGCGATCGGCTCAAATGTGTCAATGGTTAGTGAATCAGGGCTTTACAAACGTACGAAATTTAGCGGGTGGCATTGATGCTTACTCGGATCGAATTGACCCAACTGTTCCTCGGTATTGATAGTTACAGCCGACGGTTTGAACCATCGGCTAGATCACAGCTAGGTTACAATTTAAAGTCCGATAACTTAATTGTTATATCGTTGTATGCAAATCAAGCTCAGTGAGCGACAGCAGCAAGTCCTTGGGGCAACTGTCCGCCATTACATTGCTACTGCTAAGCCTGTCGGTTCAGAGGCACTGCTTGAGGAATTCAATCCCAGGGTCAGTGCCGCGACGATTCGCAACGCGATGGGTTATTTGGAGAAAGCAGGGTTATTATTTCAGCCTCATACCTCCGCAGGGCGAGTTCCTTCGGATTCGGGTTATCGCATCTATGTGGATCGGCTAATGATGCCATCCAGTGCGCTGGCGCATCAGGTTGAGCAACTGCTTTCAGATCAGTTGAATTGGGAGGAGTTGAGTTTCGAGGCGTTGCTGCGTGGTGCGGCGCAAATTTTAGCCACCCTAAGCGGCTATATTGCACTGGTGACGATGCCGCAGATGAGCGTCGCTCTGTTACGGCATCTACAACTGGTGCAGGTTGATCCAGGACGGGTAATGCTGATTGTGGTGCTGGATTCCTATGAAACCCGTTCGACGGTAATGGATCTCTCCAAGTCCAACGAGGCAACGGCCTTTGATCCAGAGTTGTTAGACCGGGAACTTCAGATTCTCTCTAATTTCTTGAACACCCATCTGCGGGGGCGATCGCTCAACGAAATCGCTACGCTGGACTGGGGCGAGTTGGGTCGCCAGTTTGAGCGATACATTAAGCTGTTGCAATCTTCTTTGTCTGATTTGAACCAGCGGAGCCAGGTGCCCGTCTCCACTCAGATTTTAATTAACGGGGTGGCTGAGGTTTTGCGACGGCAACCAGAATTTTCTGAGATTCAGCAAATTCAAACGATTATGCAATTGCTGGAATCGGAACAAGACCAACTGTGGTCATTAATTTTTGATTCCGCTGAATCAACTCCTTCTGCCAAACGGGTTACGGTGCGGATCGGCTCAGAAAATCCGCTGGAACCTATTCAAACCTGTGCGCTGGTTTCGGCTACCTATCAGCGCGGAACAGTGCCCGTTGGCAGTGTGAGTATGCTGGGGCCGACGCGGATGGTGTACGAAGATGCCATTACTCTGGTGGAAGTCACTGCTGACTATATTTCGGGGGCGCTTAACCAAACGACTTAAAGAATGTTTGAGCCGTTTACCTGTGGCTCTGTGTTGCCCTTAGAGATATAACCACCTTTCAAACAGCCGCTAAGGCTGCGCTGGTGCCGGTTGAGGGCTAAGCGCAGCCTTGGGGTAAGGGATGCGCTGGTGGTTGAACTGCTGCCAGACTTGCACAAAAATTTCGGCAATTTTGGACATATCTACTCGCGTTAAGCCTGAATCGATCAACTGGTTGTCTTGCCAGCGAGCGCGGAGAATTCGGTTTACCATCGCCAGGGCATCGTCTGGGGTGGCATCCTTGAGCGATCGCAATGCCGCTTCGCAGGAGTCGGCCAGCATTACAATACCCGTTTCGCGAGATTGCGGAATTGGCCCGTCGTAGCGAAAGTCGGATTCCTTGACTGTAATACTGGGATCGTCTTGTGCCCGCTGTTGCGCCTGATAGTAAAAATAGGTGATTAGCATTGTCCCTTGATGCTCTGGAATGAAGGCGCGGATAGCGGTGGGCAGGCGGCACTTCCGCGCCATCACCAGACCTTCAGTTACGTGCTTTTTAATAATTTCTGCGCTCTTCCAGGGATTGTCGATCAGGTCGTGTTTGTTGGGGCCACCCATTTGATTCTCAATAAAACCCAGGGCATCGTGCATTTTGCCAATGTCGTGATACAGCGTTCCGGCTCGGACTAGCTCAACATTGCAACCCAGGGCGCGAGCGGCTGCCTCGGCTAAGGTGGCTACAAATAATGTGTGCTGAAAGGTTCCAGGTGCTTCAGAGGCCAACCGCTTGAGCATCGGTCGGTTGGGATTAGACAATTCTGCTAAGCGGATAGGGGTTACCAGATCAAACAGATTCTCTAAGTAAGGGCTGATGCCAAGCGCTACCACGCTCCAGGCAACTCCCATTAAACTTTGCAGCGCAGCGGTAGACAGGGTGACATACCAGACAGGCGTACTCGCCGGACTAAGAATCAGGGTGAGGAGCAAAAAAGCAACGCCCTGGGTAATGCCAACGGCTCCTCCCAAGAGGGCAAGCTCTTCACGCGATCGCAATTGTCCGGCCATGAATGCTCCCACTAAGCTACCAATTGTGCTAGCGAACAGCGATATCCAGCTAATTTCCATGCCAATGGGAATGACTATGCTGAGCAAGCCAACGATTGTCACTCCCAGCGCTGACCCGTAAAAGCTGCCAACCAGGAGGCCGACGGCAGGTAAACTCATGGCTGGGACGGCCAAAATCACCGTTAGAGGTACCGTTAGAGTCAACAGCACAACGAGGAGATGATCTCGACGGCGCAACCCCGGATGGAACCGATATTCGACCAGTAGGAACACTCCGACTGCTCCAGTGGTGATTCCAGCAAACCCGATCAGGCCAAACCAATTCACTCCTCTGCGGCTCATACCGAAGTGGTCGAGCAAAACAAAGTCTTTTTGGCTGATTGTTTCACCCGCTTGAACGATAACTTCTCCCCGACGAACTTCCACAATTTCTGGGGCAACCGCTTGCGCGGCTTGTTCAGCACGGAGTTTGGTTTGTTCTGGATCTTGCACCAGGTTGGGCTTAACGACCGAAATTAAGATCTCGCTGGACAACGGTGTGGCTACAGATGGAACATCTGCGCCAATCTGGATGGCAATGGCAGTTTTCAGCAACGTGTTGGGGATACCCGGTGAAATTCCCTGGCTCAACATCCGTTCAAGCGCCTGTCGAATGGATGCCTTCGTTGCGTTCCATTCGGCATCGGTGAGATCCAACAATGATGCGTTGTAGAAACTGCCCGGTTCGTTGGGTGTAGCGTGGGCTAGTTCTGAGACGACCGCAGCATAGCGTTGTCGGGCACGGGCAACGACTTCTTTGAGTGCGGTGAAATCTTCTGGAGTGGTAATTCGACGATAGTTTTGCAGTTCAATAATCGCAAGCTGTTGTGAAGAGTTGGCTGGAATGTCACCAGAACGTCCAGCCTGGGGTGCCGTGGGCACAGACGAATTGGCGTTGGTGTTGGGATCGCTAGCCGCAGCGATCGCCTCTCGCCATTCCCATTCTGCTGCTTGACGCAAATGCTGTTGAGTTGTGGTTGACAGCGTTGAGGTTTCTACAAAGGGAAATGCCCCGGCGCGTTGCCTCAGTTCGTTTCCTTGCTCAATTAAACGCTGCAAAGATTGATAAATTTCTTGATTGACGCTCTCATCAATCATCAGCACCGGAACAGATCCGGTACGAGCGGCCTTCCGGTTGTTTTCTGTGGAACGGACATCGACCACTCTGGCCGATTCTGGTGCCCTCAACGTTTGGGGGGCGATCGTCTCAGCCGCTAACTGCGGATCGTTGTAAAAGCGGTAGCCAATAGCGCTGGTCAGAGATAAAACAGCCAGAATTAAAACAGCGGTTGAATTGGATCTCGCCTGATCGTGGCGGGACTTTCGCCGCGTTTTACTACGTAGGGGATACTTTAAGGTCATTTGATCAGACTTGGCTCGGAGCATATGCGGCCAAGATGCTGGGGTTCTAGCTGCCCTCTGGCAACGCTTTGCTTGCAACAACGCTTTTTGCAGCGTGCGGTTGAAGCATCTTCGGGAGGTACCTGGAAAACGGGTCTGCTTCCACTGAACGAGTTGCTGAGTCAAAAACCGAAACGACTTCATTGCTACACCGATAGCTAAATCGAGAGTGAATTCTCAGCAGAATGGCAACTGGGTTGCTATGCCTTCTGTGTGCTGTATACTGCTCCAGACCCAGGAGACAGTTTCCCTATCAAGACGATCCAGTGAAAGGAGTTCAGATAACACCGAGTAGATGTACAGGGTCTCAGATTTTGAATATGAGTCGGTAAGTAAGGCAATTAAGTAAGGCAGTAAGTAGTAGTAGTAATAGTATATCGAAGCTCAATTTGTGCAAACGCTCAACGGGGTCGAATAATGTTTGGAGCGGCTATGGCCGCACTGTAGCGCAAAACCTCGGTTGGGTGAGTTGGGGTATGTACACCTGCCCAAACTGACCATAATCGATCGGCCAGTGTTATGAGGGCAGTCTCCGATTCTATCTCCCACATCTTGACTAAGAGAGCGTCTACAGACTGATGACAAAACGTTTGCCGCCAATGAACCGGGATTGCGGTAATTCCGTTATAACTGCCCGATAACAACCCTGCGATCGCACACGTTAGCTGCGGTTGGTGGGATGCCTGTGCCGCTCTCAGTAGCGTCAAGCGAAAATCACCTGGGGTGGAGAGAAACGAATAGAGCGCTAGCAAAATCGGTGTCGTTTCAAGCATAGCCGCATCTTCAGAGGCAGATATGCGGCGAGGTTGAGTCAATTGGGCAACGGCAGTAACCAACCCTGCTTTAGTCTGAAGCAAGTGGTTGAGCTGATGTAGTTGGGTTGCCCAAACGAGGCTGATGGGTTCTGATCCCAGGCTTTCTGCTAAAAAGCGTTCAAAGCCCTCGGGGATAAACTGTTCACGTAGAATTAGCGCTAAAAGACGGCAAACGAGCAGCGCTCCAACTTTGGATTCTGCTGGAGCTTGCCAGACGATAATGGCTTCCTCTAGCGTGCGATGAAGTTGATGGATGTCGTCATGTAATGCTAGGGCGATGGGGATGGCGGCGATCGCTGCCTTAGCGCTGGCCGCACAATGGCCTGCTGAGGGGACATTTCCATGTGCTTTAAACAGGGACATAGTGGCTGGTTGGGACGCTCTCTCTCCCTGGATCAAGAGATTGATTTGTTCTGTCACTACTGTGCCCATTGCCACAGGCAATGGGACAGTGAGCTTCCCAAACCCCCATCGATCCACGTCTGACCACGATCGCGGTGATGAAGTTTGTAACCGCATCCAACTATGTACTCCAAGTCCTTCTCCTAAAGCTGTTCCCAGCAAAGCGCCTCGAAATCGATTCATCAGTGAATGGTGCATGGACATTCGGTGAAGGGAAGAAGGGACGACCTATAAAAAACCAGAATTCCTCCGACCCATCTAAAGTATTGAGTGGAACGTTCAGTGATTTGGTATAAAGTCAGAAAAATCTGGTTTTTCTGTGAGAGGCTTACAAGGAATATCACGTTGAAGATGAAGAGTGAGGGCTATGAGAGGCAGTTTGATGCACGACTTGATATTTGTATCATCCCAGTCAACTCAAGCGATCGGTAGGCTGATCCGGTTTGGAGTGTCTGGCCTATTGATGGTGACCACGTTAGGCATTGGGCATACTCCGCTGGCTGGACAGGAAGCAACCCCCTCCCCTGCTACAACCACTCCATCTCCTGCTGGAGCCTCTAACCGCTCAATCTTGCGGTTGGGCAGCCGGGGATCTGAGGTCACAGAGCTGCAAGCCCTCCTGCAACTGCTAGGCTACTATACTGGAACGGTTGACGGCGACTACCGGGAGAGTACGGCAACTGCGGTTTCTGCGTTTCAAACGGCCGCAGGCTTGCAGGCTGATGGTGTGGTGGGTACGGAAACATGGAATTTGCTCCTGCCCGCCGCATCACAGAACACCGCAACTGCTTCGGCTTTAGCAGATACGCCTACTGCCAGTTCTAATTTTCCCAGCCCGTCGCCTATCCCAACAGTAAGTCCTGCCCCTGCTCCTGTTACACCGTCTCCTACCGCTACACCGTCTCCTACCGCTACACCGTCTCCTACCGCTACACCGTCTCCTACCGCTACGCCCTCTCCTGCTGGCGCACCCGCATCCCCAGCACCCACCTCTAACCCAACTACACCCGTACCTGACTCGGCCTCTCCGGTTGCTCCAGTGGAGCTTCCTATTTTGAGAATCGGAATGCAAGGGCCAGCGGTGTCAAGGTTGCAAGAGCGGTTACAGGCTACTGGTTTTTTTGATGGCGCGATTGACGGCATTTTTGGGCCACAAACTCAGGCCGCTGTTAGAGCCGCACAACGGAATTTCCAGCTTGACCCGGATGGGGTCGTTGGCCCTGCAACTTGGACTGCCTTACTGCGGTAGAACTGCTGTGATACGTCACGGCTGGCGTTGAACGGCTCTGCTTGCAGAGGGATCTGCTTTTGGTAAACCTGGCTTTGAAGTCTGTCTGAAGAGGCGGGTCGGTTCCTTTCCTCAGACAGACGTTTCTGGTGGTCAAACTTTTTAATCTAGAGAGCATAAAAAATAACTTCTCTAAAGCTCTGACCTAAAGCCATGCACAACCATAACAATCGCACTTATCGTCAAGAAACCTATTCAAACGGTCGTACGTATGGCGATCGCCCGGTTCAGTACGAGACCGATGATTACCGCGTCATTAATCAAACGCCTACCGTCGCCAACGGCAACCGGGTTAGTCCGGAGGATGCTTCTTATCGTGACGGTTATGTGCGCGGTCGAACCGTCGATCGGTATCAGCAAGATAATGTAACCGAGGTTCGAGATAACGAAAACGCAGCACGTGGTTTTCTCCTGGGCATCTTACTAACGTCGCTGGTTGGTGTGGTGATTGCTGCCATTTTCTTTGTTAGTCAGCAAAACCAGGCTCCGGCTCCAGTGGTGCCTGTTCCTGTCCCGGCAGAGCCAAATGCTGTGGAGCCTCCAGCCCCCCAAACTAACAACACGGAAGTGCGCGAACGGGTGATTGAGCGGACGCGTGAACTGGTACCTGTACCGCAGCCTCAAGCGCCTGCCCCGACTGAAGCTCAGCAACCCGTACCCCAGACTCAGCAGCCGATTGTAGATGTCCCTACTCAGCCGCAATCTCCTATTCAACAGCCCAACGTTGTTCAACCTGAAGTGCAAGGCAGCGACGAACCTACGACGCAGACCCCTGCAACGACTGGAACACCTCAGTAACTGTCTTCAGGAAACCGGTTTAAATCCGGCTTCCCTGATCCAAAAACCTGAAGCTTAAAGCCTGCTGATGCAGGCTTTTTTCGTAGAATAAGCGATGGGTCGAGCGCCAATCTTCCTGGTGCGGCTAATGGTTATGTGAATGATTGTTGCCACAGGGTTTCGCTTCATCAAACAGCATGAACTTTGGTAAAAGGTGCGATCGCCCTTCTGGATGGAATGCTAATTTAATAACAGGCACATACATCAGTCATAAACCACTGAAACCAATTCTGGATTAGAGCCTGTGCCTCCCGCTTTGATCCGAATCGCAATGCTTCATTGCTGTGAGACATTTCTAAAATCTACACGGCGGGTTGTATTTAACGAAGCAACACTTCTCCTTGTTACAGAAATCGTTAACTACAATGCCAAAGCTCTCTAGTCTCCTAAAGAGACTGAAATGCTCACAAGTTAATCAGTAATTGCGAGTTTGCTGTAAACCTTAGCTGCGTTCATTAACTAGTTTGTTGATTTAGTCTAGTTGGTTCGTGTCGTTAATTGGTTCCATTAAGCAAATTCAAGTAATTTCCGGGTCTGGCGTTTCGTCAGGCCCATTGGTTTTAATGGGGCGTTTTACGCTGCAACGAAAGTGTTAATGGTGACTTGAAGGCCCCTGAATACAGCTTTTCGAACCTGACCAGACCCAAGGGTTAGCAGCACGTTGGCTCCCTCTACATCCTCCCAATCTTGATGGATTCATCTCGTGGGGCATCGCCCATCTTATACCGAGGGTCGCCATGTCCAGAATAGCGCTTTAACCTGAAGCTAAAGCGTTACATCGGTGGGTTCCATCACGGCAGACTCATAACGAATTCCGGCCTGGTGGAGCCGCTGAAGAGCTTGCTGTAAGCGATCGCATTCGGCAATCAGGCTGATTCGCATGTAGCCTTCGCCACCCGCTCCAAAGGCATTACCGGGTGTGACAACTACCCCCGTTTGCTGCAATACCGACAGAGCAAAATCGGTAGACCCAACTCCGGGTGGGCAAGGAGCCCAGAGGTACATCGTTGCCCTGGTTTTGGGAATCTTCCATCCCAATTGCGAGAATCCTTCAATTAAAAAGTCTCGTCGGGTACGATAACGAGCCTGCACTTCGTGTAAGTAAACATCCGGCAACTGTAAAGCGGTTTCCGCTGCCGTTTGTAAAGCTGCGAAAATGCCGTAGTCTAAATTGGTCTTGAGGGTTCGCAAGCCTTGAATAATGTGGCGGTTGCCCACAACGAAGCCAACGCGCCAGCCAGCCATATTGTAGGTTTTAGACAGGGTGTGAAATTCAACGCCGATCTCTTTTGCCCCCGGAATTTCGAGCAAACTGGTGGGATGATAGCCATCAAAGGCAAGTTCTGCATAACACAAGTCATGCACCAACAAGATTTCGTGGCGACGGGCAAAGGCGACGATGTCTTCAAAAAACTCGCGTGGGGCGGTGGCGGCGGTTGGATTGTTGGGATAGTTAAAGTAGAGGATTTTAGCTCGTTCTGCGATCGCATCTGGAATGGCTGCCAGATCAATCAACCAGTCATTCTCGGGTTTGAGAATCAGGCTATGAATTTTTCCACCTGCAATTAAAGGCCCCCGAAAATGGGCAGGGTAAGCAGGGCTGGGAACCAGAACCAGGTCGCCTGGATTGATGTAGGCGATCGCCAAATGGGTCAACCCTTCTTTGGAACCCAGTAACGGCAGAGCTTCTCCATCTGGGTCAAGCTCTACCCCATACCGTCGCAAATACCAGGCCGTAATCGCTCGTCGAAAGCTAGCCGTTCCTTCAAACGGAGGATAGCCATGATTGGCTGAGTCTTGTAGAGCCGCAATTGCTGACTCAACTACAGGCTGAGGCGTGGGGCCATCCGGATTCCCCATGCCTAAGTCAATCAAGTCTAACCCCTGCTCACGGGCACGAGCTTTGAGTTCATCCAGGCGGGCAAAAACATAGGGAGGAAGTGCGCTAAGGCGATCGGCAGGGGTCAACCAACTCAAATTCATGCCTGTACCTCGCTAGACGACGATCCGCAGTCGCTGTGGCTATCTACCAGAGATGGAGAACCGCTTCCTGCTTGAAGCGTATGGAAATCTGGAGTTCTCCCGCCCGTGCAGGGGGCTGTGGTCGATACCATCGCCGCCATTAGTTGAGTCGGTGTGACCTCAAACGGCAAGCGATGAATATCGGATGTGGGTTGGCACGCTACGGTCGCGGCTCCCTGTAAATTGGCGATCGTTATTTGCGTTAACCCTAGATCAGCCAAACTCTGCGGTAAACCAATTTCAGCATAAAACTTGAGTAACTGTTGTCGGGATGTGGCGGCTAACAGATTACCCTGCACCATTTCTTCTAAACGAAGCTGTACCAGAATGCCAAACGCAACTTTTTCGCCATGCAGCGTTCCGTGGCTCTCCAGCAGATGGGTTAAGCCGTTATGAACAGCGTGGGCGGCAACTGTACGGCACTGGGCACCCCCCAGGCCACCAACCACACCTGCCAACAACACGGTTGCATCTACCACTTCGCGCCAGTCGGCGCTGCCAGGAGACTGGAGAGCCACGGCTGATTTTTGGAACAGCAGATCCCGCAGCACTCTTGCTTGCTGAACGGCGGCAATAATCAGTGTTTGCTCGGAATGCCCACTGCTGATCGATGCTTCATACCATTTGGCTAACGCATCTCCAATTCCAGCGACCAGCGTTCGTTGGGAAGCGGTTTGGATCAGGCTGTAATCCAAAATTAACAGATCGGGACATTTGCTCAGGCCCACATCGTACAGAAACGCACCCTGCTCCGAGTAGATGTTAGAGAGAGCCGTCCATGCAGCGCAGGTGGCAGCCGAGGTTGGAATAGTGACGATCGGTAGCTGACATTGGTGGGCGAGCAGTTTAGCGGTATCTAGCGCTTTACCCCCTCCTACTCCAATAACAACGTCCGCCTTGTGCTGTTTCACCGCTCGGCGTAGTGTGTGCAAACTGGCTTCGCTGCAATCGCTGCCATAGGAAGCTTGAGCAGCCTGGAGCGATCGCTGCTCTAGTACCGGAGTCAGGTAAGGCTGAATGGCGGCTAGCGTCCGCTCGCCACCAATCAGCAGCGGTCGTTGGCCTAAGTGGGCGATCGCTGCTCCAGATTGAGCCAAGGCGTTTGAGCCGCGCACAACCTGTGTCGGTGCCATTGCCATCGTCACAACTGGGGGTGGTGAGTCAGATGCTTGAGAAAGAGCAGATGAATCAGTCATAACTTCAAGACAGCCCTCAATTCAAATCTGAGGTAAAAAACACTTTACTACATGAAGCCGAAATTAAGCGTCAGCAGCCGTCCGCTGTCCGGATCAAGCTAGCCAGGTTGCACAGGGGCAGACGGTGCAGGCGGTAGTTTTGCCAGGTTTTCCCGGTAAAGGTCAATTTGCATCTCCTGATCGTCGCGCACAAAGAGCGATCGCTTCACCTGCCCCAATACGAGCGGTTGCGAAACGCCTTCCTCTGGATGCAATACCGTTCGTGCCCGAATGGTGAGCTGATCTTGACCACGACTGAGCCGTCCCGGGGAGAACATATCGCTGGCCGCCTGTTGCAGGGTTGCCAGCAACTGCGGTTCTGTAATGGAAGACGGCACAACAATGACCGTCTGGGTTGAACCGGAGTCATACACGGTTGCAAAGCGCACCGCACCAGGAACGACGGTACGCGTGAAGGGAACTAGGCCCAGGCCAAATAGCCCAACGGTTAAAACTCCCATAAATCCGGTAATGCCAACCAACCGAAACCGTAAGCCCCACTGGAACAAGAAACTTAGCCCAGCCAGGACTGCAAACGCTAAGGTCGTTAATCCGGCCCATTGAGCAGCCGTGAGAAAATTAGCAGTGCTTAGCATAGGTTTTAAACTCAAATTTTAACTGTCAGTTGAACGGCATTGGTGAAGTTCGTCTCACCCAACCGACCCGTCCGTTCGGTTGGGTTTAAGCGATGCCTAACACCGGTTGCAGACCAGCCACGCAGCCCTTCGTTAGGGTTTAGTTCATTCGTTGCTGATAAAACCTGCGGGCTGTGCATCTTTCAGTTCCAATGCTGCTTTTACAGTATGCCAGGAGAGATTGGCACACTTGATTCTCACCGGAAATTGGGCGACTCCCTGCATCACGTTAAGTTTGCGCTGTTCCTTCGGAAACTCGGCTTCTCCCTTCATCATGTTCTGGAACCGCTGAACCATGTCCAGAGCTTCTTCGGTGGTTTTGCCCTGAAGAGCCTCTGCCATTAAATCGGCAGAAGCCATTGAAATCGCGCAGCCTTCTCCTTCAAACTTGACGTCTTCAATCCGATCGCCGGAGGGACTGAGGTGCAGAGTGAGTTCAATCGTGTCGCCACAGGAAGGGTTGTGCCCCTTTTGATAGCGATCGATTGGATCGGTCTTGCCACGATTTCGGGGTTTCTTGTAACGCTCAAGAATAACCTGCTGGTAGAGGTCGCGCAGATTGTCCAATGCCATGAATCACAGGGGGTTAACAATACTTAGCTTCCTTGATCCTATCAGGGGGAAGCGAATTCAGGGTTGGAGATCGAGCCGAGCCGCAACCTTAATTGTTAGCTGGAAGCAAAATGGGTCGATCGCAGCATTCTATGCAGCACATCAAGCAGGTTTATTTGCATCTATCCAATTAAATCGTTCCAGGTGCAGAGGAAGGCGTTGTGACTGAATGCTTTGATTCTTCCGTTTGAAGGAGGAATAACATTTGTCATCTTCTTATGATGAACGAACGATAACCAATCATTGAACTTACTGGAACTTAACTGATTTTACTATGAGTAACGACAAAGAAATTCGACAACCTATGCAACCTGAAGAGGTTGATTTTGAGCAAAAAAAACGCATTAAGGAAGAAGTTTCTGATGGTCCTCAGGTGCTAAACCCTGGCGATCGCGTCACTGACGAAGCTCAGACGCTAGAGGAAAAAGCAAAGCAGGTTGCAGTTGATGCCCCTGACATTACAGGCGATCACATCGTAGTGCCAGCTTACTTTGTAGTAGATGAACCCGATGGTGAGAAGAAAGCACTCCACCACGTTAAAGACGCAGAGGAAATTTCTGACGTAATTCGTCAGGCTCGCGTCGATGAAGATGGCAATCGCCAATGGCGATAAGCTGACGTTTTTAGACTCGATTTCTATTAAATTTAGGAGGATAAACATGCCTTATCAAAACTTAGACGAGCTGCCTCAAGACGTTAAAGAAAAGATGCCGCAGGGGGCACAGCAAGCATTTGTAGCTGCCTTTAATGCTGCCGAATCGGATGGTATGAGCAAAGACGCAGCGACCCAGGTTGCCTGGAATTCGGTTAAGCAAGAGTACAACCAGGATAAAGATGGCACCTGGTACCATCGGGAAGATCGGAAATCTGAAAGCAGCCCGCTTGGTAACGTAGGCAGCAGCGGCACCTGAATCAGGCTTTGATTGACCATAATCAGTGGGTGTAGCGATCGCACTCCACATTGCGTAAACGGCTAGGAGCAAGGCTACCTTGCTCCTAGCCGTTTAAGATTAAGGAAGCGTTCGTAACTATTGACTACATGTTGCCACGGGAAGATCTACTAAAAGGAATTGACGATCGAGACAGTGCTGTCCGGGTAATCGACCAGGCCGATCAGGCTATCAGAACCTGGGAGGTGGTTTCTACCGATTTTCTCTCGCCGCTTGAACTGGCCAACGTACAGCAAATGTTTCGTCGTTTAACGGAGGTTAGCATTGTTGCATGGGGTGGATATCCGCAGGCAGAGCGGCAACGTGTGGCGATCGCTCGTGTGGACTTACCGCTTGATGCGTCTCAAGTCAGCTTAGCTGTATTAGACATTGCCGGTAACTTTCTGTTTGACCCTGCGAGCCACCGTGACTTTTTGGGAGCCATTCTGGGAACAGGAATTGTTCGCGAAAAAGTAGGGGATATTATTGTCCTGGGTGAGCGAGGTGCCCAGGTCGTTGTCGTACCTGAAATGGTTGAATTTCTAGAGATGAGTTTAACTCAAGTGCGTTCGGTTCCAGTCAAGGTTCGCTCCATCAACCTAGACGAGCTTAAGGTTCGTGAACCGAAGAAAAAAGAGATGACTACCGTTGAGGCTTCGTTGAGGTTAGATGCAATCGCCTCCGCTGGATTCGGTATGTCTCGCAGCAAGATGGCGGATTTAATTAACAGTGGTGATGTTCGCGTCAATTGGAAAGATGTAACCCAGGCCAGCCATTTATTAAAGTCGGGTGATTTGGTGGCCGTTCGCAGCAAAGGCCGTCTGGAAGTCGGCGAGGTTGCCATCACCAAGAAAGAGCGATATCGCGTTCAGCTAACCCGATTGATGTAACCTAAAATGCTAGGTTTGCCAGCAACCCAGTAAAGCTTCGTATGGCCTCACTCGTTGAAGGCTTCTGTAATAGAAACGGGATTCAGCTAAGACCCAGAATCGTTCATTTCAGGTCTGGTTTCTAACGCTTCTTTCACCATTTTTTGTCTCCTGATTGGGCATTTAGCTATCGCTTTACCCTGTGAACTCATCGGAAAGCAGTTATCTTCAGAGGATGCTTCAAAGTTTGATTTGTAGCTCCAATAACCGCAGGAGCGCAGCATACCCTGTGGGAAGCAGTCTATGGGCGATACGTACTTGGGGCAATACGTACTTGGGTCTGTTTCAAGGCAAGGGCAATCTGTAGAACACTATCCCTTACAGGAGGCGTTTGCTACTGTTTTAAATGTCTTCTTAGAGGATAGTTTAAAGGTGCTGACTGCAATGTGAACCGTCCCCTAAATCTCTTAGGATCGGCGGACTTCCGAGCCGATTCTGTTTCAAAGTCTCCCAATATTAGGAGACTTAGGGAGCGAATACAGCACATTTAATACGCTTAAAACAACCTCTTAGTGGCTGAAGCTTACTAGATGATGGCAAAATCTTAGAGGATGTCTTAAAAGTGCTAAGCTCCAACTCAAACCGCCCCCTAATCCCCCAATTTTGGGGGACTTCCGAATCAATTCTGTTTCAAAGTCCCCCAATTTTGGAGGACTTAGGGGGCTAATTTAGAATGTTGAGCCATTCTCAGACACCCTCTTAATGCCGATGATAAATTCGTATGTTGTCCAATTCGGTGCTTCTTCTAAGAATGGGAAGATGGGCTGAATTCGATCGCTCTGAACGGTTAGTTGCTATTACAGTGAGTCGCAGTAGCACAAGTCGTAGATTAGCTATAAATGCTTGAAACGACTCCAACGATGGTGCTGTTTTGTTGCAAAATTGACGTATGATTTCTTTGAAAAGTGGTACATTCCTCAAGAGTCCTTGCTTGTAGTTTAATATCAAAGATTGATCGATTTTAAGGTTCCGTCAATTGCTCAAAGGAGTTGCAGCTCTGAATGATTGAGTCAATTTCAGCAGCCTAGCGTTATGGTGCAGGTCGTTGTTTGAGAGGATGCTTCAAAAGTGCTAAGTGACATTTAAAGTGTTCCCAAACTTCCAGTTTTTGGTCTTCAACGTGAGTGCCTGGTCGAGCGAATACTTTGTAAGCCAGGACGAGTTCGAAAGCTCTACTGTCTGGAGGATGGAAGGGGATAACGCAGAACATTCAGTACGCTTAAAGCACCCCCTAGTTAGTACCTTGCTCACCACGCAATACTGCTCGAAGTTGGACAACCGTAGCGGCTGCTAAGAGAATTAGTTCTCTACTTTTATGTAGTCTATTGGTTTTGTCGTCCAGCTTATTTGGAGAAGAATTAATGACACAAGGTTGGATTTCATCCTTGGTGCCTCCTGCCCTGTTCAGTATGATGTTGCCTTTGCACAGTCTGTTGGTGCTAGCACAAGCTCCGCCCGAAGAACCGTCTGGCGGATTTTTAGCAGCGATCGATGCCGTCTTTTCCCAGATTGTTGCTGTTTTAGACCGAATTCTGTTTGTCAGCATCGCTGGTGTACCGCTGGTGGTGCTATGGCTGATTGGGGGAGCCGTCTTTTTTACTATTCGGATGGGTTTTATTAATTTTCGTGCCTTTGGTCATGCAATTGACGTGGTGCGCGGAAAATACGATGACCCTTCAGAGCCAGGTGAGGTAACTCACTTTCAGGCATTATCAGCCGCTTTGTCCGCTACGGTTGGTTTAGGTAACATCGCTGGGGTGGCGATCGCTGTCAGTGTTGGGGGGCCAGGAGCTGTATTCTGGATGACGATCGCTGGTTTACTGGGTATGACCAGCAAATTCGTCGAATGCACGCTTGGCCTCAAGTACCGCATCGTTCGACCCGATGGAACGGTGGCTGGCGGGCCGATGTACTACCTATCAAAAGGCTTATCGGAACGGGGAATGCGCCCCCTGGGTCAGGGGTTAGCTGTTCTGTTTTCCATCCTCTGTATCGGTGGATCGCTCGGCGGGGGCAACATGTTTCAAGCCAACCAATCCTTTGTTGCGGTTGCTGAAGTCATACCCTTGTTGCAAGGTCGTGCCTGGCTCTATGGGCTGATTATGGCTGCTCTGGTGGCACTGGTGATCATCGGCGGCATTCGCCGCATTGGAGCGGTTGCCGGAGCGCTTGTCCCAGCCATGTGTTTCGTATATGTTGTGGCTTCCCTCTGGATCTTGTTAACCAACTTCACCGCTATCCCGGCTGCATTTGGCACCATTTTGGTCGGAGCCTTCTCACCCCAAGCGATGCAAGGAGGATTCATTGGGGTTTTGGTGCAAGGGGTCAGACGAGCCGCCTTCTCGAATGAGGCAGGTGTTGGCTCTGCGGCGATCGCCCATTCTGCGGCTCGCACCGATGAACCCGTGCGTGAAGGAATTGTTGCGCTTCTAGAACCATTTATTGATACAGTCGTGATCTGTAATATGACAGCCCTCGTCATTGTGATCACTGGCGTTTACAACACAGCAAGCGAGGGAGTAGACGGGGTTCAGCTTACCCTCAACGCTTTCTCTAGCGTTATCAGTTGGTTTCCACTGATTCTGGCACTGTCGGTGCTGCTCTTCGCCTTTTCTACTATCATTTCCTGGAGTTACTACGGAGAGCAAAGCTGGGGATACCTGTTCGGACGAAACACCACGCTGGCCTACAAAGTGCTGTTTGTGTCTGCTGTGTTCGTTGGAGCAGTGGTAAATTTGGGAGCCGTTCTCGATTTTAGCGACATGATGATCCTATCGATGGCATTCCCTAACATGTTAGGTGGATTTATCCTCTCCAATCAGGTCGCTGCCGATCTAAAAGACTATATGTCTCGCCTGCAATCTGGACAGATGCAGCCAGAAGCCCAACGGGCAAAGGAAACAACGACGTTCTAAACTACAAAGCGCTACTAGCGTGGACATCTTGCAAGGTGGTCGCTGTGGCAAGTCTGGTTTGGAACCCAACAAAAAAACCTGTAAGGGCATTGCAAGCAATGCCCTTATTGTCATTTCAACTCTAAATATAGAGCCAAAAACATGGAGCTAACGGCTCTAGCTATATTGCTCGCCCGATCGCGACGTTGTATCAAGATTAAAGAGCATATTCAGCGTTTCCATAGCCTTGCGCCGCGCTTCAATATCTTGCTGCGCTCTCAGTTGTACCATCGGATCGTGCAAAATTTTGTTCACAATGCCTCTGGTCAACGCTTCAATGATTTCTTGATGCTTTTCAGCAAACTCTGCACCCAGACGCGATAGCGCTTTTTCCAGCTCTTGTTCTCGAATGGATTCAACCTTGTCGCGCAGACAGCTAATGGTAGAAACGGTATCGAGCGATCGCCACCAAATATCAAAAGCTTCTACTTCTTCTTCTAAGAGAACTTCAGCCTCCATCGCCATCTTGCGACGGCTCTCCTGGTTTTGTGCCACTACCGCTTTCAAGTCATCCACATTAAAGGCTTGCACGTTCGATAACTCATTCACATCAGCATCAACGTTGCGGGGCACAGAAATATCAAACAGCATCAGGGAGTTATGAGGTTCCAATATCGACTCTAGCTTGGCGCGATCAAGCAACGGTTCGGTTGCTGCCGTTGCTGTAAAGGCGAGGTCGGATGCTGCAAGCACAGACATCATGTCGGCCAGCGTATAAAGCTGTAAATTAACGTCCTTGAACTGGTTAGCTAACTCCTGAGCACCTGCTTGCGAACGATTGATGACCGAAATCTGAGTAGCGCCCTTAGAAAGCAGGTGTTGCACGACCAGCCTGGACATTTTGCCAGCACCCACCACCGCAACCCGACAGGCCGCCAGGTTTTGAACTTTGATCTGAGCTAATTCAACCGCAGCAGAACTAATTGAAACGGCACCTGTACCAATACTGGTTTCGGTACGTACTCGCTTACCTGCCGTAAGCGCCTGCTTGAATAAACGGTTTAAGATACGTCCAACGCCGTTATGCTGCTGGCAAATCTTGTGGGTATGCTTTACCTGTGCCAGAATTTGTCCTTCCCCAAGCACCAGGCTATCTAATCCAGCGGCCACTCGCATCAGGTGAGTCACTGCATCTTCATGCAACAGCATAAATAGATATTGGCGCAAATAATTTAGCGGCAGTTTGCCATACTCCGAGAGAAATTGAGTGACTTCTCGGATACCGTACTCTGTCTCGCTAGTGACAATGTAAATTTCTAGCCGATTACAGGTACTTAGAATTGCCGCTTCTTCAATGTGAGGATAGCTACACAGGTGGGCAAGTGCTGCTTCTGTCTGTGGAGTTGAGATACTTAGCTTTTCTCGCACTTCCACTGGCGCTGTCTTGTGGCTCAGACCAATAACGGCAATATTCATCCTTCCTCCCAAAGTTTTATCACCTTGCTAGCAGATGGAGCGATCGCAACTCAATCGAATCGTTCGCAACTCGATCAACAATCGGCTAGCTTAATATCCAACCAGGTTTTCGTAATGTAAACGGCTGCATGAGTACCGATAGCAGTTACAAGAAAGTCTATCAATTTCAAGTACCCAACAGTGATGCGGAGAGCAAACCGATTACGATTCGCACTCTAAATTTTTGTAAATTAAAGTGGTCTGTCTGGATCCATCTGAATGTTTCCGTGTGTGAACATCCTGACAACAGCATTTAATCGGATTGAAACAGAAGTGAGGTGGCGTTGCTTGTAAACGTCTTCCTGAATAAGAGAATCAGGGCACGAGGTGTGCCCTGACGGTTTAGTTTAGGTTATTTCAACTGGATGTACTGAGGCTGATCGACCATATGAATGGTGTCTACAAACCGAGCCGTACCAGACTGATTAGAAATGACCAGGCTTTCTGTTCGGGCGCCCCCGTGGAAAAACCGTACTCCTTCCATCAGCGTGCCTGAGGTAATGCCACAGGCCGCAAAGAGCAAGGTTTTGCCCGATGCCAGTTCATTGGAGTTGTAGACGCGGTTGGGATCGTCAATCCCCATAGACTTGAGCCGCTCTAGATTGCTCTCTTTGCTTTCGCCAATTAACCCGGTCTTAACCACTTCTGGGTCATAGATGAGCTGACCCTGGAAGTGTCCTCCCAAACATTCCATTGCAGCCGCGGAAATTACGCCTTCAGGCGCAGCCCCAATTCCCATCAGGGCATGGATGTTGGTGCCAGCAAAGGCGCAGGAAATCGCTGCGGATACGTCTCCATCGCTAATCAACTTGACTCTAGCCCCTGCGTCCCGAATTTCCTGAATCAGTTCGTTGTGGCGTTCGCGTTTCATCACCACTACCACCAGTTCTTCGATCGCTCGGTCGAGGCATTCTGCGAGAATTTTTAGGTTCTCGGTGGCTGATTTGTTAATATCAACCTTTCCTTTGGCCGCTGGCGGTGCTGCCAGTTTTTTCATATAAAAATCGGGCGCAGCAAATAGCCCGCCCTTTTCTGAGATAGCCAGTACTGCCATAGAACCGGGTTGTCCATACGCCACTAAGTTGGTTCCTTCGCAGGGGTCAACCGCAATGTCGATTTCAACCAGCTCTTCAGGGTTACAGTACTGGGCAGCATCCTCTCGGGTGCAGATCCCAACCTCTTCACCGATGTAGAGCATCGGGGCATCATCCCGTTCTCCTTCACCGATGACAATACGGCCACGCATGTGGATTTTGTTCATCCGCTCGCGCATTGCCTCTACTGCTACCTGGTCAGCAGTGTTCTTCTCACCCTTACCCATCCAACGAGCGGAAGCAATGGCTGCTTGCTCTACAACCTCAATAATTTCTAAACCGAGCGTACTCTCCACCAGTAACGTCCTCCCAACTGCTGATTTTGCGTCGTTTTGAGGATGGAGCCTCAGTCTAAAAGTCTACCAGACTAGGGAGATACGCTTGAAGACAGACTGAAGCTTAAACTGTGTGAAGTTTCGTATCAGATGCTGGTTCCTACCATGGACTGCTTCAACAGTTTGAGACCCTTCTTGACCCGACGAGAAACGGTGACAGCGCTAATTCCGAGCCGCTCTGCGGTTTCTTTTTGGGTTAAGTCATACAGAAACACAAACTCCAGGACTTCGCGGGTTCGCTTTTCGAGCTGGACTAACGCTTGCTGAAGACGGAGTTGGTCTTCCTGGGCTAGCTGAAAGCTGTGGTACTGATTATCGGGAACTAGGTCACCCAGCGATGTAGACCCCTCCTCTTCGTCCCGCATTGGGGCATCTAGGCTCAAAGGGGCACGGTTGCGGTAGGCCAACTTGATGTCTTGCCATTCGCTTGGGGAAATTTGCAGAGCGGCGGCGACTTCTGCATCCGTTGGTGGACGGTTGAGCTGTGTTTGAAGCGATCGCACGACTCCAGCCGCCTGATGCTGCAAAGCCTGCCAGCGACGGGGAATGCGAACGGCTGAGCCTTTATCGCGCAGATAGTGCTGAATCTCGCCTCGGATGTAGGGAATAGCAAAAGAACTAAAGGCGTGCCCTTTCGACATGTCGAACCGTTCAATGGCTCGAATCAACCCTAAACTTCCAACTTGAAGTAAATCTTCGTAGCTCTCTGTACATTGATTGACCCAATGATGGGCTTCTTTTCTGACAAGACCCAGATTCAGTTGTACGAGCCGATTACGAATCTCAGCAGCGGGAGAATTTTGATACTCCCGCAACAGTTGCAAGCTCTCGCTCTTCAATTCGTTGGTGATCAAAGTATCCATGACGAGGTTCAGGTAGGTTGCGTAGTGTCCAGCGGGCGCTGAGCCGTTTGAACGAGGTTTGAAATTGCCCTGCCTTTGAGTCACCTAACATGGGTTCAACCACAGAATGTGGTGATAAGGGATACACACGCTGATTCATGGTAGTGAGACCAGTCTGAACGTAGAACGGCGAGAGGTAGAATTGTTCTCGGGTTTGCGAGGTTCAGTTGGCGGCAGTTTTTCCGGATTCGCAAGTTAAATTTATTGATTTACTAGGCATGGGAACAACTGCATTTCCACTGAACCTAAACGGAGTCTAGCCGGAGGTAAGGGATGAGAACAGACTTGAGTTTTAGCAATCGCGATCGGCAAAAGAGCTTGCTGCTTGAGATGGTGTTGAGGGATGGAGCCAATAGTTGTTCATGTTGTCTCAAGGAATTTACGGAGAGAAAAGCCCTAGAGAAGCTTACCTAACTCTGGGATTTCAAAAAAGTCTGTTTTCAGACAGCAGGGCCTAATTTTGGCTAAAGGCACAAAAATTAAGAAAGCCACAGAATAGACGTTTCAAAAATTATTGCAATGGTGTTCTCTGCTGAGTTATGCAGTTAGCGAATGGGTGGAAACCGTTTCTGTTTGAAACCATAAGGCATGGGAGCGCTCTGTGCAATCTAGAACTGATGCACTAAACCATAGAAAAGAAAAAAGGGGCTAATTAGCCCCTTTGCTATCAACTTAGTTTTAGAAGCGTTAACCAAGCTCGCTGCAACAATAACGTTCGACGAGGTTGCCCCACTTATGCAGGTTCGACTCGTCCATAGAATAACCCACGCACTTTGACATCGACTGGTGCAGCTGTACCCATATCTGTATCAGAAGGTTGGACACTTTCGAAGGTGCCAGCAATTTCACCTGTAACATTGTCAACCTTGGCAATTCGCAAAGAAATGGAGCCAGTACCCACATCAAAGCTCTTGATGTTTTCACGGCGCAGTTCTTCGCTGTCGGCTCGGCTCGGTAAGGCAACGGCATTATCGTAGCCCGTCGCTAATCCGCGTCCCTTGGGGTCGAGGAAGTTTGATGTTCGGTAAGACGGTACTTTAAACTTGCCCTCGAAATCAGTAGAAGTATTGATGCTTTCTAAGGGGTTTTGCGTTTTTGCCGTCAACCCTTTGACGGTGAACAAGAAGGGAACCTGCTCTCCGCCGGGGAGTTGAACGGTGATCGCTTGAAAGTCGAAGCCGTCTTCTTCAAGGAACGTCAGGCTCCCATCCGATGCAAACTGCAATTGACCCTGGATCTGATCAAGGGTGGTGGTGTAGCGTGTTAGCGGCTTACCTGAAACAAATTCTGCGGATTGGCGCTTGTTTGCAGGCTCTTCTTTAACAAAAAAAGCGGTTGGTTCTAAACATAAACCTTTCAAGACGTAGGACTGGTCACGATCGAGTGCGATCGCACCCCGGCTAGTTTCTCCTAACTGGGGACAAGTGTTAGCTAAACCAGTACCTCTAACTTGCTCATAGGTGAGGGGACCGCTTGCAGTGGATGAACCTTCGCTGCAAGCAGTTAGCACACCTAGGCAAAGTGCTAGGAATGCAACGAGTAAAGCGCGATACCTCATGGTCAACCTCAAATATTTGGAGTAAAAATCCCTAACAGTGTCATCTTAAAACCAAGATTCGACCCATCAGATGCCAGCATTCTGACTGCACGGTTAAATCTTGTGGAAAGTGTGGAGTGGTGAAGGATGGGTAGAGTTGGTAGATTCAAATCAGTCAGGTGTAACTGATGCTACACGCTAACCTGGCGTTCTACTTACAGGTTTGAAAACGTACAAAGCTGTTTGACAACTCAGTGACTAACACTTTTAAGCGCACAACTCCACGAAATTAGAACAGCCTAGAATGGCTTAGTTGTATGGATCTCATCAGATCACATAGAGCATTTTACAAGACCTTGTAGCCTTTATTGAGGCTTGCAATGTAATTTACATCGACTTAGAGCAAGATATTATCGTTAGCAGATTCACATAAAAGGCGGTGTCTGCCGACGTGAGACGGGTACCCTAAGGGCTATAGCCTTCTGTTTAATACAGTTAATGCAGTGCAGATGAAAATTCTGGTGGTCGAGGATCAGGAATTTGTTCGAGAAGGAATCCTTGAAATTCTACGATTAGAGCATTTTCAGGTTTTGGGGGCTGAGAATGGTCAAGTGGGTGTTCGGCTAGCCCGAGAATGGCAGCCTGATGTCATTCTTTGTGATGTAGTCATGCCTGAACTCGATGGGCATGGCGTTTTGGCGGTGCTGCGCCAAACGCCGGAAACGGCGACCATTCCGTTTATTTTTTTGACGGCCAAGGGCGGGAAGGGGGCTTTGCGTCACGGGATGACGCTGGGAGCAGATGATTATTTGACTAAACCCTTTACGAAGGCTGAGTTGTTGGAGTCGATCGCCACTCAGTGGGGCAAACGCGCTGCTATTGAGCAGCAGACCCAACGAAAGCTTGACGATTTGCGAAACAGTATTGCTTTCTCGTTGCCGCACGAACTGCATACTCCATTGGCTGGCATCATTGGCCTGTCGGAGCTGATGATGGCAGACTATGGCTCAATTCCGGTCGCTGAAGGGGTTGAGATGTTGCAGTCTATTCATACCTCGGCTGAGGTGCTGTATCGTCTGACTCAAAATTTTTTACTTTATGCCGAGCTGGAACTGATAGCAGCAAATCCAGACCGAACGGCATCCTGGCGCTGCCATTATGACTGGGTGAGTGTTAACAATGTGCTGAGCAACACGGCTCGGCACATTGCTAAAAAAGCTGGACGAGAGGGTGATCTTCATCTCAAGCTCCAGAACGCCAAGATTCAAATCGCCGAAAATCAATTTAACAAGATTGCCGAAGAGCTGATTGGCAATGCGTTTAAGTTTTCAATGCATGGCACCCCGGTGGTCGTGATCACTCATGTGGGTCAAAGCGCTTTTAAGCTGTGTGTGGTGAATTGGGGGCGTGGATTCTCACAGGAGCAAATTGCCAGCGTTGGAGCCTACATGCAGTTTGAACGGAAGCTGTATGAGCAGCAAGGGTCTGGTTTAGGACTTGTAATTGCCAGACGGTTGGCGGAGTTGTATGGGGGGAATTTGACGATCGAAAGTATTCCAAATCGACAAACAACGGTTAGCGTGACGTTGCCGTTGTAAGCGGTTGTGAGCGGTTGTGAGCTGCTGTTTACAGCTTTGATTCTGCAATGTGCTCGGTTTCAGCGGCGGCGGCTAATAGCCATTCCTGCATTGCTGGCAGTGCCACCATTGCCTCAACATAGGCTTGTGAGCACTCATCTAGCTGAACGCCATAGGTGATAAAACGAGAAACAACGGGCGCATACATTGCATCTGCGATGGTGAATTGTCCAAACAAAAAATCACCTGTGTTGCCGAACTGATGGCGGCAGTCGCGCCAGATCGTCGTAATTCGCTCGATATTTTCCGATACGCCTGGTTTCAGACCCTGCCCCGGTCGGCGAGCGCGACAATCCATTGGCATGTGTTGTCGTAGGGGGGCAAATCCAGCGTGCATCTCAGCGCTAACGGCACGGGCGATCGCTCGTGCTGTTCGATTGGTGGGGAGGAGATGGCGATCGGGTCGCTGCTCTGCAATATATTCGCAGATGGCGATCGATTCCCAAATAACCAGGGAGCCGTGGCGGAGGACAGGCACTTTACCGGAAGGAGATTGCTGTAATAAGCGGTTGCGGGTGTCGGGTTGGTCCAGCAGAATTCGCAGTTCGTTGAACTCGATATCGGCTTGCTTCAGGGCAAGCCACGCCCGCAAAGACCAGGATGAATAGTTTTTGTTGCCAATGACGAGGGTGAATTCAGCCATAACGATACGCTTTAAATAAGCGTTTAAGGAACTGGAACATTGGGCAGCAGGTTGGTAAAACGACGGTGAAGGTTCTCAGGACGGATGGAATTGGCAAAGTGAGCTGGTATAAGTAGAGGAACTGTTGTTTAGAGGGCTGGAAGGATGAACCTGCCGACCTGGATTACGTTTTCTCGGTTGTTGGGCGTTCCTATACTGCTCTATTTACTGTCTCACCCAACGGAGACAGTTCGCTGGATTAGCGTCGTTATCTTTTTAATTGCTGCTGGGACAGACTGGGTAGATGGTTATTTAGCACGACGGTTAGACCAGGTGACGGATCTAGGAAAATTTCTGGATCCATTAGTGGATAAGCTGTTGGTTTTGGCTCCATTGCTGGTGTTAATTGAGTTGGGTCAAGTTCCAGCCTGGGGGGTATTTTTGATTTTAGCTAGAGAATTAACGATCGCTGGTTGGCGGGTAAGCCAGACCAAAATTTCTGGGGCGAATATCTGGGGCAAGCTAAAAACGGTGAGCCAAATTGTTGCGATCGCCCTTCTTATTGCTCCTCTGCCTGAACAATGGATTGGGGTGGCTTTGACAGCGTTCTGGATTTCGGTAGGGTTCACCCTAATATCGGGTGCAATCTATTTGCTGCCACCCAAACAGCCTCAACCTGCCTCATAGGTTATAAACACGGGTGCTAGATGGTTGTTCTTTTCCAAGTGACTCGGCGACCATGAAAAAATTCCTCTGCGTTAGCAGAGGAATTTTAGGTAACGGCCAGTGTCTGGGGCTACAACTGCTTTACCTCAGAAACAAGCTGATCTACCACATCTCTAGCGCTGCCAAATAGCATCATCGTTTTGTCTTTATAGAACAGCTCATTCTCCACACCGGAGAAGCCAGCGTTCATGCCTCGTTTGATCACGATGGTATTGCGTGCGCGGTCTACCTCCAAAATGGGCATTCCATAAATCGGGCTGTTGGTATCGTGGCGAGCCGCAGGGTTAACCACATCGTTGGCACCAATGACCAGCGCTACATCTGTGCGTTCAAACTCAGGGTTGATGTCTTCCATGTCGTGAAGCTGGGTATAGGGCACATTTGCTTCTGCCAGCAGCACGTTCATATGTCCGGGCATTCGCCCAGCCACAGGGTGAATTGCGTATCGAACTTCAACGCCCATCTTTTCGAGCTGATCGGCTAACTCCCGAACACTGTGCTGTGCTTGAGCAACCGCCATTCCATATCCTGGAATAATTACAACCGATCGCGCATAGCCCAGCATCATTGCGCCTTCTTCAGAGCCGATCGATCGCACCACTTGATCTGATCTCGTTCCGGTAATAGCATCACCGCTGGTGATAGCTCCACCAAATGCGCCAAACAACACGTTTGTTAGCGGGCGGTTCATGGCCTTGCACATGATCTGCGTCAAAATCAGGCCGGATGCTCCGACTAAGGCTCCTGCAATGATGAGCATGTTGTTCATCAACACAAATCCGGCAGCGCTGGCCGCCAAACCGGAGAAGGAATTCAACATTGAAATCACCACAGGCATGTCTGCACCGCCAATTGGCAACACAAACAGCGCACCAAGCAACAGAGAAATGCCCACTAATGCCAAAAACACAGGGGGGCTTTCTGGAGAAACGATCATGTAAGCGCTACCCGCCAAAAAGCCAACCAGCAACAGAATATTAAAGGGTTGCTGTAGCGGAAACGTAACGGGTGTTCCTTTTACCCAGCCTTGCAACTTGGCGAAGGCAAGCAAACTGCCTGTCAGGGTGACACCACCGATTAGAACTCCCAAAATCATGGTGATGGTGGCATCCAACGGCACTTCGGCTCCAGGCATACTGAGAAGCCGCCAGAACTCACCTACGGCTACCAATGCCGATGCAGCACCACCCAGGCCGTTGAGCAAGCCGACCATTTGCGGCATGTCAGTCATTTCAACTTTTTGGGCAACGATCGCCCCAATCAGTGATCCGATGATGATTCCAATTAAAATCATCTGGTAATTCAGTACGGACTGGTTGAGCAGCGTAGCCACTACTGCAAACAGCATCCCCACAGCGGCGATTGTATTTCCCTGACGGGCAGTAGCGGGGGAACCTAATTTTTTCAGACCTAAGATGAACAGCGAGGCTGCAAGCAGATACGTCAACTCAATCCCGGTTGGCAAAATATTGCTCATGCCTTCACCTCTTTCTTCTTAAACATTTGCAGCATCCGATCCGTTACTAAAAAACCGCCGACCACGTTAATCGTTGCGAATACAACTGCGACCAGCCCTAAAATGACCGTGATATTCCACTCTTTTGATCCGGCAATGAGCATAGCACCCACTACCGCAATGCCAGAAATGGCATTTGCACCCGACATGAGGGGAGTGTGCAGCGTCGGCGGTACTTTGTTAATCAGTTCAAATCCCACAAACGACGCTAAAACAAAGACGACTAAACCGGTCAGCAATGCTGCTTCCATGAACGCTCCTTCAGCGTAAGTTGAGTGTTAAATACTAATGAGCCTGCCTCACAGCAGACGTTGGCAGGAGAAGCGAGCCATCAATCTGGTGGCATTCCCAACTCCACCAACATCAGGAACTTGGGACTTGCTCCGCCACTAAGGCATCCTTAACTCGCTGGTTCCGAATTTCGCCATTGTGAGTGACACAAGCGCTGTTGATGATGTCGTCGTCGAAGTTGAGCTGCAATGCGCCATCCTTCAAGAGATGTTGCACCAGGGTTAGCAGGTTTTTGGCATACATCTGGCTGGCGTGAATGGGCATCGATGATGGCAGGTTGATTGGACCAATAATGGTTACACCGTTGTACTGTACGTCTTTACCTGGCTCGGTGCAGGCGCAGTTTCCACCTTGCTCGGCAGCTAAATCAACGATTAACGAACCGGGTTTCATCTGTGCCACCATTTCTTCGGTGACGAGGATGGGTGCCTTTTTGCCGGGAACCTGAGCCGTAGTAATAACCACATCGGCTTGCTTGATGTGCTCGGTTACGACTTCGCGCGATCGCTGCTTGGCTGCTTCCGAAACCTCTTTGGCATATCCACCGGCAGCTACCGTATCTTCATCAAGCGTTACTTCTACAAACTTTGCACCTAAACTCTGGACTTCTTCTTTAACGGCTGGACGAATATCGAAGGCTTCAACCACTGCCCCCAGCCGACGAGCTGTAGCGATCGCCTGTAGGCCAGCCACCCCTGCCCCCATAACAAACACCTTAGCTGGTGGCATCGTTCCGGCGGCTGTGGTTAGCATGGGGAAAAACTTGGGTAAAGCCGCCGCTGCAATCAGCGTCGCCTTGTAGCCAGCCACCCCCGCCTGTGACGAAAGCGCATCCATGCTTTGCGCTCGACTGGTGCGTGGAATCATCTCGATACTGAACGCAGTAACCTGCCGCTCGGCCAGTGCTTGAATCGATGTGGGGTTGCCAAGTGGGTTCAAGAAGCTAATTAAAACGGCTCCCTCTTTGAGAAAATTGACTTCCGGTTGCCCATCTTCACGCGTTTGGGGTGGGTTCACTTTTAACAGAATGTCTGCACTGCCCCACAGGTGGGCGGAATCAGCAATGACCTCGGCTCCTGCGGCGACATAGGCTTCATCAGGGAAAGAAGCCCGTTCTCCGGCTCCAGCCTCAACTAAGACCTCTACACCCTGCTTTACCAGGCGGGAAACCACATCAGGAACCAGAGCAACGCGACTCTCTCCGACCTCAATTTCTTTAGCAACCGCTATCTTCATGCTTGTCCTTCCATTAACTTCTAACTGATTTCTAACTGACTTCAACTCAACTGCACCGCGACCAAATTTAACCAGCCCAAGCCAGGTAGCGAAGGTTGAATTGAGTTTCACCTACCCTATCTTTCTTGGCTCTTAATCGGTTTTGCATCAATTGCAGCAACCATTCTCAGTAGCCGTACTGTTTAACGAATGGCGATCGCCCCAACTCAAGCGTAGTGTGACGCAAATCAACTCCTGTGAAGCATTGCATAGCCAGCAAGCTTAAATTCTGTAATGAGATGCAGTGAATAGTTTGAGAATCTCTAAGCAAAATAGTCTTGAAGCTAGTTTGTTGGCAGTTGCGAACTGAAACAGGCTTAGGATTCTGGTTAACGCGGATGAGATGGTTCCTATAAGGGCGTAACATTCGGCAGATAACCCTTGAAACACTAGAAATATTGCCCGTCGCTTGCTTGCCGCAGGATATGCTGCGCCCCTACAGGTGTTGGGCTACAAACTAGACTTTTACTTTTAAAGCATCCTCTTCGAGGGTGTCTGAGAATGGCTCAACATTCTAAATTAGCCCCCTAAATCCCCCAAAATTGGGGGACTTTGAAACAGAATTGATTCGGAAGTCCCCAAAACTGGGGGATTAGGGGGCGGTTCGAGTTGGAGCTTAGCACTTTTAAGACATCCTCTTAGAATCCAACCGTTGATCCTGTGCTTGAGTGATGGGTCACTTCGCATCCTATGTGAACTCGCAATCTTCTGGCCATATCTTCAGCTTGTTTTTACAGATGGGTGAAAATCTCTAACCACCTTGCTGGGGTCAGCTTTATATTTCTTCAGGATTTAACCACTCGATCCACCCGGTTTCTAAGTGTATGCAGTTGAGTCTGGTCTTAAGCTTAAGGATTCCAGTGGGCGGCTTGCTGCCATTTTAGCGATCGCAAATTAGCAGGCTACATTCTGCCTCACCTCACCATCCATCTAAGTAATCGGCTGACTCTTTTTGACGCACTTCCAATGCCACCGAGATTAACGTTCAGCCAGAACATAATCCGTGCAACTGCATGTACCTAATGATTAATTAACAAGTTATGCCAGAGATCGTCCACTCGGCATTACAATCACACACATTTAGTAAACCATTGAAATCTTTAGAATACGATTTAAGACGATAGTGAATGGCTCTGGTGGGTGGGGTTGCTTCCCTTTAACGTCCAAACATGCTCGACGCGGCGGCTGTTTGAATGCACCGTTACTTTGTATTTCCTAATAAAAACTAACTGAATATTAGGAAGTTTGAAACGGATCAAATGTCTGCTGTAAGGACGTAACATTCGGCAGATCGTCCTTGGAAACAGACCCAGAAGTTATTGTTCGTCGCTTTTTCCCGCAGCATATAGCCTCCGCAATCGGAGGCTATATGCTGTTTGGTCGCCACCGTGCATAGTCTGGCCTTCCTGGCGCTTGGTCAAAGACAGCAAGCACTGGATGGCACTTTTCCAGGTGTCGTTGCGTCAAGCCAGTAAATAATCAGCCAATACTGCTAGAGTCAGTAGTGGCTGAGTTACTTAACTTAACTCAGTAGATATTGTGTCAGGTTTAAAGCGTATGGCTATCAAAAAACCGTCAGCGCGCCGCTTGTTCTCGGCCATAGCCCTTTCCAGTTGTTTGGTGACTGGCTTAGCTGCTGTCAGTCTGGCACAGGGCTTGCCAGGGCTAACGATTTTCAGCGGTGTTGATCGAGAGTACCAGTTAGGCTATCGGTTAGATTACGAAGGTAGAACGAATTTCCGCGATCGCTACCGTCTTCGAATTCCTGCCGACAAAATGGATTTAGCCGTTGCTCGCTTTGCAGTCAGCTATCCCGATACGTTTGCAGGACAGTTCGATACCGACAGAATTGAAATTCGAGTCGGAGGCAACAGCGTTCCACTGGACGAAGTCAATTGGGATGAAGAGAACCGACTGATCGAGATCTATCCACAAGAAGCGATTCCCGCCGGAAGACGCGTTGAGCTGGTGTTTTCAAATGTGCGAAATCCTCGCCGTCCAGGAACGCATTACTTCAATGCGCTCGTGCAGTCTCCTGGAGACGTTCCACTGCTGCGATACATCGGCACCTGGATCATTCAAATCGGTCGGAACTAAGCTCTCAACGGGGCAAGTTTTTCTATTGCCAACAGGATGTCTCATCATCCTGTTGGCTCTGTCTTGCTTAACCTGATTTCCTGTTGTTCACTGTTTGTGCGATCGGGTCACCGTCGTAGCGGAAGCTCTGTTCCTCAAGAAATGGTATGATTGTAAACCGTGGCTTTTGCAATTCACAGAATAACGGAGTGATTCCTTATGACTAAGCGTACATTGGGTGGTACCGTCCGCAAGCGGAAGCGAACATCGGGCTTTCGTGCCAGAATGCGAACAGCAACTGGGCGACGGGTGATCAGGGCTAGGCGAAAGAAGGGTCGGGCGCGGCTAGCCGTTTGAGTGCCGCTTCCCCTATGCGGCTTCAGCAGTTCATAGCCGGAACCTGATGTGGCTTTGCCTAAAATGCATCGGCTCAAGCGCCGACACGAGTTTAGTGCTGTCTATCAGTCTGGCTTACGTCGCTCTACTCCTCATTTAACACTGAGAGCCTTGCAACATGCTGGGGCGGCCATTCCACGGGCTGGCTCCTCAGAGGTCTATCAAGGCCGATCAGAGACGCAACAAGCCACTCAAATCGGAATTTCAATCAGCCAAAAAGTCAGCAAGCGAGCAGTCGTTCGCAACCGCATTCGCCGCCAAATTCAAGCGGCTTTTTGGGAGCTTTTACCCCAAGTGTTATCGGGCTGGAGCCTCGTTGTCGTTGTTCGACCTAGCGCAACTCAGTGCGATTATTGGCAAATTCTGCAAGAATTGAAGCAGTTGTTGATGGACGCTGAGGTATTGGATGGCCATTAAAGAAGAGGTTTATTTTGAAGGTGGGCCTCATGTTGGCGATTTGATCGTCAACATCCTTTTAGGATTTACTGTCATTTGCTTGCCTCTTACGGTTGGTGCTGTTGTCAGGGCATTGTGGCTGCGCTATCGAATTAGCGATCGCCGTATCTCTGTTACTGGTGGTTGGCTGGGGCGCGAGCGCACTGATGTCATTTACTCAGAAGTCGCCAAAATTGTTACTGTTCCTCGTGGATTGGGTTCCTGGGGAGATATGGTTATTACTTTAAAAGATGGCAGTCGGTTAGAACTCAGAGCGTTGCCTCGCTTTCGTGAAGTTTACGATTACATCAACGCAAAGCTTTCGGCACGAGCGCAGCAAGCCAGTGGCCCTCTGGGTAATCAGTAAACGTACGAGGGTACCTAGGGGAATGGGTTCTTCCCCTATACTGGTTAACTGGGCAACTGGTAGGTTTAATTCCTGGCAAGGACACGGCTAGTTTAGTGGTCTAGTCGGGGCGACTTGATGCGTCGGTTACTTGCAGACTGGCTGATATCGGATAGATTAGATTCAGAAAAACGCAGAGTACGTAGGTTGACATAGCGCATGGATTTCGGTGTTGGGTTTCTTTCTAACAATGTAATGCTGCCGATCCTAGATTTTTTCTATGGGATCGTGCCGAGCTATGGTCTAGCCATCGTAGCTCTGACTTTGGTTATTCGATTTGCTTTATATCCCCTCAGTGCTGGTTCAATCCGTAGCATGAGGCGGATGAAGGTAGCTCAGCCTGTCATGCAGAAGCGCGTCAAGGAAATTCAAGAGCGCTATAAGGACGAACCTGCCAAACAGCAGGAGGAAATGAGCAAGGTTTACAAGGAGTTTGGCAACCCGTTGGCTGGCTGTTTGCCCGTCCTTTTGCAAATGCCGATTCTGTTTGCCCTGTTTGCAACCCTTAGAGGTTCGCCGTTCTCGGACGTAAACTACACCTTCAACCTTCAGGTTCTGCCGCAAGAACAGATCGAGCAGATTCAGCCTAAGGCATTTTTGACAAAGCCGCAAAATATCTATGTTGCTGATGGTATTCATGCTCCGGTAGTGGCTTTGCTTCCGGGAGGCAACCGCTTAGCCGTCGGTGAAAAGACGAGCCTGGAATTTCAGACGGCTTCGGGTAAGCCGTTTAGCGCTTTGGCTCAGGAGTACCCTGAGACGAACCTCTCGCCCGTTTGGAAGGTTACCAAAGGTGAAGATCGCATTCAGCTAAACCCGGATGGCACAATAGAAGCTCTACAGCCCGGTGATGTCACCATTCAAGGAACTGTTCCAGGTTTAGCTGCAAACAAAGGATTTTTGTTTATTAGTGCCCTGGGTCGGGTGGGTGCCTTCAACGAGGATGGTAGCCTCAACTGGGATATCTTTGGTATGGTGCTGTTTTTTGGCATCAGCCTTTATGTCAACCAACTGCTTTCTGGTCAGGGAGCTAGCGCTAACCCACAGCAAGCCACTATCAATAAGCTCACTCCGGTTTTGTTCTCTGGGATGTTTCTTTTCTTCCCTCTGCCGGCTGGGGTGCTGATGTACATGGTAATTGCTAACATCTTCCAGACTTTGCAAACGTTTATTCTGTCGCGTGAACCGCTGCCAGAGAACCTGCAAAAGATCATGGATTCTGAGGAGAAGAAGACCGATGATAGTAGTGGTCGAGAGGCGCTACCGTTTGAGCCAGGGCGAGCCAAAAAGAAAGCATAGCTTCATTTTCGGATTGATTCTCAACTGATACACTTTGAAATGCTTGTTGCTGCTGCTGGCGGCACAAGCATTTTGCTTTAGCTGTTGTTATTCTCGCTTTGCCATGAACGAAAATCAAATCCAACGTGGTCAACAATGGTTAGGTGAGTTGCTGCATCTAGCAGGAGTCAAGGCGAGTATTGAAGCAGACACCGCTCGCCTCGAGTCGGAGGGGAGCTGTTGGCTGATTATCAACGCTGAGTCTCTCAGCCCAGAACAGGTTCAGATGGTAACTGGCTCGAAGGGCACGGTTTTAGATGCTATTCAGTACCTGGCTAACACAACACTCAATCTTGGGCAACCCGAACAAGATCAGCAAGCCTACACGGTTGAACTAGACGGCTACCGGGCGCGTCGGCAGGCCGAGTTACAGGCGATGGCCGAAGCCGCCGCTCAGCAGGTTCGTGACACCGGGCAAGAATTTGAAATGATGGATCTTTCTGCCGCAGAACGTCGTCAAATCCACACTTTTTTGCAAGCGTTTGAGGATTTAGAAACCTATAGCCGTGGTCGAGAACCCGATCGCCGTCTGGTTGTGAAACGAGCATCGGATGCACCAGACTCAATCTAGTTTCCCAAACGGTTGATCGCTGGAACCCTGAAGCCTCCGTTCAGATCGAGGCGATCGCGATTAGACTGGGATAGGTAGAATTAATCCTACCCGCATGATTAAACGTAGCCTGTAGCAGGTTAGAGAGGCGCACCTATGGAAGCCATTTACATTCCGCAGCTAGCCAAAGCGCCTGAGCAAACAGAAACAGTTGATATTCAAGACTATTTGCCAGGTTTAGAAACATTAACTCCCGTTCAGGGGCAGGTACGAGTCGTTCACCGAGGAAACTATCTAGAGGTGAGTGGGCAGGCCGAGACGATCGTGACGTTGACCTGCGATCGCTGCCTTCAGCAATATAACCATCGGTTAGCGCTAGAAGCCTCAGAGTTAATTTGGCTGGAGGAGGAGGTTGAAGAGACCGATGAAACCCTAGCAGAACGTGAAGTTGCATTCGCCGATTTAGTAGAAAACCTGTCGCCCAATGGATACTTTCATCCAGGGGAATGGTTGTATGAACAACTGTGTCTAGAAATTCCGCAACGTCAACTTTGCAGTCAACAGTGTTCTGGAATTCAACCCCAAGATGACCAGACCACATCTCCACTGGTTGATCGACGGTGGGCTTCTCTCGAAGCATTAAAGGGCAATCTTTTGAACTAAGGTAAGAATTGCTGCTAACACCGCAGCGGTTGGCAGCAATCTTCTGGTTTGCCAGCGTCGCTCTAGTATGGGTCTGAAAACGGCATGAGTTTTAGCGAAGAGTTTGAACTATTACTGCGGGCACGGTATCCAATCGTTTATATTCCAACACGGGAAGAGGAGCGAGTGGAAGCGGCGATCGCCCATTCTGCTAGGCAGCAGGGTAATCGTAGCGTTTATATCTGGGATTTTGTAGATGGATATCAAGGAAATCCTAACGATGCTGGATTTGGCAAACGCAATCCGCTCCAGGCTCTAGAACTGGTTGAAAAGCTACCGTCGTCTGTTGCTGCTGTCTTTGTGCTACGAGACTTCCATCGGTTTTTGGATGACATTGCCGTTGCCCGCAAACTCAAAAATTTAGCGCGGCTGTTGAAGTCTCAACCCAAAAATATTGTCTTAGTATCATCTCAATTATCAATTCCAGATGACCTGAGTGAGGTTTTAACGATTCTCGAATTTCCTCTGCCCAGCACGGTTGAGATCAAAACAGAGTTAAAACAACTGCTGCTGTCAATCAACCAAACTCTGGAAGGGAGGGTGCTTGATGAGTTTGTGAGTTCTTGCCAGGGGCTTTCTCTCGACCGGATTCGGCGTGTTTTAGGGCGAGCGATCGCGGCTCATGGCTCACTCCAACCCGATGACGTTGAGATGATCCTGGAAGAGAAGCGACAAACCATCCGTCAGACGCAAATTCTTGACTTTTATCCAACCGCTGAACGAATTTCTGACATTGGTGGCTTAGATAATCTGAAGGATTGGTTACTGCGGCGGGGTGGCGCGTTTTCTGAACGAGCCAGACAATATGGCCTGCCGCATCCCCGTGGGTTATTGCTGGTTGGCATTCAAGGCACAGGCAAGTCTTTGACCGCTAAAGCGATCGCTCACCACTGGCATTTGCCCCTGCTGCGCTTAGATGTAGGCCGATTATTCGCTGGGTTAGTTGGAGAATCGGAATCACGGACACGGCAGATGATTCAGTTAGCAGAGGCGCTGGCTCCCTGTATTCTGTGGATTGATGAAATCGACAAAGCCTTTGGCGGCTTGGATGGAAGAGGCGACTCTGGTACCACGAGCCGTGTGTTTGGCACGTTTATCACTTGGCTGGCCGAAAAATCCTCTCCGGTGTTTGTAGTGGCAACGGCGAACAATATTCAGGCGTTGCCTCCCGAAATGCTGAGGCGTGGACGGTTTGATGAGCTGTTTTTTGTTGGGTTGCCTACTCAGGAAGAGCGAAAAGCCATTTTCTCGGTTCATCTCTCCCGGTTGCGGCCTCATAATCTCCAAAGTTATGACTTTGACCGCTTAGCCTACGAAACCCCAGATTTTTCTGGAGCCGAAATCGAGCAAATTTTGGTTGAGGCAATGCACATTGGGTTCAGCCAAAATCGAGACTTCACCACCGAAGACGTGGTAGAAGCGGCGAGCCAAATTATTCCTTTAGCCCGAACGGCTCAAGAGCAAATTCAGTTTTTGCAAGAATGGGCTGCTTCTGGGAAAGCACGTATGGCCTCTCGACAGGGCAGTTTAAGTAGTCGTATTCAACATCAGTCATTGTAATGAGTTGGTCTGGGCTTACAAAATTCTTGCTTGGGTTCACGCTAGCGATCGCGCTACTGTTTTTTACTGGCGCTAGCATAACGCGTTATCTGATTACTCGCTTAACGACACCACCACCAAAGCCAATCTTTGCTAACGACAACCCGGCTGACATCGAACCCTCTCCGGTGGCCAGCCAGTCTCCGGCAGAGCCAGTTGAACCTAGTCCTGCGGCCACTCCATCCCCCTCGCCTTCACCCTCCCCTGATGAACCCGGCGCGTATCAAGCCCGTGTGACTCAACCGATTGGGTTGGTGATTCGTCAAGATCCAAATCGCGACGCAGAGCAGATCGGCGGAGTTGAGTACGAGCAAGAACTTACGGTGTTAAGTGAAAGCTCTGACGGAGAGTGGCTACGCGTTCGCCTATCTGGCAGCGGCGTGGAAGGTTGGGTGAGAGCGGGCAACACGGAACGGGCAGAGTGATAGGTTGTGCAGGAGTGAATCAATTGGAAAATTTGGTCATTTGACCTGTCTACAATGCTGGTACAGCGAACGGCTTGACGATCGCAAGTTAAGATAATTGTCCGTTCTTGAAACTTAATTACAAGTTGATGGCGATCGCGTCAACCGGAAAAGCCAGAGTGGTAGGTTGAGTGCTAGTTCACAGAGTATTAAAAACTCAACCTTAATTAAGATGTACGACAGAAATTCTAAAAAAGATTGGCTCAGTGCAGCAGTTACAGCGGCCTTGGGCGCAGGGGTCGTCACCTCTTTTGCCGTTAGCCAGGGTCAAAACCCGATCTTAGCTTTAGGAATTACAGCTTTTGCCGTTAGTGCAGCCTTAATAATTGATCATTTCGTCTGACCCCAGCGTTGCGCGATCGGCCTTACGACCTATCAGATCTCGTTCCATATTTAATGTTTGTTTAGCCAGTTCTTCAAACGGGGAACTGGTTTAACTATTAAGGGCGAGATTAGAGGCGAGACAGCGTATCCAATACCGATTGCAACCCTTCTCAGGGCTACGGTTATGGGGGTTGGCCGATAGGTGAATTGCTTGGTTTCAGCAACGGTTAACGATCTCTAACCGTCATCTGTACCGATCGCAATTTAATTTGGTATAAAAACGTTACTGGTGTTCAAACGCCGGAATTTAGGAAACTCTGTCTCCTGGCAGCTAGGCTGACTAGCTTGAAATGCAATAGAATACCTGGCTGAAGAGTATAATCTTGAGCCAGGTTTATCCATTAGAGGCATGACAAAACGCTTATGGAAGTTTTCGGCACTCTGTATCGTAACTCGACCCCACACACTCCGACCCTGGTCAGCAAAAATCATCTCCTTGCAGCAGGCGGTGGGCGTTTGCGCCATTTGAGCGATCGCTTATCACCCAAGGTCGCTATCTGTCTGCTATCCATTGCTATCGGTTCTACTCTGTGGAGTGCAGCCAGTACGGCCACAACCCTGATGACCACTGAAACCCCAGCAGAACTTCCTGTCTTAATCAGTCAATCGTTTGATGGGGGTAGTTCTATTGGGTTACAGCTAGGCGACAGTGGCGATAGTGTTGCCACCTTGCAACAACAACTGGCGAATGCTGGATATTACACCGGCAGCATTGATGGCGATTTTGGTCCCCAAACTGAAGCGGCTGTGATTCGCTTTCAACAGGCTAGTGGCCTAGTTGCTGATGGAATTGTTGGCCCTGCTACAGATGCTGCTCTCAGAAATGCGGCTAGTGCCCCCGCCTCACCCGTTGCTCAAACTCCTGTCCCTAACGATAGTGGCTTTCTTCAGCTAGATTCTGCTGGAGAACGGGTTGCCAATCTGCAAACCCGCCTACGCGATATTGGTTACTACAACGACACGATCACAGGCGTTTTTGGCCCTCAAACTGAAGCGGCTGTGATTCGCTTCCAGCAAGCAAATGGGCTGGCTGCTGATGGAATTGTTGGTCCCAGTACTGAGGCAGCGCTAAACAGCGTCAGTGTGGCTGCTCCTCCCCAAGTAACGGTACCTCCCATTCAAACCCCGCCTCCCGTACAGACGGTTCCTCCACCGGTCGTGGTGCAGCCCGCTCCGTCCCCGGTGGCTCAAGCGGAACTGGGTTCTGTAGAAGGACGATTTAGCGTTATTGAACTGCAAAGACGGTTACAGGCACGAGGCTTCAATCCTGGCCCAGTAGATGGGGTATTTGGGGCACAAACTCGGTCGGCGATCGCTGAAGCACAACGCGCCTATGGATTGACCCAAGCCGACATTCTGAACGGACGCTTTTAAGCAGCGCTAGTTGCACGCTAGTTGCTGAGCACGGAGTTAATTAAAGCGGCAACAAAGACCGCTGGCATGCCGGACAAATCGCGTGAATCGTTAGCTGGCAATCGAGTAGATGATACCCTTCCTTTTGAGCCGTTTTGGTACCCGTCTTCAAAATCGTGTCGTTTTTAAACTCAATCGTCTTATTGCATCGCACGCATATTAAGTGGTGGTGATGATGAGGATGAGGCTGGTTCAGTTCATAATGCTTGTGCCCCTCTGCCAGCTCAAGCTCACGCAAAATCCCCATTCGTGCCATCAGCTTCAACGTCCGATAAATGGTGGATAAGCTGATGTTTTCTCCTTCGCCAGACAAGTGGTTGTAGAGGTCTTCTGCGCTGAGGTGGTTTCCTTTCGGCAGGTTTTGAAAAACCTGCAAAATGGTTTCCCGTTGGGGCGTTAATCGCCATCCTCGCTCGTTTAGCTCTGCCTTAAGTGCCACTGTTGTATAGGATGCCATCTCAAATTCTCAATAATGCCTCTTTAATGAGAATCATACACAATCAATTCAGGATTTGCAAGAAAATGAACTTGTTGAGAATAATTGCGATGCAGAAGTAAGGAGCGATCGCCCCGCGCTCAGTCGCTCGACTTTGCAGATTGCTTGAACTTGCTAATTCAACCGATGGCGATCTCAACAGCGCTCGAATGGTTGTTTGCTACGAACAACGTAGCTAATCAACACAAAGGACAGCCCTGTGGGCTGCCCCTGTATTGTGTGTTGAGCGTATAAGCTACATGAAATTAAGACAGCGTTTCCAGGTAATCGCGAACGCGATTGCGTCGCTTGGGCTGCCGAAGTTTCTGAAGGGCTTTGGCTTCAATTTGACGAACTCGCTCTCTAGATAAGTCTAAAGCGCGACCAATTTCAGCCAGCGAGTAAGGTTGACCATCACCCAGCCCAAACCGCATTTGGATCACATCTCGCTCTCGACTGGTGAGGTCGGTCAGAAGTTGCTGTAAGTCTCGGTGCAGCGCTTCCCGCATCAGCATTTCCTCAGGCGAAATGCCGTCTGTTTCCAGCAAATCTCCTAGTTCGGTATCTCGCTCTTTGCCAACCTTTGTTTCCAACGAAACAGCACGTGGAACTCGCAACAGTACCTCTCTAACTTGAGGTGCCGTCATTTCTAGTTCAGATGCAATATCCTCAATCGTGGGTGTGCGTCCTTTTTCTTGAGAGATTTTGCGCTGCGCCTTCTTAATTTTGTTGAGCTTCTCGGTGATATGAACCGGGAGACGAATCGTCCGGCTTTGAGTGGCGATCGCTCTTGTAATCCCCTGGCGGATCCACCAGTAAGCATAGGTGCTAAACCGATACCCTTTTGTAGGGTCAAATTTCTCAACCGCCCGTTCTAGCCCCAATGTTCCTTCTTGAATCAGATCTAGCAGTTCTAGACCTCGATTTTGATACTTTTTGGCGACGGAGACGACCAGGCGCAAATTCGCCTTGATCATGTGATCCTTGGCGGAGGTTCCTTCGGCCTGTATTTGTTCTAGCTCTTCTACCGCCAGATTTGCCAATTCGGCCCAACGACGTTTCCCGTTAGCCAAAATAGGCTTAAGGTCTAACAGTTCCACACCAGCCGCAGATGCCCACCGTTCTAAAGAAGGACGATGGCCTAAATTGGATGCCAGCCGGTCGTGCGCGTCAATAAGTTTGACATAATTTTGGGTTAGCTCATCCCCTTCATCGGCTGCCTGATGACACAGCTCAAGCAATCGCATGTAGCGCTGAACTTTTTGGGCTTCTGAAACTTCTTCATCTCGCCCAAGGAGACGAACTCGACCAATTTCTTGGAGATATAACCTCACCAAGTCAGTAGTACGCCGACCTGACCCTTTGCCCAAACTAGATGGATCGGAAGAGTCAAGATCAAGACTGACCAACTCTTCTGAGAGTTGTTCAAAGTCAAGATCAGCTTCATCCGCTCGAAATTGTATGGGATTAGGTGATTCGTCGTATTCGGCGTCAGCGTAAAAAGATTTTGCTGGCATAATGATTCGTCTCAATATCTCCAGGTAACAAGGGGGCCGTTCTACTACTGCTTTCCGCTAGTGTGCCCGATGTGCAGGACTAATTAACCAGGACTGAACAAGATCAGGTAGAGTTTCGCGGTCTAGAGTATCTTTACGGATTACTCAACTTTGTAAACTTCATTCGACGGCTCGAATCTACGTAGTCTGACGGAGGCGCATCGGGATCTACTTTAGCTATCAAGTAGATCAGTAAATGAGCGCCAATGAATTCAATATCTCTGGATCACCCTGACTTCACTTTCCAGAGAGGGAGTAGATACAGTTACTACCTGTTGACTTGTTCCAAACTAATTAGCCGAGTCTGGACAATTTCCAAATTATTTGGGCAATTGAAATGAACACTTAACTTGGCAATGGAGCAACAGGGGAGACATCAACAGTGAATGATTATAAGTCAGTCAATACGACAGACTACAACACATTTAACGGCAATTCCCAAGCATTTTGTTTAATTGTTAGGGCTTTTACGTCAAGCTGCGGTGAAGATTGGATGAATCTTAAGTTGTGCCCTATGCCGTTCTGGCCGCGAAACTAGCACTAGCGGCGGAATAGGGCTAGTGCTACAGCAGAATGTCATCACTCCGTTGCGGTACAGGAGCAGTGTTAGTTCATAAAGTTGAAGGGATGAGGTGTTGCTTCAAACTACAGCAGCCAGCCACTCATTTCCTGGCTCAAGCGGCATGAAATTAGTTCAGCGTTCGTTGCGTTGCCCAGGGTTTGGTGGCGCATCTAGCTGTTCACGTAGAGGCTGTACAACTCGGGCGATCGCCTCCTGGACAAACGCTTTAACAAATTCGTCACGCTGGTTGAGCTGGAACTGCTGTTGCACCACTTCTGTGATGCCGCCGTCTCCCCAATCCTGATTCCGTCGAAAATATTCAATAAAACTTTTACCAGCGATCCGGGTGAGATAAGCGGCTGTCACTCCCTGCACTGCCCTACCAACCAGAAATGTGCCGACGTTGGTTTGCATGGCGATCGAGAATAGTTCGATCGCGCCGCGCACTACGCCTAAACTAACCAGGGTCTTTGCGAGTGAAATGGCTAATTCCTTGCCCCGCTCAATGTTTAACTCACATCCATACACTCGACCAATTTCAACCACCATTTGGGCATTGATTGCGGCTGTAGCGAGCAGATCGATGACGGGTAACGGGGTGACTGAAATGAGACCTGCCCCAATCCACTGGAACCGTTCTACTACTTTCTCAGCCTGCTGCCGCCGTTGGGCATCAATGATGTGGCGTGCCTCTTCGCCTAACTGTTGCGATTGCAGCAAAATGTTGTCTGCAACCAGGTCATTCCCTTCTGAGCGCAACACGGCTGCCATCCGCCGTAGTAATGGCAAAATCTCTGGCTCAGGTTGCAACCGTGAACCGTCTTCAAGCGTTACAGCCTGAGGATTTGCAGCGATCGCAATGATGTCGGCAGGTTCCATCAAGGACTGCACACGCTGGCGCAAACTCATCAAAATGGCGTTCTGGTCGCTCTCCGTGTACAGATCGGTTTTGTTCAATACTAGAAGCGATCGTTTGCCAATCTCTAACAGTTGCCGCAGAGCAATGTATTCTGACTTGCGTAAGTCGTTGTCAATGACAAAGAGCAGTAGGTCGGCGGCAGCGGCCAATTGACGAGCTTGCTGTTCCCGCTCTGTGCCAACGACTCCAGCCTCTAAAATACCGGGGGTATCCGTCATCCAGATTTCTCGTTCTAACCCGTTTAAGCGCAAGCGATAGGTGTTGCCCATAGTGGTGGTTCCCATTGGTGCACCAACCTGCCCAACAATCCGTCCGGCTACAGCATTCACTAAAGACGTTTTGCCAGCGGAACCGGTCCCAAATACAACAATCCGCAATTCTCGGCGAGTCAGGCTCTCTTCAATTTCATGCGATCGCTCCAAAAGAGCCTGTCTGGCAACGTCATCTTGAATTTGAGCCACCTGTTGCCGAATGGCTCGTAGAGTCTCTTCTGCCGCATCTGCTCGCTGCGTTGGTACGGTTGGTCGCGGTGGTTGCTTCTGTTTGGGGCGCAGAAACAAGATTGCATAATAAAGCAGCGCTCCCAGCAAACAGAGGAGCAGGGCAATGATGACAAATAAAAGCAGTTGACCGAGTAAGGGCGATATCCAGTAAGCGCTCGTATAAAGCCGTATCACTGAATCGATCAGCCAAAGCAGTAGCCCTAAGCCTAGGACAATACTGACAATTACTGCCAGAAGACGCGATCGCGACATGAGCTACACTACGCTAGTTGGTTGAATGACTTACCAACCTTATTTTCAGAAAAGCTGGAAGTACCCGTCGAGCAATGACTCCTATTGTATTCTGCTCCTGTCTGGATGAACTGACGAGGATGTTGTCGTAAAACAGGCTAACAGCAGAATCAAGAGGATCTGCCCCCTCTAAGCTTGAACGTTAGCCCAACCGAGCTGAATGACGTTATTCGAGTCCAGCTTACTCAACCTGGAGCGATTGATGCATCGGACTGTCCCACGGTTGACTGAACAGGTTTTACCCGTCGCAATAGTTTGCAATATAGTGTATTCTAAACAACACAACCTCTGATCGTAAAAGGATAAACGACTTGAAATCAGCTTGATGACGAGTGGGTCAACACCAAGATACGAACCGATCGCCAGAAGTATTTCAAGCCGTTTATGCATATTTTGATGCAACACAAAACCACATCAGCCGCTCATCGTCGGCTGAGATTATCCAAGTAGTTGCATCGTTCGTCTAAATTGGTTAAGCGTTCAACATGGTGTCTCTAGTTGCGAGCAAAGTTGTCGTCGCTTCGACGATTGCTCTCGCGTGGCTTAGCCTTGTTGACTCTAATTTCTCTTCCAAGCCATTCAGCACCATCAAGCTCAGAAATTGCATTATCTTCAGTTGATTCATCCTCCAGTTCTACGAATGCAAAACCGCGCTTTCGTCCTGTTTCTCGATCGGTAGGCAGGCTAATACGACTGACCTTACCGTACTCAGAGAATACCTCTTTAATATCTTCTTCAGTGGCCTGAAAAGATAGGTTGCCAATATAGATAGTCACGATCTTCTCCAAACCAATCGACCTATTTGAGGCAGATCGGAGAACTGGTGAGACCTGCTAGAGCAATGCTCTCACGTCCAGTTACCTAACTCTGCTTGGCAGAGATCATATCCGATCTTCAGCCAAATGGCAGTAGCATGTCAGCAAAACCTATCCATCGTTTGTTAATTTTATTTAATTAACGATTAAAACCAGATCGGGAATGGGTTACTGGACTACTTGTCCCATATAATCTCCCCAGAGCCGAGCTGCATCAGCACTGCTGCCTGAGGTTGGGGCATTGTCGTCATTACCAAACCAAACCCCGGTTACAACACTAGTGCGGGGAATGTACCCCACAAACCATAGATCTGTGTTGTCATTGTTTGTTCCCGTTTTACCCGCTTCCCCAACTCCCAGGTAGGCATTGCGTCCAGTGCCGCTTTGAATCACCCCTTGCAGCATATTGGTCATTGTATTCGCCACTGGGGCGGGCAACACAGCTACATTTGCTTCTGCATCAGTGCTGTAGTCGTAAATCACGCGACATGTGTTGGGTTCATCAACGTTTGTGCAATCACTGCTATCCAAAATACGACTGATAGTGTGAGGCCGGTTTCGTGCCCCCTGGTTTGCCAGTACGCCGTAGGCACCTGTGAGTTCTAGTAGCGTGACTTCACTCTGTCCTAAAACTAACCCTGGTACGGGATTCAACTCAGAATCAATTCCCATCCGTCGAGCCGTGCGTACGACGGCATCGAGTCCGATCTCTTGCGCCACTCGAAGTGAGATTACATTTTCGGATAACGCCAATCCCCGATACATATCCATACTGCCTGCCCCGGAACGGCAGCCTGCAAAGGATTGTCCTCCCCAGCTTAATGGCGCACAGGAGTAGGAACGACCGGGAGAAATTCCTTGCTCGATCGCAGCCGTGTAGGCGAATACTTTAAAGGTTGAGCCGGGCTGTCTCAACGCTTGAGTTGCGCGGTTAAACTGGCTTTCCTGATAACTGGCTCCGCCCACCATTGCCAGGACACCGCCTGTACTTGCGTCCAGGGTGACGACGGCTCCTTGAGAAAACCCGGCTGCTGCACCGCTGTTGGCGATCGCGTTCTGCAATGACGCTTCTGCTTGGGTTTGCAGGCGAGGATCTAAGCTGCTTTCAACAATAAAGTTGCCTTCTTGCGCCAGTTGCTCCCCCAACAATTCTTCTAGCTCCGCAAAGATCTGGCTGTAAAAATAGGGGGCGATCGTACTTTCTAGCTCTTCAATGGCATCTGGGTTAATTTCAATCCGCGATCGTCTGGCGCGTTGAGCGTCTTCCAGGCTAACTTTCCCCTGGGCGGCCATGCGGTTAAGGATGCGATCGCGCAACTCCACCGATGCTCCATAATCCCGAATGGGGTTGAAACTGTTGGGAGCAGGCAAAATTCCAGCCAGGGTTGCTGCTTCTGAAAGCGTTAAATCTCTGGCAGATTTGCCAAAGTAGAACTGAGCCGCATCCTCAAACCCATAGTTGCCGTTCCCCAAATACACCCGGTTTAGGTAGGTGAGTAGCAAAAAGTCTTTGCTGTAGAAGGTTTCCAGTTTAAGGGCAACGATCGCCTCTCGCAGCTTTCGACCTGCTGAATCCGCTGTTCCCACATAATCTCGGAAGACATTGCGAGAGAGCTGTTGCGTGATGGTGCTGCCCCCTTCACGGATTCCACCCCCTTGAATGTTGGTCGCGAGTGCCCGCAAAATTCCAATTGGGTCAACCCCCAAATGCCAGTAGTAGCGGGAGTCTTCGGAAGCAATAACCGCGTCAGCCAGATAGGGAGAAAAATCAGCAAGTTGTCTGAGTTCAACATGCGCTCGCCCGGTTTGAGGCCGTAACTCTGTAACCCCGTCACGAGCATATACCGCTACAGGCCCCTGAACGGAGGTTGGCAAAGGACGAACGGTAAACCGTTGCCATTCAATGCCGATCCACAAAGCTGTTGCCGCTGTAACTCCGGTAAAACCATATAACCCGTACCGAGCTGCTTTGACATACCACGGTGGTGGGTAGACGTACTGAATGCGAACCGCAGCCGCCAGTTCCGGTGGCCCCAGGGTTAAAACATCGCCATGCCGTAACGGCGTATTCATCAGCCGCCGTTTGCCCCGATAAATTCCATTGGTAGAATTCTCGTCTTTCAGGACGAAAGGAGTGTTGGGACGCTGGCTGTCTCTCGTGATCGATAGATGAATTTGACTAACAATGGGATTGCGAATGACAATATCGCACGATTTAGAACTGCGACCCAGAAGATAGCGTTCACCCAGCAATGGGTACACTTCCGCCTTTTCAGACTCGGAATCTTGAACCCAAAGTTCTGCTACTCTGGCATTCGGCTTGAGCGCCAATTTGGAGAAATTGACCTTAGCCTGTACCGTTTGCACAGCCTGGGTAATGGCACCCATTAGCGTCTTCGGTGCATTCGGGGGTGGGGTGGGAGGTTGGTTTGAGGGCGGAGGTGAAGTCATGCACAGTTAGCAGGAACTATACAAGGTAAGGAAACAAACTAGCTTACTTAGGTTCCAGATTCAGTTCAGTTATGGACTATTCTACTCGCTGTCCTGAGTATTCGGTTTCGGACGATCGCTGCCTGTTTGGGATTAAACCACCAGTGTAGAGCCTGGTGCGTTCGGTGCATTGGGTGCGTCCGAAGAATTTGGGGAATTTGGGTACGAACTGTCCCTTCTACAACAAATTGGAAGTCCTTGAAATAAACTCAGACAGATTGCCTGTATTTTTTGCCGCAGGGGATGTCATGCCCCTGAGGTGTTGGGCTACCAGTTAGACTTCTAAAACATCCTCTCAAGCGAGCATAGCAGCTTACTGGTACAACACTCTAGTTTGGGTGCTTTTTTTAGCAGATGCGGCATTTGAATTACCTTGTCAAACTAACAACTGCAATTCATCTTTCTAGGATAGCCACCACAGGCGTGATTAAAATCACTTCAGTTTCAGAGATATTACAGACATTTCAATATTGAAAATTTACCTTGAATTCTGTGCAAAAGCAGCGCAATCATCTTCTATTCAGCGGTGTTTGCCACAAAGAAAGTTAGGGAATGCTGTGTACAGTGGATGGCTTTTTCAGCACTAAAGTAGATGGCTAATACAGCTTATGCGAGGAAAGGGGTTGTGATGCTTGGCCCTGATAGTAGATTATTTTGCCGTGTTGATAATACACCAGATTCAGAAAAAGAACAGCAGCGACTGTTAACCCTGACGACCTTAGCGTTGCTGGAAGCAGAAAGCGTACCTGTATTTGAAGAAGCGACACAAACTGCCGCTCATTTCCTCGATGCGCCAATTTGTGTGCTGGGTTTAGTCGATCGCGATCGCCAATGGTTTAAAGCAGCCGTTGGTTTGTCGAGAATCGGGCTGATGAACGATCTGGCTTCCTCTCGTCAGCTTCCCAGACATGAGTCATTTTGCACGCATGTGGTCGATAGCCATCAAGTCCTAGCAATTGATGATGCGGTCGTTCATCCAGCCTTTGCAGATAGTTTGCTGGTACAGCGCTACGGTATCCGTGCCTATCTTGGTGTGCCTCTAATTGCATCAAACGGTCACTGTATCGGCACGTTAGCCATTATGGAGCTGAAACCCCGACATTTTAGCGATCGGGATATTGAGTTTCTAGAATTAACAGCTCGGTGGAGCATGAGCGAGTTTGAGCGAAACCATTTAATCAAACAACAACTAAGCCCTCAACTACATCATTACAATCCAGCATCAACACCAACCGTTTATGGAACAGAATCCAATTCCAACGCTTTAGTAGTCAACTCAACTAAGGTAGATTTGATTTCACAAATGACCCAGGAGTTACGGACTCCACTCACATCAATTTTGGGCATGGCAAGTGTTCTTAGTCGTGAGATTTATGGTCCACTTACTGATAAGCAAAAGGAATATATGGATATTGTTTGCAATAGCGGACAATACCTGCTTTCTTTAGTCAATGAAATCCTGGAATTAGGCTTATTAGATGATAGCAACCGCCATTTAAACCTGAGTCCTGTTGATGTTGAAATGTTATGTCAGCAGGCTCTAAGTGCCGTAGGCCAAGCGGCTCAGCGACGGGAGCAACAAATTCGCTTAACGGTAGAACCGGGACCTCGTATCTGGCTACTGGATAAAGACAAGGTGCGTCAACTGCTATATCACCTTGTTTTCAGTGTGATTCAATCAGCCAGCACCGACAGCATTATTCGAGTTCACGTTTCTCGGCGGCGGCAGCAGCTCAATATCACCCTTTGGCCTTCTCATCCGTGGTTAGGAGACGGGTTGCCGCAAACTGCACTTTGCTCCAGCCATTTGCTGACTTCCATGCCCCCATCCCATGCTGATACCGCAGAGGTTGGGCACCGCTGGTTTGACGAATCGGATAGCGATGCTTCAGAAGCGGTTTCAGGCTTGAGTCAGGCAGTCGCTGCTGAAGTTGCAGAGGCATCGCTCGAAGAGAACTCTGAAAGCTCTCGTCAGTGCTTGGGGTTAATGTTGAGTCGTCAATTGGCAGAAATGCACAGTGGACGAATTACAATTCAAGGCTCTATAGAGTCAGGATATCGTTATGTGATTACTTTGCCTCAAATGACTGGAAACGGGGATGACTGATCGGCATTGGTTCGCCAGGGGAACTGGAACGATATCACTGATGCCATTTTTACTGTTTCCGCTGCATTAACATCAGTGACGGATTCGTTGCGATCGCGAACTCGAAGATCAGTCTGTTTCATTGAAGTCCTGGCGTTTCTATCATCAAGATTGGCTCTGGCTTGGTATCAGAATGACATTGCAGACTGTAGTGACGTTGCGAATCGCTGGTTTAAGCTGGTTTGAATAGTTTTAACTAGCGTGGAGCCGTTTGGCTTGGAGCGATTCCAGAATTCTTATAGCCGTCGCCGTGGTGAACCTACGGTGAAGCTAGTAACAGGCTGAGGAGCGGTTTTGTGCCATGCTAGCTTTCAATCTGTTGCTCAACGACATCCGCTATGGCTCAACCGTCTAACGACCTTCTGCTTCGACGTTGCCGCCTGCTGCATCCAACCGCATCAATTACGGACGTAGATATTGCCATTGCAGACGGCAGAATTGTTGCGATCGCCCCTCAACTGGATTGCACTGCACCACTCGAACTGGATATTCAGGGGCAACTGGTTAGCCCACCGTTTGTGGAATCCCATGTTCACCTCGATTCTGCTTTAACAGCAGGAGAACCGCGCTGGAATCAGAGCGGTACCTTGTTTGAAGGGATTGAAATTTGGCGCGATCGCAAACAAACCCTCACCTTAGACGATGTTAAGGAACGGGCGATCGCCACCCTCAAGCAGCAGGCCATGCAAGGCGTGCTGTTTGTTCGCAGCCATGCTGATGTTAGCGAGAAGAACTTGATTGCGTTGCAGGGGTTGCTGGAGGTGCGAGAGCAGGTCAAAGACTGGATGACGCTGCAAGTAGTTGCTTTTCCGCAAGATGGACTGTACGGCGGCCCTCAAAATGCAGAGTTAATGGAGGAGGCGCTGAAGCTAGGGGCAGATGCCGTGGGTGGTATTCCTCACTACGAGCTAACGCGGGAAGATGGGGTGCGATCGGTGCATCGCATTTTTGAACTGGCTGAGAAGTACGATCGCCTCATTGATGTTCACTGTGATGAGATTGATGATGATCAGTCTCGCTTTTTGGAAGTCGTGATGGCCTGCGCTATCCGCAGCGGTATGGGAACAGAAGTCACTGCTAGCCACACCACTGCTTTTGGCTCTTACAACAATGCCTATGCGTTTAAGCTGCTGGGACTTTTGCAGCGCACCCAGGTCAATTTTGTTTCTAATCCGCTGATCAACATCACGCTGCAAGGGCGAACCGATACTTATCCTAAGCGACGCGGTGTGACGCGGGTCAAAGAACTGTGGCAGCAGGGGCAAAACGTGAGTTTGGGGCACGATTGCATCCAAGACCCGTGGTATTCGCTGGGTACAGGCAACATGCTGGATGTGGCAACGATGGCTGTGCATGTTTGCCAGATGACGGGAATGAGCGAGATGAATGCCTGCTACAACATGGTGACGTGGAACGGTGCCAAAACATTACAGATTGACGATTGCTATGGAATTGAGGTGGGCAAGCCTGCTAACTTGATTGTGCTGGATGCGATCGATCCATATGATGCCATTCGGCGACGGGCAACCGTTCGCTATGTGATTTCACGCGGTAAACTGATTGCACAGACAGACTCTCCAACATCGCACTGGAAAGCCGATACTTCAGTCGTTACAGGGTGACATGCATCGCTAATGCCACAAGTAACGGTAGGCAGAAGGTTTATCCCCAGTTTGTAAGTGCGACTGCGAGTGGGTTGGAATCGGGGTGAGAGAGTTGGCGGCGCTCGTCAATCCGGCTGGCTTCATCCAGACAATTGTGGTTCCCAGGCAAAGGATTATGAGAGCGATGCCGTTCCTGGCTTGAGTCTCTCTCAGGTGAGAGTTGCTTCTCATGCCAATAGCCGAACCTAAATGGACGGACATTACCTCAATTTGAGGATTAAAGACTCGTTTACACTTCGTTACGATAGAAGATGTCAGCGACAACAACTGAATAATTCAAAAGCCTTCAACAGAGGTCGTTTATATGAACAGCAACTTACGAGTTGGAAACCTATTTGGTATTCCATTTTTTATTAATCCGTCCTGGTTTTTAGTGCTGGGTCTGGTGACCTGGAGCTATGGCAGCGGCATCGCCACTGAGTTTCCTTACCTGGGCGGTGTTACTCCCTGGGTATTGGGACTGGCCACGGCGTTACTGCTATTCGCTTCAGTTCTGGCTCACGAACTGGGACACAGCTTTGTGGCTTTGCGGCAAGGCATTGCAGTGAACTCAATTACGTTGTTTATTTTTGGTGGACTTGCCAGCCTGGGAGAAGAATCCAAGACTCCGGGCGAGTCTTTTCGGGTGGCGATCGCTGGTCCTCTCGTAAGCTTTGTCTTGTTCGGAGTATTTAGCGCGATTAACCTGTTTGCTGGTTTATCTGGCCCGATCGCTGGGATCGTTGGGCTGTTGGCCTATATCAACCTGGCATTGGGTGTCTTCAATTTGCTGCCCGGTTTGCCGCTGGATGGTGGCAACGTGCTCAAGGCGATCGTTTGGAAGATCACTGGCAAGCCCTATCGCGGTGTTGCGTTTGCCAGCCGTGCTGGCCAGGTTTTAGGTTGGATTGCTGTAGTAATGGGTGTCTTAGCCGTACTTGGCATTAGCAACATTGGCAGCATCTGGACATTGCTAATCGGCTGGTTCTTGCTGCAAAACGCGGGTCGGTACGGTCAATCTGCTGCGATCCAAGAGAAACTGAGTGGGCTAACCGCCGCAGATGCCATTAGCCCTAATAGTCCAATCGTGTCTGCTGACAGTTCACTACGAGAATTTGCTAACAACCACATCATTGGTAACTCGGCTAACTGGCGCAAATATTTGGTTACAGACGAAGCCGGACAACTGATGGGCGAAATTGCGGTTGATGCCCTCAAAACCATTCCAACCAACGACTGGTGGGATGTGAAAGTGCGTGACCTGATGCAACCCACCGAGGCGCTAGAAACGGTGCCATCTGATGAACCGTTGCTGGAAGTGGTTGGTTTGTTCGAGAAAAAGCAAATTCCAGCCCTGGCTGTGATTCGTGAGAACGGCGTTCTGGTGGGATTGTTGGAACAAGCGTCTATTATCAAGCTGTTGCAAAAGCGAATGGAATCTAAACCCGCATAGCGATCGCTCTTCTTTAGTCTGTTCCTTACTTTTAAACTCCCTCAATCGGTTGGGGGAGTTTTTTATAGTGATATGCAAAGCCCTATGAGGTAATGGTGTGTCTACCTACGATGCAATATATACCGTTGTGCGCCAAATCCCCTATGGACAAGTGGCAACCTACGGACAAGTAGCCGAGTTAGCAAATTTGTATGGGCAAGCGCGTTTGGTGGGTTATGCTCTGTTCCGGGTACAATCAACCGATATTCCCTGGCATCGGGTGATTAACGCCAAAGGAGAGATTTCGTATTCGTCATTTCGTGACGGAGGGGATGATTTACAGCGATCGCTGCTAGAAGAAGAGGGCATTCGTTTTAGTTCTACTGGCAGAATCGACCTGAACGAGCATCGATGGCGGCCTGATCCATGTGCTGTTTTGACATCACTCCAGGCCGAGGATAGCTGTTCCACTCAAACGCCTTGACGATTTGCAAGTGTTTAACTTGCTTGTTCAACCTGCTTAAAGAGTCGGCCAGCCATGAGTGGCTGCAACCAAAACCAAACATTACATAATTCACCCTGAAACCTTGTCTGAGCGTGCTACACTTGCTGCAACTTTTACCACCTGTTTTACTCATATTCGACACATTCGACTGTCGGGCTAGTGCATGATGACTCATCAAACCAACCGACCATATTCATCCGCAACGTTGCTGTCGTGGTTAGCAAGAAACCGTTTCACTCCTCAAGGCGTGATTGGTTTCATCTCCCTGGTCATGACAACCGGAAGTTGGATAGCTACGCCAGCCTATGCAGGCACAACTGGCGATCGCCTTTTGCTGGCACAACAAGTGATTGATGGGCTACCGCCTCCGCCCCCGTTAATCTTCGAGCAACCCGCACAGCAGCCCGTTCAACCGTTGAATTCTCCTCCGGCTGGAACGCCGTTAGTGCCCCGGGTTGACACGCCTGCTCAGGCATCCCCTCAACAGCGTTATTTGGTCTATGTCAATGGAGACAGTCCGCTATTACTGGCGCAGGTGCGTAAAGTAGAGTCGGGAGCATTTCTACAAACCTATCAAGAGCGGCAGGTAATTCAGGCGGGTCTGTTTAGCGAGCAGACTAGCGCTGAACGTCAGGCGGCTACACTGGCCTCGCAGGGCATTGTGGCAGAGGTTATTCCGATTTCGGGCAGCGAACTGACCGCAGCCAGCGGGCAATCTGCGCCGCAAACGGTTAATATCGCCACACCGTCCCCCGATCTCATTCCGGTGACACAGGTACCGAGAGAAATTGAGTTTGGGCAGCCCGCTCAAATTAGTCAGGCTGGCACGCAACCGTTTGAATCGGCTGCCCTGCCCGATAATTCCTACTACGTCGCTATTCCAGAGCGGGCGAGCAATATTGAATCGGTCAGCAATCAAGTGCGGCGGCTTGGTGGTGGCCTGGGGATTGGTCAAGTGACGAACGAACGGAGCGCGCCACGCGGCACCCATGTGTTGGTAGGGCCGTTTACGAGCCGGGGGACAGCCGCTCGCTGGAGCCGATACTTCCGCGATTTTGGATTAGATGCCAGGGTTTACTATAGACGGTAAGAGAAATGGAACCATCCTATGGATAGTGGCAAATTGCCCTTGTCGAAAGAGAGGTTTCTGACTCAGCCCTCCGCATTGAGGATCGAATCTTGGTTGCACCGGAGACGCGATCGGAACGATTGCAACAGGTTGTTGTAACGGCCCAGCAGATGGGCGATATTGAATCTCGCATCTTTGCCGCTGGAATGCCTGTTGCAGCCCTGATGGAAAAGGTGGGTGGACAACTAGCCCAACGAATTCAGGCGCTTTATCCCAACGCTCGAACGAAACGAATTGGCTGTTTAGTGGGGCCAGGGCACAATGGTGGTGATGCGCTGGTGGTTGCCCGCGAACTGCATAGCCAGGGGTATGACGTTACGATTTACCGACCGTTTGGCAAGCTCAAAGACCTGACGGCCCAACACGCACAGTATGCCGAACGGTTAGGGATTCCCCACTGTGAGCAGGTTGAGCCGCTGGCCGATTGCGATGTGTTGGTTGATGGCCTATTTGGGTTTGGCTTGACGCGATCGCTTGATGGAACGATTGCAACGATCGTCGATCAAATCAACCAGTGGTCTACTCCGGTCATCAGTATTGACGTGCCGTCGGGGCTGCATACCGACAGTGGCGCAGCGCTGGGTACTGCCATTCGTGCCACGCGGACGCTGTGCCTGGGGTTGTGGAAACTGGCGTTTATGCAAGATCAGGCTCTGGAGTACACTGGAGCCTCGGAACTAATTGATTTTGGCATTCCGCTGGCCGACATTGAGGCCGTGCTGGGTGCCTCCCCCCCACTGCAACGAATTACCCGCCAGACGGCGATCGCCCCGTTATCTATTCCCCGTCCGTCTTCGACCTACAAATACAAGCAAGGCCACCTGCTGCTAATTGCGGGTTCCCGGCAATATATGGGAGCTGCTCTGTTAACTGCACTTTCCGCCAGAGCCAGTGGAGTTGGCATGTTGTCGGTGGCTGTTCCAGAATCGGCCAGGTCGGTGCTGATGGCTCAGGTGCCAGAAGGGTTGACGATTGGCTGCCCCGAAGATGAAACGGGAGCGATCGCCCGCTTGCCCCAGGAGGTAGACCTGAGCAAATATAGTGCGATCGCCTGTGGCCCAGGGCTGACACGCAACGCTGAACCTGTCGTTCAGCAAGTGTTAGAGAACGATGCTCCTCTGGTTTTGGATGCCGATGGGCTGAATATTGTGGCACAACGGGGTACCGTTGCGACGCTGTCAAAACGCGCCGCTCCTACGGTACTCACGCCCCATTTGGGTGAGTTCAAACGGCTGTTTCCCGACTTCGCCAAGCAAGACGATCGCATCAGCGGTTTACAAGCAGCGGCACAGCAGAGTAAAGCGGTGGTGCTGTTGAAAGGGGCACGAACGGCGATCGCCAATTCAGATCACGTCTGGTTTAATCCAGAAAGTACACCCGCACTCGCGCGAGGCGGCAGTGGCGACGTGCTGACCGGGTTGATAGGCGGGCTGCTGGCTCAAGCCGTTCTTGCTGGTGTCTCTCCTGAGGCCATTGTTCAAAGTGCCGCCTGGTGGCACGCTCAGGCAGGAATTTTGGCCGCGCAAGAACGCACCGAGTTGGGGGTAGATGCCTATACGTTGACCCACTATTTGATTCCAACACTGCAACAGCACGCTGAAGCCATTAAACGTTTGTGAGCAAATAAAGATGGTTGACACTTCATGCGAAGACTGAATTGAAGACGAATTTGAATGAGAATGGGAGTTGGAGCGATCGCGCTACCCACCATCGTGAACAAGTAACGCTAATATGCATACATCCAATTCAACACTGGTTCAGGTGATGCACTCCCTCCATTTGTGCTGACTTGAATTAAGCTCTGGGAATCTTAAAATAAGTAATCCCTTAGATGCATCAATTAATAGTTGTGCAGCAGGTTTAAATGATTTCTAGCTCCAGGCTCACCTTTTCAAACGGTTTTACCGCTCAAGCAAAACAAATTCAGCATCAGGATGAGCTTGTCACCACGCTGAACGATTTTGGGCTGCATCAGCCGCGTCCTGTACTGGTCATTATTGGTGGAGCAAGCCAGGTAAGTGAGGCCGATTTAGCACGGTTACAGTCTCTATTTGTTGATGTGCTGGCTCCATTGGCCGAAGAGCTAGGAATCTTTGTGATTGATGGTGGTACTGATGCAGGAGTGATGCGATTAATGGGGGATGCCCGGTCTATTACAGGAGGCCGATTTCCGCTGATTGGCGTTGCTCCGGTTGGGCGGGTGAGTATGCCCAATCGGCCTATCTTAGATGCAGAAACAACCCCACTGGAGCCGAACCACACTCACTTCATGTTGGTTCCTGGCTCGAACTGGGGAGACGAATCGCCCTGGCTCGCTCAAATTGCCAGCCTATTGGCAGATGGTGCCCCTTCGGTGACGGTACTGGTCAATGGTGGGGCGATTGCCCTAATTGATGTCCAGGAAAACGTAAAAGCAGGTCGTCCTATTGTGGTCATTAAAGGCAGTGGGCGTTTAGCCGACGAGATTGCAATGGCGGTTCGCCAGGTTGAGCCAGAGGTTCGAGAACCCGTGTCTGTTGTGTTAAGAGATGGGCAGATATCATTGTTCGATCTCTCTGAACCCACTACCAACTTAGAAGACTTGCTGAGACAAAAACTATCGGGTTAGGTATCTCATGGTTGCAGAAGCCCCAGAGTCCTCTCAGGCCACTAATTTAGGGAACCTTAATCAACAACTGCTAGAAGAGGCATGGCATCGCTACAGAATTTACGATCGCACGGCCAATGAGTCTCAACTACGGTTTACCTTTCTTCGCCGAACCATTTTGATTTTGGGAGTAACAGCGACATTCCTGGCCGTTTCCCATTCGTTTATTTTTGGCTCAGTGTTGCCCTTCCAAAATGAAGCCGATGTGCAGAATTATTCCCCCTGGGTAATGGCGTTGTATTACTTTTTGCGGGGTGCTGTGATCATCATGCCGATCGTGGTGAGCATTTTACTGGCTGGAGCGGTCAAGTTTGATCGCGGCGTTAATTGGATTCTGCTACGGGGCAGTGCCGAAGCCGTTAAGCGAGAACTCTATCGCTATCGCGCGAATGTAGGCATTTATAGAGGTGATCTGCGTGACAGCAACCTATCTGCTGAACTGCGAACCATTGGCGAACGGTTGATGAAGACTCAGGTGAACCGGGCTGCACTCAAACCCAGGGGGGGCGATCCTGAGCCGGAAATTTTCTCTCGATTAGATGCGGATAGCTACTTAAACGCTCGATTGATGGATCAGTTGAAGTGGTATCGCCGCAAAACCGCAGTCCTCGACCGGCAGTGGCAACTCTGGCAATGGCTGGTTTACCTGTTTGGCGGCATTGGCACTTTTCTGGCTGCAATTGGATTAGAAGTCTGGGTGGCGGTCAGTAATTCCGTTGCTGCTGCTTTCGCGAGCTATCTAGAGTTTCGGCAACTTGGCGCAACGTTAACGGCCTACAACCAGGCGGCCAGTAACCTGGAAAATATTCTCTGCTGGTGGCACTCGCTTTCCTCCGACGCACGATCCAGCTTCGAGAATTTTGAAAAACTGGTCGAGAATACAGAAGCCGTGATTCAGGCTGAATCGACTGGATGGGTGCAAGAGATGCGGGATGCCCTGGCCGGACTTTACAAAGAGCCAGAATCGCAGGAGAAGGACAGTCAGACGCAAGACGAGCAATCAGACGACACCCGAGCGCCAGACAATGCGGGGCATGGGCGATCGCTGCCCTCTCAAGAACCCACAAATGAGTCAGATGATGCGGTCAAACCTGTTCCACGGGTGTAGAAGTCTATAACTGTACGGATCTTTAGAGATATCGATAAATACACTATCCGCATCAGGGGCGATCGCCAAGCCTCACTTTGTAGTTAGCAGAGAAAAAGTTGTATTTTGAAACAAAGTCGATCTCAGGGCTGAGGACAGCAGTATGGCTGACGTGTTCATCTCCTATTCCCGCCGTGATAAGGAGTTTGTCCATATGCTGCATGAAGCATTGCGTCGAAGCAATCACGATACCTGGATTGACTGGCAAGATATCCTGCCGAGTACCGAATGGTGGAAAGAAATTGAGGCTGGAATTGAGGCATCCAACACCTTTATTTTTGTTATTAGTCCAGATTCAGTTAGCTCGAAGGTTTGTAACCAGGAGATTGACTGCGCTGTCGCTAACCACAAACGGCTGTTGGCAGTAGTACACCGTGATGTTGACGGGCTAACTATTCACCCGGCTTTGTCGAAACACAACTGGCTCTTCTTTCGAGAAACGGATGAATTTAATCCTGCTTTTCAGTCGTTGATTCAAGCGATCGACACCGATTTGGAGCATGTCCGTTCCCATACTCGCCTGCTGGTCAAAGCAAAGGAATGGGATAACAAAGGCCGCAACGACAGTTTTTTGCTGCGAGGCGATGATTTAAAAGACGCAGAACAATGGCTCAAACAGAATGACACCAACGTTCCTGTACCCATTGAATTGCACAAAAACTATATCAGTAAGAGTCGTGAAGCTGAAAATGGCAGCCGCCGCGCCAAACGACTGGTTGCCATTGGGGCTGGAGCTATGAGTATTATGCTGGCGATCGCTGCTTTAGCAGTCGTTTGGGCTAGACAAGACATTCAAGCTCAAAATCAAGCAGCACAGGCCGCCGCCCAACGAGCAGACCAGGCAGAACAGCGCGAAAAAGAGGCATTAGCAGAGGCGGAAAGCGCAGAACGGCTAGCGGCTAATGCTGCATCAGAAGCCGTTGCTGTCGTGGAGACTTTAAACCAGGCTAGACGTGAATTGGAACAGACCCAACAAAGTCTGCAAACTGAGCAAGAACAGGTACAAAACGCAAAGCGGGAGCTAGCCACTATTACGGCAGAACTCGCTCAAAGTAAAGCAGCACTGGCAGAGGCGCAGCAGGCGTTGGCGGTTGCTGCACGCAGCGTACAGGCTGGTGATTCTAGACTGGAGATTCTGCAAAGAACGCAAGCAGACTTAGACCGATCGCAGGGACGAGTGCTAGCCCTGCGGGAAGAACTGAGGCAATGTCAATCTCAAGCAGCAGCAGCAGACTGAATGAACTAGCCTGGCGTATCGGTATCAATGTATTCGCGCCAGCGGCTAATTTTGCCGTCCTCAAAGTCAACCACGATCGCATCCTCCGCATGAGTGTGCGTGCCTGTCGCTGCTTCGACATCTTGCCAGGTCCACTCTACAACGGCCTGATCGCCATCAATGATGATGCGTTGAATGGCGATCGTGACATCTGTATAGCCAGGGGCAAAGTCGGCAATCACCGCTCGAATTGCGTCTTGCCCCTGCCAGCGTTTTCCCGGAACCACGAATTCTCCATCCGGCGTGAACAGGTCTGCAAAGGCATCGGCATTACCATTCATCCAGGCCATTTGAGCCTGGGCGATCGCCGCTCGAATCTGATCCGGTTCGGTCATATTTGTGTCCTGAAACGCGATACCCAACGTGGGTTGTAGAGAGGCGATGAGCGATCGCCCAGGCCAAATAGAGTAGGTTAAGCCTGGTAGAGGATTCACTTCAATTGCTACGCCTGCCGCCAGCGTCAACAGCAACAGAACCGCAACCAGGCTCCTCTGCACCATCGTATCTATCGAGCCGCAGAGCCGCGATAGATGCGATCTTGTTGCTCAGGCGAGAGCGGAGTGGTTGGAATGCGGCGATTGCCGGGAACAACTAACTCCTCGGAACGGTGATAAGTCTGAGCGGTTGCCTCCTGAGAGCGATGTTTGTGCGAATTTGCAACCTCATGAACGATGACCTCTTCTATCTCCTCGTCATCGGCATCTTTGATCAGGGCATCACATGCTGGAAACATATTGGTCAAGCTTTCATCCTTAGCAAGCTCAGGCAGTTGGCTCTGGGGCAGCATGTAGGAATGGCTGACTGGATCGTATGCAAACACTTCGCCTGTCTCGATCATGTAGACCCAGGCATAGAGGTGCAATTGCTTTCGGTAAATTTTGGAATGAACGACCGGATAGGTGCGTAGATTCTCGATCTGTGTCAACACATTTTCGGCAACTGCCACTTCTAGCAATTCCTCACCGCTGTAGGTGCCGTAGTTGTCTTTCACCAGGCGACGGGTAGATTCTGCATACTTCAACCAGTCGTGTACGAGCGGCATCTCATCCTCTAGCTTCTCTAGCTTGAGCAGCCCTTTGATGGCTCCGCAATGGGAGTGCCCGCAGACAATGATGTGTTGAATGTCTAGCGCGTGAACGGCATATTCAATCGTTGCCCCTTCTCCGCCGTTGGTTGCGCCGTAGGGAGGAATGATGTTGCCCGCATTGCGAATGACAAACAACTCGCCCAGTCCAGCCTGAGTAATCAAGTTGGGGTCAATTCGCGAATCAGAGCAGGTAATAAACAAGACTCGTGGCCGTTGCGCGTGAGATAGTTCCTCAAACAGAGCTTGATGAGTCGCAAAGTAGCTGGTTTTGAACTCGCGCAGACCTTTTAGCAGTTTTTTCATAAAGCACACAATCCCCAAAACTAGGGCACTCTTGATTCTCGCTCGAACTGTTTCCCGTAATCACAAGATTATCAATTTGTTAACACCTATGGTGATTAGAATCTGGTGATTAGAATCCGGGCGTATCCCTACCCGGCGTTTACACTTCGGGTAATACTTCACTGGTCAGTCGGGCGGGTTGAGGTGGTGAAATCGGCGGTGGGTTGGGCTGAAGCCAGTGATCTGAAATGCTTTTGATGGAACTGGCGATCGGCACCGCAACCACGACTCCCAAGGCTCCACCAATTCTGGCACCAATGAGCAGCGACAAAATGATCCAAATCGGATTTAAGCCAATCAGTTCTCCCAAAATTCGCGGAGCCAGCCCCTGGTCAATAATTTGGTCGATCAGGATGGCGATCGCCAGTACCAGCAAGCCTAGCCAGATATTTTGTAGACCTACCAGTAAACTCACCAGGGTTACGCCAACAATGTCGCCAAAGGGAATAAAGACCATTGCTCCAATGCCGACCCCAAACACCAGAAAGAACGGCACCTTTAATAGAAAAAAGGCGATCGTTAGTGCCGTTGCTTCCAGTGCGGCAATGGTTGCTTGCCCAATGAAATAGTTTTCGAAGTTGGTTTGCAGCGCTTGCCGAACCTGAAGCGCCAGTTCGTTAGGCAACCAGCGGGCAATGCCATTCCAAAAACTTTCGCCATGCAGCAGCAAATAGAAGGCCAGAACGGTCGTTAGAATTACGCCTAAGAGGCTGTCGATCGCACCCAACACAAAGGCCAAAATTTCATCGGGCAGGGTTTCAAACTCTTCTGGCAGCAAACTGGCAAATTGGGTGACTAGGCTGGTCAGATTGACTGGAATTCTGCGGAAGGTCAGCCAATTTTGTAGGGCTTGAACTTGCTGATTGCCAGAGTCGATCCATTGCGGCAGTAATTTTGCTAGTTCCGTCAACTGCTCCACCAGGGCTGGCAGCAGCAGCAATCCAATCAGGATCAAAACAACCAGTGCCCCCAGAAAAACCAATCCAGTTGCGTGTCCCCGGCTCATGCCGCGATTTTGCAGCAGAGTGACCGGGTAGTCCAGAATGAAGGCGAGCAGGGTTGCCACCGCAAACACGCTCACCACAGGCCAAAAGTATTGTAGGAACTGAAGGAACAACCAACCGTTTAGAAAGATCAGCGGCAAGGCCAACCCCAGAATCAGCCACCGTGGCAGTAGCGTTTCTAATTTAGTCATTGTCTTTAATGCCATGTTTCTCTGAGTAAAACCATTGCTATAAACCAGTACGAATGCAGGTTTGGCAAGATGAACCAGCTATTCTGCCAGCCAAAATCAGCCAAAATCAAACAGCAACCAAACACCACCCAGGGCAACAAGAACACCCACAATGGCTCGTATGCTGACGCGATCGCCCAACCAAATCGCAACGGGAAGGACAAACAGCGGACTGGTGGCACTCAGGGATTGAGCAATCCCGGTGGCGGCATATTTAAGCGCCGTTTGCTGAAGCCAGATGGCAAGATACGTGCTGAAAAACGACGCTCCGATCAAGATGCTGACCATTCGCACCGACTGCAACGGTTGAAACCACTGCCAGGATTGCCGCCTCACTCCAATCCACAGTCCTAACATCACTACTCCCGCTATCAGCCGCGCCAGCGTACTCCACAGTGGGCTGACCTCTGTAGTGGCTAATGCCGCTCGAGACATCACCGCTCCACTGGCTTGCCCCAGGGCCGCAAGCAGCCCAAAGCTAATCCCCCGGAGTGGACGGCTCGTTCCCTTCAAGGTTTCGGGTGTGCGTTCAACCACCACCCAAACCACTCCGGCGATAGTCAGCCCAATTCCCATCCAGGCGCTTACGCTTAACTGCTCTCCTAAAAAGACCAGCGCCAGCAGTGCTGCCAGCGGTGGAGACAACGCCTCCAATAACAGCGATCGCCGTGCCCCTAAACAATTCAACGACTCAAAGAAAGCCGTATCCCCTACGCCAATCCCGATTGCACCGCTGAGTAATAGCAGGGCTAGCGAACCCGTGGGCATAACTGGAGCGCCATCTCCCCTTATCAGTACGGTAATGAAGATTAAGGCGATCGCAATCCCACTTTTGGCGAAGTTCAATATCAGGGGAGGAATGCGTTTGCCAATGCCGATGTAAATAAATGAGGCCATCGCCCAAATGAAGGCAGCACCCAGGGCGGCGAATTCGCCTCTAAAGTCAAGGATGAGTGTGTTCACGATCAGAAGACGTTAAATACCAGATGACATGAAACGATACGTGGGGGCTTGGCACTGCCAAACGCCTACAGCAGGAGGGCGTTAGCGACCGCTCTGCAATTGTTCCAGCAATTCTGCTGTTTGGCTGGGTTTCACCAAGGTATTGGCGCACAAAATGCCGGACGCTGCCACCGCTGGAACGCCAATTCCTGGCATGGTGCTGTCTCCCACCCGATACAACCCGGAAATGGGGGTTTGGCAACCGGGAAACATCCCGTCTGTGGCGGCGATCGCCGGGCCATAGGTGCCCTGGTGTCGTCGCAAATAATGGGCGTGGGTGAGGGGGGTGCCAATCAGGTTTAAAACTAGACGCGATCGCAGATCGGGAATTACCCGTTCCAAGGCTCGATACAACGGTTCAGCACGCTCTCGCTTCTGCCTGTCGTAAGGTTCGTCTCGCTGCCAACCGTCGTAGGGTTCCAGCGTATAGGCGTGAATCACATGATGTCCTGCTGGGGCAAGCGAACGATCCCACACCGAGGGAATCGAGATCATACAGGTATTGCCAGGAACAGTGATGTCCTGTGCCGCATCGTGAACTACGACGTGATGCCCGGTTAGCTGCTCCAGCCCATCCGCACGAATGCCCAAATGCAGGTGCATAAAACTGTCTATGGCTGGGGTTTTAAGAGCAGCCTGACGATAGGCAGCAGGCAAATCCTGTGGGCTTAACAGGCGGGTGTATGTGTCCCAAATCGTGGCATTGGAGATGACAACAGGTGCGGTTAGTCGTTCAGCGTTGCGGAGCATAACTCCAGTCGCCTTGCCGTTTTCTACTACAACTTTGTCAACATGAGCCTTCAGCCGCAGCGTGCCGCCCCATTTCGTTAATCCTCGAACTAGCGCTTGCACGATCGCGCCACTGCCGCCAACGGGGTAATCAATCACAGAGTGCGATCGCTCGCCAAACATGAACGCAACTTCCGGTGCAATGGTGCCGTGAGCCTTCAACCCAGACAGCAAAAAACACTCCAGGTCAACCAGACGACGCACCCACGGATCGCGTACTTCTTGATCGAGCAAGTCTCCAACTGAGCCTTGAACCGAAACCAGTTGGGGCAGCAGCTTTAGCAACGCCAGCGGATAGCGGCTCAGTAACGTGAGAACCACATTCAAATCAGCCCGCAGTGCCAGCGTTGGAATCTGCCGCATTGCTTCGTAGAGTTGCAAAAACCGCTGTTCCAACCGGGCAAACTCTTGGGCACCCTGGGGCGTAACGTCTGCTACGGCAGCTCGATAGCAGTCGGCGTTGCCGTAGACCGGGAATGTGCCTTCGGGAAAGTGATAATGCCCCAGCGGATCGTAGGGAATGGCATCTACTGCTTCGCCCAATACATCCAGCACCTGCCGGAGCGGATTCAAAGACTGGCGATCGCTCAATCCACAATAAAATGATGGCCCTGAATCAAAGTGAAAGCCCTGGCGCGAGAAGCTGTGGGCTGCCCCACCTGGAATGGAATGGCTTTCGCACACAATGACCTGTTGCCCGTACCGAGCCAGCAGGGCAGCCGCTACCAATCCACCAATGCCGCTACCAATTACAATTACATCTGCGTCCTGCATTCAGCCTGCCAAAGCGTTTGTCGATTTCACCCTTGCGATTGTAACGAGATTGACGCGCGATCGCGCCCCACGGGAGCAACGAACAGCGTGGAGCGATAGCCGCGCAATACTGCTTCGATGCGTGCCTGAATCAGGGATGGATAGACCCGTCGGGTAAGGTTGCTCCCGCCAAATTGGCGTTCTCTAAATTGGCACAGCCTCCGACGTTTAGATCGAGCGTTGCGCCCTGCTCGTTCGTCTGCAAATCCAACCCCAGAATTGTGTTGCTGTTGTCTGATGGAATTGGCGTGGGGCTGGCCTCTACGGAGAGGCTGACGTTGGTGCTGTCGGGCTGCGATCGCAGATTAAACCGAATGGCAGTACACCCCACATCCGCCTGCTTCAAGTTGGCTGCCTCTAAATTGCTGGACTGCAAATTTGCGTTGGCTAACTTCACTCGTTCAAGATTGGCCTGCCTCAAGTTTGCGCCTTCTAAATTCACGCCTCGCAGGTCAAGCCCTTCTAAATTTGCGCCTTGCAAGTTACATCCTACACATTGCTTGGTTTGCAGCAGTTGCCTTACCCGTCCCTGCTTCAAAAAAATTGGAGTGTAGATAACGGCGGCTATTCCAAAGGTAATTAATACTGTGGCGATCGCTAATTTTTTTACTGCCATGACTGTTAGCAGGAGCCTAACTATTCAGATGTGAATCAGATGTGAATGGGAAAAGCTCCGCCCATCGGTTTGAATCTAACTTAATGTTAACTATTTTTTATGCGATTGGAAATTAAGTTTCTCTGCAATGCGTTGCAAAACAAGCTCTATTAGCCCATTTCACTGTTAGTTATTAGGTCGTTATTAGGGGCTTTGTGGCTCAATTTGTTAACAGATATCTCCTTGTTTATAGATTTGTCACCAGGCTGCGTTGCCAAACCAAATGTTTTATTTACTGGAAATATAAGTGACAGCAGAAGTCATATTACGCAGCTCAGACATCCTAACTGACTTGTGCCCACTAGTCATGCTTCTGTGTCACACAGGAGGGAATTATGGTTTGGAATCAACATCAATATTCAGTAGCAACCTTTAGCGATCGACAGTCGGCAGAAGAAGCGCTCCGCAATTTAAGAAAAGCGGGATTTCAGCAAGCGTGGCTCTCTGCCGATTTTTATGACCTGGAACCCACGGTCACTACCTTTGACGCTTATTTAGACGACGACTCAGACACACCCGCCTGTGGCTCGGTCATTGGCTCGTTGCTCGGTGCTGCCGGGGGGTGTGTGGCAGGGCTGGCATTACTCCTTGCGCCAGAAGTGTCTATTCCGCTTGCCGTTGGAGCCTGGGGGTCTACGTTACTGACGACCATTACAGGTGCCGGAATTGGAGCTGTAAGCGGTAGCCTGATTGAGGCCATGAGCTGTCAGTCTCAGAAAGACGATCGCCCCTGCCACTATCGACTCATGCTGGACGGCGATTATGATGAGGTTTTGCGGGCGAACTCTTGCCTGAAGCACTCCCACTCATCAATTTAGTAGGCTCGGGCAGACATCGATCGGTTGGTTATCTGAACAAAGGATCAAGAACCAGTGGCGAGGCAGGAATAGTATGGAGCAGGAATAGTACGGGGCAGAACATAGTATGGAGCAGAAATAACAGTATGCTCACTCCGCCTCAGCGTACTAGTCGTCGGGAAATTGCCAGCACGAAATGTGTTCTACGCTGGTGCTGCCGCAACAACACGCTTCCTGCGTTGATGCCACCCATTCGCGATCGCAACGACGGCAATGGCACAGGATATTGTGCAGGTTGGCCGCCGCAATGCGGAGTTGCCATTCGTGCAGTTCAGCCGGATCGAGCTGTCGGGGAATCTCTGACATAGTACTCCGGTAATTCGCAATGGATATAGTTCGCGATGGAAATCTAGCGACAAAAAGTACGGTATCTTCTACCTATTGCAACAGACAAGGCAGACCCTGACGGAATAGGATCGAAATGTAAGCGATTTCTACCGTTAAAGCAAGACAGCATTTGTTGACTGGGTAAGGAGGATACTGAATGCAAAGCACATACGACACAGACAAACGCAAGTTACTATCGTCTTTGTGTCATGGGTCGATTTTCTTGAGTTCGTTGCTGGTGTCGATTGGCATCCCCATCGCCATTCTGGTTGTCTCAGAAGACCCAGTTGTGAAAGAGAACGCTAAAGAAGCCATCAATTTTCACCTCAACGTCTGGCTGTATGGGCTGATCCTGGTACCGTTGTCGTTTATTACGTTTGGGTTGGCTGGTGGCATTTGGTGGTTGGTGCATTGGGGGCTTAGCATTTGGGCAATTACCCATTGTTTGCGTACTCCCGAAACGGCCTTCCGCTATCCGTTTATTTTCCGCGTGGTCTAAACCAGCGGATTCCCGAAGATTCTGCAAAACTAAATAACTGTAAGGGTAGGGGCGGTTCACGGATCGCCCCTATTGATTTGGAGTTCCTGGCGCATCTAGCCAGCGATCGCCAACCCGTCTGCCCTCGGCTCAGAGGCGGCTACAAGGGCACCCTTCTGCCGCAAAATAATTTGTCCTTTGCCAAATTGCTGTCCTTCTGCCGTGGTTTGGATCTGGTGGCCGCGATCGCTCAAGCCCAATGCCACCGATCGGGGTACAGTTTGCTCTAACAGTACCGATCGCCCAGACAAAAATTGCCAGCGAGGGGCATCCAATGCCGCTTGCGGATTCATGCCGTAGTCTCTTAGATTCACCGCTACCTGTAGATGCCCCTGGGGTTGCATGTGCCCACCCATGACACCAAATGGCCCCAGTGGTTCGTTGCCCTGCGTTAGAAACGCCGGAATGATGGTGTGGAATGGTCGTTTTCCTGATCCAGCCAGGTTGGGATGTCCGGGTGCTAGCGAGAAGCCCATTCCCCGATTTTGCAGGGCAATGCCCGTTCCCGGAACCAGAATACCGCTGCCAAATCCTTCGTAGTTGGACTGAATAAAGGACACCATCACATCCTGATCGGCTGCTGCTACATAAACAGTTCCACCCGTCAAAAAGCCAGTTTGAGCCAGCATGGCACGATCGCCAATCAGGTTTCGCCGCTCTGCCGCATAGGTTTTGTCGAGCAGATGCTCGGTTGCTAGCGTCATCCAATCTGGATCGGCCACATGCTGCTGCACATCGGCAAAGGCTAGCTTCATGGCTTCAATTTGCAGATGATAGCTCTGAAGCGAGTCGCGCGGATATTGAGCCAACTCTAACCCTTCCAAAATATTCAACGCCATCAGGGCGGCAATGCCCTGCCCGTTAGGCGGAATTTCCCACACCGTCAGGTCACGGTAGGTGGTCGAGATCGGGTCTACCCACAGCGGTTGGTGGGTCTTTAAATCTTCTAGCGTCAGTAAGCCCTCGGTATCTGCCGCAAAAGCGGCCATTTTTTCTGCCAGGCTGCCCCGATAAAAGCTTTCTCCTCCCGTGGCGGCAATCTGACGCAGGGTTGCTGCATGGGCAGGGCTGCCCCACATCTCTCCGGCGCGTGGAGCGCGATCGCCCCCAAAAAAGACTTGCTTTAAGGGCTGAAAAGACTTGCCCGTTTGCCTGACAAACAGTGATTCGGCATGTATCCAGGCTCGTGCCGTTTCGGGAGACACCGGGAAGCCGTCTTCGGCATACCGAATGGCTGGGGCAAAGAGCTGTTCAAACGGCAGCTTTCCCCAACGTTCCCAGAGCGATCGCCATGCTGACACTGCTCCTGGCACGGTAACAGGCAGCCAACCCAGTTGAGGTACCGTGTCATAGGCCGAGAAGTGGTCGGGTGTTAACGCTTTAGGACTTTTTCCCGACGCGTTTAGCCCATGCAGATGCCCATCCCAAACCAGCGCAAAGGCATCGGAGCCAATGCCGTTAGAGGTGGGTTCCACGACCGTGAGGGCGATCGCCATTGCCAGCGCCGCATCGACCGCATTTCCGCCCGCCCAAAACATCTCCATTCCGGCCAGCGTCGCCAACGGTTGACTGGTTGCCGCTGCATACCGAGAACCCATAATGACACGGCGACCAGACGGATAGGGATAATCGGTGAGATTAACGTGCAAAACCATAGGGCTTGGTGTGGCTGTGGGAGGAACGCCGGGGCAATATGTAGAGGCTTATTCTACCGCCTGAGGGATTGCCTCAGGTCAAACTTGCTGCGCTTAATCCTGGAAATAGCGGTGTCAGTTCTTTTTCATACTTTGCCAGGTAGTCACGAAAGGATGTGCCGCCTGTGCCGACATCGACACCGACTAACTTGAGTTGCTGTACGGCTAACCCTAAGTGATGACGATGAAATCGGGTTTGTAGCTCGTCATAGGTCTTTAAATCGTTCAGTACTGCTTTGGCGTAGGGATGCTGTTGTAATTCCAGCAGTTTTTCCGCCAATGGTTTGCCTGGTGCCCGATCGAGTAAAGCCTGGTAGTAATGCGCCAGATTATGCTGCTGATACTGGTCAAACCAGTGAGCCAGGTTGGCTCCATACTGGCGATCGAATGCTGTTTCAGCCACATGGGGCGTGCCTTGAGCGTTATTTGTGCCGCCCTCCCAATATTTATGCACTCCGCTCATAATCTCCAGTCGGCGAAACTGAAACGACTGAAAGCCGCTGGTGGGGCCAATGCTGGTGCGAAATTCGGCAAATGCTCGCATGGTTCCCAAAATGGGCATTGTGCCCACAGCCACCTCATACAGCTTCAACACCCGTTGAAAGAAGTAGCACGCTTCACTGGTATCGCCAATGATGGCATTGCTTGGGGCTTGTAAGGCCGTCTCGATCGCCTCCAGAACGCGATCGAGGTCGATGATCATCTGGTTAAACGCCAACTCACAAATTTGATGCACCGCGATAAATAAATCCTCATCCTGAGACGCTGTAAGCGGGCGTTTACACTGAAGCAGTGCTTCTAGATCGTGATAGCTCCAATAATGGTTTTGCGTCACATCCAGGTTTGGATCTAAAGGCGGCAACGGTTGGGGGTGGTATGGAGTAGACACAGGACAGAACTCTCATTTGCTGATGGTGTGCGTTTGCTGAGGTTGAACCGTATGGTATGCACCCACAGTCACCCCTGTTCACCAGCCATTTCAGGCCAAATTGGGTTCAGCCCGATGTGAGGCGAGCGATCGCTCGTTCAATAGGTAGATGAACTAGACTGAAGAATCACTTACCTTACACTAGGTTTGTGCAACCCATCATCTAACGGTGCAATGTCCAAACGGCAAACACTCTATGCATTAGCATCCAGAGTATCCAGGCTACCCTTCAAGCTGTGTAGCCTTTGATGCACTCGTTCGCTAACATTACCAACCTTGCTGTACCGCAATCCGATTCAGATGACTATCTATAAACGGAGCAAACACCAGGTTAGAGGCAAACGCCGGAGCCATACTGCAATTCAAGTGGTTTTGGGGGCAACCTTTTTCTTCGTTGTACCCTTCACCCATTTCAGCGCATTAGGACAGATCGGTCCGATCCGAGACTTTCTGCCGTCCGAATTAGGCCGATTCGATATCCGCCCACCTGAACTCAGCAATTTTTTAGACTCAGATACGACAGGAGTGGAACGAGGTGATGTGAGGCTCGATGGGCGCTATCTCTTCACGATCGCGGCTCGCGTCAATGCTCCCACCTCAGTTTCAGTTGAGCAACGGGTCGCTACCGTTGAAAGCCGACTGCAACGGATTCTCGATAGTGACTTTGATCCAGACACCTTAGAAGTTACGGTCGAAGAAGTTAGTTCCGAAACCGCTGATGCCCAAACCATTACACAGCCCGTCATCTACGCTACCTATGACAGCATTGAAGAACCGTTAGAAATTCTCACCATCACTTATCTGGATGCAACCGTGAATGGTACGGATGCGGCAAGCAGTTTAGCACAGGTATTCAGCACCCTGATTGAGGAAGCGCTAATCAGAGCACAAGCCGAGCGGCAACCCGCGTTTCTGCGGCGACAAGGACTGGTTGCGGGTGGCGTTATTTTAACCCTGGGCGTTGGCAGCCTCATTATTACGGCGTTTCAACGGCGGCTACAAACGGAACGCCGTAACCTCGACAGCCAGTTTCGAGCGGATACCGTTCGCCTATCTAGCACTACCGAATCGGCAGATGCTGTCATGACGGCACTACTGCAACAGCAGATGGCTATTCGTCAGCGGCTTAGCGTCAATGATATTCAACGGCGTTTAGCCCAAGTAAGCCAACTGATTATCTGGAGTGGCGGTCTTTTCTTTGCCCTGGGGCTTTTTCCCTACACGCGTCTTCTACAGCCCATTATCATTACGCTCATTCGTTACCCTATCCGCATTCTGGGTGTGGTTTTAGGCACTTACTTAACGGTTCGGTTCAGCGCTGTTCTGGTCGATCGCTTTTTTTGGGTGTTACAGAACAGCACCAGCTTTTCGACAGACGCTCCTCAACGGCTCGTGTTGCGATTTTCCACCTTCTCAAGAGTGGTAAAAGCAAGCAGTGCTGTAATCCTGGTGGGAATTGGCTTTATCACTGCACTTGCGGTAATTGGCATTGAAGTTGGCCCACTGCTGGCCGGTGCTGGAATCGTGGGTGTGGCTATTTCATTTGCCTCTCAAAGCTTAGTCAAAGACATCATTAACGGCTTCTTTATCTTGCTAGAAGACCAGTACGGCGTGGGTGATGTGATCGTTGTAGATGAGGTTGCAGGGTTGGTCGAAAACCTGAACCTGCGGATTACCCAACTGCGAAACGAAGAAGGGCGTTTAATTACCATTCCCAACAGTGCGATTACGATCGTCCAGAACCTATCAAAGGAATGGTCGCGGGTGGATTTGATGATCAACGTTGGCCATAGTGCCAACATTGATGACGCGCTGGAGTTGATCAACCGCGTTGCCAAAGAGATGAGCCGCGATCGCCTCTGGAAGGAACTCATTCTCGAATCACCGTCTCTATTGGGAGTTGAGAAGCTCGATCATACGGGCGCAACGGTGCGGCTGTGGATCAAAACTCGACCCTTAAAACAGTGGGATGTAGCCCGTGAATATCGTCGCCGTCTCAAGATTGCCTTTGATGAAGCAGGTATTCCAATTGGAATTCCCCAACAGTCGCTCATGTTTACAAGCTCGCTGGATCTCAAGGGCGAACTGAAAAATGCGATCGCCAGTAACGGCTATTCAGAACCGAAGGACTTGAAACGGGCAGAGCAGCAACCAGACTCGTTTAAGCCGTAGCGGCGTCTGGCTATCTAACCAGCAGCGTAGAGACTTGACGATTGGCCAAGTCTCTACGGCACCAGCTACACCGCAGCAAACGCCCGTTCAAGCGCCTGTAATGCCTGGTCAACCTCGCTCTCTGATACAATCAGCGGCGGCACGAACCGCACCACTTTTGGCCCAGCCGGAACTAGCAATAATCCCTCAGCCATCGCTGCTTTAACCACATCACCTGAGGTTAAGGCCACATCAGGGTTAAGCACCATACCATTGATCAGTCCCCAGCCCCGAACGGCAACAACTTGGTCGGAATGCGATTGGGCGATCGCTTTTAACCCTGCCCTTAGCTGCTCACCCCGTGCCTGCACATTAGCCAACAGGTTCTCCTGTTCCAGCAGTTGGCATACGCTCAGTGCGACCCCTGCTGCAAATGGATTACCACCAAACGTGCTGGCATGGTCACCCGGTTGAAACACATCGCAAAACGACTTACACAGCAACGCGCCAATCGGGATGCCACCCCCCAGTCCCTTCGCAGAGGTGAAAATGTCGGGTTCAATTCCCAACTGTTCATATCCCCAGTAGCGGCCTGAACGCCCCATCCCAACCTGAACTTCATCCAGAATCAGCAAAATGCCTTTTTCATCGCAGATTTGTCGAATTCGCTGGAAATAAGCCTGATCACCAGGACAAACGCCCCCTTCCCCTTGCAACGCCTCCAGCATAATGGCGGCTACCTGCCGCTCATCGCTATCGAGCTGGGCGATCGTGGCTTCCAATGCGGCAATATCGTTGTACGGAACGTATGCAAAACCTGGCATCAACGGGTCAAAATTCTTTTGATACTTCGGCTGCCCCGTTGCGGTAATAGTTGCCAGCGTTCGTCCGTGGAAGCTGGCATGAGCCGTGAGAATCACCGGATGTTGAATTCCCAAAACGGTATGGGCATATTTGCGAGCCAGCTTGATTGCACTCTCATTGGCCTCAGCCCCCGAGTTACAAAAGAAAGCGCGATCGGCACACGAATGCTGTACCAGCCACTGCGCCAGTTGGCCTTGCTCCTGGATGTAGTACAAATTTGAGACATGATGCAGCGTTTGAATTTGCCGAGTGACTGCCTCCACCATCACGGGATGGGCGTGCCCCAAGGTGCAAGTAGCAATCCCAGCTACAAAGTCCAGGTACTCGCGTCCTTCCGTATCCCAAACTCGACATCCCGCCCCTCGCTCTAACACCAACGGGAATCGAGCATAGGTCGCCATGACGTATGCATCAAAGTCGGCTGGTGTGAACGGAGAGGAAGGGGTTGCTACAGAGGGGACTTGAACGAGTGTGTCTGGACTCACTGGCTATTCCTCATGTCAAAAAGGGCACTGCAAAAGGAGCAACGTATCTAAACCTGTTCTAATTTGGGTTCAAACAAACCGTTTCCTTTAAAGCTAAATCTTAGGGCAGTTTTTTCGATACGGCTACGGCTCCTGCAACCGTTTTGTGCCTCGAATACCGTAAAAGTGGGCTGAAATGGCTACGGTTTGCTGGACAATGTCATGATTTAGCCAAATTGGCTGTATCTCAACGGCACGCTACAGCCATTGGGTTACGGCTTCTGTTTCGATTTTTGGTTCGATCGCTGCTCAAATCGAAATAGCCACACCATCAGTGCTACGACTCCAATCTGTAAGGCAAAGTTAGGGAAGGCCGCATTTACGTCCCGTCCAGCCAGCAGTTGCATCAAGAAGATAAAGGCTCCAATTAACCCAGAGGCACCAAAGGCCGCATAGATGAACTGTCGTAACCCTCGATATGGTGCTTTCAGTTCTGCCTTAAGCCGAGCATAATCGTCGGGGCTTAACTGACTTGCCCTGGTTGGTTTGGGCGACTGGTTGGGCGTTGAATCTTTCATGGAATGCGTTGATACCTGTTGCGGCTACCTTCTTGTAGCTTAGGGCAGCCATACAGTCTTTACCACAATCCTCGTTTGCCGCTGGGATGAACCGTGGCCCAGTTCGTTCGGGCGGTGGCGAGCTGCTCATCCGATATTTTTGCCCCAGTCAGGTCAGAGCCGCATAAGTTAGCCCCCCGCAAGTTGGCGTGACTGAGGTAGGCATAGCTCAAATCTGCCCCTCGCAAATCTGCCCCTTGCAGATCGGCATGGCTCAGATATGCCCGTGCCAGGTTGGCATTCTTGAGAACGGCCTGGTTTAAGCTAGCGCGACCGAAATCGGCGTTAAACAGGTTAGCGCCCTGAAAATTGGCCTTTTGCAGCTTAGATTGATGGAAATTAGCGCCCGCTAAGCCCGCCCGTTGCAGATTTAGCAAGCTGAGGTCATGGGAGGTGAAATCTCGCTGCCCTTTGCCGTAGGCCAGCAGCACATCGCCCGCCCCAAGTTTTGGCATTAATGTGGTGGAGCCCGTCGAGTCGCCGCCGGAGGAACTCGATCGCAGCGTTGTTGGCTGCAAGGCTGTAGATCGGGAGGTAGAGGAGGGCAGCCCGTGGGCGATCGCACGGCGACGGGGCGAACCTGGCTGTAAACTCGTTGCCTCAGACGATGACTTTGACTGCCTTGCTCGAATGGCCGCTGCCATGCGGGCTGAAGGGGATGAGTGAGAAGAGCTGGGCAGCGAATCATCGATCGTGCCAGCAGAATGGAAGTCGCTTGCATGGGAGCGGCTGGCTTGCGTCACCATACTTTGAGCCAAACTATCCAGATACGGTTCCAGATCTAAGGCTCGAAGCACCTCGCCCGCATTCTGGTAGCGATGGCGAACGGATACCTCCAGCATTTTACGCAGCACAGCCGCAAAATGATCGCTGACCTGGACATAGTCTTGCCAGATCATTTCTCCGGTAGAGGGGTCGTAATCTAAATCCTTGGGGGATTTGCCGGTCAACAAGTAGATACAAGTAACCCCCAATGCATAGAGGTCGCTGGCATACACCGGACGCATTGCCATCTGCTCTGGAGGGGCATAACCTGGAGTACCGATGGCATACGCTGTGAGTGCGGTTTGCTCGGTAGCCCCGGCTCGTTCTGGGTTGACTTGGTCTTTGACTGCGCCAAAGTCGATTAAAACCAGCTTTTTGTCTTGAGTGCGGCGAATTAAGTTGGCCGGTTTGATGTCTCGATGAATCACCTGCTGGCTGTGGATATATTGCAACATCGGCAGGAGTTCGCTCAAAAATTGCTTGACTCCTGTTTCACTAAACGGCCCAGACCGCTTAACTTCTTGTTGCAGGGTAGAACCACTGATATATTCTTGAACCAGGTAAAACTCCTGGTTGGCCTCAAAGTAATCCAAGAGGCGAGGCACCTGAGGATGGTTGCCAATTTTACCCAGCGTCTTAGCTTCTCGCTTAAATAGCTCCCGTGCCATTTGCAACACGTGCGGCGATGGAGCGGCTGGACGAAGCTGCTTAATTACACAATAGGGGCTACCGGGAAGCGCCTCGTCTTTAGCGAGGAATGTCGCTCCAAAACCGCCATGCCCTAAAGATTGGAAGACACGGTAGCGATCGCGCAATAGTAAGCTGCCACCGCAAGCCTGGCATAGCTCAGTGTGGACTAAGTTCTCTGGATTGGGACAAGCTGGATTCAAGCAGTAGCTCATGCGGTATCACTCGCTTTGTCGATCGCCTGGTGTCGTTGGTCACAGCGTTAGCTTTTCGACACCCTATTGTAATTATCCTTCCAACAAAGGCGAGTTGAAGCGCCATTCTTGCGGGAAATCTCTTAAAGAGTTGCTAAAGATAACGTCGTATTCGTTTAAGGCGGGATGAATGCCGATAAATTCACGGGGCGGCACTGCATTAGATAACACCATGACTGAGCAATGTGGATGAATCTGAACGCGATCGATCAACGCTCGCATTCTTGATTGTTCAAACTTCTATCCCATTTCAGGCGGAGGTGGGCGATGGGTCAGACCCCCTGTTCACCCAGTTCAGTAGGTGATGCAAGCCCACGAATGGTTTTGGGAGCTATTTGGAGGCAGGAAATAACTAAATTCCCTGACGCTCAATTCACCTTTCGTCCGGAGTTTCTTTGCTCAGGACATCTAAAGGTATAGATTTCTGACAAATTTTAAGGGCGATCGCCGCTGAAACAATGCAATCAAGCAATCCGTAGAGATTTGTAAATACTGGTGGGGTGCCGATGGTTTGGAGAGTAGGCGATCGCCCTGCTGCTATCGACTCAAACCTGAAGCAATGAACATTGAGCGATAGAATTGATGAGGCAAACCAGAACGATTAAGAGCAACCGAGGGGAAAACGAGCGGTGCGTATCTCTTTAAATTGGCTACGGGAATTAGTAGACATTGCAATGACCCCAGAAGAGTTAGCTGACGCGCTAACGATGGCCGGGTTTGAAGTAGAGGAGATTGAAGACCGCCGCACCTGGGCTGATGGGGTTGTCGTTGGCAAGGTGATAAGCCGAGACCCCCACCCCAACGCTGATAAGCTGAGCGTTTGTCAGGTTGATATCGGGGCAGATACTCCCTCCACGATTGTGTGTGGGGCGGCCAACGTCAAAGCCAACATCTACGTACCGGTGGCAACGATTGGCACCTATTTGCCCAAGATTGATCTTAAAATCCGCCCCCGCAAGCTGCGAGATGTGCCGTCGGAAGGCATGATTTGCTCTCTGGCTGAAGTTGGGTTAGAGAAAGACTCTGACGGAATTCACATTTTTCCGCACGCTACGCTTCAGGTGGGCAGCGATGCCCGTCCGCTGTTGGGCTTAGATGATGTTGTGCTGGATCTGACCTCAACAGCCAACCGCGCTGATGCTTTGAGCATGGTTGGGGTGGCTAGGGAAATTTCTGCCATTACAGGCGCAACCTTACGCCTGCCAGAGATTGCCGAGAGTTCGGTTCAGCCGGAGTCGGTGGTGTTGTCGGTTAAGGTGGCAGAACCTCAAGCGTGTCCTATTTATATTGGCACTCTAATTGAGAATCTTAAGATTGGCCCCTCCCCGGAGTGGTTGCAGCGGCGGCTACAGGCAGCAGGTACCCGCTCGATCAATAACATTGTGGACATCACAAACTATGTGATGTTGGAGTGGGGGCAGCCGCTCCATGCGTTTGACTTCGATCGCCTCAAATCTGAGACGGGCAGCAAGACGTTAACCATTGGTGTACGGTTTGCCCATGCTGGAGAAACGCTGACAACGTTAGATAGTCAAACCCGGACGCTGACTGAGCAAACGTTGCTGATTACCGCCAACGACCAGCCAGTTGCCCTTGCTGGAGTAATGGGGGGAGAAACAACGGAGGTGTATGGCGATACCAGGAACTTAATGCTGGAAGCGGCGTTGTTTGACTCGGCGGCAATTCGGCGTTCTGCTCGATCCCAAGGATTACGAACCGAGGCATCGGCTCGGTATGAGCGTGGGGTCAATCAGGTTGAACTGAGTGTGGCCTGTCGGCGGGCGCTGCAACTCTTTTCTGAATTGGCTGGTGGGGTGGTTGGTGTACAGGCGATCGCCGATGCAACCGCAGGCCAAGCCGCAGCGACTCGCACTATTGAGCTACGGCTAGAGCGAGTTAACCAGGTGTTAGGCCCAATTGATCTAAGTACTGACGATCTTTCTCCGGTCTCTTCGACCAAAGACACAGATGACGAAACGATTGGAGAACTGCAAGCAGAGGATATCGAGCGGATTCTTGCGGCATTGGGGTGCAGCCTCACCCCTGCTGCCCAAGAGCATGTTTGGACGGTAACAGTGCCGCCGTATCGCTATCGAGATCTAGAGCGCGAGATTGACTTAATTGAAGAGATTGCGCGGCTCTACGGCTACAACAATTTCTGTGACACGCTGCCCAGTAAAACAGAACCGGGTTATCTCACGGTTGAAGAATCGCTAACGCGCAATTTGCGGGCAGCCTTACGGGCAGTGGGTTTAACAGAGGTGATGCATTATTCGCTGGTGAAGGCGGAAGCGGAAAACCAAATTACGCTGGCCAATCCGCTCTTTGTTGAATACTCTGCCCTGCGGACTGAGCTACTGACTGGCTTGATCGATGCGTTTCAGTACAACTTAGAACAGGGCAACGGTTCGCTAAATGCCTTTGAAATTGGGCGCGTTTTTTGGCGGGAAGAAGATGGGCTAAACGAGACTGATATTGTTGCTGGCATTATGGGTGGCGATCCTGGCCAGGGTCGATGGGTTCGCAGTGGCCGTGAACAGCCGATGTCCTGGTTTGAGGCCAAGGGGATGCTGGAAAGCGTGTTTGTGCGCCTGGGGTTAGAGGTTGAGTATCAGCCCGATCGCCGCAATTCACAGTTGCATCCTGGACGCACCGCATCGTTGTGGGTGCGAGGTAGTCGGCTGGGTACGTTTGGTCAACTGCACCCGTCGCTACGGCAGCAGCGAGGATTGCCAGACGAAGTATATATCTTCGAGATGAACCTGGATGTGATTCTGGATCAGCTCGATCAGGACACGTTGTTGGCACCGACTTTCAAGCCTTACTCAACCTATCCCCCCTCCGATCGCGACATTGCTTTCTTTGCGCCTATGCAGGTATCGGTTGCAGAACTGGAGCGGCTGATTAAAAAGGCCGGTGGCTCCTTGCTGGAGTCGGTGGAGCTGTTCGACGAATACCGAGGCGAAAACGTTCCCGAAGGCAAACGCAGTTTGGCGTTTCGGTTAGTGTATCGGGCGGGCGATCGCACCTTGACCGATGAGGACGTTGAACCGATTCATCAAAACGTTCGGGATGCGCTGATCGAAAAGTTCAGTGTGGTTCCCAGAAGTTAACCCTCAGCCGACAAGGAGGGTATTTGCCTGGAGAGATACCCTCCTGTTCTATCTCACCGTCCACTCTTGTTCAATCGCTGCGACTGAATCTATGCCGAAATATGTGATGTGGGGAAGCTATTGCGAGGACGTGCTGGAAAAGCGGGCACCACACCGTCAGGCACACTTAGATCGATTGGCTGCACTGAAACAGGCCGGGACGTTGATCACCCTTGGTCCTACTCAAGACCTGACTCAAGTGTTTGGCGTGTATGAAGCTGAGGATGAAACGGCTGTGCGTCGGTTCGTCGAAGATGACCCCTATTGGCAATATGGAATTTGGACGGAGTACAGCATCAAAGAATGGATTCAAGCTTTCTAACTCACTGGCTCCTGGCATCGAGTGCGAGTACCTGCTTGCAAAATGTTAATGCTGTCTGTAAGTTGCTGGTTTGGTGTGGGTAGGCGATCGCCGGACGATCCACAATCACTAGCTTGACTCCCAGTGCAGCCGCCACCTGCCGTTTCACCGCTTCTCCACCGGCAACACCCGATGCCTTGGTAACCACGGTTGAAATGTGCCACTGTTGCCACAGCGCCGTTTCTAGTTCAGCCACGATGGGTGGACGGATGGCAATCAGGCGATCGGGCGTAAAGCCTGCGGCCAGTGCCGCTTCTAGTGCCGTGGCGGATGGCAAAATTCGGGCAAACAAAGTCGCGGCCTGCTGCCAGGGCTGAAACTGTTGTAAGCGGCGGTAGCCCATCGTCAACAGTACCCGTTCACCTTGAAGCACATGGCTGGCAAGCAACGCATCAACGGTTTCAAAGTGCTGTACCTCTGAATCGGCGGGTTCCTGCTCGTTCCAGCTTTGCCGTTCGTAGCGAAGATAGGGAAGGTGGTGGGTCGTGGCGGCTGCGATCGCCAATTCTGACACCGCTGCTGCAAAGGGATGGGATGCATCTAAAATAGCGCTAACCCGCTGCAATTTCAGGAATGAAGCCATCTGTTCTGCGGTCAGGGTGCCCACCCAAATCCGCAAGCCTGGAACCGATGGATAAAGCGATCGCGCCTGTTCTGTGGTAACGGTAACTACACAGGGAAGGTGAGCCTGCACGATCGCCCTTGCAAGCTGAGCGCTTTCCTGCGTTCCACCAATGAGCCAAAGCGATGGGCGTGCCGCCATGAGGGGGTCAGGCAAAGCGCACGGTATACAGTTGAAACAGCTCTCCTGGCTGCTTTTTGACTATCTTGGCTCCTGCCATTTGAATCGTCTTTTGCCAGTCTGCTAACGGTTCCAGAAAGACCTCAGATCCCAAATACATTTCTAAAATCGCCCAATTTTCTGCAATTGGGGATTCTGTATCGATAACGTCGAAGACAAATACACCGTCTGGCTTCAACACACGCTTCACTTCGGCCAGTACGTCAGACCAATACTCCAATGGGTAATAGCAGCTAAACCCGGTGGCGATCGCCAGATCAAACTGGTTCGCTTCGTAGTGCAGTTCATGGGCTGCACCAAGCTGCACGCCCTTGAACAGTTTTGAATTAAGCTGAGGGCCACGGGCATTCAGGGTGTCGCGTGCCACCGTGCTGATTTCCTGCCCGTAAAACAGCGCTTCCCAGTCGCGCCAGGGATAAATTAAGAAGCTGACCCCACAGCCAATATCCAGGCATTTTTGTTGCTTGCGCGGTTTAGCCAGTTCCCAAAAGGGTGAAGCGATTTTGGCGGCTAAAATGCCAGAGGTTCGTTCTCGAAAAATAGGCATGGCTTCCACTTCGGCTGGAAGCTCAAACGGTTCACCTTGGTAGTCTTGATTGAAGCGATGGGCGACAGTAGCGATATAACCCTGCCAATCTGCGGTGCGATCGCCCAACGACTTAAATAATTGCTGATCAGAAAAATCGGGACTTTTGGGGGGCATTCTGCTTGGGCACGTTTGGAGCAATGGATCGATTGATAGGAAACGATTGGGAAACGATACTGGAAGCTGTGAACAGTGAAAGTTGGGTGCCGCCGAGTTACAGCAACGGGTGGTGGCTTACCCAACAGTCACTATTCGTGGGTCATTGCCGGGGTTAACCTTTGAGTGCCCGATTGAAGTTCTGCCGATAGGATTTGTTAGAAGCTAATAAAACAGGCCACATTAGCGCCAGGTATAGTTTTCCCGAACTAAAATTGGTGCGGTGAAAGCCTGTCCAAAACTTCCAAATACCGCCCACATAGACAACCAATGCCGCGAATCCGAGCAAAGACATTCCCTTTCCTCCTCGACTGATGACTAGAAAACAGCGCACTCAATCGGGTGCGATATCAAGAAACTTAGAAAAAAGTAAGATTGAGTTAGGCAAGCACAAATCTGCAAGTTTACTAATCAACCATCTCCCTCAAGTTTAGAGTAGCCAATCCGCTTCCTGCCACAGGTTCAAGCAGGCTTAATACTCTGTTCCCATCTGGCGAATATATCGTTACGATCCTGGTTATAGGCATTGGCTCGCCGTAGTCAATCAGTAGCTATTAGCAAAAATCATTAGCAAAAAGAGTATGAACCTGTCAGCGTGTCAGAACTTCAGCCGTGCTAGTCAATGCAGGTCTAAACGCTGTCATCTTAAACAATGAACCCTGGTGTTGTCAGAATCGGCGCTAAGTTTTTCAAGAACGTCCAAGACGCACCTTAATAAAAATTGAACTCTAGCCCACAAGCGGAACCCGATCGCCGCTAGGAGCAAAGAGAAGCTTGATCACAAGGAGGATTTATGCGAGCAGTGCTGATGGCTGGCGGGTCAGGAACGAGACTAAGACCGTTAACCTGCGATCTGCCTAAACCGATGGTGCCCATTTTGAATCGCCCGATCGCCCAGCACATTATCAATTTGCTTCGGCGGCACCACATTACTGAAATTATTGCGACGTTGCATTATCTGCCCGACGCAATGCGCGACTATTTTCAGGATGGGAACGATTTTGGGGTACAGATTACCTACGCCGTTGAAGAAGATCAGCCGTTGGGCACCGCTGGCTGCGTTAAGAACGTTGCAGAACTATTAGACGAAACGTTTCTGGTCATTAGCGGCGACAGCATTACTGATTTTGATTTAACTGCCGCGATCGAATTCCACAAAAGTCATCACTCAAAAGCGACGCTGGTTCTGGCTCATGTGCCCAATCCAGTCGAGTTTGGTGTTGTTATTACCGATGAAAACCAGCGAATCAAGCGATTTTTAGAGAAACCGTCCAGCAGCGAGATCTTCTCCGATACGGTCAACACAGGTACTTATATTTTGGAACCAGAGGTGTTGGACTACTTGCCGCCTGAGCAAGAATCTGACTTTTCCAAGGATCTGTTTCCGCTCCTGCTGGAAAAAGGAGAGCCGATGTATGGCTACGTTGCCAAGGGCTACTGGTGTGATGTTGGCCATTTAGATGCCTACCGCGAGGCGCACTATGCTGCCTTGCAACAAAAGGTGATGCTGGAAACCGATTATGCGGAGCGATCGCCCGGTATTTGGATTGGGCAAAACACCTACATTGATGCCACTGCCACCGTTGATGCCCCTGCCCTGATTGGCAATAATTGCCGCATTGGCCCACGGGTGCAAATTGAAGCCGGAACGGTGATTGGCGACAACGTGACCATCAGTGCCGATGCCGACCTTAAGCGCCCAATTGTGTGGAACGGTGTGATTATTGGCGAAGAAGCTCATCTACGTGCTTGTGTTGCAGCCAGAGGCAGCCGTGTCGATCGCCGTGCTCATGTGCTGGAAGGGGCGATCGTTGGCTCCCTCTCCAGCGTGGGCGAGGAAGCGCAAATTAGCCCCAACGTGCGCGTTTGGCCGAGCAAAAAGATTGAACCGGGTGCCATCCTCAACATGAATCTGATCTGGGGACACGCCGCTTACCGCAACTTGTTTGGGCAACGGGGGGTTTCCGGGTTGGCTAACATTGACATCACCCCAGAGTTTGCCGTGCGGCTCGGTGCTGCTTTTGGTTCAACTCTTAAACCGGGTTCCTACGTCACTGTGTCACGGGATCAGCGCAGCATCTCGCGGATGGTGTCTCGGTCTTTAATTGCGGGGTTGATGTCTGTTGGCGTGAACGTGCAAAACCTGGAGGCGACAGCGATTCCGGTCGCTCGTGCGGTGGTGCCAACGGTGTCGGTGGCCGGGGGAATTCATGTGCGTGTTCATCCAGAGCGATCGGATCACATTCTGATCGAGTTTTTTGACCACAAAGGCATCAACCTATCTAAAGGGCGAGAGAAGAAGATTGAAGGCGCATACTTCAAGGAAGATTTCCGGCGGGCGCAGGTTCAGGAAATTGGCAACGTTGTCTATATCAACAACGCAACGGACATTTATAGCACCAGTTTCGAGCGCCACCTCAATGTTGAAGCCATTCGCCACAGCAAATCAAAGGTCGTGATCGACTACGTTTATGCGGTGTCGGGAGCCGTGTTGCCGATCTTGCTGGGTAAGTTTGGTTGCGATGCGGTTGTGTTAAACGCCAGCCTGAGCCAGACGGTGCCGTCTCCCTCCGATCGCGACGTGCTGCTGAGCCAGCTTGGGCACGTGGTAGAGGCGTTGAAAGCCAATTTAGGCGTACAGGTTTCGGCCAACGGTGAGCAGCTCATTTTAGTGGATGAATCTGGCAGCCCCATTCGAGGTGAACTGCTGACCGCCTTGATGGTGCAAATGATCTTGACCGATCATCCTCGCGGAACGGTGGTGGTGCCCGTCAACGCATCGAGTTTAGTGGAACAGATTGCCCGCCGCCATGATGGTAAGGTGCTTCGCACTAAGGCCAACCCAACCGCACTAATGGAGGCTTGCCATACTAATCCAAACGTCGTGTTGGGCGGTAGCGGCGAAATGGGCTTTATTTTTCCCCAGTTGCATCCCGGTTTTGATGCCATGTTCTGCATTGCCAAGCTGATTGAAATGCTGAATTTGCAGGAGCATGATTCGTTTGGGCACACGCCGCGCACTCTCGGCCAGATTCGAGCCGATTTGCCCTATGCTTGCCACCGCACCATGAGTATTCGCTGCCCGTGGACGGCTAAAGGCTCGTTGATGCGGCACCTAGTGGAGTCGCATCCGGCAGAAAGCCTTGACCTGACCGATGGTGTCAAAATCCTGAACCGCCAGCACGATAGTTGGGTTCTGGTGTTGCCCGATGCGGGTGAACCCCTGGTGCATCTGGTCGCCGACAGCAGCGATCGCGGTTGGGTAGACGAAACATTACGAGAATATCGGGTCTATGTGCAGGAATTTGTAGAACGCGAGCAGGGTATGGAAGACAGCAGAATGGAGAAAGTTGGGATTACTTCGTAGGTGGCTCAACTTGCCTGCTGTGGTGCCTCTCGCTAACCTGGTTTTATTCCGGCCTAAACGCGCTAGAGTACTAAACTGATACGTCCTCTCTTTTTTTTGATACAACAGTACTATCAGGCTTCGCTTAGCTTGACTTGATTTCATCAGGAGCACATTTGTGAATAACTGCATCCTCATGGCGGAGGTTATCCAAGATCCACAACTCCGCTATACCCCTGATACGCAAATTGCAATTGCCGAAATGATGGTTCAGTTTTCAGGGTTGCGAGACGAAGACCCTCCATCGACGGTGAAGGTGGTGGGTTGGGGTAACCTGGCTCAGGAAATTCAAGAGAAATATCACCAGGGCGATCGCGTCATCGTTGAAGGCCGATTGGGAATGATCACGTTTGATCGCCCCGAAGGCTTCAAAGAGAAACGAGCAGAACTCACAGCACAGAGAATTCATTTACTCGGCGCAGGTGCAGATGTGGGAATTGTTTCAAGTACGGCACCCGTTGCCACCAATCCCTCATCGAGTACCACCCCGGCAGCTACACCTGCTATGCCCAGGGCGGCAGCTCCAGGCCGTTCTGCGGCTCCGTCGCGCAGCACTACAGCCGAGCCAAAAACGCCAGCCTATCCTGCTGCCGATAACGATGTGCCGGATTACGATGACATTCCGTTCTAGGATGCGGTCAACACCATCTCTGTGTCGGGTGCCGTTAAGCGATAAAGCTGGCAAACCAGACGATCGATCGCCTGGTTTGCGGCTTGAATTTGCGATGTGATATAGCCAGCATTGCTCTGGTGCTGCAACTGGAAGTGGAGTAAGAGGAGGCGATCGACCCACACAATCACCGTTTCATACATCCGTCGTTCATCTGGATTGTCCAGGTCTATTTGAGGCATCGGAATTTGCCGCAGTTGGGGAGGGCCAACGCTCAAGTACCCCCCGTTGAGGCTATTTCCACCAAAGCTGCTGGTAAAAAACAGGTTAACCAATTGGCTGTTGAGTATGCCCACCAGGTAGCGAAGATCCAGGGAGACGTTCGGTTTAAAGCAAATGACTGACGTTGATTTGGCGGCTAATATATCGCCTTGTCTATCCAGGGCGCACTCCAGTGTTTTGGTCATGCCTGCCACCACAATCTTGGGCTGTCGCGCCTGATGGTAGCGTTTTCGGGGCAAGCACTGTGTTTGTTCGACTGGGACAACAGGCCGAATGTAAGTCATGCCTAAATATCGCAATGGTTTGGTGCCCCAGTGGAAGCAATAGCGATCGATCGTACCGCTATTCGCTAGCCGTAAATCTCCGGGTGCAATCACCGATTTATCTTGAATTAAGGCTTTTAACTCATAGGCTTCTGCGACCGTAGCCGCTCCAGTAATCTCGGCCAGGTCGGCCAGGGGAGGAAACGCCTGACGCAGTTTTAGGAACAACTTGGACTGGTTAGAACCAGCCGTCATTAACCACGGGGTTGCACCGTTGACGTGAGAACCGAATTGCAGGTGCCGTTGCTCGGCCACACAAAAGCTGTCTGCTTGTGCCTGCATGACCTCGTAGAGTACGTGAGATGTGGGCTGCGGTTTTGCCCGGTGGACAACGTAAACCAGCGGATAAACGGCAACCGAAAAGGTACAGGTGCGCGAGTAATCATGAATAGACAGGAGGCGATGTTCCTGGATTAGCAGCGATCGCGCGATCGCGGCATAGTCGGCGGCGGCCAGTTTGTTAGGCACAACAAAACTGTGGAACCCGTTTGTGCGGCACAGGGTCAACGCTTTCTCGATAAATACGCAAAACGCATCCCAATTGCCCACGGCGGTGCGGTAACGAGCGGCGCAATAGGTACGCCAGTCGGGCAGGTAGCGGCTCATTCGCTCCGAATCAATGTAGGGCGGGTTGCCAATTACCACTTCAAATCCACCCGTCTGGATAATGGCGGGAAATGCAATGTCCCAATCAAAGGCAGTAACGGCGGCAGGATCGATCTGGTGGGTGCGGCAATCGGAACTAATGAGCGCGTTGCCACACTGAATGTTTTGGCTTAAGTTGGGGCAAGCATAAGCCGATTGAGACACCTCCTCAAACAGCTTGAGCAGTAGAGCCATCCGGGTGATTTGGATGGCTTGGGGGTCAATGTCTATCCCATAGATGCAATGAAGCAGGATTCGTTCACGTTCTGCGATCGTCAGCCGCCATTGGTCTCGATGGTTGGTCAGCCGTCCAGCCCTGGCATGATCTTCTGGATCGGTTGTGATGTAGTGCTGTAAGTATCCATCCAACAGATATTGATAGGTTGCCAGCAAAAATGCACCGCCTCCGCAGGCAGGGTCTAACACTCGTAGCGGCTGGGTTGGTTGGGATGAAAAAAAGCGACCTACGGTGAGGCGCACCATGTGATGCACGATCGCCGCCGGGGTGTAATACGCGCCTCCGGTTTTTCGGGTGCTGCCTTGCTTGGGGTTCCTGGTAGAGAGAGTCTGCTCGTAGACCTGCCCCAACAGGTCGGCGGGCACCAGGTCGCCCTGGGCAAACCAGCGATCGCTGATTTGACGGGTTATTGCCCTTACGGTTTTACTGTCGATCGCCACTGCTTGCAGATGTGCCACTGTGGAAACCAGTCCCAACCGCTGGCTAACGGTTTGCCACAACTGCTGTAACTGGTCACAGGCATCCGTTGCGTGGTGCAGCGATCGCATTTCTCCTCCTGGCAACACTCCACGCTGTTCGCAGAGGTGAAGGCCAAGAATGCTGTGAATAACCTGCTGAGCGCTGTGATGCTGTTGGTCGGTGGATAGGTGGGGATAGTTTGCTGCAAGGTCGTTGGCGATCGTGCGTTGCCAGCGCTCGATCTGCCTGGGCAGATCTGCCTTCATTCCGGCACGGTTGTCTCAAGGGGCTGAATGCAATCTGGGTGGTCGTGTCTGGGACTGTTCATCACCGGGCTGACGGCATAGCTGGTCATGGCTGTGGCATCAAACGGACGGAGTAGCGGCTGCAACGGTTCGGATGTTCGCACAGATGGATCGAGCCAGCGATCGTAAGTCTGCGGCTCTAGAATAACGGGCATGCGATCGTGTACAGCACGCATCAACTCGTTTGCTTCCGTGGTCAAGATGGTGCAGGAGTCGATCGTATCGCCTTCAGAACTTTCCCAATGTTCCCACAACCCAGCAAACGCAAAGGGCTGTCCGTTCTCTAATCGATAATAAAAAGGTTGCTTGCCGCGCTTAAGCGTCTGCCACTCATAGAAACCATCGACCACAATTAAGCAACGCCGTTGTCGAAACGCATTGCGAAATGAAGGTTTCTCACCCACTGTTTCGGCACGGGCATTGATTAAACGGGCACCCATTTTGGTATCTTTAGCCCAAGACGGAATTAACCCCCAATAGAGCGGTTTAAACTGGCGCATAGAGCGGGTTGCATCAAACAGAATGGCTGGAACTGGCTGAGTGGGTGCAATATTGTAACGCGGAGGCATATCTGGCACCTCCTCTAGCTGAAACGCTTCAGCGATCGCGTCAGCAGATTGACTTAACGTAAATCGTCCACACATGGCAATCAAGACAGACTGGAGATCTTGATCTTAACGATGATGCGACCAATCGATCGCATCATCTGTTAGCTCTCCGGCAGCCAATCGTCTGCCAATACCCGTTCGATGTCATATGGACAGGCATTTGGAAGTACCGAAATTTCCATACTGATTTGCTTGGCCGCTTGACGACGTGCCCGTTGATAGCTCTCTTCAAGTTTCTCTACGGGATAACTCCTTAGGCTGGGGCTGTCTTCAAGAGCTAATTCAATTTGGGTACGCGCATCAGTAATGGAATCAAGCCAGCTATCTGAACGGCGTTGAGGCTGATACTGCCACTTAAGCAAATGCAATAAAAGACGGGTCAATTGACTGACAATCCCCCGCCGTTCACTTTTGCCCAAATCTTCGACCTCTTCAATCAAATTCGGCACATCAAGTTCATGCCAACGGCGCTCCCGTAACAGTTGGGCTGTTTGACTAACCCAGGAACTAAAATCTGTTAAATACTTCTCGCTCATGTTTAACCCCGTACCTAACAGCATTGAGTACGTGTTGACGAAGCTTCCTGGCATCTCAGGGATAACGATCGAACTCACGCTCACTCGAACCAGGAGATCTAACGGTGCGCTGAGCGGCGGCTAATAATTGTTCTTGTATGTCCTGGAGCCGCCTGCAAATCCGCTGTAACTGAACGTTTTGCGGCGGAAGAGTGGCTTAGGCAAGCCCAATCGTATCCATAGTAACTCTCAGTTGTTTCGTAATAGCACGGATGAACAATCCAACGTCTGAAGGACTACAAACTGGCTCTAGCAGACGAGCTGCTTTGACCTGGAGCAAGCAGAAGAAAGGACGTTCATCTATTCCAGGAGTTGTTCCCTCAGTTCGTGCTGTATCGGATGGAATGCTTACAGCAGTTCTCAATCGAGTCAGCCACAGTCTCGCCAAGATGGGTGTAGGGGGTAGTGAATGCAATGAAAATGGCTGTAGGTGCATCCAGCGACGTTTTGAGTCGATTGTTAAAATCACTGCCGCTTGTGGTGATCTTTCCTCGGCCTTGTGTCCAGAGCAATTGAATGTCTAATTCAGCTACTTCAGCAACGAGAGATATCCTGCCTGTTCGCCGTTCTTACTCGATCGCACGCTGTTTTCTAGTGGATAGATTGCGATCGCCGCTCGATTTCCTGACGCAGTGCATTGAGACTATCTTCCAGGCTGTTCTCAAACAGGCCATGAAACGCGCCTTGCAAAAATCCAGCATCGGCATCGGCTGCAACCGTCTGACTCACTAAAACTTGCGGTGCGTTTGGTTTGGACTGCTCAACGGGCTGAATCTGCCAGAACCCCTCTAATTTCTTGATGTGATCGCCTTCGACTAACCGAAAATCGATCTGTTCCGGCTGATTTTCGATGCTTTCGGTACAGATACGAGACTCCAGATTCATTAATAGAACGTTGCGAACATCTACTCGTTCAACAACTTTGCGATCGCCCTCTGTCTCCAACACGCGACTCGATGAAACGTTGGGCAAGAAATTGGCGAAGCTCTCGTAATCCGTCAGCACATCCCAGGCCGTCTCAACGCCTGCCGACACTAAAACTACGCCGACATAGCTGCCATTGCTTCCTGTAACGATAGCCTGCCCCTGCTGCAAGCGGTCTTGTTCTGCTGGCGATAAGGGTGGAGTTAGATCAGCAAGAACCTGAGTTGAAATCAGAGAAGCAGTCATAAACCGTACCTGGAACAGCAGTAATAGAAGCACTTGTGTTAAACACCATTAACGCTTCTATACGAATCTTAACAACTTAGACCAGTTGTGCTGTTCAGTTGGGTTAAAACCTGCCCTGAGGGATAGACCTAAATGCTTAAGACGAGCTGTAAGCCCTGTTCTGGTCGAGCATCGTCTGGGATTGGTTCTGGATCGGCCTGCACCGCCGGACAATAGCGAGAATAGGCGCAGCGGTTGCACTGGTTGCCGGGAAAAGGTTGCCAGCGGCGATCGCTCCGCAGTTCAACGGCCAGATCACTGATCATGCTTTCAACACAATGGCGATGATCGGGGGTGGCTTCAAAGCTAATCTTTTCGCCCGATCGCAAATAAAGCAAGCTCATACGCTTCAGGTTTCGCTGATACCGTTGCTCTAGCGCCAAATAGTACAAACCGATTTGCAAGTCGATTTCATCGGGTTCCATCAAATCGACTTCTTTAGCCGATTTGTAGTCAATCAGCTCCAGGCCATCATCCAGGTAGTCGAGGCGATCGTACCGTCCAGACAGCACAAACTCTAAGTTCTGAACCTGCAACGACCCTTGAATTCTGCCCTCTACCGCTAGCGGTCGCCGCATAGACGATTGGTTCACAATAAACGAGTCATAGTAGTGCCTTAAGATATTTCGCCCTTCGGTCACCTGGTTCGCGGTTAAGCCTGTAATCTGCTGGTTCCAGCAATACTCAATCCAATCCAGGCGAGGAACAGCATCCTTGTAGTGCCAGTCTTGATAAATCTGCGCCAACGCCTGATGCAGTGACAGCCCCAGCGCTGCGGAACCGAAAAATGCCGCCCCAGAAATACCGCGCTCGTAACGAAAATAATAGGCTCTAGGACAGCGGTAGTAAGATTGCAGCTTGGCTGCCGAAAGATGATAGGTCATAATCGTGCGATCGAGCAGGATGGAACCAGTCTCCTCAGGCTCAACACCACAGGTGTTGCGTCTCAATCTCATCATGGCACTATATCTAGGATTAGACCAGGATCTTTTGTACTGATCGCCCCTACATCTTGCGTCAGCGGCCTATGCTGAATCTAAAAAAGCTCCAACTCGAACCGCCCCCTAATCCCCCAATTTTGGCTTCGACGTGAGCGCTCAGCCGAACGGGGACTTCCGATCAATTCTGTTTCAAAGTCCCCCAAAATTGGGGGATTTAGGGGGCTAATTTAGAATGTTGAGCCATTCTCAGACACCCTCTACGTGGGGCTAACCTAGCCATTCAAACGGCTCTCTGTCGTTGCCAGGGGCATCAATGTTTGCCAGCCTGTTGTTTGGTAGCCAAAGTTAAACCGTTCAGGGTGCAGAATTTCGGCCAAAATTTCCAGCGAATCGACTAACCGTGGCCCCGGACGGTTGAAATATTGATTGCCATCGGTGATGTACACTCGCCCGGTTTTAACCGCCTTTAAGCTCGACCAACCTGGACGTTTAGCTAGCTGTAATGCATCGTCGCGGGTGCGATTCAAATCAAACCCGCAGGGCATAAACACAATCACATCCGGGTCGGCTTTTGCTAAATCATCCCACTGTAACCAGGGGGAATGTTTGCCAACGACTCCAAATATAGAGTGCCCACCGGCATGGTCTACTAATTCTGGAATCCAGTTCCCAGCCGCCATCAGGGGTTCAACCCATTCAATGCACGCCACGGTAGGCCGCTCGGCCTCTGGCAGGGGGGCTGTCTTTTGAATGCAAGCATCGACTCGCTGTTGCAGGGAGGCGATCGCCCCATCTACCGCTACCCCCAGCGCTTTACCAACCCGGTCGATATCCATCCACACATCTGCCAGCACTTGCGGCTGAAGAGAGATCACCTGAGGGTTGCCCTGAGTCAGGGTAGCAACGGCCTGTTCCACATCACCTAGGCTCACCGCACAAACCTCACACTGCGCTTGTGTCAGGATGTGAGTCGGCTGCAATTGTTCCAATACGTCCGTCTTGATGCGATAAACGCTCAACGCCGACTGCAATAACTCCGTGACGCGATCGTGGATCTCAAGACTGGTTCCGTCTGGGTTAAACTTTGGTTCTGTGCAGATTGGCAGAGCTTGCACGGTGGCGGGATAGTCGCATTCGTGCGATCGCCCTACCAGATAATCTGTCAAACCCAACGCAGCAACGATCTCGGTTGCACTGGGGATAAGCGAAACAATTTTGAGGAGTGGGTAGGTCATTGCTTCTTGCCTGTTGATGAGGATCTGCCTCAGCTCAATGTTGGCCGTACTGGTGACTGTACCACTGTCTCTATGGTCAAGACCTCATTCAACCAGCATAGACCGGGTTGATTTGCCCGAACCCTCTTTAGACCAACTGTGCTATTCACTAAAACCTGACCAACCGCGCATTCCAGAGAGAGCCTGGACTGTGCTTTTGAGTTCTAAAATGCTAGGCTGGGAAGCAGACCAGAGTGTGTCTACCGCTACAATCTTCTGGCTCTGGACAATCTTGGAAAAATCAGCATCGTCACTGACGACGTTACGAGCGTGCTATGACCGCAATCAGTTCTGGATGGCAACACCGCTTCATCGAAACCAACCGTATCCGCTTGCACTACGTTACTCAGGGAGAGGGCGATCTCGTCATTTTACTCCACGGCTTTGCTGAGTTTTGGTACTCCTGGCGGTACCAAATCCCTGCTCTAGCGCGTCACTTTAAAGTGGTGGTGCCCGACTTACGTGGTTACAACGACTCCGACAAACCCACAAGCGGCTACGACCTGGATACTCTCAGCACCGATATTCAAGGGTTGATTGAGAATTTAGGGTATCTGAAAGCGCACGTGGTGGGGCACGACTGGGGGGGGACGATCGCCTGGCATTTAGCTCACAAATTTCCAACCTCCCTTAATCGCCTTGCCATTCTCAATGCCCCGCACCCGCATCGGTTTTTACAGGAGCTGTTTGGTAATCTAGACCAGTTGCGGCGAAGCTGGTATTTGCTTGCTTTTCAAGTTCCCGGTTTACCAGAATGGATAATCCGACATAATCTCAGCAGTTTTGTCAGAACCTTGTTTCAAGAACAGGCCGTTCGCAAAGGTGCCTTCAGCAATCGAGATACGGAGATCTTTCAAGCGGCATTAGAGAAACCAGGAGTGATTCCAGCCGCGTTGAGCTATTATCGGCAGCTATCGACTCCACAACTGTGGTTGCGCTACTGGGGGCGGCAACCCAATCCAGTCCAATCACCCACTTTAGTCCTTTGGGGGGAGGAGGATGCGTTGCTTAGCCATAACCTGACCGAGGGCACCGAACAGTTCGTTGATGCGCCTTTTCAAATTAAGTTTGTGCCCCACTGCGGTCACTGGCTTCAGCAGGAAGCGCCTCAAACGATTAATCGCGAATTGCTGCATTTCTTGCGGCAAGCCTGAGCGCTTAAACGCCAGACTGCTTAGGGCTTGCCACTAAGCGAGCCTGCCCAAACGGGCAGAGATCGAAAACGGCACAGCGATCGCAAGCCGGATTGCTGTAATAGCAACATTTTTGCCCATGCAGCATCAACACTTCGTGGTTGTCGTACACCTGTTGAGCCGACCAATCTGGCGGCAGTTGAGCAGACAGCACCGCATGGGATGGCCCAACGGCAACCTTTGCCGGAATCAACCCCAATCGAACGGCAACCCGGTGATGATGGCTGTCCACTGGCAGGGCTGGACGACGCAGGCGGCTAAATAGCAGCACGGCTGCGCTGGTTTTGGGGCCAACTCCTGGCAACGCTTCCAGCCAGGCTCTTGCCTCTAAAACGGGCAAATCGGCCAGAAATTCCAGCGATAAGTCGCCATTGCGCCGTTCGGCCACCAGGCGCAGCACTTGCTGAAGGCGAGGCGCTTTTTGGTCGGGCCAGGTACAGGGTGCGATCGCTCTTTCTACCTCGACGGTGTCAGCATTAGCCACCTCAGCCCAATCTGGAAACCGCTGTTTTAGCTGCTTAAAGGCTCGACTTGAATCGGCGTTCTTTGTCCGGTGAGACAGCAACGACGAGATTAATTCACTCAGCGGGTCATGGTTATGAAAGTACGGAATCGGGCAACCGTAGACAGCGCAGAGGCGATCGTGAACCAATTGCGCTTTTTGCTTTAACTCTGGGGAAACAAACGGTAATGCAGTCATCTTCTCCTTGTACCGTAACCCGCTTCGTTTGCTTTCTAGCTCAAGTCGTAGTCGGCTAAGTGCAACGCAAAACTCATCAGACCATGACCATCCATTAAGTTAGAGCCACAATCATTGCCTAAACTCTGAGAATAGAAGTAGGTAGCTCGATCCGCTATCGCTTCGCTTCTTCCAGCGTCAGGAGTTGATTAACCGTGGTTCTACAAGTTTCTGAAAGTACCTATGAAGCCAAAACGCAGGCGATCGCCCGCCAACTGTTAGCTGCTTCACGGGAAAATCGATCCTTCTTTGCCCAAATGCGAGAGCAAATGCGTTGGGATGATAAGTTGCTAGCTGTGGCAATGGGTAATCCAGGGTTGCGAGTTCAGCTATTTCGGCTAATTGACTGCTTGCCGTCGCTTCGCAGCAAAGCAGAAATTGCCCGCCATATGCAGGAATATCTGGGCGATCCATCTGTGGAATTGCCGAGTGCCCTTAAAGGTCTTCTTAACTTCGCCAGTGCCGATTCGCTGCCCGGCCAGGTTGCAGCAACGACGTTCTCAACGGCCGTTGAAACGTTGGCGCACAAATACATTTCTGGCGAAACCATCAAGCAGGTGATCAAAACCATCGAGCAGCTCCGCAAAAACAAGATGGCGTTTACGGTAGACCTGCTGGGGGAAGCGGTTATCACAGAAGCGGAAGCCGAGTCGTATCTCAACCGTTATTTGGAACTCATGGAACAGTTGACCGAAGCCTCTCGCAAATGGTCAACCGTTGAGGCGATCGACCTGGCTGATGGCGAACCGCTGCCCCAGGTTCAGGTGTCTGTTAAGTTAACCGCGTTCTATTCGCAGTTTGACCCGCTCGATCCGGAAGGCAGTCGAGCCCGTGTGATCGATCGCATTCGTACCCTGTTACGCAAAGCCAATGAATTGGGGGCGGCGGTTCATTTCGATATGGAGCAGTATACCTACAAGGATCTGACCCTTGAGATTCTCAAACAACTGCTTTTAGAAGATGAATTCCGCACCCGTACCGATATTGGCATCACGCTACAAGCCTATCTAAGAGACAGCGTCCCAGACCTGAACGGGCTGATTGAGTGGGCAAAAGAGCGAGGGCATCCCGTCACGGTGCGCCTGGTGAAAGGAGCCTATTGGGATCAAGAAACGATTAAAGCGGTGCAAAAAGATTGGCAGCAACCTGTTTTTGACGAGAAATCCTCTACGGATGCTAACTTTGAGGCGCTAACGCGGATGCTGCTGGAAAATCACGAGCATCTCTATGCTGCGATCGGCAGCCATAATGTGCGCTCCCAGGCTCATGCGATCGCCATTGCCGAAACCCTCAACATTCCGCGTCGTCGCATCGAGCTACAGGTGCTTTACGGCATGGCCGATAAGTTAGCCAAATCGCTGGTCGATCAGGGCTATCGAGTGCGCGTTTACTGTCCCTATGGTGAACTGATTCCCGGCATGGCCTATCTGATTCGCCGATTGCTGGAAAATACCGCCAACACCTCATTTCTGCGGCAAAACCTGGAAGACCGCCCGGTTGAAGAACTGTTAGCCCCGCCAACGCTAGAAGAAGGCAACGGTCGGGTAGATCATGCTAATGGCAACGGCAAAGCTGCCACTTCCACATCCCCCTCTCCATTTCGCAATGCGGCTGACACCGATTATGCCGTTGTTGCAGAGCGCGATCGCGCCAAGTCTGCATTCCAATCGGTTCGTCAGCAGTTGGGCAAAACCTACCTGCCGCTGATTGATGGCGAATACCGCAACACGCTCAACACGGTTGATTCAGTCAATCCGTCTAATCCAAGTGAAGTGGTTGGGCAGATAGGGTTAATGAGCATCGAGCAGGCAGAACAGGCGATTCAAGCTGCAAAAGCCGCGTTTCCGGCCTGGCGAAACACTCCGGTTAAACAACGAGCCGATATTCTACGAAAAGCCGCCGACTTAATGGAGCAGCGTCGCGCTGAACTATCGGCCTGGATGGTATTAGAGACGGGCAAGCCGTTGAAGGAAGCCGACCCGGAAGTATCAGAGGCGATCGACTTCTGCCGCTACTATGCCGACGAAATGGAACGGCTCGATCGCGGTCATCACTACGATTTACCTGGTGAAACAAACCGCTATTTCTACCAACCCAGAGGCGTTTCGGTGATCATTTCGCCGTGGAATTTCCCGCTGGCCATTCCCACGGGTATGACGGTGGCTTCGCTGGTTACGGGCAACTGTACGCTGCTCAAACCCGCTGAAACGTCTTCGGTGATTGCCGCCAAACTTGCCGAAATTCTCGTCGATGCAGGTATTCCCAAAGGGGTGTTCCAGTTTGTTCCGGGTAAAGGCTCAACAGCAGGTGCCCATATGGTGAAGCATCCCGATGTTCACATGATTACCTTTACCGGATCGCAGGAAGTGGGGTGTCAAATCTATGCCGAGGCTGCCATTTTGCAACCGGGACAGCGACACCTTAAGCGGGTTATTGCCGAAATGGGTGGCAAAAATGCCATCATCGTGGATGAAAGCGCCGATCTAGATCAGGCGGTGCAAGGCGTGGTGCAATCTGCCTTTGGCTACAGCGGTCAAAAATGCTCGGCCTGCTCACGGGTGATTGTGCTAGAGCCAATCTACGAAACCTTTGTGAATCGCCTAGTTGAGGCGGCGCGATCGCTCAATATTGGGGAAGCGGAACAGTCCAGCACCCAAATGGGGCCAGTGATTGACCACGCGGCTCAAGCTCGAATTCGCGATTACATCGACAAAGGCAGGGCAGAAGCCACCGTGGCGCTGGAAATGCCCGCCCCCGAGCAGGGTTACTTTGTCGGCCCGGTCATCTTCACCGATGTTTCACCAGATGCCAAAATTGCCCAGGAGGAAATCTTTGGTCCCGTTTTGGCTGTAATGCAAGCCAACAACTTTGACGAGGCGTTGGCGATCGCCAACGGCACCCGCTATGCGCTCACAGGCGGGCTTTATTCTCGCACCCCGTCCCACATTGAACGGGCACAAATCGAGTCTGAAGTCGGGAACCTGTATATCAACCGGGGCACTACGGGGGCGATCGTCGCTCGCCAACCCTTCGGTGGCTTTAAGCTCTCTGGCGTTGGCTCCAAGGCAGGCGGCCCCGATTATCTGCTTCAGTTTTTGGAACCCAAAGCAGTTACCGAAAACATCCAGCGTCAAGGGTTTGCACCCATTGCAGGCATGGAGTGAAGCGATTGGTTTAACCCAGGCAGGACTGGTACAACGCTAGATTTACTCAATCAGGTTAACTATCCCACGGTAGTTAACCTGGCTTAAACGTTGGGTCAGGGCTGGCAATTCGTGGCACATTGGTGAGGTTGGAAACAGTTGAGGGAAAAGCCATGGACTGGATTATCCTCATTGCAGCGCTAGTTGTATCGTTCTTAGTCTTTACTTTGCTCATTCGAGTGGTGAAGGCCACTATTGGCACAGCGATCGCGATCGCTGCCATCGTTCTCGTCTTACAGCTCGTATTTGGTATCGGCCCTGGCGACCTTTGGGAGCAAATTAGAGCGCTTTGGGAGAACGTCCGCCAATCTCTACCGTTTGGGCTGTAACGCCATCAACCTCGAACCGTTGGTGGTTGGGTTATACGTTGCCCAACTGCATTAGTGTGACTTCCCACACCAAACGAGGCTGAACATACTGCAACAGATAGCGGCGAGCTTGCTCCAGGCTGTTCAAATGAGCGGGTTGGCCTTGCTCTTGCCAGTAGTGTTGCTGCAAATAATCAATCAACCAGAGTTGTGCTTCGGTATCCAGCTCCTTGGCAATGGTTCTGGCTAAATCTAACGCTCCTCGCAGGGAGGTCGGAAGCTGACGCACCAGATTGAGCAAGTCCTGCGAAATGGCTTGCAGTTGCTGCCAGTGGGCGATCGCTTCTCCAGGGCTACCCTGCGCCAGTGCCAGCACCTCAGGATGCTGCAAAATTTCGGCATACTCCGTTTGGGCTAAAACCTGGGCGATCGCCTCTGCACTTAAGCGATAAAACGGAATGCGTTGACAGCGAGACACCAGCGTAGGCAAAAGCGACTCAACGCCCGGAGCAATCAAAATCAGCGTTGCCTGTCCCGGTTCTTCTAAGGTTTTTAGCAGAGCATTCGCGGCAGCATCGGGCATGGTTTCGGCCTGTTCAATAACCACAACCGATCGCGCGGCTTCCAGCGGTGGGCGACCCAAAAAACGAGTGATTTCTCGAATCTGGTCTAGGCGAATAATGGGAGAACCTTTGCGTTTCAGCCCGGCCTCAGCCGCTTCAGCCGCCGTTAGCCGTTTGCCCTGGTGTAAATAGGTCGGTTCTACCCAAAACAAATCGGGATGGTTGTGCTGCCGGATGCGTTGTTGTAACCCTTTGAGCGGCGTTGAAGCGGGATTGTCAAACAGCAGCTCTATCAGTCCGTACGCGGCAAGACTCCGGCCAACACCCTCTGGCCCAGCAAACAGATAGGCCGGAGCCAAACGGTTTTGCACTACGGCTCGTGTCAACAGTTCGATCGCCTGCGTTTGCCCTACGAGGTCAGCGAAAGGGGGGGATACCACCGAGTTAACCATTGCTCCAAAATAGACTGAATTTGCTGTGAAACCTCCGCTTCGCTCAGGCTAGCATCCACTCGAACAATTCGGTGCGGATGCGCTCTGGCTAACTCGGTAAAGCCATGCTGTACCCGCTGATGAAACGATAAATCGATCGCCTCCATTCGATCGGCTGCACCTCGGCGTTTGGTTCGGTTTAATCCAACTGCTACGTCTAAATCTAACCAAATGGTGAGATCGCTTTCTAATCCATTCGTGGCCACTTGATTTAATTGATCAATCAAATCAAGATTTAATCGTCGTCCGTATCCCTGATAAGCCACGGTGGAGTCGGTGTAGCGATCGCACAAAATTAAGCCACCGCTGGCAAGCTGTGGTTTCAGCAATTCCTCCACATGCTGGGCGCGATCGGCAGCAAAAAGCAGCAGCTCGGCGCGATCGTGCAGCGGCGACTGCACCGTTGGGTTAAGCAACCACTGCCGCACGGTCTGGCCTAATGCCGTTCCTCCCGGCTCACGAGTGACAACAAGCTGGTTGACCACTTCGTTCGCTTGTAGCGCGGCAAACAGCGGGCTGTGGAGCAGCCAGGTATACGAGCGCTGAATTTGGGTCGTTTTGCCACAGCCCTCAACCCCTTCAAATACAATCAGCTTTCCCTGCATGTGATAGCGTTCTGGCTCCAACTTGGCCTAAGGTATGGGAACAAACTTCTGCACAAATCTGACAAAAAATATAAACTCAAAATTAATTACTGTTTTGATCCACCTGGTTAGAAGGCTAATATACTGAGAAAAACGAATTCAATCGAGTTCAACAAAAATCCTACAGTTTTGTGCTCCATCGAGCGCAGGGAATTCAGTTTTAGTTACAACCAAGTCTTGACTGTGGCTTAAAATTCAGGTTGGGTATGATTAGACGGTTTTAAATGTTGCACGTTCGGTGTTGCCTATGGCCCGCTACACAAGCTTGTTTACAGTTGCAGTTTCGCTAGACCGCTTTCGGCAGGCTTTGACAGATATTCTGCGGTCTTGTGACTTTGATGTGATTTACGACACGGAAGATTACTTGGTGGCTCGTGAAGTTCCAGGTAATGTTTCGTTTGCCAAGTTGGTAACGGTTGAAGTCCTGATCGATCGCTATCCCACGACCGACAAAGAAGTTCGCATGAATTTTGTTGTCAAAAACGAGGAGTTGCCGTTACACAACAACAACCACTGTCGGCGAATGTTTAATTTAGTCAACCGGGCTGTAACAGAAAACCGCCAATGGCAGTTAATCGAAAGTGTAGCTAGCTAGCAGCATCCTTGGCGATTAGGCAACCGTCTCTACTTAGCTTTGCTGTCATCGGGTTGTGAACGCGTACGTAGAAACAATAGTGACAGGAGCTTAGATCTGGAGTTATCTTCGTGTAGATCAACCTTGCAGTTGCTGCATGGCGTTCAAGATTTCCAGAGATATGAGCGAAGCCTGTGAAGAGCCTCAGCCGGTGAAAGCGGTTGATCTCTGGTTTTGCGTTCCGGAGTTCCCAGCAACTGATGCATGTTTGCCATCTGCAACTCTCAATCTGGCAAAAGGCAATGTTTGCGTTGCAAGGGACACAGGTGTGAACAATGAGAGACCTTGACCAGCGCATCAAGGCAGCTCAAGCGCAATTGGATGACGTTTCACGCTCTATCGGCAACTCAATTACTTCTGAACCGGAGCCATTGGCGATCGCGCTTACAGATTTAATTACTGCTCTGACTGAGTTGCAAGCGATCAAGACAGAGCTGCATCAAAAGGATAAGGCACTAGAGCTATCTCACCAGGCGATTGCACAGGGACAGCAGCAGCTTGAGCAAATTCATTTACTCAATGCCTCTGTTCGTCAGATGCGGCAGGCGGTTCGCCCTCAAGCGGTGCTGGATTACGCTGCAATGGCTATCCAGAAGCTATTACAGCTTGATCGAGTCGTTGTTTATCACCTGATAGCCGACGGAACGGGGGTTGTTGTTGCCGAGGCCGTTCAGCCTGCCTGGGACTCTATGGTTGGTAGCACGAGCAGCATTGCCCTGTTTCAAGACTCGTTTTGGCTCCATGGGCACGATCGCGTTCAAGCGGTTGATTCCCTATCGCTCGTCGAATCGTTGCCAGAAATGGCTACTCTGCTGCGGCAACAGCAGGTGCAATCAAGCTTAATATCTCCCCTGTTCCTGGAACATGATTTGTGGGGAGTGGTCTGTGGGCAGCAGTGTTCGCAATCGCGTCATTGGCAACCGTTCGAACTGGAGCTATTGCAGCAGTTTGTGCAGGAAGTGGCGATCGCCCTGCAAAATGCAGAGCGATATGAAACGGCGCAGCAAGTCAATGTGGATTTAGAACAGCAAGTTCACCAGCGTACTGTCCTGGTGCAACGGGCGCTTGATTTTGAGTCAATGCTGAAGCGCATTACCGACAAAGTGCGCGATTCGCTAGACGAAAACCAAATTCTCCAGGCGGCTGTGCAAGAGCTGGCTCTGGTGCTGGAACTCAGCGGCTGCAATGCGGCCTTATATGATTTGAAACAGGGAATATCGGTGGTTCGCTATGAGTATGCCCATTCTGTTCCCGCTTACTGTGGGCGAGTGGCACATATGGATCGGTTCCCCCGCATTTATTCTCAGCTTCAGCAGGGGCTTTCTTTTCAGTTTTGCTCTTTGATCCCTAATCCTGAGCGAGGTCGGGTTGCCTTGCTGGCCTGCCCCATTTTTGTCGATGCTCATTCTTCCCAGGGGATTAAACCGGGGGTGTTGGGTGACCTATGGCTGATTCATAACCCCGAGCACATCTTTTCCGAGTTTGAAATTCGCCTGGTGCAACAAGTGGCTAATCAGTGTGCGATCGCCATCCGACAAGCACAACTGTATCAAGCGGCTCAAGTGCAAGTGCAGGAATTAGCCAAGCTCAATCGGCTCAAGGACGAATTTCTCAGCACTGTTTCCCACGAATTAAGAACGCCAATCACCAATGTGAAAATGGCCATTCAGATGCTGAAGGTGGCGTCGGATGCAGAGAAGCAGCAAAAATATTTAGCAATTCTGGAACGAGAATCGACCCGAGAGGCCGAACTAATTAACGATCTGCTCGATTTGCAGCGGTTAGAAGCGGCATCTTTTCCAGTGGCCTTAGAATCAATTCAGCTTGCCAATTTACTTTCTAACCTGGTTGAGCCATTTCAATCGAGAATTGCTACTCAACAACAAACCCTGCGGCTAATGTGCCCCGACAACCTGCCACCCGTCGTTTCAGATTTTACGATCCTGCGCCGCATTCTAACTGAGTTGCTCAACAACGCCTGTAAATATACCGATCGGGGTGGTCAAATTCAGTTAGAAGCGCAGTTTGAAGCGTCATCTCAAGAGTTTGGGGCTTCTCCTGCCCATATTGTCACTGTGCGGAATCAAGCTGAAATTTCGGCAGCCGAACTACCCAAAATTTTCGAAAAGTTCTATCGTTGTTCCCATGCTGATCCGTGGAGTCACGGCGGCACCGGACTGGGCTTGGCTCTCGTTCAACGGCTTGTTGATCAGGTGGATGGCATCATCCGAGTAGAAAGCCTCGACGGCTGGACAACGTTCACGGTTGCACTTCCCAAGCAACGCCTACCCTAGCTGAACGGCTGTAGCCATTCAGCTTAGAGGTTATCAGACAGACCTGTTCTCTGGTTTCTGTGGTGCATGAGAAGCGAAGGCCGCAACCTATCCAGGTTGACCTCAAACGATGGCTTCTTGCTAAACGTAGTGACGATCGCTCGTGAACCTGGCAAAGTAAATCACAAAATTCTTCTTACTAACTGGACCCATGTCATCGCCCTTTATCCGTTTTTTTCAGCATCTCAATCTGAGAACGGTGAAAACAACGATTAAACATGCTGGACAACAACGGCTACCGGGTCTGGCCTCGGAGATGGCTTACAACACCATGTTGGCTCTGTTCCCAGCGGTGCTAGCTGTTTTGACCGCGATCGGGCTATTTGAGCCGCTCAAGACGACCTTTGAGAACCTGGCGAGGCAGGTGAGTGAAGTTGCCCCAGAGGAAGTGCTGACTCTCATTCAAGATTTTGCTGACGACATCAGCACCAGCCGCAATAGCGGGCTATTTTCCATCAGTTTTGCGATCGCCTTGTGGGCCTCCTCCGGAGCGCTGAGTGCAGCCATGACGGCACTAGATCAAATCCACCAGATTCCGCCTGGCAGAACTCGGCCTTTTTGGAAAGCCAAAATCATCTCCCTGATCCTGACGATTGGCTCTATTGTGCTGCTGATGCTGGCTTCAATGCTGGTGTTCGTCAGCGACCTGATTGTTAAACATGTGGCGCAGCAAAGCGGCAGTCTGGAAACGGGTGTTCTCACTTTCTGGCGACTGCTAACCTGGCCGCTGGCTCTGGGAATTGTTTCGGTGGCCTTTGCGTTTATCTATCGGTTTGGCCCTAGCCGTTGGAGTGCTGGTAAACCGTTGATGCCAGGTGCTATCTTAGCCGCCATCTCGTGGGCCGTTATTTCCAGCCTGTTTCGCCTCTATGTTTCTCATTTTGGCAACTACAACCGAGCCTATGGTGCCGTTGGTGCTGTGATCGTTCTGTTGTTATGGCTTTATCTCAGTTCACTGATCATGCTAATTGGCGATCAGCTAAATGTGACCGTTGGCGCAGCCATGCGAGAAGGGATGGACCCTGCTCTACCGTCCCAAAAAATTAGGTTGTCGCAGCGAATACCAGCGCTAGTTAAGCGACGTTGGCAACGACGAAAACAGCGGAAAAAAGCTGAGGAAACCGACCAACCATAATTAATTCAGCCGTTGAACAGGCGGATGGCACACTGTTATCGTCGGGTTCCTAAAATGCCCATAACCACGCCAGAGCCGATGGTGAGCAACAGCAACAGCCAAATAATTAGCCCTGGGATGAACGTGAGGATGCCCAGCCCCCTGAGAACCCAGGTGACAATCGTAACGGTCAAAATAGCTGAAAAAATAGCCGTCTCAGGCTTAATCGATCGTTTCATGGACATAGTTCATTAACCTGCGATCGCCTTATCGACTGCGAACTCCCGCCAGGATGCCGGAACCAACCGCCAGCAACACCAGTGCCCAAATAGCAGCTCTAGGGATGTTGGTGAGTACACCAAATGCTTGCAGTAATAACACAATGGCCAAAATTACCAGCAGAATGCCGGAAATGTATAGAAAAATGGTGATGCCAAGGTTAGGGGATCGATTCACGAACTCTACTCCTCTCAGAGAATCGCAGCCACCATTGTGACACGGGATGTGAGTGTATACGCCTGATTCATCGATCAAAAATAGGGGATTCGAGGCTGTTTGAACCGAACTCAACGGTTCCTGTAAGCGTGCAGCATTTGGCAGATAGCCTTTGAAACAGACCCAGACGGATTGGCTGAATGGTACGCCCCTAAAGGTGTAGGGCTACAAATTAGATGTTATAAAACATTCTCTGAAGCTGCTGAAGTAGGTGCTGCATCTCACTTCCTGATGGCAAAAGGGTGCGAATTAGCCCTGTTCTTGTACCTGAAATGAGCCATCACTCACGCAAAATTGTCTGAATCTTTACCTCTAGAGCCTGTTTTGCAATGGACTTTAATCTTAGTTACGGGTAGAACAAAGTCATGGCAATTCCATCACCTATGATAAGCAGCAGCTTTTCAGACGATGCGATCGCGATTAGTCTAATGGTTGCCCATTCTCAAGTCTTTTTCAGTGTGTGATGAGTGAACAAGAGGTTCGACACCATGACAGCATTCATAACTGCAAACCAGGTTCATCTAACCAATATTGGCTTCCCAACCATTCCGAATCAAGATGCGCTGTTAAACGGCGAAATTTTAATCCAAACTCAATCTCATTCGGCCTGGGGTGGAGCCGTTACTGCTCAAATGTACCTGCCGCTGAGCCGATCGCGCGTTTGGCAGCAGATTACAGACTATCCCCGTTGGGTTCATTACTTTCCTGACTTAACCCACAGCGAAGTGTTGTGTCATGGCAAGGTCAAACGCCTCTATCAAACCGCAAAAAAGGCGTTTTTAATGTTCACCGCTCAGGTTGAAATTTATCTACAGGTGTTTGAGGTGGTGCATCAGGCGGCTCAACACGTTAAATTTCAGATGGAGAAAGGCAGCTTTGCAGACTTTTCAGCCGATTTGTGTTTGCAAGATTGCGGCACAGGCACCCTGCTAACCTATACGGTCAAGGCCACTCCCACCATTCCAGTTCCCAGCATCCTGATTCAAGAAGCGATGCGGCTTGACTTACCCGCAAACATGCGTAAGATGCGGCAAACCATCTGCGGTTAGGCGATACGCTCCAGCATCGGCTTCTGTAGCACTACCAGCCCACGTACCAGCCCACGATCAGCATTTTGGCAGGTCTGGCGGTCTTCCATTACGCTATAGAAGCTGTTCTGTTCAACGACGCTGTGGCTTTTGTTCTAACGAATGATGATGGAATTGATGCACCTGGGCTTCAGGCTCTGTGGCGTGCTGTTGGTCAACATGGGGTCATTGTTGCACCTCAACAGCACCATTCTGGATGCAGTCATCAGGTTTCCACCGGAGCGCCGATTCACGTTCATAAGCGCAGCGATACTGAGTTTGCGATCGCCGGAACACCTGCTGACTGTACCCGCATTGCGTTGAGCCATTTGCACCCAACCGCAGAATGGGTTCTGTCTGGCATTAACGCTGGCGGTAATTTAGGCGCAGATGTTTACATCTCTGGTACGGTGGCCGCTGTGCGTGAGGCTGCATTTCATCGCGTTCCCGGTATCGCCATCTCTCACTACATTCATCGTGGGCGGGCGATCGACTGGCAACGAGCTAGCCATTTAGCAGCTCAAGTTATTACAAAACTGCTGCAAACGCCGCTGGAACCGACGTATTTTTGGAACGTCAATTTACCGCATTTAGAACCGGGCGCGGCTGATCCCGATATGGTCTTCTGCGATCGATGCACCCAACCCTTACCCGTTGACTATGTGATCGAAGGGGATTATTTGCGCTATGTGGGCGAGTACAGTAAGCGTGCCCGCGATCCCGGCTCAGATGTTGACGTTTGCTTTTCGGGTCATATTGCCGTTACGCAACTCCAGCTTTGAATGATAGTAAGCTGTGCGGTTATGCCAATTCGATAGAATACTCCTCAATGCTTCGATTGCAGCAAGCAACCGGCAGATTTGTGTGACGACGTTGCAGAGGAGGGACATCAGTATGCGAATTTTAATCATGGGGGGCACGCGGTTCATTGGGGTATACCTGACCCAATACCTGGTTGCACAAGGGCATGAGGTGGTGCTGTTTAACCGGGGCAATAAGCCTGTGCCCGTGGCTGGTGTGCAGCAAATTCATGGCGATCGCACCAATCCTACCCAGTTGAAAGACGCTCTTTCGGGAGAATCCTTTGATGCCATCTTTGACAATAATGGGCGCGAACTGAGCGACACGCAGCCGCTGGCTGACCTGTTCAGCGATCGCCTTCAGCATTTTGTTTACGTTAGTTCTGCGGGGGTGTATCGGCAGTCCAATCAAATGCCTCACCGGGAAGGCGACCCGGTTGATCCCAAAAGCCGCCACCGGGGCAAGTTCGAGACAGAATCCTATCTGGCAGATCGGGGAATGCCTTTTACCTCAATTCGCCCGGTTTATATTTACGGCCCGCAAAACTATAACGATTTGGAAGCCTGGTTCTTTGACCGGATTGTGCGCGATCGCCCGATTCCGATTCCGGGGAACGGGATGCACATGACCCAGCTAGGGCACGTAAATGACCTGGCAAGCGCAATGGCAAGCGTGTTGGGAAATAGCGCAGCCGTCGGGCAAATTTACAACATTTCGGGCGATCGATACGTCACCTTTGATGGATTGGCCTATGCCTGTGCCGAAGCCGCCGGAAAATCGCCCGATACGATTCAACTGGTTCACTACGATCCCAGGCGGTTTGACTTTGGCAAACGCAAGCCTTTCCCCTTGAGGGTGCAACACTTTTTCGCGGATATCCACAAAGCCACTACAGACCTGCACTGGTCGCCAGCGTTCGATCTGGTTGCTGGGTTAAGGGATTCCTTCAAAACGGATTACCTTGCTTCGGAACGGGGCAACGCAGAGATAGATTTTTCGATAGATGATGAAATTCTGAAGCAGTCATCACGAACAGAGGAAACGGTTCCAGCCTGATAACCGCATCCAGAGAACATGGCAGCAGCAAAGTAGACGTGAACTAAGCTGCTTTGCTGCTGAAGAATTGGGGTTGAACTGGGGCTGAATTGGGGCTGAATTGCTGCCGCTATTAAAAAGATGAATGCAGAAATTGAGCCATGCGATCGACAGCGGTTTCTAAAATAGCTGGCTCATGCACTAACGCCAGACGGATGTATCCTTCGCCAGACTTGCCAAAACCCGCTCCGGGCGCAGCCGCGACCCCCGTTTGTTCAACTAGTTCAACGCAAAAGCGAATAGAATCGGCTGACCAGGGTTCGGGAAGTTTAGCCCAAATGTACATTGTGGCCTCAGGCGTGGGCACCTGCCAGCCAATGCGGTGTAGCGCGTTGATGAAGGTATCTCGCCGCTGACGGAACGTTTCAACGCCTGCTTGAACGCCCTCCTGTGGCCCCGTGAGGGCGGCGATCGCCCCATTTAAAATGCCGCGATACTGGTTGAAGTCTACATTCGCTTTAATCTGCCGCAGGGCACGAATCAACTCTGGATTGCCGATCGCATATCCAACCCGGAAACCGCCCATGTTATAGGACTTCGACATCGTGAAGAATTCGATCGACACCTGCTTGTCGGGGTCGGCCTGTAGCACCGAAGGGGGAGCCACCCCATCAAATACCAGGTCGGCATAGGGGAAGTCGTGAACCAGCACAAGCTGATGCTGCCGACAAAAGGCAACGGCCTGTTCAAAGAATGACAAAGGGGCGATCGCCGTAGTTGGATTGTGCGGGTAGCTCAGCACCATCATCCGCGACTGAGCCAGCACCGGGGTGGGAATATCCTCGAACACGGGCAGAAAGCCGTTCTCAGCCAGCATGGGCATGGGGTAAATTTGCCCACCTGCCAAATAAACGCCGCCAGCATGGGAGGGATAGCCCGGATCTTGCAGCAGGGCAAAATCGCCGGGATTGAGAACCGCAAGCGGCAAATGGGCTGTGCCCTCTTGCGAGCCAATCAGGGGCAGCACCTCGGTTTCTGGATCAACTGGAATGCCAAATTTTTGGGTGTACCACTGAGCAGCAGCCTGCCGAAAGGCGCGGGTGCCGTGAAACAGAAGATAACCATGCGTGCTGGGGTCAGACAGGGATTGCGCGATCGCCTCCAAAACGTGAGTTGGGGTTGGCAGATCGGACGATCCAAGTGACAAATCGATCAAATCTTGTCCTGCCGCGATCGCTCTTGCCTTCGCCTGATCCATATCAGCGAAAACGTTAGATTGTAGCGGCTGCATTCGGTTCGCGAGTTGCATTTTTCTGGCTCCCAGCAAGCGTACTGATCAACTAGACCGCCGGAGAGAGATGGGAGTTTAAGAAGTTCTCGACTTTCTGCTTACTAATCGCTCCCTCGATTTCCTCCAACTTCTCACCATCCTTAAACAAAAGCAACGCTGGTACACCCTGTACCTGATACTTTGCCACGGTTTCTGGATTGGGGTCTATTTCCATTTTGACCACTTTGAGGCGATCGCCATAGGTTTGCAAAGCCCAATCCATCGTAGGAGACATGAGGCGACAAGGCCCACACCAGGGTGCCCAAAAGTAAACCAAAACGGGCTGTGCAGTGTTAAGAACTTGTGATTCAAATTCGCTATCGGTGATGGAAAGAACGCTGCTCATGACAAGTAAAAGTAATTTAAGGATTGAACACAAATTGACACTACTTTCTAGGTTACCTGTCTGTTAGCCTCTATTGCGATCCGAATAGAGGGCTGTAGGGTGAAGTGAACTCGGTTGGCAGGAGGACGCTAATGCTGCTAGCGACATTTGACCACCATGAAATGAGGCTGGGTCAACTCATGACAACCCAGCCTGCGGAGAGACCTATATGAGACCTGTATAAGACCTGTGTAGCCAGAACCGTTGGCGATCGGCTATAGCTGATCTAGCTCCGCTTTCAGGCTCTCAAGCTCGTCGTCGATCGCGGCATCTTTCGGTGCAGCAGGGCTGGCTGCGTTGGCAGCAGGAAGCTGACCCTGCGACGGAGCCGCACCGCCTAACTGCATTTGCGCTTTGAGAGCCGCTAAATCGTCATCGACATCGCTTCCCGATTCCAGCATGGCGAACTGACTTTCTAAATCAGCACCGGCCAGCTCGGCGGCCGCTTGAGAGCGTGCCTCCATTTGCATCACTTTTTCTTCCATCCGCTCAAAGGCGGCCATTGAGCCAGTGGTACCCAATCCACCAACCGTGCGCTGCAACTGCTCGTTAGCCTTGGCTGCGCTGGCTCTGGCTTTGAGCATATCCTTCTTCGTTTTCGCTTCTGAAATTTTGCCTTCCAGGGCAATCAAATTGCGCTTCATTGCATCCACTGTGGCCGACTGCTGATCCAGTTGAGCCTTCAGCGTGGTGGCGGTTTCAGTTTGAACTTTTCTGCGGTTCAAGGCTTCCCGTGCCAGGTTTTCGTCGCCTTTTTGTAGCGCTAGCTGTGCCCGTTGATGCCAGTTATTTGCTTCAGACTGAGCCTGATTGGCTTGCTGCTGAATTCGCTTCTGGCTGGCGATCGCACTCGCAACCGCCTGGCGAAGCTGTATCAAGTCTTCCTGCATGTCAATGATGGCTTGATCCAGAATCTTCTCTGGATTTTCAGCAGAACTGACGGCAGCGTTGAGATTAGCCCGGACTACTCGGCTAACACGGTCAAACAATCCCATGACTCTACTTTCCTTTCAGAGGTTACGAGGTGAGTGGCGGTAATCTATGCGCTATAAAATGCCATTCTGGCTTAATGCGCTAAAAATAAATTGGCTCCTGTCAACAGTCTTAACATACGTCTGGCAACCGCTTCCAGGAATAAGAAATTAAAGTTTGGTAAGCGGCCATTTGCGGTAGCTGTTGGTTAAGACCGTTGATGATGAACCGGTTATGAAAATGGGTGCAACGTTTGATGTAACAGGAACCTACCGATACTCGCTTTGGCGAAGTTGGGAGACTGTCGCACCGCAAGTTGCCTTTGTGATGCTTAATCCCAGTACAGCAGATGCACGTACTGACGATGCCACCATTCGCCGCTGTATTCGTTTTGCCCAAACATGGGGATATGGTTCCCTCGAAGTTGTAAATTTGTTCGCGTTAGTGGCGACCCATCCAACGCAATTACAAATGAGAGTTGACCCGGTTGGCGCAGAGAACGACCAATATTTACTGGCAGCAGGGCAACGTGCCACCACTATTATCCTAGCTTGGGGAAATTGGGGGAAACTCTATCAGCGGGATCAAGCCGTTTTGCAACTGCTGGCTCCGTATGCCAATCTCTACTGCTTAGGAATGAATCAAACCGGACAGCCGCGCCATCCGCTGTATGTTAAAGCTAAGTCTGCTTTGGTGCGGTTTGGTTGATCCTTTCCCCATCAAATGCTACCCGGCGGGGATTGGGGTGCTGATTCAAAAACCACGCTTTAGATAAGTAGGGAGAATTATGATGCAAGGACACAATCCGTCTCGGCGTTTGTTTCTACGCTATTTTGTCGGTGGAACGGTTAGTACGATTGCCCTTAGCTATTGGTTCCCCAAAACTAGTCGCAGCCAAGAGCCTGACCTGGAAACACTTTGCTCGCTATTTCCGCTCAATTCTCGTTGCGAAACCTACTTGCCGGGCGTACAAGCACTGGATCAGGATGAGGTTCCCATCGGGGTGAGCGCTCTGCTGACGCAGGCGCAACCGGGCGATCGCGTCCTTGCCCTTGGCTTAGAAAGAGAGTCTTATCTGGTGATCGATGCTGGCCCGGAAATTGCAACCTACGGTATTAGCAGCGTGTGTACCCACCTTGGCTGCACGGTCGATTGGGATGCAGAACGCGATCGCTTTGTGTGTCCCTGTCATGGCTCAGAATACGATGATCAGGGACGAGTCACCGAGGGGCCAGCCCGCAGACTATTGGAACTAGTTACGGTGGTTGTGAAACAGGATCAAGCCCGACTGGTTCAGCAAGCCCCAGCCATTGACCCTCGTGAACTGTCAGGTTCTACAAGGTCATCTGCTCCGCAGTAAGGCTGGCTCAACATATCGGTTCGTTGCGTGCCGCGATCGCGTTTCTCTGTGGTCATCGAGAATTGACTACACCGCTTCGGGTTGCAGGGCGAACACCCAATCTCGCAACAGCGCATTGACTTGCTCTGGCACCTCATCATGGGGACAGTGGCCTGCTTGCAAATAATGCTCGGTGAGTTGGGGGTAATACTGACGGAATTTAGCACCGCGCGATCGCGCATCCATCCACGGGTCGCCTTCGCCCCATAGCAACAACAGCGGGCGATCGAGCTGATTGAGCAAAACATCAATGGTTTCTCCCCGGGGAGATTTGAACACCGATGCAAATACCTTAGCCGCTCCCGGATCGCACGACGGGCGATAGATTTCTTCTACCAGTTGATCGGTAACTGCGGATTGATCTAAATAGACGCTTTCTAGCGTTTTACGAATTATCGAGCGCTGGCGGGCGTATTGAAACAGCAAAAAACTGGGTAACGGCTGTAGTAAAACCGATCGAACCATCTTGCCAAACAGCTCTTTTGCTGGGTCGGGCTTTGAGGTCAGTTGCAGGTCGGTAAAGGGGCCAGCACTGTTTAGCAAAACCAGCCCAACCGCCGATTCGGGTCGCTGGGCGGCTACACACAGCCCCGAATACCCGCCAAGGGAATTGCCTGCTAAAACGGCAGGTCGTCCAATTACCTCGGTAATGAAGTGATGTAGCTGATCTCGCCAAAGATCGCCACTGTATTGCCAATCGGGTTTGGCCGATCGGCCAAATCCTAACAAGTCGATCGCCCACACTTCAAAATGGGTGCTGAGTTCTGCAATATTCTTACGCCAGTGGTCTGTCGAAGCGCCAAACCCGTGGATTAGCAGCAGGGGCGGATGCTGTGGCTGTGGCTGCCCTGCTTTGACGTAATAGATAGATTGGTTTTGCCATTGCCAGTAAGCTCCCGTTGGAGCGGCTGCGGTGGTCTGCATAGCGCGGTCAAAAAGCTCCAGGATGTCGAAAATGAGAAGTAGTGTAAAGCACTATTAATCATCCTATCGCGATCGCCTGGTTAGTTTGGGGTGAACGGCCATGACATACGGCTCACCGCTTTTTTCGCACGCAACAAAAATCCTACTCGCTGTGGATGATACAGTTGCCTAAACTTCTCATATTTGATTCATCCCTTATCTTCCCTAGCGTTCCGTTATGGTAGCCCGCAAGCGTCCGACCAAATCTGTGTCTCCGACTGTTCTTCGCAGAAATCGCTGGTTTGAGCGGATTATGGCCGCGATCGCCCTTGCCAACTTCGGGCTGGTTTTGTTCGATCTCAGTTACATTCCGCTGCGCGATTTTTATTTGACCCAGTTTCCGGGGTTCACCCGCTGGTACGGAGAGCAGTTCAAAGGGATAGAACCTAACCGCCAAACCGAGTCTTATCTGCAAGCCGTGACGAAGCTAGATGAGCAGGTGGCTTTAGAGGGGCTAACCTCCCCCAACACAGAAGCGCTGCTGCTGCAACTGCGGAGCCGCAGCGAGGCAATGATTGATGAAGATCCGTTTGAAACGGCCAATAAATCGGGCTTACTGGAACGCATTAAACAGCGGATGCGCGATCGCATCAGAACCACCACCGGAGAAGACCTTGAATCATCCAAGCAAGCGTTTGACACCTTTTGGAGTGATGCTTATCTGAGGCAGCAGGGCTTTCGGCAAGAGATGCTCTTTTTTGAGCAACGAGTGCGACCGCTGATTGAAACCAACTACTTTCGCAACATCGGGTTTGATGGCAGTCCTTTGAACCGATTTATCCTAATTGATATCTGGTTTATTGGCTTGTTTGGGATCGAGTTTCTTGCCCGTACCTGGTATCTTAGCCGTCGATACAGCGGCACTAGCTGGTTAGATACAATGCTCTGGCGATGGTATGACGTGCTGCTGTTGATTCCTTTTTCGTTGTTTCTGCCATCGTGGGCGCTGCTGCGGTTGATCCCGGTCATCATTCGCATCAACCAGTCTAATCTAATTGACCTGGAGCCGCTTCGTAACCGCATTACCCGTGGAATTGTTGCCAATATTGCGGTTGAGCTAACCGAAATTGTGATCCTGCGGGTGATCGATCAACTGCAAAACCTGATTCGCCAGGGAGACATTACTCGGGCGTTGCTGCATCCAGAAACGGCTCCTCGGTATATTGATCTCAACGATATTGACGAGGCCAGCGCGATTTCCCAGCGGCTCTCTGCCACGCTGATTCATCAGGTTTTACCCCAGGTAAGACCTGATATTGAAGCTTTGCTGCACCATAACGTTGTAAACACGCTACAGGGCTTGCCAGGATACGAAGGGATTAAGCATGTTCCAGGGCTGAACACGTTGCCCGATCAGCTTACCAAGCCGCTTGTCTCTCAACTCTATCAAAGCTTTTACGGCGTGCTAACTGAATCCATGCGGGATGAAGTGGGGGCACAGCTTGCCCAACGCCTGTTAGAAAATGTGAGCAAGACCTTTCGCACAGAAATTCAGAAAGATGATGCTGTGCAAGAGATTCAGTCTCTGATAACCGTATGGCTGGATGAGGTCAAAATCAACTACGTTAAGCGGATTGCCGAAGAGGATGCCGATTTGCTGCGCGAAAAAACTCAACATCTTTACGAAATCACCCAGGGAAACAACAAACAAGTTGTGTAAAACCAGTCGGCCTGCCCGTAGACCTTTAAAACAGCCTCTAACTAGTCGAACCCTGGTTAACCAAAACATTGCCCTGAAGCGGCGGCAAACGTTCTGTTCTTGCCTGTGGCGACCCGCTCGAAGTTGACCGCAACTCGACTCGAAATAGATGCGTTAAACTGGGGTGGCCTGGAGTTATGTTACTCCAGGGTGATGTCTCAGGACATCATTTCGTCTGAAGTGGGTCGTCGCCCACTTTTTTTGTTTTCTAAACCTGCACTCGCTGTTTTAGCTTTGTAGCAGAAGATGGCTCATCCGGTAGTTGTACATGTCATTGATCTGGCAACGCCTGTTGCCGAAACGCTAGGTCTAGAAGTCGTTGGGGCTGTGTTTCAGACCAACCAGAGTCCTCCTGTTTTGCGGGTAGACATTCGCAATCTCCAGCAAGATACCAGCTTGGATGACTGTGAGCGTATGAGTCGATCGCTGGAAGCGGCTCTAGATGAGGTAGAGCTGATGCCCGACGCATATGTTTTAGAGGTGTCCAGTCCTGGTATTTCCCGCACGATCGCCACCGATCGCGAGTTTATTTCGTTTAAGGGCTTTGCCGTCATTGTGACAACGGCAGAACCGTTTGAAGGAAAAACATCCTGGGCTGGTCAACTGATTCGGCGAGACGATGCTGCTGTTTATCTCAGCCAGAAGGGAAGAGCGATCGCCATTCCTCGCGATCAAATCAGCAAAGTGCAATTAGACGAACAACGTTAAACGTGGGGGCTAACCAAGAGAGACGAAGAACAACTGCTGTTCGCCACTGGCCTTAAAGTCTTCTGCCTCCTTAAGTCTTTACTGTCACCGCCGTCAACCCACTGCTATTAACGCTCACTCCACTAAAACTTCATATTTCAAGACTCCCAGAGGTTCCTTCTATGTCAATGGTTACTTTACCCGGACTGCAGGAGATGATCGACGGCATCAGCCGGGAACGAAATCTACCCAAACATGCAGTTCAAGCCGCACTCCGAGAAGCGCTATTAAAGGGGTACGAGCGCTATCGACGAACCCATCGTCCGGATAGTTCAAGCTTCGACGAAGAGTATTTCAAAAACTTTGAAGTGGAGCTTGACGTTGAAGACGAAGGATTTCGCGTGCTGGCAACCAAGACCATTGTGGAAGAGGTTGACAACCCCGATCATCAAATTGCGCTGCAAGAGGTTCAAGAAGTCGCGGCGGAAGCGCAACTTGGGGACACGGTTGTGTTAGATGTCACGCCCGACCAGGGCGAGTTTGGACGCATGGCCGCCATTCAAACCAAACAGGTGCTGGCGCAGAAACTGCGCGACCAGCAGCGCAAACTGGTGCAGGAAGAATTTCAGGATCTAGAAGGAACGGTGCTACAGGCCAGAGTGCTGCGATTTGAGCGGCAGTCGGTGATCATGGCGGTGAGCAGTGGCTTTGGCCAGCCTGAGGTGGAAGCCGAGTTGCTGAAGCGCGATCAGTTGCCCAACGATAACTACCGCGCCAACGCCACATTCAGGGTATTGCTGAAAAAAGTCTCCGAAGGCTCTCATCGGGGGCCACAGCTTTTAGTGTCGAGAGCAGATGCTGGGTTGGTGGTTTACCTCTTCGCCAACGAGGTACCCGAAATTGAAGACGAGGTCGTGCGGATTGTAGCAGTTGCACGGGAAGCAAATCCGCCGTCTCGCTCGGTTGGCCCCCGCACCAAGATTGCCGTGGATACCCTGGAGCGAGATGTTGATCCGGTTGGAGCCTGTATCGGGGCGCGAGGTTCACGCATTCAGGTGGTGGTTAACGAGCTTCGAGGCGAAAAAATTGATGTTATTCGCTGGTCACCCGACCCGGCAACCTATATTGCAAATGCCCTGAGTCCGGCGCGGGTCGATGAAGTGCGCTTAGTAAACCCAGAAGAACGTCAGGCGCATGTCCTGGTGCCCGAAGATCAGTTGAGTTTGGCGATCGGTAAAGAAGGGCAAAATGTTCGCCTTGCGGCTCGTTTGACCGGGTGGAAAATCGACATCAAAGATGCAGCCAAATACGACTACGAAGCTGAAAACCGCAAAATAGAAGCGCTAGCAGAAGAGCGTCGCCGTCGTGCAGAGGAGGAAGCGGCTTGGGAAGCCGAGGAATTAGAGGATGAACTAGAGGACGAACTAGAGGACGAACTGGATGAAGAGTTAGACGAGTCCGAGGAGCTAAACGACCCAGATGAACGGGATACCGCAGATTTAGACCCGGTAACGGCTTCAGGGACTCTGGACTCGCCCGAAGTCATTGACGACAGTGATGACAGCGATGACGCGGTTGCTAACTCGGATGGCTTTGGGATTGAAAGTGCCGATGCCGTCAGACGGCCTCAAGGGTAGTCCCAGTCATGGGAGCAGCACTATCATAGTGGCTATAAATGAGGTGCGATCGAGCCATAACTCGCTTGCGGTTCTATGCCTTTGGTGTGTCTGCTTCCTGCTGCTCCCGTTATGAAACCAAACTACCGTCGTTGCATTAGCTGCCGTAGAGTTGCCCCCAAGCCAGAATTTTGGCGAATCGTGCGATTGTTCCCCGATCGCACGGTTCAGCTCGATCAGGGAGCGGGGCGAGCCGCTTACTTGTGCCCCACGGCAGACTGTTTGCACCTGGCTCAAAAGAAGAATCGACTGGGGCGATCGCTAAAAGCCGCTGTGCCCAACACGATCTACGAAGAACTAGGGCAACGGTTATCCTCAACCAATACGGCAAGCCCCCCCAATTCGGTCGCCAATCCGTCTGGGGCAAAGCAAGTCTAGTCGTCAAAAAAGCGTTATCCTGGACTTAAAGCCAAAGTCGATTAACCTTAAAATCGTTGATGAATCTATCTAGAATCAAACCATTCACTCCAAACCAACCGCCTGATAATTCTGGAGTTTGTTAAGAAGCACGAGATCGATGCGGATCTAGAAGATAATGTCGCAGAAGATATACTTCTGGTAGGAAATGCATCTTTGTTCGTTCGATACTTCAGTTTTAACGTGCGTAGTAAAGCAATATTAGGGTTAGATTCAATGCGGAAATGGGGCAAACGCTACAGAAAAAAGCATACTGTTGAGTTTGTGGGCAGAAACTGCCCCCCATTTTTCTAAGATTCGTGCAAGATGATATAGGAAGCTGTTTCCTAATCAAAGGAAGCTGTTCAATTCCTGGAACGAAATCGGCAGTGCATGCCAGCAACTTTTTATCTCTGCCTATGCGGCGTCAATACCGTAGTGTTACCAGAGTAAGTTAGTCGAGTGTAGTTTCATCAAGGTAGAGCAGGTCATTATGTGAAAACCAGTCGGAACGAAGAGGGAAGAGTGGATGAACAACGGCAAAGTCAGAATTTACGAGTTATCGCGAGAATTAAATTTGGACAACAGAGACATATTGGCAGTTTGCGAACAATTGAATATTCCAGTGAAGAGTCACAGCAGCACTATTACAGAAACTGAGGCCGCTCGGATTCGAGATGCTGCCGAGAAGTACGTGCCCAGCCACTCCTCCTCTAGCAAGCCGACCCAGTCGTCCCACGCTGCTAGTACCCAAAGTAGACAATCCAAAACTCAGCCACCTGTGAAGAAGCAGCAGATTTTAGAAATCCGCCGAAATCGCACCGTTGCCGAACCGCCCAAGCGCCCTGAGATGGAAGCGACTCCACCTCAGCCTGCTCCACCTGCACCGTCGGCTCAACATACAGGTCAATCTGGTCAGCCTAGTCAATCTGCTCGTCCAGTTCGACTCAACGCGCCCAGCCGAGTTGGCCAACCGGATGTATCCAGCGACATCGCCGCTACCGTTGAAGCGCCAGAGATGCCTTCGAACCTGGTTGACCCCGAGCAGACAGAGTATCTGATCGATCATTCAACTGAACCAACCGCAGAAGAGTTGCAAGGTTCGCCTGAGCTAGAAATGGCCGAAACGGCTGTGGATGAAGACGATTCATCAGAATTGGAACTGGTGTCTCCACCCGTTCGACCTGTTTCTCCCAAGCCACCCGACAGCGCTCAGTTCAGCCCACCCGTTAGCCGACCTATCCTGAGACGGCCTAAAACTGGATCTGATGAACCTCAAGGGGGCGGCAATGGAGCGCGATCGCCTGAGAGAGCGCCGGCTGAACCCGTTGAAATGCGGGTTAGACCTGTACGCAACGACGATTCATCTCCTCGTAGAGAAGAGGTCTCTCTCAAGCCAAAACCCTCCATCGAGCTACGGCACAAACCGGTGCGTCCGGGTGCCAGAACCAGTACAGACGAAGTCGATACGGCCTCACGATCCACCTCACCTGAGCCGCCAGTACCCGGTGGCGAAGGGGTAGAACTGCGCCGCCCAATTTTGCCGCGTGTACCGAAGCGCACCAAAGACTGGGAGGAGGAGGAAGACGATCAAGAGGCACTACAAAAAGCCAAAGCGCCTGCGAAAGCGAAGCGTCGCGCTCAACCCGTTATTGACGACGACGAAGACCTCGTTGAGTCGCTTGGGGAAATCGATCTGGAGGACGATTCAGACGATGACGATCGCGAGCCTACCCCAGTGCAGGTGAGCTTATCCTTGGCTCGTCCGGCAAAACCCAAAAACCGGATGCCCCAGAGCAAACCAGCATCTACACCTGCTGCGCCAAAGCGGGGCGGTCGTTCGGGCAGTTCTGGAGAGTCATCCAGGGGGTTCCGTCGCGATCGCCGACAGGAAGAAACCAAACAGCGTCCCGAAGAGTTGACGTTGACGGGAAGCCTGACGGTTCACGATCTGGCAGAAGCGCTGGCAGTCCAAGAAACCGAAATTATTAAGACTCTCTTCTTTAAAGGAATTGCTGCCAACATCAACCAGATTTTGGACATCCCAACGGCTGCAATGGTTTCGGAAGAGTTTGGTGTCGAAGTGAAGACGGGTCAGGCTGAGGCTGAAGCCAAGAAAATCACTGAAATGCTGGACGAAGAGGACGTAGGCCATCTGCAATATCGTCCTCCGGTGGTCACTATCATGGGTCACGTTGACCACGGTAAAACTACACTGCTCGACTCTATTCGCAAAACCAAAGTGGCTCAGGGTGAAGCGGGCGGAATTACGCAGCATATTGGTGCCTACCATGTAGACGTTGATCACGATGATGAAACCCGGCAGGTTGTGTTCTTAGACACCCCCGGTCACGAAGCGTTTACCGCGATGCGGGCACGAGGAGCGCGAGTCACTGATATCGCTATTCTGGTGGTCGCGGCTGATGATGGTGTTCGGCCTCAAACCATTGAGGCAATTAGCCACGCAAAAGCGGCTGAAGTGCCGATCATCGTAGCGATCAACAAAATTGACAAAGAAGGCGCTCAGCCTGAACGGGTCAAACAAGAGTTGACCGAGCATGGCTTGTTGTCGGAAGAGTGGGGCGGCGACACCATTATGGTGCCTGTGAGCGCTATCAACGGCGATAACCTGGATACGCTGTTAGAAATGATTCTGCTTGTGGCCGAGGTGGAAGACCTGCACGCCAACCCCGATCGCCGAGCCAAGGGAACTGTGATTGAGGCCCACCTGGATAAAGCTAGAGGCCCTGTTGCAACCTTGCTCATTCAGAATGGAACGTTGCGGGTGGGTGATGTTTTGGTAGCAGGATCGGCCTTCGGTAAAGTTAGAGCCATGGTCGATGACCGGGGTAAGCGGGTTGAAATTGCTTCTCCATCGTTTGCGGTTGAGGTGCTTGGCCTTAACGACGTTCCTGCCGCCGGAGACGACTTTGAAGTCTACCCCGAAGAGAAGGAAGCGCGGTTGCTGGCTACAGGCCGCAACGAACAACAGCGTCAGTCTCGCCTCCAGCAGCAAATGGCATCTCGTCGGGTGTCGTTGAATACCATTTCGGCTCAAGCCCAGGAAGGCGAGCTGAAGGAACTTAACTTAATTCTCAAGGCAGATGTACAGGGATCGGTCGAAGCGATTCTCGGTTCCCTGCAACGGCTACCGCAGAATGAAGTTCAGGTGCGGGTGCTTCTGGCGGCTCCGGGTGAAGTTACTGAAACGGATGTTGATTTAGCGGCGGCCAGTAATGCGGTCATCATTGGGTTCAACACCACTCTGGCCAGCGGTTCCCGTCAGGCGGCCGATGCGGCTGGCGTTGATGTTCGTGACTACGACATTATCTACAAGCTTCTGGAAGATATCCAGGGTGCAATGGAAGGCTTGTTAGAGCCTGAAATGGTAGAGGAGCCGCTTGGCGAAGTCGAAGTTCGAGCTATCTTCCCGCTAAACAAAGGCGCTGTTGCCGGTTGTTATGTCTTGTCGGGTAAGGCAATCCGTGATTGTCGATTGCGGGTGCGTCGGGGCAAGGACATTGTTCACGAAGGCGGTCTCGATTCGCTTAAGCGCGTGAAAGAGAATGTCAAGGAAGTGAATGCCGGATATGAGTGCGGTATTCGCCTGGACAACTTCAGCAACTGGCAGATCGGTGACATCATTGAAACCTACCGTCTGGCAACGAAGCGGCGGACGTTATCCGCGTAATTCACCAGATTCTCCTTAACCAGGAGTTGCTTAATGAATAGAGACGCTGTAGTACAGCGTCTCTATTTTTGTTGAACACTTTGTTGCACACCCAGCCCTGGCAGGTCGTTGGGCAGGAGGCAGCCATTCTGCACGATCGCGCCCTCAAATGGGTCGTCAGTCAGGTTGAGATGGCTATCCAGATCAAGGTAGTCAGCAAAGGGAGCCAGTTGAGCAGCGGCTGTATTGGCTAAAGTGCTATCTGAATAGCAGCCATACATGATTTGGAGGCCGCAGGCTTTTGCCGTGCTGATCATGCGTCTGGCTTCGGTTAAGCCTCCAGATTTCATCAGCTTGATATTGATACCGTGTACCCGGTCAGCCAGTTGCGGAATATCGCGGCTGGTAAAACAGCTTTCATCCACAAAAATGGGTAAGGGCGATCGCTGATACAGTTGCAGCAGGTCGGCCTCTTGCCCTTGCGGTAGTGGCTGCTCGATATAGGTGACGTTTTGTGCCGCTAACCAGTGGCTCATGCGAATGGCATCGGCTAAACTCCATCCTCCATTGGCATCAACACTAAAGGTAGCATCCGAGGGAGCCTCTGCTTGAATAGCCGTCAGCATGGCCTGATCGGCCTCAATACCAGCAGGACTGCCTAACTTCACCTTAATCGCTCGGACGGAGAGAACCTGTTGCCAGTCTCGAAGCCGCTGCTGGGCGGCGGCTGGTGTGTTGATGCCGATGGTGACAGATGTGGGTACGATCCGGCTGCGATCGCCTCCCCACAATTTCCATAGCGGTAAATCGACTCGTTTTCCGAGCCAATCCTGCACGGCCAGATCGATCGCCGTTCGTGCCGCCGAAGGCAACTTCAGGGTATGGACTGTGTGTTCAATCTGCTGCTGATCGAACGGAGACAACGCTTCTAGAGCCGTTGCGCTTTGCCGAAGGGCATCCATTAACAGCTCAACCGTCTGGGGTTCCTGCCCAACCGAGAAGGGCGAGGCTTCCCCCCATCCTTCTAAACCGTCGTGTTCCAGAATCAGCCAGAGGTTTGTCGATTTGGTACTGGTTCCCCGGCTGATGGTGAGCGGAAACCGCTTGTGAACCGTAAAGGGGTGAACGTGAATTTTCATAATGTGACAGCGTATAGTTCTACCAATCAGGTTCTTAACCCTGGCTGCATCAGTCTTTGATGGTGCCTTGTCGCTAGTTAAAGCCGATCTATGCAGAATAGAACTCAAAAAACACTCAGACGGTTAGAAATTTCCAACAAATTGCCGTCCGGGTCGCGCAGATAAACAGAGCGGATTGCGCCTGTTGCGCCTGTTCGGCTAACGATCCCGGTTTCCAGTTCAACTCCGCAAGATTGAATATGGGTGACAACTTCGGGTAAGGGCATGGTTGTGATGAAGCACAGATCGGCTGAGCCAACGGTGGGATGATGCGCTTTGGGATCAATTTCGTTGCCCAGTTCATGCAGGTTAATCTTTTGTTGCCCAAAGTGCAGTGCTTTGCGATCGTCGCCAAATGTAACCACGTTCATGCCCAAAACTTGCGTGTAGAACCGACAAGTGGTCTCAATGTTTGAGACGGTCAAAACCAAGTGGTCAAGCCGATCGATGTGCATTCCCTCTAAACCTATGGCAACGAAGAGACTAAAACAGTTCGACCCTGTGGGATGAAGTGCGATGCCCCACTGGTAACAGAGTGCTCAGAGTGGAACGCTGGCCTGCTACACTGCAAATCGTTGTAGAAATTGCTGAATGCCTGATGCTACTGATTTAGCTGATGATTCAAGCGATCGGATTGATGGGATCGGCATCAACCGTTTCGCGGTTGGTTTGGCCTGCAATTTGCTTCAACGTCAACGATACTAAACTGAATGGGTCAACTTTTTTTGGATCAGTGCGTCTGTAAACGGGTAAGCGATCGCTAATGCTGCACGCTTTAGCAGGATTCTATCAGGTGTCCTGCTGAATCTACCGTTGCTTTCTCGCCAGTGACTTGTTGATTACTGCACGATTTTCCTGCTTGAGGTTGCATACGTTGAAGGATTTTGCCTATAGCCGCTGGTTCCATCTATTGGTGCTGCTAATTTGGATTGCAGTGGGAACGGGCTTCCGTTTTGCTCAGCTAACGGCAAAACCACCCTGGACTGATGAGTTTGCGACTCTGGTGTTTAGTTTGGGACACAGTTTTACGACCGTTCCTCTGGATGCGCCGATTTCGCTGGAGGAACTGATGCAACCGCTGCAACCCAGTCCCGCTGCGGATAGCAATGCGGTCATTCACTATTTGTTTGCTGAAGATGTCCATCCGCCGTTTTACTTTGTGGTGGCGCATTGGTGGATGCGGCTGTTTGCGCCCGAGAACGGCCTGGTATCGCTTTGGGGAGCACGATCGCTACCGGCTCTGTTGGGAGTTGTTTCAATTCCAGCCATGTTTGGCCTGGGCTGGCTGGCATTTCGTTCTCTGTTGATCGGGCATTCTATGGCGGCCATCATGGCTGTGTCGCCCTTTGCCATTTATCTGGCTCAGGAGGCTCGTCATTACACCCTGGCTATTTTGTGGGTCATTGGCTGTTTGTGCTGCCTCTGCTTTACAGTACAAGCCGTTCAGCGGCGGTCGCCTGTACCCGTGTGGGTGGGCGGGCTGTGGATTGGTGTGAATGCGCTGGGGTTGGCGACCCATCACTTCTTTTTGCTAACCCTTTGTGCGGCGGCATTGGTGTTGCTTGGTTTTGGCGTTGTTCAATTTCGCGACGATCGGGCTGCATTATGGCGATCGCCCTGGCGACGAGTCTATGCGATTGGGATTGGCACTGCCGTATCCAGCCTGATCTGGATTCCGCTCTGGCAGAATATTCGCAGCCACGATATTACCCAGTGGATTCAAAGTGACGAGCGATTCAACTTTCTGAGTCTGCTCAACCCGATTGTTCAATCGCTGGCAGCCTGGATCACGATGCTAGTGTTGTTGCCCGTTGAATCTAGCTCCATTTTCGTCGTAATTTTGGCGGGGCTGGCAATGGGGTTGTTTTTGATCTGGGTGGTGCCGTTGCTGTGGCAGGGGCTACGCAGCCAGCGATCGCAGCCACAAGTAGGGCTGGGAATTCAGGTTCTGGCAGGCTTTAGCCTGGGGGCGATCGCACTATTCTTCCTGATTACCTATGGCTTAGGTACCGATTTAACCCGGGGCGCACGCTATAACTTTGTTTATTTTCCAGCCGTCGTTGGGTTGCTGGGCATCGGTCTGGCCGCTCTGTTGACCCACTGGTCAGCCGTTCGGCCTACCTTAACGGCGGCTGAAGCGCCGCTTCAGCCACGCTCTGCGGCATCTAACCCTGACGCTAATCGAGGGCTAAAATTACCGACGGGTTTCAATTGGAGAGGCATCAAACAAGCGGCTTACCCAAAGGACGGTCGGGTGGCGGTGCTTGTAGTTTGGGCGATCGGCTGTCTCAGTAGCCTAACGGTCGTTGCCAATTTGGGGTACCAAAAATACTATCGACCTGATCTGCTGCTGCCCCTGATTCAAAATCAGTCGTCTGTGCCCGTGTTAATCGCAACCACTCACAACACGCTGGTACAAGTGGGTGAGATGATGGGAATTGGCTGGCAAGTGCTGCAACGCCAAAACTCTACTGCTGCCAATGCGGCCATGGCGTCACGTTTGCAGGTGCAGTTTTTGCTAGCGCATCAACCTCAAGCGGTCTGTATGCAGGATTGCGTAGCCACCGAAACCCTGGAAACGGCGATCGCTGAAAGTTCTACTCCGCTGGACGTTTGGTTAGTGAATTTTCAGGCTCCGGCCAGTTCGGTAGACGCGCGATGCGTGCTGGATTCTGCTCCCAGCCTGTATGTGAGTGGCTACGGCTACCAGCTTTACCATTGCCGAGAAGGCGATCGTTAATTGCGATGGTTGCTGCCATACCGTACCAGTGTCCCCGTCCATTGCAACTTTTCGCGCAGCGTTTGGTAGTACGAATAGTTTTCGCGCAAAATAATGAACTGAGCCTGAGCCGTAGCCATGCGAATATCAACCCGCTGTCCTGGCCAGATCGATGTGGCTAACACACCGTCCATCCATAGCTTGGTAGATAGATCGCGATCGACCAACGGCCAGACGCTCACGACCGAACCGGGCGGAATCACAATAGGGCGACTGGACAAGCTCATCGAGCAGATGGGCGTAATGATGATGGATTCCATCCCAGGATGCATAATCGGCCCACTTGCCGCCAGGGTGTAAGCCGTTGAGCCAGTCGGAGTAGACACCACCAGCCCGTCTCCCTGGTACTGGTCTACAAATTCTCCGTCGATCTCAATTTCTAAAATAGAGGTGACCATGCGATCGGCTGAGGCGGGCTTAACGCACATGTCGTTCAGTGCCAGAAAGCGATCGCTCATCGGCTCCAAATTGGTGCGATGCCCCTCAAACGTGGTTGCCTGCAACATCATCCGTCGCTGCACGGCAAATCGATCCTCTGCCAATCGAGTCCACACCTGCTCAAAATTTTCGAATTCTTCCGGCGATTCTGTTAAAAACCCCAAATGGCCGCCGACATTTATCGCAAGAATCGGAATGCCATCTGGGGTTAATTGTCTGGCTGCCGCTAAAGCCGTCCCATCGCCACCTAACACGATCGCCAGGTCAATGGGCTGCGTCACAGAAGCTAGAAAAACCGGATACGGATTGTCCTGAGGACCGCTAGGGCCAACCAAAACCCGACACGAGCGGTCTTCCAGTTGCTTCGCACACTGCTCTGCCCAGCGCTTGCTGAGGGAGTCTCCGGCTTTATAAACAACAATGGCCTGATTTAATTGCACTCCCTCACCGCTTTATTTGCTACCACTTCAACAGGTTAAATTGTTCCATATCTACCGTATCGCGGTTGCGATAGATAGAGAGGACGATCGCCAACCCCACTGCTGCCTCGGCTGCTGCGATCGTAATTACAAACACAGCAAAAACCTGCCCTTTAATTTCAGCCGGATCGAGGTAGTTAGAGAAGGCCATCAAATTAAGGTTAACCGAGTTGAGCAGCAATTCAATTGACATCAGCACTCGAATCGCGTTGCGGCTGGTGACCAGGCCGTAAATGCCAATGCAAAACAAAGCCGCGGCCAACAAAAGAAAGTATTGGAGTTGCATAGACGTAATCTGAACAGGTTCTTAACAAGTCGCACGGGTTTAGGCGTTTTGGTCGGGGGGAGAAGTGGTCGTGGTTCGCTCCAGGCTGCCGGGTGCAGTCGCAACCAATTCACGAGGCCGCTCCGCTAGCGTGAGCACAGGCCGCTGCTTGGCAGGAAGCTGCTCGTCAGGAACCAGCTCGCGACGCGCTAGCACGATCGCGCCAATCAAGGCCATGAGCAGCAACACCGAAGCTAGCTCAAAAGGCAACAGATAATCTGTAAAGAAGTGTCTGCCGATCACATAAATCGCCTGATCGCCAGCGATCGGCCCCGACGAAATAGCCCAGGGTGTCGCCAAAATCATCGTACTTAGCAAGGCAAACAGTCCGGCACAAACCGAGGCCGTGGCGGCTCGTCCTAACCAGACATTGCGGAGCGGTACAAAATCCTGTTGCTTGTTTACGAGCATAATCCCGAACAGGATCAGCACGTTGACCGCTCCCACATAGATCAGAATTTGAGCAGCCGCTACAAATCCAGCGTTGAGCAAAACATACATGCCAGAAATGCTGACAAACACCGCGCCTAGCAAAAAAGCAGAATACACAATGTTTTCTAGCAAGACGACGCCCAGAGCAGTGGCGATCATCATTGTTCCTAACACAATTAGCGAAACGAGTTGAACTCCATCTGCTAAGTTCACAGCTATTCAGTCTCCCTCAGGGTCATTACAGGTCAGGTGAGCACTTGTGAACAGGGTAGAGATACGGCTCAAAGAACCTGCTCAGCTAAGCCCTTTATCTCTATTTTTTAGCGTCTTCTTTCTTTGGCTCGTCTTTGGCTGACTGGCGTTCTAGCTCCTCCACAATTTCCTCTGGTAGTTTACCAGCCCGACGAGAACCTGGGGGCAACCCGTGCGGATCGAGAACACCCTTGGGTAAGTAAGCGAGTTCTCGCATGGGTTGAACCATTGGATCTTGGGTCACTTTGTAGGGCAACCGTCCCAGGGCAACGTTGTCAAAGTTTAACTCGTGGCGATCGTAGGTTGATAGTTCATACTCTTCGGTCATCGACAGACAGTTGGTTGGGCAGTACTCAACGCAGTTGCCGCAGAAGATACAAACGCCAAAATCAATGCTGTAATGGTTCAGCTTTTTCTTCTTGGTTTCTTTGTTAAATTCCCAATCCACAACGGGCAGATTGATGGGGCAAACCCGAACACACACTTCGCAGGAAATGCACTTGTCGAACTCGAAGTGAATGCGTCCCCGATACCGCTCTGAAGGAATGAGCTTCTCGTAGGGGTATTGAACGGTAATGGGACGGCGCTGCATGTGGTCAAACGTAACGGATAACCCTTGACCAATATATTTCGCCGCTTGAACCGCTTCTTTGGTGTAGTCGCTAACTTGCTTGAGAAACTTAAGCATCTTGTCTTCTAGAAAATGAAGGACAACAAGGGATAGAGGTTAGTGACATGCTGCGCTCAGTCTTCATTTTGGCAAATTAACCGCCAAAAGCGACAGGAAATGTCAGCTTGAGAGCGGCGGTTAGCAGCAAGTTGACCAGCGAGATGGGCAGCAGAAACTTCCATCCCAGGTCGAGCAGTTGGTCAATACGAACGCGAGGCAGTGTCCAGCGCAGCAGGATCGCCAGAAAAATTAACAGATAGGCTTTGAACACCGTCATGACGATACCCAAGGCTCCAGTCAGCACTTGTAGCCAGGCGGTTGTTTCGCTAACGCCAATCCAATCGGCGATCGCACCCACAGGAACAAGAAACTCCCACCCGCCCAGATACAGCACCGCAAACAGCAGTGCCGAAAGAACCAGGTTGACGTATGAGCCAAGATAAAACAGCCCAAATTTCATGCCTGCATATTCGGTCTGGTACCCTGCCACCAGTTCCTCTTCTGCCTCTGGTAAGTCAAACGGTAGGCGTTCACACTCTGCCAGGGCTGCAATCCAAAAAATCAGAAATCCGATCGGCTGTCGCCAAATGTTCCAGCCTAAAATACCAAACCCAGCCTGTTGCTCAACAATGTCAACCGTACTGAGCGAGTTAGACATCATTACGATCGCCAGCACCGATAGCGCCAGCGGAATCTCATAGCTGATGGATTGAGCCGCCGCCCGCAGCCCTCCCAACAAAGAATACTTGTTGTTTGAGGAATAGCCCGCCATCAGCAAGCCAATGGGCGCAATGCTAGACAAGGCGATCCAGAGGAAAATCCCGATCCCCAGATCGGTAATTTGCAGGTTATGCCCAAAGGGCACAATCAGGAACGACAAGAAAACAGGAATGACGACAACCGCAGGCCCCAGGGTAAACAGCCAGCGGTCAGCCTTCATTGGAATGATGTCTTCTTTGAACAACAGCTTAAGCCCATCGGCAACCGGAATCAGCATTCCCAAAGGGCCAGCATATTCTGGTCCAATGCGCTGCTGCGCTGCCGCTGAGATTTTACGCTCCAGCCAGGTTGTCACCAGAACGGCGACCGTCGCGCCCACCAGAACTACCAGCATTGGGAGCGGAATCCAAACGACTTTGGCAACTCCTACAGGTAAACCCAGGTCGGTCAATACCTGAACAAAACTTCCTTGTAAATCAATTCCTGGATTCATGGTTTTCAATAGCGTTAACTGATAAGGCATTCACAGTCCTGGATACTCAATCAAATTGACAAGCCCTAAAGCCGACATGGGGGCAAAGGTACTGGTTTCAGCGTCGATCGCGATCGCCACTACCGTGTTTGATGCCGTCAACCTGAATGGGTATTGCCTAGAGGATACTCTGGTTTGTGAAACGGTATAAATTCAACTCCGTTGACGCTAGGCAACATCCCAGTTTGTGAAGATTCTTCACTAACCACCAGCTTCAGTATACCGCCGCTGGTTTTTACAACGGTGTCAGTCATTTAGAAGAAATTCTGTTGAGCCAGATAAGCCAGGATGAACGGTTGGAAACTGGCCGGAATGAACGTACCGCCGATGGCACGACATAACCTGCTCGTTCTTCCTGTTGGTTGCAAATTGAGTGGCTGGCTGAACGAATAAACTTGAGCCGCGAAAAAATTGACTCAATTTCAGTTACATCGGTTATAAAATAGTGCAACTTATCTAGAAGTCTGGGTATATTGAGAGCTATTCATCCATTGACCTGCTAAGGGGTTCAACCCTGGCAAACCGCCTGGAATGCGTATCAATTGGCTTAGGCTCTCTTCTATACCGTTGAGGTCAGACCTGCTGTCTGGATCGGCGATCGCACTCAGAAGGGTTTTGCTGTCAAGTTCAGTGCCTCACATGAGTGAGCTAATTCGTCCCCTTGCCGACTGCTAGCAATTAAAACTGTGCTGATTCCTAGCTTCCCTGAATGTAGTCACTCCCTGGTTAAGTCCCTGCATCATTACAGCGACCACGAGTTGCTGACTTTATTTCAACGCCATCCCGATACAGGGCAATATTTTACGGCTATTTTTTGTCGCTATAGCCCAATTGTTTATACCCTGGTGCGGCATTCGGCGCGATCGCCTGTGCAAGCAGATTATCTGTTTGCCACGATCTGGCGGCATGTTCACCGCGAACTGAGCGGGCTAGATTTGCGCCACTACGCGCAAACCCAGGCAGAACCGGGTCAGCTAACGTTGCAAAGTTGGCTGATTAACATGACGGCCTATTGCATCAACACAGCAGATTTGCCCTCGGTTGAATCGATTCACTACTCGCTTCAGGCGGCTTCACCGCCGCTGTGGTGTTACGTTGAACAAGCGTTAGACCAGTTAGCTCCGGTGCAGCGGCTGATGATCTTGATGGCGCAAACGTTTCGCTGGAGTGAGACTCGAATTGCCGCCTATCTCCAGGCCGAAGGCGAAGCCATTTCCCCGGCAGAAGTGCGGACGCAATTGCAGGTTTGCTATCAGCAACTTGAGCGGATCTTGCCAGATGACATTCGGGCGATCTACTTACAGCACTCGGTTGCTAATCATCCGTCGGCCTATGACGATGAGTTGGATGTAGACCCCTTAGAACATCGGTTTGAGGAAATTCTATGAACGGCTGGCGACTGGTTGCGCTGGTGACTGTCTCTGTGTCTGGTTTGGCGATCGCCCCTATCCCCGGTGGCATGTTTGACCGCGCCAATGCGCTGGAATTTAACTCACCGTCTACTTCCCTGGGTGGTGAAACCGCCAGCCAACGCAGCGAAGCCGATCGGTTGATGCGGTTGGCCAGTGAGCGGCAGTCGGTTGGAGCGTCTGAAGAGGCTCTGGGGTTGTGGCAAGAGGCGTTAGATCTGTATTCTCGTCTGGCAGACTTTGCGGGAATGGGTCGCGCTTACGATTATTTGGGGCTAACCTTTGCCGATTTAGGCCGATATGCTGAGGCGGAGGATGCGTTGCGGCGGCGCTTGGCGATCGCCCGCGACGAACAGGATTTTCAGGGGCAAGTGTATGGCCTCAACAATTTGGGCACCGTGTTGCTGCATCGGCTCAATCCGCAATCGGCTCAAGCCTTGTTTTCTGAAGCGCTGACCATTGCGCGGCAAATGAACCATTCCAGTGGGCAAGGATTGTCGCTTAGCAACCTGGGGCTGGTGGCCGCTAGCTTGGGACGTTACGACGATGCTATTGAATATTATGAGGAGGCGGTACAGTTGCGGCGGCGAGCGGGCGATCGCAGCGGTGAGGTTAATACGCTCAATAATCTGGCAACGGTGTATCTCAACGCCAATCTTCCCATTGATGCATTGCGGGTATCGCTCACGGCGCTGGATTTTGCTCGATATCATGGCGATCGCCCCAATCAGGTGCGGGCAATCGATAATTTGGTTGCTGTTTACACCCTTAGGGGGCAGGATCAGCAGGCACTAGAACTGCTTGAACAGCGGGTACAACTGACTGATCGGCGCGATCGCCAGCAACAACTGATTAGCGTTCGGTCGTTGGCTGAGGCGTATCGGCGCACTGGGAACATGACGGCCGCACAGGAAACGTACCAGCAGGCGATCGCGATCGCCCAAGAGCTACAAAACCATCGAGCCGAAACGGAGTTACGCGCGCGGTTGGGAAGCCTGGTTCTAACCACCGCTCGTTGACAAGATTGCCAGGTTGGCCTGTTTGGTGAGGGCTATCCGGAGGCTGTTCCTGCTAAACGAAGCGTTGAGGCGGCTGCGTGGGCTTCGCCATAACAAAGCCCGCTGAGCGTTTGACGCTAGCTGCAACCGCACCTTGATTCCTAATTCAAGAAGACTTCGCCCAATTCGCTGATGTTAAGCGTGGTGCGATCGGCGGCAAAATCAGTCGTTTCATCCAGATTAACGATCAGCGTTCCTGGGTTGGGTGCATTGGCTCGTAATGTAACGACCAACAAACCCTGATCTTGCCGTCGGAAGGTTAAGGTGGTGGGGGCTGGTAAGTCTCGCAAGGTAACGGTTGTCCGTCCGGCCAGGGTGCGAACTTCTGTGTCTCCCACTACCTGATAGCTAACCGCCGCTCCCGTTTCGTTGACCATCTGAATCGTGACGCGATTGCCCGCCAGGTTGACGACCCCATCGGGACGGGGTTCGGGTTGAGGCAGCAACTCTGTGGGGGCAGGCGTAGTCGCAGGGGTGGGAGCCGTAGTAGGGAGTGGAGCCGTTTCGCGCGGGGTGCGATTGTAGGGCGGTTCCTGGAAAATACTGGGTTGAGACGTTTGTTTAACCAGTGGAGTGGCGATCGCCGCTAAAGGAGTGCTACCCAGACCCAGGAAAATAAAACTACCACCCAAGAGAACGGCGAGGGTTCGATTGGATTTAGCAAGCAAATATTGAATAGCCATAATTGAACCTGTGTGAAGTTGAAATGGTAACGAACAAATGACAACGTGCCCAGACGCACTGCTTACAGTTGAGCCACTTAACCCTGGTACTGTTTCTCTATTTCATCAAGAAATTGCATAATTCAGGGAAATACGCAAGAAGACTGTGTATAAAGCGTCTCACTTAGATAGCGTTCGGTTGTTCAACCAGTGCCCAAATACAGGAGTGTGTTCGTCCTAAGCGATTGGTTTAAACGTATTACAGCCATTTTCATTTGCATTCACCACACCTCAAACTCTACACCCCACACCCATCTTGGCGAGACTGTGGCTGACTCGATTGAGAACTGCTGTAAATGGGCCGCGTTCGACTTCAAACTTTCCCAACCTGGGGACTTTCGAACTGATGCCGTTTCAACGTTCCCGAAAGAGGGCTTTGCGCCTGTGGTAATCCGGAAGGGGGGCGGTTCGAGCGACAATCACCACGTTTGAAACATCTAAGCGTTCATTCGTTCCCAGTGTTGAGTTAATTTAGATTGAATACTGGTTCGCCTAAGAGATTTAGTCTATCGGGCTGCTCTTTTGATGGCTTGTCCTGAGCAGTAACGCCAAGCACTGACCCAATTTTTTCCTAACCTATAGGGACATGCTGTGAAATACTTTTTTTTATCAGATGGATGGGTCGTTGGTAGAGTCTGGGAATTTGGTGGACTCTGGGACGAATTTGCCTGGAGACGCAAACCACAGATTTCTCAAACGAGTCTTTGCATTATGGAGCAGGGTGAGAAACTGTGGCTTTATCAGGTTGAAGATGCCGTTTTGATGGTAGAAGTGCAGCCAACTCCTGCCGTTGAGGCCAATCCGGCGACTCGTAGTATTGGGCAGGTGGTACTTAAACGGCTGATTACAGCAGAGCAGGCGATCGAACTGCTCTGTAACGCTGAACTGTTCCTCAGTTCCCAGCATCCGCAACTGCAAGACCCAACAAACATGAATCAGCAGGTTTAATGTTTACCAAACAGAAAGCCTTTTCTCGTTAAACTCGATCGCCAGTGGTAATGGGCAGTGTATAATTGCCTATAACTGAAGGGGAGTAGCTGCTGGCGTTGTGTCAGCCCGTCTGAATCAACATACTGGTGATGAACCTGGTTCAGATGACAAATTGAATTCATCAGCAATTTGCAAGCGAGACCTTCACTGAGTCCACGGATGGGTGGGCTTGGTGAGGTATTGTATTCCTCCTCAAGTTCACTCAGGTTGTTCGACCGTCTGAGGAATTTGGAGGAGTTCAAGAGAGTGCTAACGGCTTTTACTGCTGGGTTACTGCTAATTACGGTTTCAGAGTTAGGCGATAAAACCTTCTTTATTGCGGTCATTTTGGCTATGCGCCACTCTCGCCGCCTGGTGTTTTTGGGAGTGGTGGCTGCTCTGGCAACGATGACGGTGTTGTCGGTGTTGTTGGGGCAGGCTGTGTCCGTGTTGCCTCAAATCTATGTGCAATATGCTGAGGTGCTGTTGTTTGCCGTATTTGGCTTCAAGTTGCTGTATGACGCTAGCCAGATGCCTGCTGCCGGATGCAACTCTGAAGAACAGCAGGAAGCCGAGGCGGTGGTCACTCAAGCGGAAGCGAAATTGCCCAAACGCCACACGGGAATGGCGATCGTCACAGAAGCATTTGTGCTGACGTTTCTGGGAGAATGGGGCGATCGCACTCAACTGGCTACCATTGTTTTAGCAGCATCCAACAATCCGTTTGGGGTGGCAGCAGGCGCAACCTTAGGACACGCCATCTGCGCGGCGATCGCTGTGGCTTGCGGCAAATTTATCTGTGGACGAATCTCGGAACGCACCATCACCAGCTTAGGGGGCGTGCTATTTTTGATTTTCGCTGGGGTTGCAGCGATCGATCTACTGCCCTGAGAAGTATTGCAAAACAACAGGCACCTTCGGGTGCCTGTTGTTTTGAGAATTCGAAGAGAACTCTTAGGCTGCGGTTAACCCATACGCCGACATCCGCATGATGTCGCGGGTGGTAAACCCAATGTTGCTCAGCGCTTCGCCATAGCTGATCATAAAGTCTTCGACTAAAGCTTCCTTCTCCATTTGTAAGACATGGGCATCTGCTTCAACCTGGTTCAGCATTCGCCACACCAGCGGTAAGTTCTGCCGATTAGCCTCTTCTAGTTCTGCCTTGGATGCCTCAAAGTTAGCCTTCAGCCACTCTTCACCGAAGTTGAGGTGGAGATACTCGTCTTTCACTACACCTTCGGTGATCTTGCGGGCAAAGTCATCTGCTACGGGAATGTAGATATTGTAAGCAGAGATGGCAAAGCACTCAATGACGAGCGACTGAATTAATAGACAGGTGACAATCCGACCTTCTGCCGCAGCTTCTTGGAAGTTAGTGTGCAATTGGGCGAAGAACTCACGGGCAAACTCCATGTCTGGAGTAACGTCAAGGTTACGCCCGCAAGCTTGAAATCCCTTCTTGTGGCGGTTTTCCATCTTCGCTAAACTCAAAAGCTGGTCGTGATGATCGGGCATCATCTCCGCCAGACGCTTGTAGTTTTCGTGCGCCTCTTGCTCGCCTTCAATCACGATCGCGTTGATCCGGCTGTAGGCATCTTTGTAGGCTTCACTTTGAAAGTCAATTTCAGGGCTAAGCTCAAGTTGCTGCATAATTCCGTCGTCTCCTCGGTGACATGTCGTCGATGCACATCGACTGCAAAATGTTTAGATTCAGGCTGGTTTGATTTGAGGTCGTGCATTTGATCCTTACCATCCTCCACCCTACTGTTTTCAAGCTGGGATTTACAAGGATTCATCGGCAAGAATATGAATATTACATCTTTGGACAGAGATCGAGTGTGGAATAGTTATCAATACTGCCTACGGTGCAAAATCTAAACCCATTTGGGTTGAACTCATTACCGCCAACGCTTTAGATGCCAATGTCTACTTCCAATCCGAGCGATTTCTCTGCCGAACAACCCCCTGGTGCCGCGCCCCAACGTAGCCAGCCTGCCCTGAGCCAATGGCTCAGTTGGCTTAACCCTCTCTTGCTTCTAGTGGGGGCGATCGTCGTTCTGTTGCCGCTTGGGGTGGTGGTTTATGCGTCTCTAACTCCAACTGGAACGGTACCGGGGGTTGGGGTTTCCCAGGAAGCGCTAACCTGGTCAAACTATCAGGATGCCTGGAATCGGGGCAACTTTTTGCTGGCGTTTGCTAACTCAACGTTGGTGGCTCTGTCTGTGACGGCGTTTCAGGTGGTTACCTCGGCTCTGGCTGGATATGCCCTGGCTCGGTTTCGGTTTTGGGGACGGCAGACGATTTTGCTCATTGTATTAGCCACACTGGTTATTCCATTTCAGCTTTTAGTCGTCCCTGTTTTTTTGGTGCTGAAGTGGGGGCACTTGATCAATACCTATGGCGCGTTGATTTTGCCGACAGCAGCGAATGGATTTGGAATTTTTTTGTTGCGGCAATATTTTCAAACGATTCCGGTAGAGTTGGAAGAAGCTGCCGCGATCGATGGAGCAACTCGGTGGCAGATCCTGTGGCGGGTGATGCTGCCTCTGGCTCGTCCGGCGTTAGTTACTCTGTTCCTGTTCACATTTATTGGCGAGTGGAACGATCTGTTTAAGCCGCTGGTGTTTACTACTCGTCCAGAACTGCGAACGGTGCAACTTGCTCTGGCAGAATTTCAGGAGCAGTTTACCAACAACTGGTCATTGTTGATGGCGGCTGTAGTCATTGCAACGGTGCCCGTTGTGATGCTGTTTTTGTTAGGACAACGGCAATTTATTCGTGGTATTGCAGCGACCGGAATTAAGAATTAGGGGCAGACCTGATGACTCAGATGGTTTTGAGCGAACTGAATCTCTATCCTATAAAGTCGGCGGCAGGAATTTCGTTATCTAGCGGTGTGGTTGGGGCACGGGGTTTCGCGGGCGATCGCCGCTGGATGCTGGTCGATCAGACGCATACGTTTATGACCCAGCGTCGGGTTTCTCAAATGGCGCTGATCACCGTTCAGCTCGATGCAGACCGTTTAGTGGTTGCCGCTCCTGGAATGGAGCCGTTAGCGGTGGCTGTTCCAGATGCGTCTGGCGATCGTATTCAAGTGAAAGTGTGGAGGGATATCTGCAACGCCATCCCGGCTGATGAGTCTATCAATCAATGGTTTAGCCAGTTTTTGAAGCAGCCATGCCAGTTGGTGTACATGCCAGAGGACTCGATTCGGTTGGTCGATCCGACCTTTGCGATCGACCCGTCTCAGGATCAGGTTGGGTTTGCGGATGCATCTCCGTTCCTATTAATTTCAGAAGCGTCTTTGCAGGATTTGAACCGCCGCCTGGACACCCCCCTGCCCATGAATCGGTTTCGCCCCAATCTGGTGGTGGCTGGATGCGAACCCTATGCTGAGGATAGCTGGCGGCAAATCCGAATTGGCTCCCTGCTCTTTCATGTGGTCAAGCCGTGTTCACGCTGCATCATTACAACGATCGACCAACAGACCGCCATCAAAGGCAAGGAACCGTTACTGACCCTGTCCCGCTACCGTATGAGGAACGGAGAAATTTTCTTTGGTCAAAACCTGTTGCCCGGTGGTGCTGGAACGCTGAACCTTGGCGACCCGGTTGAGGTGCTGGAATGATAATGTGGTGATGCGATCGCCACGACCAGAGACACAAAATCACCCATCTCACGATTCCTCTTCAAGCGGTAATTCAGCATCATTTAAGATTTTGAGCCGAATCGTGCGTGAGAACCCTCCCCCGGCTGGGTCACCCAGGTGCATTTCTAATGTCTCTCCGGAGAGCGAATTGAGGCACGAGAGCATGGTTCGCAAATGGGGAGTGCTAGCACCGCTGTCTAAATACACTCGTTCTGCCAGGTTAGTTAGCCGTTTCCAGGTGGTGTAGAGCTTGGCAATGGTTTGCTCTAGCTGGGCGGCCTGGTTCACCAAATCTGCCGTGGAACTCAAACAGCCAATTCGCAGCGCTTCTTCTAAGGCAGATTCTATATCTAACGATTCGTTGTTTAGCGCTTGAACCTGAATCGCACTGTTGAGATATTTTGCTAAATAGCGAGCTTCCGCCGTGACCTGCTTCAGGGTGTCCACATCGGGGTTTTCGGCAATCTCTGCTCTGAGCGGCGTTTGATGGATTTCTGGCAGCTTCGCCATCTCGCGCGCGCAGGGCGCAAGGTAGCGGGTCGGGATCGTACTGTTGGCGGCTTTTTCTTTGATCTCGATGGGCAGCAAGTCGGAACTCATCGCGGTCCACTCGTCCGACATTTGCCGCACTTCGCGCCGGGTGATGCGATCGCCCCGTCGAGCCGCATCGCTAACCATCTGCTGCACTTCTGGAGCCGATTGTGCTGTTTCAACAAAGGCTCGTTTACTGAAGTGGTTGACATCCTCCGGTTCAAGCATGCCGTCTTGCAACAGGGTATCGGCACTGTTGGCTAGTTCAATCAGCGAGTAGGCTTGGCTTTTGCTGATTTCTCGATCCTTCAACCAGTTAAGAAATCCTGTGCCGCGCCCGTCTCCTCCTCGTTTCTCGCGATCGCGCACAGCTCGCAAAATCCGTCCTCGCCAAATGTCGGTTTGCAAGTCGAAGCGATCGCACACTTGCCATGCGGTTTCGACCTGATGGTCAAACTCCTGGTCAGAAATTTGTTCATCCTCTGGGTCGGGAAGCTGAAAGGTCAACTCTGCACCGTTTTCAAATGGGGAAGCCAGGTCAGCCGTGAAGTCGAGTGCTTGAACCATAGGAAGTAGGTTTTGGACAACAGCAAGCCATTATTGCACAACATCTAGCGTGGTGCGATCGGCTGATCCGCTAGCCAGGTGGCCGAACCTCTCCTCGATTCCTCTGGACGCATTGTGTAAATTCCCCTACAGCGTTGGGAACTCTAGGCACAAGTATCATTTTTTACCAGTGTTTTGATATGCAACGGAATTTAGTCATCCTGGCGTTAGGGGCGATCGTGCTCGTAGGGCTACCCAGTTGTTCAACCACTCCCAGCGTCCTTCCGCCTCCCACTGCAACACCCGGGGCAAGCAACCCCCAAGCCGCAATCAGATCGGGCAGTTCTAGCAGTACGGTAGATTTCCTGCGAACCCTGAAAACGGCATATGAATCCACTTCCGGCACTGAACAAATTACCCTTTTGGAACCAGGGCAATCCGAAAACATAGTTGCAGGGGTCAAACAAGAACTGGTCGATGTAGGTGTCATTTCTAGACGCTTAAAGCCAGAGGAAAACGATGCCAGCTTAGCCTTCCACGAGGTTGCTCAAGATGCCCTTTTAGTGGCTACTCACTCCAGCGTAACCGGGGTAAAGAATCTCACAACTGAAAACCTCAAAGCTATTTACAGCGGCAGTGTAACCAACTGGAAGCAATTGGGGGGGCCTGATGCTCCAATTGTTGTACTCGATCGTCCAGAAGACGAAACTGCCAAGCGCCTGCTGCGTAAACACTACCTGGGTCAGGATTTGCAGAATGCCCCAAACGCCATCGTGCTTCGTAAAGAGGGGGAACTTATCCAGGCCATGCAAAGTATTCCCTACAGCATTGGTGCCTTTTCCCTGGCGTATGCGATTACCCATAACCTGCCTGTGAATCGTCTCAGCCTCAATGATGTTGCACCCACTCCAGCCAATCTGAAAACAGGCCAGTACTTGATGGCACGCGAAATCGGAATTGTCTGGAGTAAAAACGCTGCGGAGACGACTCAAGCATTTGTTGATTACATCTTTAGCAAACCCGGAATCGAAGCGATAGAGCAGGCTGGTTTTATTGCTGCACCCCAAACAGCAGAACTTCAAGAAAAATGAAATGACCATTCCTTCCCAATACAAACGGCTTCCGGTTTCGGTCAAACTGCTGTCGCCACTGTTGATCCTATTCCTCAGTCTATGGACATCCGGAACCGTAGGAGTTGGTTACTTTACGAGAAATAACTTAGAACGAACGGCGCACAAAGAGGCCGGAGATCTTGCCATTTTGCTACAACAAGACTTGCAGCAGAAGCAAGAAGTACTCAGCTTGAAAGCCCGCTGGATCAGCGAGGATCGTAGTGTTGTCGAGGCAGTCTTGGCGGACGATCGCGCCTTGTTTCTCCGTACCCTATTGCCAATTCAAGCCGCTTTGGGGCTGGATTTGATCAGGCTGGTTGACACCAATGGACGCTCGTTGGTGTCGTTGCAGCAAGGAGCGCTGGAGCGAGCCACATTTGAAGATGCGACCATCAACTTTACTGCTCAAACTGGCCTAGAGCTATCGGGCATTCTTCTAGCAGAAAATGCGGCTCCTTCCTCCCTATCCAGCTTTATTACGGTCAAATCGTCAACCGAAGTTCTGGCTACCTTAGTCGTGGGAGTTGCCGTTGATGATAGGCTACTCCAGCAAGTTCGAGGCGACACATCTATGCACTTGGTTGCCTTTCAGGGCGACTGGGTAACGGCTTCTACCCTGGCGCTAGATCGCACTCAGCCTTGGCACCTTCCCCAGTCGGATGTAGTCCCTACGCGGATAGCGATTGCAGGGGAAACTTACCTGCTTAAAACAGTTGAGCTACCAGGCTTTGATCGAACCACTCTCAAAATTGCTGTCCTTAAGTCCCTTAAGGATACGGAGCAGGCAGCCCATCAGTTATGGCTAGTTGTGAGTGGTTTTGGGCTGCTAGGAGGAATTCTCATTGTGGGGGTAACGGTCTTAGGGTTTCGTATCACTCAAGCGCTAAGCCGTCGCATTCAAGGGTTAACTCAGGCAACCCAACAGTTAGCTCAGGGTGACTTATCCATTCGCATTCGGGTCGATAACCAGGATGAAGTAGGGGTACTAGCGCAGGGATTCAATATGATGGCAGAGCAGCTTACTGCTCGCGATCTACAACTGAATCACCAAATGCAGCAACTAAAAAGCACCCTGGAAGATTTGCATCGTACCCAAAGGCAAATGGTGCAGAGCGAAAAGATGTCCGCATTAGGGCAAATGGTGGCCGGGGTCGCGCACGAAATCAACAACCCAGTTAATTTTATTCATGGCAACCTGAATTATGTCGAGCAATATACGCAAGACTTACTGCGACTGCTGAACTCCTATCAGCACTATTACCCCCAGCCTCCTCAAGCGCTTCAAGCTAGCCTGGATGACGTGGATCTTCCCTTTTTGACTGAGGATCTTATAAAGATTCTTCAATCCATGAAAGTGGGTTCTGACCGCATTCGTGACATTGTCGTTTCGTTGCGTAACTTTTCTCGCCTGGATGAAGCAGAATTCAAGCCTGCCGATCTGCATGAAGGGATTGATAACACCTTGATGATCTTGCAACACCGCTTTAAGGCAAAACCAGGCTTTCCGGCAGTCCAAATAGTGAAGGATTACGGTTCATTGCCATTAGTGGAGTGCTACCCCGGACACCTCAACCAGGTCTTCATGAACTTATTGACGAATGCCCTTGATGCATTAGAAGGCTCTGAGCGACAGCAAACGGAAGATCATCAACCAACACATCTCAACACCATTTGGATTTCGACTCAAATGACGGCTGACAATAAAGTCCAGATTACGATCGCAGATAACGGTCTGGGAATACCCGAAGCAGTGCGATCGCGGATTTTTGATCCCTTCTTTACAACCAAGCCAGTTGGTAAAGGGACGGGGCTAGGCTTATCGATCAGCTATGAGATTGTCACCGAGAAGCATAACGGCATGTTGGGGTGCGACTCCACACCAGGAGAGGGGACGAAATTTGTTATCACCATTCCCGTTCGCTAAGCCAAAGCTAGTTTGAGAATTGTTACACGCCTGCGATCGCGTTCCATAAGGCTCGGATCACCAGCACTGCGAAGGCGGCAAATCCCAGGACGATGGTGGCTAACGCTAAAATGAGCAACGCCAGAAATAAGGGATTGGCGCGATGCGTTGATGTGATATCAAGATGGCGTTCGAGCAGTGCAATGTTTCTAACGTTGGCCTTCCAGCCAACATCAAACAGGTCTCCTACAACGGGAACTGTGCCAAATACCGAGTCGAGAAGCACGTTACTTACCATCTGCCCAATGACCTGGCGCGGTAAGCCCATACGCGCCGATTCAACAATAATGTAGGCCGATAGCACTCCGGCGATCGTATCTCCTCCGCCCGGAATCAACCCCAGAACCGGGTCAAGCCCGAAACGCACTCCTGTGCCTGGAATGGCGATCGCCTTATCCAACACGTGGCTGAGCCGACGCAAACGAGCGACCCTGGCTGTGTGGGGATGAACGACTAACGGATCATGTGAGGGTTTTTGCATAACGATTGGCGTGCGATCGCCCTGGGGCTATAGAAATGGCGTTCTCTCACAGCTTATGACAAGACTGCAAAAATCTACAGTGAAGTTCTATGGAATGGCGAGGAATGGCGATCGGCACCCTAAAACGTTGCGCTTCCCAACGCCGTGCTACTTAGCCACCGACACGCTCGACAAATCCATCGGATCGAGTTCACCCAGTTCAGGCTCTGCCGTCTGCAAATGCTTTTCGAGCAATGCCAAATTACGAATATTTGCTTTGTAATAGGCATCAAATAAATCGCCAATCAGCGGTACTGAGCCAAGAATAGACTCGATGGCAATGTTGAAAACCATCCATTGAATCGTTTTCGCGGGCAACCGAAAACGGGTTGCCATTACCAGCAAATAGGTTGAAAACCCCGCCGAGATCATATCTCCCAGACCGGGCACCAATCCAATAATGGGGTTGAGTCCGAACCGAAAGCCGATAACTGGAATGCGGATAGAGGTATCGAGCAAGCGGCTTAGCTTACGAATACGGTTGAGTGTGGCAAGACGTTCGACGTTGTTCATGTCTTCAATCGTGCCAGGTTTGCCAGCGACACTCTTGTATCGTTGGAAGGAAACTCAATCTCAGTCCTTCTGCCCTGAGAGCGATCGCGCTATATCAAGGGGTGTAAGCGTGGAAGGGGTGGCGCAGCAACAGTCCCCACAGCGAGTTATAGGGATGAACCTGCTGCACGGGTTGATCATTGCGATAAGCCGCTCTCCCCTCGTTGACCCAGCGAAAGATTGATCCCTCCAGGTTGGTAACGTTAGTAAAACCGTTGGCCTGGAGTTGAGAGGCGATCGCCGCCGATCGCATTCCCACGGAACAGTAGGTGACAATGGGTGTGTCGAGGGGCAAATCTGCCAGTGCAGAAAAGTCTTGGGTGTTTGGCTCAAGGCGTTGCGCTTGAGGAAGATGGCTGACGGCATACTCGTCAGCGGTACGCACATCGAGCAATAGGGGTAAGGGGCGTTCGGTTTGGTTCAGCCAATCCGCCAAATCGTGGGTAGAAGTGGAACGAACCTCCGGAAAGCGTCGCTTGATCGTTTGCTGCACGATGTCCCACCCGATCTGCATGAGTGTGTTCATTCACCTAGCGAATATCATCGTAAAACTGCTTTAAATAAGTGGCAGACACGCCAATACCCCACAAAAAGCCAATGTAAATGTAGATAGCGGTTGCCTTCCAGGTGCCCCACTTGGCAACGCGGCGATCGGACGACTGCACGATCCGGTTTACCTGGCGAATTTTGCCATAGCGTACCAGCCTTAGACACAGATCGGCCTCTTCCATAATCGGTAGCGCTTCGTTGAAACAACCACACTCCAAAAACACATCACGCTGACAAAACATGACCTGATCGCCAAACAGCAACCTTAGCCCTTTGAAGAACAAAACGGGGTGAAACAGTAACGGTGCATAGTAGGTTTTAAGGAAGTTGTGAAATGACACGCCCCATCGGGTAACGGTTGCCCCAGCCATCAGGGAAATGAAGCCGCCGCAGACGACCTTCGGTGTGGCCAGGGTGTTGTGGATAATAGCAACCAAATCGTCAGGCACCAGGGTATCGGCGTGCAAAAAGCAGAGTGCGTCTCCGGTTGCTGCCCTGGCTCCGCGATTCATTTGAATCGCTCGCCCCTGTGCTTCACTTTGAATTAAAACCGTTTGAGTGGTTGGGGAAAATTCTTGAAACAGCCGATGAGCGATCGCCACGGTTTCGTCCTGGCTGTTTCCGTCGGCAATAATAATTTCCGCCGCAGACGGATTGAGCAACATCAGATGGCGCAACGTCCGTTCCAGGCAACTGGCTTCATTTAAAGTAGGAATAACAATAGAAACGCCAGTCATTGAGTCAGGCCATATCAAAATGAACGGTTGAAATGAATCGATTACTCTACGAACATTCAACGTTTTGTCGAGGCTATCTTATCATTCCATTCCAGTATGGACAGGCTGATAGCCAGGCGATCTATTCATACAGACTGCTCTCTGAGATAGGGCACAAAGGTCACTTTCATACGGCTACAAATCCGGCCAAACTCTATTCAGATTCGATCGATGGCATCTTGCAAATTGCCAGAGACGACCTGACTCAATTCTCTGATAGTGATAGTTATGACGATTATTTCAAACGTCGGTACACTTACCGCGATAACTTGATCATTGTCATTGAGGCGGCGGGCACCTTTTTCTATGATCACTATCCGCCCACCGAGTTAACTAATATTGCTGCTCCTAAACTGTTTGAAAGCGAAGCTGAATGCCTGAACTGGATTCGGCAAGGAATCGATCGCATCTCATCCAGCGTGTGAAGGGGGCTAAGCAACCAGAACGTCAATCTAGAAGTCTTAGCTCCCTGGCTTGCCCATTTCTAATGCCTCCATCTGGCCCGATAATTGCGTGCATCGATGTGGCTCAGGTTGGGAAACGTGTTGTAGCGCCCCAATCCGCCAGGCCACCAGGGGTCAAGAGCCTGATAGAGCTGGTTTCCGGTTAAGCCATCGACGTAAAAGTCGATCGCATCTCCAACAATGTGGCGGCTCTGGGATGCTCCACCCACGCGACGGTTAATGTCTGGTGGACGATACCAACTGGTAATGCGGAACGGACGACCGATGCGATCGCGTGCCTGCTGCGCCATCCGTGCAATTCGCACGACTGCGTCAACGGTTGCCTGGTTGGGAGGCATACGGGTGCCGCCGTGGGTGGCTTCTGCCCATGTAAAGCTGCCGTTGGGAACAATAGACGCAAATAGCTGAATGTTTCGGGGAGTCCATTTGGCTGGACGAGCAGGCAAAGGAGCAGGTTCAGGCTTGGGTACTGCTTCAGGCGAATCGCGACGGGCGCGATCCATCTTCCGCAGATCGTCCAGTAGGGTTTGCAGGGTTTTGTCGCGTGCGTCTAACCCACGCCAGATCTGCACCAACCGGATCAGGGCTTCTCGCTGGTCATTCGATTCTTTGTAGTTAGCCGGAACGCGTTTAATAAACTCCAATAGCTGGCGATCGACCTGTGCTGCGGTATTAGCCAGGGCATTGGGATCGGGGTTGCTGGAGGCAAACACTTGAGGGTTTACGCCTAGCGCCGACAATGCACTAGAGCGAGAGTCCAGCCCGCGCCAAAGCCGAAAGGCTTCTGTCAGGGCTTGCCGCTGATCCCCCTTGCCCTGGTAAAACTGGGGAATGCGTTGAACAAACGCCACCAGAGCTGGATCGACGACATCAATTTTGGCTTCAGCCGAGGTGTTTTCCTTTAAAGACGTAATCGATTCTTCTCGAGAATCTAACTGCCGCCACAGTTGAACGACCCGCAGCAGGGCTTCCCGTTGGTGGGGGTAGCCAGAGTAATACGGCGACACCTGTTGAAAAAACTGGAGCAGCACCCGGTCTAATGCGGCATCATCGGGGCTGCTCACGGTGGGGTCGCTAACGGGTTTGTTGAGCAAAGAGGCGATCGCCATCTCCCGCGTATCTGACTTCCGCCAAAGCCGCGCCCCTTCCAGCAGGGCATCTCGCTGGTAGGGCAGACCGTTATAGTAGCGGGGCAGGCGTTCAACGAACCGCAGCAGAGCCGAGTCGAGAAACGACAAATTTTGCGGCAGACCGTCTGCTCTATAGTCAAGCGTTAAATCTTCAATGTAAGCTTGCAACAGCTTCTGGCTATTGGTTGGCTCCAATCGGGCAGCCGCCAGGTCATTTGCTGGAGGGGCATACCCTTCTGCCACACTTTGGACGAAGCGATCGCTATACCGTCCCAAATCGTTACTCCACAGGTCGCTGCCTTTCCATCCCTGGGCGGTGAGCTTATCGGTAATGCTGCGGATAGTATTGGCGGCATATTGCACCTGTTCGGAAAAGGTATTGACCTGGTCGGGCGGAATGCGGTTTGCCGCAGATATGCCCAACCCAGTTTCACCATCCGTTAAGTTAGGACTGCCGTGAGCGGCATACAGTGCTGCCAAAATGGACTTGTGAATGCCGGTGCGTGCGGATTCATTCAAGTAGTAATAGTTGCGCTGGTCTGGAGTCAGATCTGCCATAGCCAACCCTGAAATTTGCCTAAATTTTGTACATCAATTTATGCCTTTTTTGCCCCTCTCTCAGAATTTTTCTGCAAAATTCTTTAAGAATGTGCGGTTCATTGCCACCGATATGGACGGTACCCTCACCGATCGAGACAAGTTTACGCCAGCACTGCTGCAAACGCTTGCAGATTTAGCCGCTGTTGATATCCAAGTGTTTATTATCACAGGTCGATCGGCAGGTTGGGTAAGTGGATTGGTGAGCTATCTACCAGTCGTTGGGGCGATCGCCGAAAATGGGGGGTTATTTTACCTGGCAAATGATGCGGAGCCTAAAACGATTGTGCCTATTCCCCACATAGCGAGCCACCGTCAGGCGTTGGCGCAGACGTTTTACAAGTTGCAAACCGATTTTCCCCAACTGCGAGAAACGGCGGACAATTGCTTTCGCTTGACCGACTGGACGTTTGATGTGCGGGGATTGACCTTGGCGGATTTACAAATCTTGCGCGATCGCTGTGAGGCAGACGGTTGGAGTTTTACCTACAGTACGGTGCAATGCCATATCAAACCGATCGGGCAAGATAAAGCGACAGCGTTGGATTGGGTTTTGCAGCATCATTTTCCGCAATACGAGCGCTCGCAGGTGTTGACGGTGGGGGATAGCCCCAATGATGAAAGTTTGTTTGATGGCGATCGCTTTCCGCTATCGGTTGGCGTTGCCAACATTCGGCACTATACGAATCAGCTCGTTTACCAACCCACCTACATGACACAACTTGAGGAAGCACGGGGATTTTGTGAGTTAGCGCGGTTTATTTTGCAATCGCATGTGAGAGTTTGAGCAGCGGTTTGAGCGCAATCTGACTGCAAATGGTGCGACGTTAACGCTTATTCATCGAGCTGAAACAGGATCGGTGTGCCGTTTTGCCCTCCCATAATGACCACTTTTGTGTTGTCGGATGCCGCTAGTTTTTCGGTCGCTTCGATCGCTCTCAATTGCAGCGATTCGCTGGTTATGCCTTGAGCCAGAATTCGTTGAGCATCCGCTGCTCCTTGAGCTTCGATGCGCTTGCGTTCTGCTTCCTGCCGTTCCTTTTCCAGGGTAAATGCCATCTGCTGGCTTTCCTGTTCTGCCTGAAGCTTGCTTTGCACCGATGCTTGTAGAGATTCTGGAATTTGCACTTCACGCAGCAGCGTTTCTTCAACGGTAAAGCCTAAGGGCTGAAGTTGTTGATTGAGGCGATCGCGCAGGGTTTGTGCCACTTCTTGTCGTCGGGTTGAATAAACAGCAACGGCAGGGTAACTGGCTGTTACTTCTCGAACGATCGAGCGAAACCGAGACGAGACAATTTCGTCCTCATCGGTACCAATATTGGTATAGATTTCGGCAGCTTTTTGTGGGTTTAGCTTATATTGCAAACTGACATCTATATTGAACGCTAGCCCTTCTGCGGACGTCACTTCAATGGTTTCTTTAAGGTCTCTTAACCGGGTCGAAAATTGGATAATTTCCGAGAAGGGATTGGTTAAGTGTACTCCGGGTTGGAGAGGTCGCTCCGCCACCGTGCCAAACAGTTCAACGACACCAACGTGACCAGCCGTGATAATAGTTAAATTTCTAAACGCGGCTGAAAAAAGAGCCAGACCGCCAATTAACAGAGCGATCGCCCGAATAGTGAACTGGTTGCGCTTGCTCGGAATTTTGGCACTGGATAAGTAGACCAAAATAGCAATGAGAGCCGTTACTAATGACGTAATAAAGGACATAGATTAATCTCTCAGGTGAAGAAGTTCGTCCTGCTCTAGTCTTCACTGTTTACTGAGGGCATTAACGGCCAGGGATAACAGAAATATTACAGTTTTAGAGTGCGGGGACGATCGCTGTTACTTTCGACAGGTTAGAAACAGCGCTGGCGGCATTGAGCCGTTGGCCTAGCTGTTGTAATAGATGCAGGGCTTGTTGTTCCACCGATCGCTGCCTTGCGGTTTGCAGCAACCCATTGTTGAGCTGCCAATCTACCATGTAGCGCCCCAGCCTGACTGCTAACACTTCTCGATGGCCGCCTGCAATTTCACGGCAAAGCGAATTATCTCCTTGCTTTTGAATTAACTGTTGGGCAAACCAGGCAACATCACTCGTTTCAGGCAACTGCTGCTGATTTCCGGCGATCGCATCGTCACGACAGGACAGCAGAGCCGTGAGGTTAAATAGGTCGCTGTTATGCACCAGCTCCTGAGTGGCTTGTTTGGTTGGGCGCACGCCTAACTGGTGGCGATCGAACCAGCGGGCAAGACTGGGAGAGGGCAGGGCATCCTTTGTATCGGATATACAAGGGGTGATAAGCAACGACGGTTGATCAAAAATAACGTCCAGTGCTTCTAGCAGCATGATGTATTTGCAGCCCAGGCTGTGACCGATCCAAAAATGGGGCAGGCTGTCTGGATAATTTAATTCTTGTCTGATCACATCCCGTTCAACCAACAAACTTTGGGCGATCGCCTCATGGTTGAAACCAAAGCTAAAAGGAACAGCAATGACGGTATAACCTGCTTCAAATAAACTCGACAAAAAATGAGAATAACCAATCGTTGGGCTAGATCCGTACAATGCTCCTCCGAGGAATTCAACCACCCCAATTGGATGAGGATGCTTGGCGACCCAGCTATGAGAAATGGGCTTAAAAATTAGATTCATTTAATGACCTGAATTGAAGAAATACGACCTACAGATTTTGCAGGAAATAGAGCAGATTACACGATTAACCTGCCCTATTTCTCTATCTGGTTTTAGCGCTCTAGCTTAATCAAAGCGGTGCCATTTGCAGTTGGCAAGCTATAGGCTTGTTGGTCAAAATCCGGGTTTGGATCGGTTAAATCACTGGGTAAAAATGTGCCCCGAATCTGGGGGGAAATCAGCAGCTCAGCAGAGTCGCTGGGAGAAAGGGGAGAAATGAACAGTTCAACATAACCGCGCACTTCCAGATTTGCTTCATCCAAAATCCCTGGCTTAGACAGGTCGGGCTGTAATACAAATAGTCCGGTTTGTCCCTTAGCAAGAGTTAGAATCTGGCTTGGTTTTCCAGTAACAGAGTCGGGGGCTAATTCCCCAAACATGTTGGAACTGCCGGAATCGAAAATGGTGAAAGTGTTGTCAGTTGTGACTGTAGGTGTGCCTGTAAATTGAAGCGATAAAACCACATCCTCTGCCGAATCGAGGTTGGAAATACTCAAAAAGTAAGCCTGAACTACTCGGCGAGACACATTTGAAGGAAAGGGTTTTGGTGCAATAGGTTTAACGAGTAATTCAAAGGAGGAGATATACATGAAGCTCACCTTTTAAGTTGGTTATGTACCTACTTTAGTCAGCTTGTTTTTGAATAAGGGGTACCCATGGGGGTGATTTTGATTCCTGAAACGATAAATTGTTAATTGCTTGTAAATTATGGTCTAATACGGAATTTGAAGTGGTGAGATTGAAGGTTTTAACTAATAGGTTGATGCAACTATTCAGTAGTTGTTTGAAAACGCGAATATTGTGCGATCGCTGTCTGGTCTGAGTGCTAAATCGGCAGCCCAAGGCAATGGCTTGCTATAAACCGATTTATGCCTGATGCGGTGTAGAGTTCCGCGTTACCATGACAAGCATCTTGTTTGGTCTGCTGAAGCGCGATCGCCTTCGTTAAGCGGTGCTTTTGCTCTATGGCGCTTTTCTGGTTGTCTGAACTATCTGAACTAAGGGTCAACTGTCTGGATGAGAGCGATCGTTGCTGAAACGGGCACCCCCCGGTGCCGCATGTTTGCTGGAGGGCTGTTCGTTTGAAAACATTTGTGTAGAACCCGATCGCCAGCGACGCATTTTACTAAGGTGAATGCGGTTTTGCACTTTTTCTGTTAGAAATACTGTTCAACTACTAAACTCATCAGTATATTTGTACTTAGTCCTTTTAGCCGCTTAACACCGTCCATCCTCTCTGGCGAAGGGTGCTGCCCTGCCAATTGAAGCCGTTCCCGTAGAAAGCTCAGTGTATATTAAGCGCGTCGAACTCTCTCATTTCAAATCCTTTGGCGGCACGACGCAGGTTCCCTTGCTGCCAGGGTTTACCGTGGTTTCTGGCCCCAACGGATCGGGGAAGTCCAACATTTTAGATGCGTTGCTGTTTGCGCTGGGGCTTTCGGGTTCAAAAGGGATGCGAGCCGAGCGCTTGCCCGATCTGGTCAACCAAACCCATGCGGGTCGAGGTCGCTCAACGGTAGAAGCCAGCGTGACTGTGACCTTTTCGCTCGAAGACGAGGATATCACTAGCTTGTTGGAGGATGCCGACGGCGACAGTGCTGCCACCAACGGTACTGGCAATAATGGTGTTCATGCTGAGCAGCACGGCAACGGCAGTGGTGCAGGCGGTAACGGTAACGGTAACGCCACCCACAATGGACATATAGACAATGGAGCGCCATTACTAACAGAGTGGACAGTGACCCGCAAACTTCGCGTCACACCTCAGGGCACCTACACCTCCAACTACTACATCAATACCCAACCCTGCACGCTCAATCAGCTTCACGAGCAGCTCCATAAGTTTCGGATTTATCCAGAAGGGTACAACGTCGTCTTGCAGGGGGATGTAACCAGCATTATTTCAATGAATCCGCGCGAACGGCGGGAAATTATTGATGAACTGGCCGGGGTTGCTACCTTCGATCGCAAAATTATTCAAGCGAAAGACAAGCTGGATGCGGTCAAAGAACGAGAAGAACAGTTCCGCATTGTTGAACGAGAATTGATTGCCCAGCGCGATCGCCTCGCTCAAGATCGAGTCAAAGCCGAAAAATATCAACGGCTCAAGGCTGATTTGCAGAACAAGGCTCAATGGGAAGCAGTTTTGCTGTGGCAAATGCAGCAGCGGCAGGTGCAGCAGCTGATTGAACAGATTGAAATGGGCGATCGCACTGCGGCGGATCTAAATCAGCAATTGCTGGCACTCACGGCAGAGATTCAGGAAACCACCGCCCAACTGGAACAGTTGAATGCCCGTGTCAAAGCATTGGGGGAAGATGAGCAACTGGCTCTGCAAGCAACATTAGCCACCCGTGAGGCCGAACTGCGCCAGCTTCAGCGTCAGGAACAGGAACTCGCTAATACCAGCCGTGAGACGACGGTTAACTTAGACCGGGTGCAGCGCGAGATTCAGGAACACTTGCAGATGCTAGAACGACTGTCGCACGAAAAGCGCGAAGTCGATACGCGGTTGATTGCGTCCCTGCAAACCGAGCGGGATCAGGCGCAGCACGCGCTAGATCGGGGGCGCGAAGCGGCGAGTGCGATCGCTTCAGCATCCGAAGCGTGGGTACAGCAACAAACGGAGTTGCGTCACCACATCGAAGCCCTATTGCACGCCGTTGAACCCCAGCGCACCGAGCAAGCCCGTTTGCAGGAACGGGCGAATCAACTTCAACAAAAAATTCAGGAGCAAAACGAGGCATTGGGGGCGATCGCGCAGGACGTTGCTACCAAACAAGCCCAGCAAACGCAGGCTGAAGCCCATAACCATACTGCACAGCAACGGATTCACTCGTTGGGCAACAGGGTGGCTCAAGCTGAGCAAACCTTACAAACCCATCAAGAGACGCAAAACCGCTTGAGCCAGGAGCAGCGTGACAAGCAGCGCCAACTCGATAAATTAGAAGCGCAGACGCAGGCCGTTCGTGATGCTCAGGGGACGGGTGCCGCCCAAATTTTGCTGCAAGCGGGATTATCTGGAGTGTGTGGGCTGGTGGCGCAGTTAGGTCGGGTCGATTCCCACTATCAACTGGCACTCGAAATTGCCGCAGGCGGGCGGCTAGGTCATCTGGTGGTAGAAGATGACGGTGTGGCAGCAGCAGGGATTGAACTACTGAAGCAAAGACGGGGCGGACGGGCAACCTTCCTGCCAATGAACAAAATTCGTGCGCCCCAGTTCACCCCTGTTCCCGCCTGGAAGCGCCCCGATGGGTTTATTGACTATGCGGCTGAACTGATTGATTGCGACGATCGCTACCGCGATATCTTTGCCTATGTGTTTGGCAATACGGTGGTCTTTTCCACCCTGAGCGACGCGCGGCGACATCTGGGGCAGTACCGGATTGTAACGCTAGACGGTGAACTGTTGGAGTCCAGCGGCGCTATGACTGGCGGCAGCCTGTCTTCTCGTCAGGGATCGCTGCATTTTGGCACCGTGGAACCGGGGGAATCGGCAGAAGCGATCGCCCTGCGAGAACGGTTGCAGGTAATCGAGCAAATTCTGTCTCGCTGTCAACGGGAAGTAGCCGAAGCCACCGCAACGGTGAAGCAACAGTCGCAGGCGTTAATCGAAGCTCGTCAGCAGCAGCGAGAAGTGCAGCTACACACCGAGCAACTCCAATCCCAATTGGCTAAATTGATTACCCAGGAAGGGCAACTGCGAACGCAGCTCTCACAAAACACGCAAGAGCTGAATACGGTGCAACAGCGCTTGCAAACCCTGGGGCGGGAATTGCCGCTGCAAGAAGCCGACCTTCAGCAGCAGCGGCAGGTGTTAGCCGAGTTAGAGCAATCGCAAACCCACAGTGAATGGCAGCAGGCGCAAGCGCAGGTGCGTGAACAAGAAGCACAGCTTAATGAACGCCAGCTAGCCTTACGCAGTGCCGAGCAGCGATCGCAAGATTTAGACGTGCAGCACCAGCGCCTTCACGAAAAGATCGAGCAGCAGCAGCAGCGGGTGCAGGAGTACCGCAATGCTCAGATGGTGCAGTTGAACCAGCAGGCGGCGCTCAGCACTCAGCAGACGACGCTCAGCGAACAAATTGCCCAAACCCAATCTGGATTGGCTGCCCTGGAACAACGGCTTTCTGCCGAGAAGCAAGAACGCGATCGCGCCGAACGCCAACTGCGCGACCGACAAACCGCACAGCAGCAATTGGAATGGCAGCAGCAAAAATTGCAAGAAACCCAGCACGGGCGGCGGCAGGAACAACTGACATTGCAAGAACAGCTTGCCACCCAGCAAGCCGAATTACCCGATCCGTTGCCCGAATTGCCCGAATCTCTAGGTTTAGAGCAGTTACAGCAAGACCTGCGATCGCTGCAAAAACGCTTGCAGGCCATGGAGCCAGTCAACATGCTGGCCCTGGAGGAATACGATCGCACCCAGACGCGCCTGGATGAACTCAGCCAAAAATTGGGAACTCTGGCGGAAGAACGCACTGAATTGCTGCTGCGAATTGAAACCTTTACCACTCTGCGCCAGCGAGCCTTTAAGGAAGCCTTTGATGCGGTGAACGAAAACTTCCAGACTATTTTTGCTGAATTGTCAGATGGGGATGGTTACTTACATCTGGATGATCCCCAAGACCCATTTGGCAGCGGGCTGAACTTAGTCGCGCATCCCAAGGGCAAACAGGTGCGGCGTTTGGCATCCATGTCGGGAGGAGAAAAATCTCTGACAGCCTTGAGTTTCATCTTTGCCCTTCAGCGTTACCGCCCATCCCCGTTTTATGCGTTTGACGAAGTGGATATGTTCTTAGATGGGGCAAACGTAGACCGATTAGCTAGAATGATCAAACATCAAGCACAGCAGGCTCAGTTTCTTGTCGTCAGTCTACGGCGACCCATGATTGAGTCTGCCGAGCGTACAATTGGAGTAACTCAGGCACGGGGAGCTTATACTCAAGTGCTAGGACTTAGTCTACAATCCAACAGTTGATTGCTATAAGTAGTTAATATTGACTAAGAACGGTATCTATAGGTAACTATATCTATATTCTTCATGCCAGCCGCTTCGAGGTTAGGACTCGAAAATGACATTTGAACAACTTTGCCAACGCTCAGACATCCTAGGAACTCAAATCATCACCCGCGATACCGGGAAGCGCCTGGGAGTGGTCAGCCAGCTCTGGGTTGATGTCGATCGCCGAGAAGTGGTTGCGATCGGTCTACGTGAAAGTATGCTCTCTGGTGTACTGTCCAACACGCAGCAAGCGATGATGCTAACGAGCATCCGTCAGATTGGTGATGTAATTCTGGTGGACGACGATACGGTTTTAGACGATGAAGTCAACGTCGAGGCATTCAGCAAGCTGATTAGCAGCGAGGTGATTACCGAGACGGGAGAGTTGCTGGGTAAAGTTCGAGGCTTTAAGTTTGATGTAAACGATGGCAAGGTGGTCTCGCTCATCATCGCCTCAATCGGGTTGCCTCAGATTCCAGATCAGGTGGTTAGCACCTATGAGCTATCTATGGATGAAGTGGTCAGCAGTGGTCCCGATCGCCTCATCGTGTTTGAAGGGGCGGAAGATAAACTGGTTCAGCTTACCGTCGGTGTGCTGGAACGCCTTGGTATTGGCAAGCCCCCCTGGGAGCGAGACGAGGAAGAAGATTACTACGTCATGCCGACCTCAACCGACAAACAGCTAGGCACCGGAACGCGAGTTGCCAGCGAAACCTGGGATGACGACCATTGGAGTGAGTCGGAGTCGCGCCGTGCCCCTATCCGTGAGCCGCTCCGTCAGCAGCGTCAACCGGAACCCGTTTACTACGAAGAAGACAACTGGAGCGACAACGCGGCAGAGGCTCGATATGCCGACGAGCCTGCTTATTTGGAAGAAGCGCCCTACGTAGACTATCGCCAGACGGACTATGGAGAGGATGAGGATGTGACGGGCGATGCATGGGAAGATGACGAAAACCCCAAGCCAGAACGCCGTCCCCAAATCAACATCCCTGAGCGCAAGCGCGTTGTGGAATACGAAGAGGAAACGGATTACTAGCCTTCCTTCTCAAATAGCTTGACAGTCAACAATAATAGAACGGGCGGTTGGGGTAATTCATGTCTCCTGACTGCCCATTTTTTTGAGAACTGACACGGTTTTCGCTTGCCTGAAGGTAAAAATAGCGCTGGCACGCCGGTGACTGCAAGCCTTTTCCAGAACGATGCTTCTACGTTCTTAACATGACCCTCATGGCAAAGGGTGCAATGTCGGCTAAACCAAGTTGCGATCGCTTAAAGCCATCACAAATCAACCAAAAGGTGGGCACCTGCCCACCCTAGCCTCAAGCAATCAACGGAACATGCTGCTGACAGAACTGTCTTCATGAATGCGCCAAATCGTTTCCCCGAGTAAGTTTGCAACCGAAAGCACGGTTAGCTGATTGAAGCGCTTCTCCTCGGGAACCGGAATTGTGTTAGTGATAATGACTTCTTCAAACAATCCGCTGGACAGGCGTTCTACGGCGGGTGGTGAAAACACGGCATGAGTTGCACAGGCGTACACTTGGCGGGCACCTTCCTCGCGTAGAAGCTTAGCCCCTTCCGAAATGGTGCCGCCCGTATCGATCATGTCATCCACCAAAACGGCTGTTTTTCCAGCAACATCACCGATTACATTCATCACTTCGGCTACATTATGAGCCTGACGGCGCTTGTCAATAATGGCTAGCGGCGCATCATCTAGTTTTTTGGCAAAGGCTCTAGCTCGCGCTACACCGCCCACATCGGGAGAAACCACAACGATATCTTCAAGCTGCTTGCTGTTCAGGTAATCCAGGATGACAGGCGAACCATAGACATGATCAAAGGGAATGTCAAAATAGCCCTGGATTTGAGCAGAGTGCAGATCCATTGCCAACACACGGCTTGCCCCCGCTTGAGTCACCAAGTTGGCCACCAGCTTAGCGGTGATGGATTCCCGTCCAGCCGTTTTGCGATCGGCTCTGGCATAGCCATAGTAAGGAATCACTGCCGTTACCTGGCGAGCAGATGCCCGACGACAAGCATCTACCATGATCAGCAATTCCATTAAATGATCGTTCACCGGGTAGCAGGTGGGCTGCATCAGGTAGACATCACAACCACGAATAGATTCCTGAACTTGAATGTAGAGTTCTCCATCAGCAAATCGCTTCCGAACCATCGGCCCCAAATCCATGCCTAAATAACGAGCCACTTCCTGAGCCAGCGGAACATTAGCTGACCCTGAAAATAGCCTCAGGCGGCTGTTATCAGAAATTTGAGGTAGAGGAGGCTGAAGAGTCAAAGTAGCAGAGCGGATCACGACAGGTCCTCGACGCAATATTCACCGCAATCTTATCATTTCAGACCCAAAACATCTTCCAGGGTTTTTGCGGAGATCCACGCTTGAATCGGTACAACGTACTGCCATTATGGGCAATTATTGCAGCACGGTAGAGAGACAAATGCTCGTTAAATTTAAGGTTAATTAAAACCTTGTTCTCACTCCAGCCCTGGTGCCAGTGAGCGGATCGTTGGCACGAAGTTAGTGCTTTGTGGGGTGGCCTTTGCCACGCGAAGATGGGTGCAAAGGAAATGAGGTGGTGAGGATTTGTCTTCCCAGACTTCAGAACATCTCCAGCAGCTCAGAGCAGTGATGCTGGTGGAATTAGGCTACTCCGATCGGTGTTGAAAATAGGGTTGCGGACACTGAGCCAAAACTATATCAGAATTCATCAAAAGAGATAAATCTTTGATTCTGAAGATTATAAAAAAGACTGATTCAAATTAAAAACATGGGTCTGAACGGTTCATTCATTCTGATTAGCGATCGCCCCAATAGGAATAACGCCATAGAGCTATTCAGCCAAACTACACCCTGGCAAAAAGCGGCCATAAAAAGTGGGGAAATGACATGAGCATTGCCCATTTCGTTTCCCCACTACTTCTATTTCTTGGTTTTCTCTAGATTTGACGACTGAACCAAAATTCAGCGAGTATGGGAATCCTATAAATCTCCACCCCGAGCGGCTAGAACAAAAATGACGACTGGCCCTGCAATCATGATCATGCCGACAAGGGTGAGCTGAACGATCGCTTCCCAGTTGATACCGCTAAATACGCTTGTTAAAGCCTCCATTGATCCTCCCAAGGTGACCCAGTATAGTTTCAGCTGAAATATCTGAATCACATTCTACCCGCTAAGTGCCCTGTCACTTCAGAAACCTGAGAAAATTGTAAAGAAATTAGTCATCTCTGGGCGTTGCCCCTGTGGGTTCCAATCCAATCGTTAAGCTCAAAAAGAGACATTTTGTATAAAATTTCAGCAGTATGGCAACTTGGCGTTGTGTAAAGAACTGTGGAGCTTGTTGTCAGCTTGATCCAGCCGATCGCCCTGATCTGGATCAATACCTATCGCCAGCAGAACTGGAGCAGTATTTGACGCTCGTTGGTGCTGATGGGTGGTGCATACATTTTGATCAGGTTACTCGGGAATGCCGCATTTATGCCGATCGCCCCCGGTTTTGCCGGGTTGAGCCAGATGTATTCCATGATCTCTATGGGATAGAGCCTGATGAACTCAACGATTTTGCGATCGACTGTTGCCATGAGCAAATTGAGAGCATTTACGGCTATCGCAGTTTGGAACTAGTCCGATTCAACCGAGAAGTTGGACTGTAATCTGGCTCAGGCTTCGTTCAAACTTCAGAGCAGATAGTTGCCTTTTCCAGTCGGGTAGGGCATAAAATGAAAAGAATATGAAAACAATCTAACTGCGATTGCCTGTGAAGTCTCCTACTACAGTTCGCTTCTTTGTTGCTGAACGAGAGCATCTTGTCATACAGCCTCATTTCGAGCCTCCGTTGGTTCCGAATTCTCTAGATAGCGTTAACGATGATGTTGCTCAGGACAGCACGCTGCCAGTGGCAGGCTCTTCAGAAGAGCGATCGCATCGACCTCCAGCCAACGAGGTCAAGATTTTTCTTTCTACCTTCCTAACGATCTTCCTGGCAGAACTGGGCGACAAGACCCAGGTGGCAACCCTGTTGATGAGTGCCGAATCTCAATCTCCCTGGGTTGTGTTTGCCGGAGCCAGTTTGGCGCTAGTTGCAACTAGCTTGCTGGGGGTTTCACTTGGTTGCTGGTTGGCAAAGCGAGTGTCTAAGGCAACGCTGGAAACGGCGACAGGAGCAATCTTGCTGCTAGTTTCGGTGCTGCTGCTGTGGGATGTCGTTGGCATGTAGAGGTTGCCGCTATGGATTGGAATTTGCTTGGACTGAGCTTTGTCACCGTTTTTCTGTCCGAACTGGGGGACAAAAGCCAACTGGCTGCGATCGCCCTGAGCGGTAACTCAAAATCCATCCGAGCCGTTTTTTTAGGCTCAGTTGCTGCATTGCTGGTGACTAGCTTTTTGGGGGTTCTGCTTGGCGATGGTGCTTCGCAACTGTTGCCCACTCGCCTGGTCAAATCAGTTGCCGCTGTTGGGTTTGCCATAATGGCTATCCGGCTGCTTTGGTTTGATGCGAGTGAGGTGCCCGAACCGTCTGAAGAGCAACTTTAAGAACAACAAAAAACCCCGCACCGGCGGGGTTAGTTTTGGATGAACGGATCAACAAAGCAATTTGCCTTAGACTTGCTTGTTCCAACACAGCCCAAGCAAAGCACCACTTGCACCTAGCTTCAACAGCTCCAACAGCCAATACTCTTGATGCATCTGATCCATTGCTGCTGGAACCTCAGCGCTGGGCTGAAACAAATCGAGCTGTAAACCCAGGGCGCTCATTTCTGGAGTTAACCCATAAGTGTAGATCAGGGAAACTGCAAAGAGAAATAACCCTAACCCTAAAGCGAATGCAGTTAGCTGATTCACGGTAGGTCGGGTGGTGCGAAGGACGAGCAACCCAGTTAATGCTATCGCCGCACACACCAACTCGATGCGGTTAAATATCCAAAAAATTGAATAGCCAGCGGTTGCAAATCCTGGTTCGGTCATCATGCCAGCCGTGTACATCCCCGGCATAACCACAAAATCCAAAAGCAAGCTACTGCTGAGCCAAAAGGCTAGCGTTCCTGTAACAATCGTTTGCCACTTAGAACGTTGGAATTCAGAACTGGCGATCGCAAACATAGGCTCCTAAGGATTACTCTCTACCTTCGAGCTTAGCGAATCTCTCCTTCCAGTAGGGTGAACTATCGTTGCAGTATGTGTAGATACGCATCGGACAACGCTCTCATCCATTACGAGGGATTAAGAAGAATGTCTTGCCAATGGTCTGAGCCAAACTCCTGTTGAAATTCGTCGATGACCCAGGAGAGGGCTTTTCCCTGCTGCTGTGCGATCGTGGCTAAATAATGTTTGTAAGCCACTTTATCGGCACGGGTAGGCGTTTCCCCGAAGATGGCATTTTGGCTCCAAGCCTTATCGGGTAAGCAGTTAAATCGTTCAAAGAAAACGCGCTTTGTCCAGTTGGGTGCTGCTCCTTGCAGAAAGGTTTTGCGCCGTTGCATTCGAAAGAACTCGATCCTTTTTTGTTCTTCAAGACGGCGCAGAATCTCCTCGCTGACAACCTCGACCATCGCTTCGGTATGAACCTGTGGTTCTGTTTGCCAGGAATAGCCACAGTCAGGACATTCTAAGACAAAACCCCAAACAAAGCGGTTGCAATCAGGACATTGTTTGTTGGGTGGCGTTTCACTGGCATCGGGTTCTTTGCTGGTGGGCAGGCGATATTCCTTCACATCTTCGGGAAAGCCAAGGCGCGGCAAATTTCCCGCTTGATCGAGAATGATGCCGTGGATTTTGCCCGTTGCTGGGGAGATTCGCATCACTCGTCCAATTTGCTGCTGGTGTAATGCGCGCGATTGCGTCGGTCGCAACAACAGACCCACTTCCACGCTAGGTTCATCGAAACCAATGCTGATGACATTGCACGAGGTGAGAACCAGGATGGTTCCTGCCCTTAGCTCGGCATAGAGCCGCTGCCGTGCTTTGATGGCAGTGCTACCATCCACTGCTGCTGAAGGAACGCCTGCGGCCTTAAACGCTTCAGCCACATGCCGAGCGTGATCAACGTCCACACAAAAGGCGATCGTGCGTTTGTTGGGGGTGAGACGATGCCATTCTTCAACGATGCGCTGAACTAGTTCGGGGCGATCGCAAGCGTTCTTCAAATCCCGTTCGTCGTAGTCTCCCGCAACGGTGCGTACGCCTTCTAAGTCAACCTGGTTTTCGGTTGGCAAGCCGTAATACTTCATAGATGCCAGGAAGCCCATCTGCTGTAGCTCTGCCGGAACGGGCGAGGCTACAAACGTCTCCATGTGATCGCCTAATTGCGATCGCCCTAAGCGATAAGGAGTTGCGGTCATTGCTAAGTGGACAGCCGAGGGGTGCGTTTCATACATCACCTGCTGACCAATCTGGCTGAATACCGTAGTGTGTCCCTCATCAAAAAACACCACATTGGCTGGCCATTGCTGCCACCAGTTTCGCTTCGCCATCGTTTGAATACTGGCAATTTGAATCGGCGCATCCAGATCTTCTCGCCACCCGGACTTAATAAAGCCACAGTGCAATCCGAACGACTTCATCTTTTCGTAAGTTTGACCTACCAGCACATCCAGATGCACTAAAAACAGCAGCTTTAAGCCTCTAGCTTCAGCATCAGCACAGATTTTGCCGCCAATCACTGTTTTTCCGGCACCCGTGCCAGCAATAATCGCGACTCGGCGATGTCCCCGCCCCAGGGTTGTGTAGAGTTCTTTGATCAGATGGAGTTGATAGGGACGCAGAGTTGGCGGCTGGAGTGAACTAGGTGATGAGTCCAGGTGCATTCGATCCTGACTCTAACTAAATGACCTGAGAGAAAGTGTATTACTCAAAGTACACCAAAAGGCGGCAATTGGCTGGCGACTTAGATGATGTATTGGTACAGTGTAAGCCTCTTAGCTGTTGAACCATTGCTACATCTAGTTTCTGCACAACCGCACGCATCTATCCAGGTTGGAAGTAAAAGCGAGGATCTGTTGCACAAAGGCAGATAAACAGTTGCATCAAAGCCAGGTGTTTTAGGTGTGTCCTGCTGAAACCAACTCAAATTTACACATCATTTAGTCGCCATTGAAAGAGTAGGGCACTCCGTATTTATTATTTCTGTGTAGCTTAAATGACTGAGTTTTTGAAGTGACCTGGCTAAGCGGATTGACTTTATTTTTTCCAGGTCGTGTCTGCTCTGTATCTGAATTCTTAGCGAATCAGGAGCTTAATGCGAGTCCTTCAAATTGCGTATATTTTGAGCCGCATCGCTAACAATTTTTACCTCTGCTGACACATGTCTCTATTCAATATCGTTCTTAACATAGTGACTACTTGGCCTTTAACGAGCGCTTAGTAAATCCGCTCAGTAGAGCTATATCGAGATAGGAGACTTATATTATGAAACGTCTAATTTACGGAACAGTATCCGCTGCACTATTGGCGACTGCGATCGCTCCGGTGGCCAACGCACAGATGAGCCAACCACAGACTCCAGGATCTCAGCAAATGGCACCCGGACAAATGTCTCCTGGACAGATGCCTCCCGGACAGACTATGCCTGGGCAAAGCGGTCAGCCTATGACTCCTGGACAAATGGATCAACAATACAACCGAAATTCTCCCCAAGGACTTGATCAGCGGACTGGCTCTCCAATGGCTGGTCAAATGCAAACCGACTTGACTGCCTTTCAGGTGGTCAACTTGGCACGGCAGGGTTACTTCAGCGAGCAGGGTATCCCCAGCTATTATGCACTCTCGACTGCCGTTACCACGGGTCAGGTGACAGCCGACGATGTGATTCAAGCAGCGGTAGATAGTTACGGCCTTTCCTCTGAAAGAGCAGATAGCGCCGGATACGAGATTTCTGTTCAGAGACAACTGGATTCTCTGGGTGGAAACAACCGATACTTCAACCGTTAATCATCGGTGATTCACTTCGGATAGCTAGATTTGAGGGGCGGCAAGGCCGCCCCTCGTTTTGTTGTGTAAATGTTGCTTAGTTGGCAGCAACGCCATCCTCACGGGCAGCACGTTGAACTGCAGCCGACACAACTGCCACGACTCGATCATCGAACACAGAAGGAATAATGTGCTCAGCATTGAGGTCGGAGGGCTTGACCAGGGAGGCGATCGCCGCTGCCGCTTCCAAATACATGCTGGTGGTCATGGTACCCGCCCGACAGTCCAGCGCTCCTCGAAACACGCCTGGAAAGGCCAAAACGTTGTTAATTTGATTGGCATAATCGCTGCGCCCAGTCGCCATCACAGCCACATCGCCCACTACCAATTCCGGCTGAATTTCAGGAATAGGGTTAGCCATTGCAAACACAATCGCATCTGGAGCCATTGCTTTTACCATCGCAGGGGTTAACACGCCGGGCGCACTGACCCCCAGGAACACATCAGCATTTACCAGAGCGTTGGCTAGTGAACCGCTTTCAGTTACGGCAAATTCCTGTTTTTGCAGCGTCAAGTCTGAGCGGCTTGTCGAAAGAATGCCACGAGAGTCGCAGAGGCAAATGCTTCTGGCTCCTGCCTTCCGTAGCAGCCGGGCGATCGCCACTCCAGCCGCGCCCGCTCCATTAATTACGATCTTGACATTCTCTAGCGACTTCCGCACCAGTTTGAGCGCGTTGAACAAAGCCGCCAATGTCACAATAGCCGTTCCGTGCTGATCGTCATGAAACACTGGAATATCTAACTCACGCTGCAACCGAGCTTCAATTTCAAAGCAGCGAGGGGCGCTAATGTCTTCTAGATTAATGCCACCAAACACCGGAGCGATGTTTTTGATGGTTTCCACAATGGCATCCGTGTCTTGAGTCGCCAGACAAATTGGAAACGCATCAATGCCAGCAAACTCCTTAAACAGCATGGCTTTCCCTTCCATCACGGGGAGCGCTCCGGCGGGACCTAAATTTCCTAGCCCCAATACCGCACTTCCATCAGTGACAATGGCAACTGTATTGCTTTTAATAGTCAATGCGTAGACCTGATCTGGCTCCTCTGCGATCGCCGTACAGACACGACCCACCCCAGGCGTATAAGCCATCGCCAAATCTCCCTGGTTTCTTAAGGGAAGTTTGCTGTGGACGCTAATTTTGCCGCCCCTGTGCAAATTGAATGTGCGATCGTAAACGTTTAGTACCTTAATGTTGTCAAGCGCCTTGACGGCTGAGACAATCTTCTCGGCATGTTCAGTACTGGCAGCATCAACGGTAACATCACGAATCAGCGTCTTACGGTTTTGTTCAATCAGATCAATCTGACCAATGTTTCCCCCAACGGCGGCGATCGCTTGCGTAACATGCGCCAGCATCCCAGCCTGATGAGGAAGCTGAAACCGAATCGTTAAACTAAAGCTGGGATTAGGTGTCAAATTGACCATAGGAGTGCTGTTTTTCTCTAAATGGGCGTAGCCTCTATTGCTAGATCTGCTTTGAGAACTAGTCAGGACTCTGAAGCGGTTGTCCCTAGCTTAGGGGATGATTAAGCTCATGATTGTACCCAGTCACACCGACATGTTGCTACCGTTGACGACTTAGCCTGAACTGGTTTATGCCAAGCTTATATACAGAAATTGAGATCAACGCTCCCAAGACAGCCGTTTGGCAAGCACTGATTCGCAAGCAAGATTGGCTCAAGTGGAATACGTTTTTGTACGATCGCGACGCAACCAAAGCATTCGTGCAGGGAAAAACGGTTTTTTTGTCACTGAGACGACTGGCAGAAGAAGCAGAAACCGAGTTTGAACCAATGGTAACCCTGCTTCAGCCAGAAACCTGTCTGGTCTGGGTTTATTCTGCTCCTGGATTTCGCAGCGAACATGTCTTTGAGCTACAAGATGTAGGCCGACAACGAACCAAGTACATCCACCGAGAAACCTTTTCTGGAACGGTGTCACGCCTGTTTTTAGTTTTTTTGCGGCAAGATGAGCAGCAAGGCTTAAGGCGAATGGCGAGAGAGTTGAAGCGGCATGTTGAGGATGCTAGACCAGGCTGGTGAGCGGCATCATTGATGGAAAGGCTTCTCTTCTATGATTTTTCTTTAGCCAGCACTCCTTCCCCCAATTCACGCGCCGCCTCTTGTAGATATTGCAAAAACGTATTGGCCACAACAGAAAGCTGCTTTCCAGCAAGATAAACCGTGTACCACTGCCGCTGGATGGGAAAGCCCTGTACGTCTAACACCGTCAGCGCGCCGCTTGTGCCCTCCATAGACAGGACATGGTGAGAGAGGATAGATAACCCTAACCCTGCGGCGATCGCCTGCTTAATTGCCTCATTGCTGCCTAACTCTAACCGCACTTTTACGGTTAGATTGTTCTCATCCAAAAGCTGTTGAACGGCTCGCCGGGTACCTGAGCCAGGTTCTCGCATGATAAAGGGTTCTTCGGCAAATCGTTTCAGCGGAATCGATTTTTCGTTTGCCAGCGGATGATTGCTGGGGGCAAGCACCACCAGTGGATTGTCTAAAAACGGATGTGTCTTGATATCCAGATGGGAGGGCAGTTGGGTCATAACATACAAATCATCCTGGTTGTTCGCCAGTCGATCGATCACACGTTCATGGTTAGTTACCGTGAGCGATACATCAATACCTGGATAAAGCTGACAAAACGGCCCCAACAGACGTGGCATAAAATACTTGGCCGTGGTGATCACGGCCAGCCGCAACCGTCCCTGTTTCATGCCCTTCAGATCGGCGATGGTCATTTCTAGTTGCTCAAGTCGGCTGAAGATTTCTTGACACGTAGAAAATAGCTCCCGTCCAGCATCGGTTAAAAAAAGGCGCTTACCTACCTGCTCAAACAGCGGTAGACCGATCGCTTTAGTGAGCTGCTTGACCTGCATGGATACCGTCGGCTGGGTCAGAAACAATTCTTCAGCCGCTCTTGTAAAGCTGCCATGACGGGCAGTCGCTTCAAAAACTTTTAGTTGATGCAGAGTGGCATGAATCAAGTGTCGTCATCCTCAAAAACCATAGAGAAAAGACTAACATAAATAACATATCTAGTGATTTTAATCTATGATTTTTGGCGCTACTATAACAGCACTGGCAAGTCTACTGGTTCCCTTCCAACCTGCGTTATGCAACTCAAGCAAATTGCCAGGTCAAGCTGAAACGACCGCTCCGCTTGCGGTTCCTTCCAGTTTGAGCAAGGTTGTTTTGGGTTGCGTAACGCTTTTCCAGCATTCGCAGACTCATGCGCGTCTGATCGCGTCAGGTTGATGGGCAACTAAACGCATCTTTCCCGACAGGCGGGGGCGATCGCCTGTTCCGGTTTGCAGATAACCCACTGATGTTTACAGGAATCCTTCTAGCTCTAGCTCTTCAACCACCTGCAACCCTCTGGGATCGCCTACCTTAAGAATGGCTGATTTAGCATCTTCACGAACTCCCATTTCCTGGTCTTCTGCGAACGCCTCAATCAATGCGTCGATCGCAGTAGCATAAATTACATTGGACGGCAGTTCGCGACACAGTTGGCCAATCGTCCAGGCGCAGTTGCTTCGTACCGCTGCAATGGGGTCTTGCCGCAATGCTTCAATTAACGGCGGCATGGCTGCGACAATGGTTTCATAGCTAATTGCCATTTGCGCCAACGAGCTGGCAGCCCACAGGCGAACGGCGGATATATCGGTTTTGAGCGCGTCAATCAATGGTTCTAGCGAACGGCGATCGCGGCAATTGCCCAACGCCCACACAATACCCTTACGGACATAGCCGTTCCAATCTCGCTGAAGTTGCACGATTAGCGGCTCCACCGCGACAGCGCTGGGGTTGCGCCCCAGGGCGTAGGCGGCACTAACGCGGATTAATGGACAGGCATCTGTTAACAGCTCGATCAGCGCTGGAATGGCTCGCTCGTCTTCAATTTCACAAAACGCTCGGGCAGCCAGCATTCGCTGCTGGTTTTGGGGAGCGCCCAACAAGGCCAGCATGGCTTCTGGATCGGGCTTAGGCGTTTCTGTCTCAGCGCTAAGCGGACCCAGTTTGTCTAAAGGACTCTCTAGATCGGCATCCAGCACCGTGAGTTCGTCTTCGTCATACATATAGCCACTTTACAGCAAAGCTTATGCTCCGATCAGTGCTAAAGGATAGAGTCTACACAAATCAAGCGATCGCCTTTGTGATCAATGATTACTATTTGTGGAAGTGAGGTTGTGGAAGTGAGCTTGCACAGCTCAACCCCTCAGGATTTCGCGTCTCGTGCAAATGTTTTATTCGAATAGCCTGCCAAAAATATATATTGGATCTAGGAGCATGTTAACTTGCTTGGCTTCGTCCTGATTTTTAAGGATCTACAACACCGTCAGCTCATGATAGAAAAAAAGCTGGGTCAGATTGCTATCTGGTTTGCAGGCAGATGCTCAGGCATTCACTGGAATCCATTTTTTCTATAGATTAGGACGACATTGCTGTCACCAACTGCACGCTGAACCTGAGTTCACCGTGTAGTTGTGGGAATAGGCTTCGACCATGCAGCAATGGCCTGGATTTGAGCAGAATTTGGATTGATAGAGACGATCTAATGAGCATCCCTACTTCCGTGCTGGAAGAGTTACTGCAAAACTCACCATCCCTGCGCCCACAAATCTATTTCAAATCCTCGTTGACTGCGCTTTCTCATGCCATGGAGGATCTGGTATTGGCAGGAAGCGCCAGCAGCCAGCCCCTTGTCATTGCTAGCTTCCAGCGGGAGCGGTTTTATCGGCAGGAAGCACACCGTTACGAGCGGGTTGCAGCACTGTCGCCCCAGGTGTATGTTCTGGCTGCTCCAGAAACCAGTTTTTCCAACGACTCTAAGCAGTACGAAACGATCGCCTTTGAGCCAACCGATCAGCTCAGCCACGAGTGGCACCTGGTCGTCATTAGCGATCAGTATTCGGCCTGCCTTATTTGTCGAGAACGGCAAGTCCTTTCGCCAGAAATGTCGGATGAACCGCTTCACATGGATCAAACTCGCCGCTTTGAGGGAGTCTGGACGTTCGATCGGCAGGTTAGCTGTCAGGCCGCAGATATTTTGCTGAATCGAATTCAGGTCTATCGCCCTGAACTGAAGGCCAAAATCCAAAAAGCTAGAGCAAAATTAATTGCCGAAGTCCCGTCTGGTGTGCGAGAAGTCGATCCAGATCCCTTTGCCCAACGGTTGATTACCTACCTGCAAGCAGGGCAATACAAGCTGCTAAAAGCCTATCGTTCTATTTCGGCACAGGAACGAAAAGAAAGACTGGTGAACTCGATTACGGCTGCCATTCGGCGATCGCTTGATCCCAACGAGATCTTTAAAGTTGCTGTCAAAGAACTGGGTCAAGCCAGTCAAGCCTGCCGCTGTTTAATTTACCGCTGCAAAGCCACAGATGCGACGACGACAATAATTCACGAATCGTTGTCTGATCCAGCCATTCAATCCCTGGTTGGGCAAACGTGGTTGCTCCAAGATAATCCGCTGTTTCAAGCCGTTGTTAAAACGCTCGATCCGGTTTCAATTGTTGACACTCAGCACGAAACCCAACACAACCTGGAACCTATTCAAGCGCTTGTCGATCGCTGGCGTATTCGGTCATGGCTGATTGTTCCGGTGCTGTATCAAGGGCGGCTGTTGGGAGTGGTCGAATTGCATCATTGTCAGGCCGCTCCTCATGCCTGGTCAGAACACGAGATCGATTTGGTAGAGGCGATCGCTACACAGCTTGGTGTGGCTCTCATTCAGGCTGAATCCTATGCCAATTTAGAAGATCTCAATCAGCAATTAGAAGCGCTAGAGCGAACCCGTAGCAACCTGATTGCCATCACCGGACACGAGCTGCGAACGCCCCTTTCTACTATTCAGGTATGCCTTGAAAGCCTCGCCAGCGAACCTGATATGCCCCTGGAAATGCGACAGGTGATGCTGAGTACAGCCCTCACAGATGCCGAGCGAATGCGGAGCCTGGTGCAAGATTTTCTCACCCTGTCGCGTTTGGAAAGTGGACGGGTGCAATGGCATCTAGAACCTCTCGCACTTGATGAATGCGTTGATTTGGCCTTGAGCAGCATTCGCACGCGGCAAGACAGCAATGGTATTCCTCGAATTGAAACCCATGTTCCCCTGGAATTGCCTCTCGTGCGAGCAGATGGTGAATGGCTTGTAGAAGCGTTATCCAAACTGTTAGATAATGCCTGCAAGTTTACAGAGCCGGAAGGGCGCGTTGTGATTGAGGCTAAACCCAACGGGGGCAAAATGCTGGAAGTGACGATCGCAGATACGGGGCGAGGCATTGAACCCAACCGACTAGAAGCGGTGTTCGATCGCTTCTATCAGGAAGAAGGAGCATTACGGCGGACGGCGGGTGGTACTGGGTTGGGGCTGGCGATTTGCCGGCAAATTGTGCTTGGTCTGGGAGGGCAAATTTGGGCAGAGTCCGCAGGGCGAGATCAGGGCAGTCGCTTTCACCTCACCATTCCCATCGCACAATCTGACTCGTCGGAACCGGAAGCCACTCCTAAACTAAGCTCTCCCTCTCGCGTTGCGGGCAAAAGCCGCCGTTCCAGCAGTCGGGCAACGTTACGATAAGCCGTTGGTCGCTACATTCGTATCTAGAGTATTGATATCCAGACCAATTGATATTCAGACCATTGCTATCCAGTGCTGGTGGATAAATCTGCTTTCCCTGATCCCCAGGGCACTGAATCCCATTACAATCTGTAAAGAAACGGATAAGGAACGGTTGAATGCGAGTTGCGATCGTTGGTGCTGGGCTGGCCGGTATGGCTGCGGCTGTAGAATTAGTCGATGCTGGTTGCGAGGTTGAAATTTTTGAATCTCGCCCGTTTATTGGTGGCAAAGTCGGCAGTTGGGTTGATGCAGACGGCAACCATATTGAGATGGGGCTACATGTCTTTTTTGGTTGCTACTATCACCTGTTTTCGTTGATGCAAAAGGTCGGTGCAGGAGAAAACTTGCGCCTCAAAGAACATACCCATACCTTTGTGAATCGGGGTGGACAGACGGGCACTCTGGATTTTCGCTTCATCACAGGTGCTCCTTTCAATGGGCTAAAAGCCTTCTTCACTACCTCTCAACTATCGCTGCAAGACAAAGCGCAAAATGCGATCGCCCTGGGTACCAGTCCAATTGTGCGCGGATTAATCGATTTTGACGGAGCAATGAAGACGATTCGAGCGCTAGACCGAATCAGCTTTGCCGATTGGTTTCGCCAGCATGGTGGCTCCAATGGCAGCCTTAAGCGGATGTGGAATCCGATCGCCTATGCGTTGGGCTTCATTGACACTGAAACGATCTCGGCTCGGTGTATGCTAACGATCTTTCAGCTATTTGCGGCTCGCACCGAAGCCTCAATTTTGCGAATGCTGGAAGGGTCACCCCATGAATACTTACACAAACCGCTGCTCGACTATTTAGAAGCGCGAGGCGCTAAGGTTCATACCCGTCGGGGCGTGCGGCAAATTCTGTTTGCGGGTGAGGGGGCGGAAACCAGAGTGACAGGTTTGGCGATCGCCAATGGTGACAACCAGGACACCGTTGTGGCCGATGCCTATCTCTGCGCCTGCGATGTTCCCGGCATCCAACGCCTGCTGCCGCCGGAATGGCGAACCTGGTCTGAATTCGATAACATCTACAAGCTTGATACGGTTCCCGTTGCGACGGTGCAACTTCGGTTTGATGGTTGGGTTACTGAATTGCACAACCACGCTGAGCGCAACCAGCTCGACCACGCCGCAGGGATGGACAACTTACTCTATACGCCCGATGCAGATTTCTCCTGCTTCGCAGACTTAGCGCTGACCAGCCCCAGCGACTATTATCGCCAAGGGCAAGGGTCTCTGTTACAGGTGGTGTTAACACCGGGCGATCCGTTCATTAAACAAAACAATGAGGCGATCGCTCAGCATGTCCTCAAGCAAGTCCACGATCTATTCCCCTCCTCCAGAGACTTGAACATGACCTGGTACAGCGTTGTTAAACTGGCTCAATCGCTATATCGAGAAGCCCCCGGCATGGATCTCTATCGTCCGGCTCAAAAAACACCCATCGCCAACTTCTTCCTGGCTGGTAGCTATACGCAGCAAGACTACATCGACAGCATGGAAGGCGCTACTATTTCAGGCGAACAGGCCGCAAAGGCCATCCTGAACGGTGTAGGGTAGTAGGGGATAGGGTATGCATTCCCATCAGGTTAATGCCTTGCGCTTGTTCGACTCTTAACTGTTGCCTACTCTTAATCCACCTCCTTATGTCCGACTGGCTAGAACACAGCGTCCAAATCGAAGTTGAAACGCCCATTGATTCAGTCTGGGGGCTCTGGTCGGATCTCGAACAGATGCCCCGCTGGATGAAATGGATCGATTCCGTCAAAATTTTAGAAGACAACCCAGAGTTGTCGCGTTGGAAACTAGCCACGGGGGGGTTAGAGTTTAGCTGGCTATCCCGCATCCTCAAACAGGTTCCCAATCAAATCATCCAGTGGGAATCGGTAGACGGCTTGCCCAACCGGGGTGCAATTCGGTTTTACGATCGCGGCGATAGCAGCATCGTCAAACTGACAGTAGCTTACGCAATCCCTGGCTTTTTGGGTCGGCTGATGGACGATTTATTCTTAGGTCGAGTCGTTGAGTCTACACTAAAAGCTGACATGGAACGCTTTCGGGAATATGCTCTGCAAGCAAAGGCCAACCAGGAACAAGCACTTTAACCCGCCGCTTTCCTGGTTGCATCGTTTCAATCTGTGGTTTAACAGATGTGGTTTAACAAAATAGACTTATCCGGCTGCATTTTGTTCAATGCACTAATCTGTATCACGAATTGCATGCCTGGTAAATTCACTGCTCACATACACACTGCTCACATACACACAACAGTGTCCCATTGGGGCAGTACCCAGAGCTAATCTACTAGCGTAGCGAAGTTTCGCTGTATAGAGGATAATACTGAGGAAAAGCAGAATTGAAGCAGACAGAAGATGCCAGGATTGATACACTACTAATTTCGCTCTTAGCGCACCCACTCTCAACATTGGCTGCAAACGCTGTCCTCATTACGCTCGGTTGTGGCTCAAGCATCTCATTACCCCAAAGGAGTAAGCCCGTATTAAACAACATAAAGCGGCATTATCTGATCAATTAACAACCTTCCTTTCTGATGTCCGTTGCATTAGAAAAATTTTAGAATCGTTGCTTATAATCTGTACAGGAATCTTCGTAATTTCTAGTCAGGTTACTTCTTTCGTCTCGCCACCCGTCGTTAAACTTATTTAGCAATGCCCCGGATACTCGTCATCGACGATGACCCTGCAATTTCAGAATTGGTCGCAGTCAACCTAGAGATGGCTGGCTATGACGTTAGCCAGGCAGCAGATGGTATCAAGGGTCAAGCTTTAGCCCTCCAGCTCTTGCCAGATCTCATCATGTTGGACTTGATGTTGCCAAAAGTAGATGGCTTCACGGTATGTCAGCGCTTGCGTCGTGATGAACGGACGGCTGATATCCCGGTCTTGATGCTAACCGCTTTGGGTCAAACACAAGACAAGGTAGAAGGCTTTAATGCAGGGGCAGACGATTACTTAACAAAACCCTTTGAAGTTGAAGAGATGCTGGCGCGAGTTCGGGCTTTACTACGACGAACCGATCGCATTCCCCAGGCAGCTAAACACAGCGAAATCTTGAACTATGGTCCCCTAACGCTTGTACCAGAGCGGCTTGAGGCCATTTGGTTTGACCAAACGGTAAAGCTAACGCATTTGGAGTTTGAGTTGCTCCACTGTTTGCTGCAACGTCACGGCCAAACTGTCTCGCCGAGCGAAATCCTTAAAGAAGTGTGGGGCTACGATCCAGATGATGACATTGAAACCATTAGAGTTCATGTGCGGCATTTGCGAACCAAACTAGAACCCGATCCGCGTCATCCACGATACATCAAGACGGTATATGGAGCGGGTTACTGTTTAGAACTACCCGCCAGTGGGCAGGCGACAGGCGATACCGAATCGTCTACTGTCGCCTAGCCTACATAGCAGGTCAGAAATCGGACACTAACAATAGGGCGTGATGTCCTCGCCGCATTCATCTGCCAGGAAGCACAGGGCACGAAAACGCAAGGCCACCACCTGCTCGTAGCACGGGTTTAGCTTGCAGAGCGGTGGAATGTGGATCAGTGTGTGACCCAGAACTTTGATATCGCGCTCAAAGGGACATTGGGCAGGAATTAGCTTACAAACTAAGTGGGCAAACCTGCTGTTGCGAATTTCAGTTTGATCTAGCCACTGACGTACAGAGTCCAATAAGTTGAAGCGAAGTTTAGGGGTTGGGCGAATGGACTGGTCTGACTCAGATATCCACTGAGCAGCAGAATCTGCCTTACAAATCCAAGTCCAGCAATTGAGGGCTGGATCTTGCGCCATGCAATCGGCAAAGTCCATCGTTGGCTCTTTCAGGTCAGCAACTGTTGAGTTAACGAGCATCGTAGTTTTAGAATTCCACGATAGGAACTCTACACTTGCTGAAGCACACTGGTTAGATTGGTTTACCATCGTCTGGATTAACAAGGGTTGAAGGGCCGTCACTTTAGGCAACCTGGTTGAGTCCCTAATCCTGTATGGGATTCATAGAATGTTCTTCTACAGGACACCCATATCTTTCCCGAAGTTAAGACGATAGGGGTGAGTGATAATACTCAAGTTTTGCTGGTTAGTTTTGGGTGGTCACTGCTTTCCTCCGCAAATCTGTTGAAAGAGCTAACCGCGCCAGATCTCGTACATTTGAAAGTAGGGTTTAATTCCCTTGGTGCTGGATTCTCGAACTCCGATCGCTACAACCCAAGACAATCACGCTCAATCAACCGCTCAATCAACACTGATTACGGCAACGGCTATGCCATGCAACTAAAATTGGGGAGCAGAACTTCTGCTCCCCAATCATTTAGAACGGTTTAAGGTATTGATTCAAGCCACTTCAGGCCGCGACGTTAAGACGCAACTTTAGCCGCCGATCGCTGCCTCCGGGGTGAAGCCGTGACAGTCTGTTCTGGAGTCTGTAGCAAAAATACTAGCGACGGATTGCTTTGGAGTTCGCGTCGTACCAATCGTCTCAGTTCTGCTTCAACACTGGCCTGAAGTTTTGTCCAATCGACTTCAAGGTCATCGCCATTGAAGGAGTGAGTAAAGTCTTTCCAGCGATCGCTCAGAAAATCACTCAGCGTTAAAGCAACGACCTTTTGCATCCGAGCTTTTTCAACCGAAGTGACCACCCCATGCAAATGCACTTCGGGTTTGGCTAACAGTTCTCCGGTTTGACCGATCGCCGCTGCAACCGTAACAATGCCGTCTTCTGCCAACTGCTGACGTTCCTTCAGCACTCGCTCATGTACTACCCCAGAAGACGAGTCTACCAATTCAATCCCAGACGAGACTTTATCCGCAATTCGGATGCTGTCTTTCGTCAGCTCAACAACATCTCCATTGTTGATAATCACCATATTTTCGGCGGGAATGCCCATTTTTTGAGCCGTGTCCGAATGCTTCACCAGCATTCGATGCTCTCCATGCACCGGAAGGAAGAACTTAGGACGGGTAAGGGCGATCATCAGTTTTTGATCTTCTTGAGAGCCATGACCCGAAACGTGAATGCCTTCGCTGCGACCGTAAACGACCTTTGCTCCTTGCATCATCAGTTTGTCGATGGTGTTGACGACCGCAATCGTGTTGCCCGGAATCGGATTGGCTGAGAAGACTACCGTATCCCCTTCCCGGATCTTGACTTGCCGATGTTCTTTGTTGGCAATACGGGTGAGAGCCGCCATCGGTTCTCCCTGGGAACCCGTGGTTAACACCAGTACTTTCTCGTCTGGCAGTTTGTTGACCATGTTGAGCGGCACAAACAGGTCGTCTTCACATTTGATGTAACCCAGGTTACGGGCATGAGCGATGACGTTGAGCATCGATCGCCCAACAATAGAGACAGAACGACCGTGCTTCTTCGCCAACTCTAAAATCATGTTGACTCGGTGGACTGAAGACGCGAAGGTTGTGACCAACAGCCGTCCTTGTGCCTGGGTGAAAACGCGATCGAGATTGGGAAAGACCGATCGCTCTGATGGAGTTTGTCCAGGTATTTCAGAGTTCGTTGAGTCGCTAATTAAGCACAACACGCCTTTTTCGCCATGTTCTGCCAGCTTTTGAAAATCAAAATACTCACCATCCACCGGAGTATGGTCTACCTTAAAGTCACCGGTGTGAATCACCACACCTACGGGCGTGTGAATGGCAACGCTGAAACTATCTGCAATCGAGTGGGTGTTGCGAATATATTCCACTAAAAACGATTTGCCGACCCGAACAATCTCGCGAGGCTTGACTGAACGCAATTCTGTGCGATCGGCCACGCCAGCCTCTTCGAGCTTGCCTTCTAGCAACGCCATGGCTAGCCGAGGCCCATAGATTACAGGAATATCAAACTGCTTGAGATGAAACGGAATACCGCCAATGTGGTCTTCGTGCCCGTGGGTAACAATCATCCCCTTAATTTTGTGACGATTGTCACGCAAATAAGTGGTGTCGGGTAGGACAATATTAACCCCGTGCATTCCGTCCGTAGGAAAGGCAAGACCCGCATCTAGTAAAAGAATTTCATCATTCACTTCAAATACGCAGGTGTTCTTACCGATTTCGTGTAAGCCTCCCAACGGAATGATTTTAAGTGCTGGTGAAGAACCGTTTTGACTTCCGTTTTGATTCATGTTCATCCTTAAACAACTAGGGTTTCAAAAACTAAAGAATGGTTGGCATAAGCGTATGCCGTTGATTAGACCTTGCGCTTAGTAAGCCAGAGCTGGATCGTCACACTATCGGTATAGACAAGAGCGACACACAGGCAAGGAGAGTGATCAAACTATTCAGTTGTGCAAAAAACTGGATTAGCAGTCAGTTGTCTTTCAGCAAGGCGAGGTCTGCCATGACTGCTCTTAATGCTTGCTCTAGATTATCTGAAGAGTCATCCGCTAAGGGTAAGCGGGTCGAGCCGACCTGCCAGCCTTGTAACCTGAGAGCGGCTTTAACCGGAATGGGGTTAGTACTCAGAAATAACGCCTTAAATAAAGGAAACAATTTGAGGTGGATTTGGGTGGCAAGCTGAGTTTGCCCTTTCTCAAAGGCTTGAGTCATCTCTTGCAGTTGCAACCCAACCAGATGGCTGGCAACACTGATAACTCCTTGTGCCCCAACTGCCAACATTGGCAGCGTCAACGAATCATCGCCTGAGTAAATGGCAAACTCAGGGGGGGTTAATCGCCTAACCTGGCTAACCTGGTCGAGATTGCCGCTTGCTTCTTTGATAGCAACAATATTAGGAATCTCTGCCAGACGAGCAACGGTTTCGGGTAACAGGTTTTGCCCTGTTCGCCCAGGGATATTGTACAAAACGAGCGATAAGTCGGGACTGGCTTCGGCGATCGCTCGAAAGTGTTGATACAAACCGGCCTGGGGCGGCTTGTTGTAATACGGAACAACCTGTAACGTTCCGTCTAACCCTATCTTATCGGCTTTTTGGGTCGCTGCGATCGCTTCTGCTGTCGAATTAGAGCCTGTTCCTGCCATCACCTTAGCTTTCCCATCTACGGCTCGTTTGACCACCTGGAAAAGCTGATATTCTTCATCCCAACTGAGAGTAGGAGACTCTCCAGTTGTACCACAGATAACCAAGGTATCTGTGCCGTGGCTAACCAAGTAAGCTGCTAACTCTTCAGCCACTCCATAACTGACATCACCATCCGGTTGAAATGGCGTGATCATGGCAGTCAGAACACGTCCAAAACTAGTCACACTACGCTAACTCCTCACGGAAACTAGATAGACAAGGATAGCCTATTGCTTCAACTATCCTGACACTGGTTAAAATTACCGAACTCCAATCGTTTCAATTTTCTCAACTGGACGAATCAAGCCGCGCTGTGCTAACAGCTCTGCAATTTGTACGGCATTGAGAGCGGCACCCTTGCGAATTTGGTCACCGCTAAGCCACAGCTCCAAACCGTTGGGATGAGAAATATCTTGGCGGATGCGACCAACTAAAACCTCATCTTGACCACTGGCTTCTACAGGCATAGGGAAGTGGTTGGCCTGCCAATCTTCCACAAGCTTCACGCCGGGAGCCCGACTGAGGATGTCGCGCGCCTGTGCAACATCAAACGGAGTTGAAAACTCTATATTAATCGATTCTGAATGGGCACGCAGTACGGGAACCCGTATGCAGGTTGCTGTCACGCGAAGATCGGGTGCGCCAAATATCTTCCGCGTTTCGTTGACCATTTTCATTTCTTCCTCACAGTAACCCATGTCGTTTAGGGGCGAATTGTGGGGAAACAGATTAAAGGCTAACGGATGGGGAAAGACTTTAGCCACCGGAGGCTGACCCTGTAAAATGGCCTGAGACTGAGTTTTTACTTCCTCCATTGCTCTGGCTCCAGCACCGCTAGCCGACTGATAGGTAGCGGCAACAATGCGTTGGATGGATTGAACCTGGTGCAGCGGATAAACTGCAACGGCCATCAAAATTGTGGTGCAGTTTGGGTTCGCAATAATTCCCTGATGGGACACAACCGCTTCTGGGTTCACTTCCGGTACCACTAAAGGTACCTGAGAGTCCATCCGAAAGGCGCTGGAGTTATCAATCATGACGGCACCTGCTGCGATCGCCGTTGCAGCCCAGGCTTTGGAAATGGAACCGCCCGCTGAGGCCAATACCAGATCGATGTTGTCAAACGAGCGATCGCTCACCGCTTCCACCCGCAGATCATCTCCCTGAAACGAAAGCGTTTCCCCGGCAGACCGAGGCGATGCTAACAGCTTTAAACTAGCGACGGGAAACTGGCGCTCCGCCAGGAGAGTCAACAGTTCATTGCCAACGGCACCTGTCGCGCCTAAGATAGCGACTCTATATGATTGAGGCAACTCTAATTTTCCTCCAGACAAGTAAGTTAATGTATCAGTCTTCAAAAACGGTTATCTGACCATCTCAGAAACAAGCTTTCAGGAAGAATTAACTGACATCCTTGAACTTCAAAGCTCGTAAACTTCAGATCTGCAACCAACAAAACCATTGGTTGAATGACATTGAATGAATAGTTGGATAAAGCTGTCTGAATCCTCTAATTACTCCTCCAATCGAAAAGGTGCGGTTTGTCACCTCGCATTGACCCAAGACTAGCAGTAACGAAATAATGTTAAATATTCATAAAACTTTATTTTGTGGTTAGTGACTCCCCAGTCATTGACCCTGAGGCTAACCAGACAAGGGCGATATATTTTTAAGCACCCTAACGGCTTGCGGCTACCTAACCTTTTTAGCTACATACGATGATAACGGACTCTGCACTCATTCTGTGTCTATCTTGACAATATGCTCTACCAATCTGAACTGGAATCCTTTTGGCCTGGAGAACCTGAAATAATTACACCAGTTGCCCCAATCATTACGCTGGGATGAAGAGGATTAGATTTCAACGAATCTTCTCATCGCCTGAGTCAGAATCAGTTACTATAGCTAATTGCGGCAAAGCTGAGTTATCTCAGTAGCCGGATAGCTACGCTTTGAAAAACTAATCGTTACGAGACGCGCAATGAAAGTTACCCAGGAAAAACTACCTGCTAGTCAGATTGGTCTGGAAATTGAGATCACTCCCGAGATGTCCAAGAAGGCATATGAGAAGACTCTACAAGAGTTCACTCGTTCTGCCAATATTCCTGGGTTCCGCAAGGGTAAAGTTCCTCGTCAAGTCTTGATTCAGCGTTTTGGTTCAACTCGCCTCAAAGCAGCGGTTTTAGAGGATTTGATTGACAGCAGCTTGAAGCAGGCGATCGAGCAAGAAAAAATTGATGCGCTCGGCAACTTTCAGTTGCGATCGTCCTTTGAAGATTTGATTGACCAGTTTGAGCCAGGACATCCGTTAACCTTCTCTGCGGCGGTTGATGTACCACCTGTTGTCAAACTAGCTCAATACAAAGGCTTACAGGTTCAAGCAGAAGAGGTGAAATACGACTCAGAACGGGTGGAGCAGGTTTTAGAAAACTATCGTAAGCAAACTGCAACACTGGTGCCCATCGAGAATCGGCCTGCCCAACTGGGCGATGTGGCTGTGGTTGATTTTGTCGGTCGGCTGATCAATGAAGAAGCCACAGAGGGCGAGGAAGACGGCGAACAAGGGGAAGAAATTCCCGGCGGCAGCGCTGAAGATTTTGAAATCGAGCTGGCTGAGGACAAGTTTGTTCCTGGCTTTGTTACTGGGATTGTCGGCATCAATTCAGGAGAAACGAAGGATATTTCAGTTCAATTTCCCGACGATTATGTGCAAAAAGACCTGGCTGGCAAAGCGGCTACCTTTACCGTGACGGTCAAAGAGCTGAAGGAAAGAGAATTGCCTGAATTGGACGATGACTTTGCTCAAGAGGTTAGCGATTTTGAAACGTTAGCCGAACTGCAAGAATCGTTGGAAAAGCGCTTCCGGGAAGAAGCAGACGAAAAATTAAAAGCCAACAAAGAGCAGGCCCTTCTCAAGGAATTGGTGAAGCACCTGGAAGTGGATATTCCAGAAACGTTGATTAAACGAGAAGTCGATTTTTCCATTACCCAAACCGCTATGCGTCTGGGTGAGCAGGGCATGGATATCCGCAAAACCTTTACGCAAGATATCGTCTCAATTCTGCGCGATCAGGCTCGTCCAGAAGCGATCGCCCGGATTCAGCGCACCCTGGCGTTAGGAGAAGTGGCCAAGCTAGAGTCGATTAAAGTCGAGGCTGACGAAGTTGAGGCCAAAGTTCAAACCATTCTGGCAGACTATAGCGGTCAGGATGTTGACGAAGAAAAATTGCACCAGGTCATTGAAGAAGAGCTGCTAAAAGACAAGATCATTGCATGGCTGGAGGAAAACGGTACCGTAGAGCTAGTGCCAGAGGGCACGCTTACGCCCGACCCCGAAGTGGCGATCGACGCAGATGAGGAAACCGAAGACGAAAATATCGAATTAGATCCGACGGATGCCACTGTAGATGTTTCTGCCTCTACTGTTAGCGAAGCGACTGAATGAAGTATTGATAGGCTCGGAAAAGGATTAAGTTATTTATCGTTCTGAGGCAATACTGAGTTGCCATGCCGGAAAACTTTTGTAGCATTTTCTAGAGTCCCACCAGTCCTAAAGTAATTAGGGCATAATGTCGGATAGAACTGCTCAGCAAACATGTTTTATTTTTGGGAAACACGGTTTGTTGTAGTTTCTAGAGTTCTCTCATCTTTCCCTGGTTTATGCTTGTATCTCAGTTCGATCACTTAATTTCTGGTGTCAGACCCTCAGGGTATTACTCTGGGAGTTCCGATCTGGTGGCTGCCGACGGGGTCATCCCTATGGTTGTTGAACAATCCGGTCGGGGTGAGCGAGCCTTTGATATTTATTCTCGACTGCTGCGTGAGCGGATTGTGTTCCTGGGAACTCCAGTTGATGATGATATCTCCAATTCAATCGTGGCTCAATTACTCTTTCTGGATGCCGAAGACCCAGAGAAGGACATTCAGCTCTATATCAACTCGCCAGGTGGCTCGGTGACGGCAGGCATGGCAATTTACGACACCATGCAGCAAGTCCGTCCTGACGTCGCTACGATTTGTTTCGGCTTAGCGGCTAGCATGGGCGCATTTTTGCTGGCCGGTGGTGCAAAAGGCAAGCGTCTCTCCCTTCCTAGCTCTCGGATCATGATTCACCAGCCGCTGGGTGGTGCTCAAGGGCAAGCTGCCGATATTGAGATTCAGGCTAAGGAAATTTTGTACCACAAGCGCCAATTGAACGAGTTGTTGGCTTATCATACAGGTCAGCCGCTTGAGAGAATTGAGGCAGATACCGAGCGCGACTTCTTCATGTCGGCAGAGGATGCAAAGAACTACGGTTTAGTTGATCAGGTTATCTCCCGGCAAGATATGCCCATGCCCGGAGAGTCTGTTACCGCAGTGAAATAAGAGGCAACTATGTCTAAATACGACTCCCATCTCAAGTGTTCATTCTGTGGTAAATCGCAGGAACAGGTTCGCAAGTTGATTGCTGGCCCTGGAGTCTACATCTGTGATGAGTGCGTTGACCTCTGCAATGAAATCTTGGATGAGGAGTTGTTTGATTCCAGTGCGGCAGTTCCTCAGCCTTCTCCCAGACGGGAACAACAGCCCGAAAAACGGCAAGTTCGAGCGTCTAATTTCTCTTTAGGGCAGATACCAAAGCCCAGGGAGATTAAGAAGCATCTGGACGAGCATGTGATTGGTCAAGATGAAGCGAAGAAAGTCCTTTCGGTCGCTGTCTACAATCATTACAAGCGGTTGAGCTACGTTCAGAATAAGGGCAACAAGCTAGACGATGCTGTTGAATTACAGAAATCGAATATTTTGCTCATTGGCCCGACTGGTTGTGGTAAAACGCTGCTGGCGCAGACCCTGGCTGAAATGCTGGATGTGCCGTTTGCCGTTGCCGATGCCACAACGCTGACCGAAGCCGGATATGTAGGTGAAGACGTTGAAAACATTTTGTTGCGGCTGTTACAGGTTGCCGATTTAGATGTAGAAGAGGCTCAACGTGGCATCATCTACATTGATGAGATCGACAAAGTGGCTCGCAAGAGCGAGAACCCGTCTATCACCCGCGATGTGTCTGGCGAAGGTGTGCAGCAAGCGTTGCTGAAGATGCTGGAGGGAACGATCGCCAATGTTCCGCCGCAAGGGGGGCGCAAGCATCCCTATCAAGACTGTATCCAAATTGACACCAGCAACATTTTATTCATTTGCGGCGGTGCCTTTGTTGGATTGGACAAAGCGGTTGAACAGCGAACGGGCAAGAAAACGATGGGCTTTATCCAACCGGGTGATAGCCAGTCGAAGGAGAAGCGAGCCGCCGATATCCTGAAGCATTTAGAGCCAGATGATCTGGTTAAATTTGGCATGATTCCAGAGTTTATTGGGCGCGTGCCAGTAATTGCTGTGGTGGAGCCGTTAGACGAAGATGCACTGACGGAAATTTTGACGGAGCCTCGCAATGCTCTGGTGAAGCAATACCAAAAGCTGATGAAGATGGACAATGTCCAATTAGAGTTCAAGGCAGATGCCGTGCGGGCGATCGCCAAAGAAGCTTATCGGCGAAAGACAGGAGCTAGAGCGCTTCGCAGCATTGTTGAAGAACTGATGCTAGATGTGATGTATGAGCTGCCGTCCCGCAAAGACGTTACGCGCTGTTTCATCACCCGCGAAATGGTTGAAAAACGGTCTACCGCCGAGTTGTTGCTGCATCCGTCTTCGATACCGAAGCCTGAATCTGCTTGAAAGCAGCCTTGAGTGCTGCACCACACGAGCTTAAAATTTAAACATAAAGGGATAAGGACGACGCTTAAAATAGTTCCTGACTCCCTTTTTTTGCTTTAAACCCCGTTTGAAGTACTTGATCTACCGTTCAAACTCATTGAAAAATGCCTTATATCACTATTCGTGGGGTTGACCACTATTACGAATGGGTTAGCACATCAGCCCCTTCCTCCCTGGATGAAAAGCCCCAGTCTGGTAAACCAGTCATGGTTTTTCTCCACGGTTGGGCAGGGTCAGCCCGGTACTGGCACAAGACGGCTCTGGCGTTAGCAGAGCAGTTTGACTGCTTGCTTTACGATTTGCGCGGATTTGGGCGATCGCGGTTTACTCGACCAATCTCATCAGACGTAACTGCGATCGGCTATGAACTGGAAAGCTATGCCGACGATTTGGCGGCTTTGTTAGATGCCTTTCAGCTCCTGCGGGTTTATCTCAATGCCCATTCGACTGGCTCCTCCATTGCGACGCTGTTTCTGAATCGCTATCCCGAGCAGGTAGAGCAAGCCATTTTGACCTGTAGCGGCATCTTTGAATATGACGAAAAAGCGTTTACTGCATTTCATAAATTTGGTGGATATGTTGTCAAGTTTCGACCACGCTGGTTAAGCTATTTACCGTTTGTGAATCGGCTCTTTATGGCACGCTTTTTGCGGCGATCGCTACCCGATGCCGTTAGCCGCGAGTTTATGGAAGATTTCCTGATGGCAGAATATGAAGCGGCGTTAGGGACGATCTATACCTCCGTTAGCCAGAGAGCTGCCGAAGAGATGCCGCAAGAATTTGCCAGGTTAACCGTGCCAACGCTGCTGGTATCCGGAGAATATGACCAGATTATTCCGGCTGAAATGGGCAGACAGGCGGCAGCCCTAAATCAGAACATTGACCATGTTGTGATGTCTAATACGGGTCATTTTCCGATGTTGGAAGATGAGGCTACCTATTTGCAGCACGTTCGGACATTTCTTAAGTTAGATAATGCCCCAACACCTGCCAACCGATAACGGTCAGGGCGGTTAAACCCTACTACTAAACCAGGCTGGTGCTCAATCCAGCCCTAGTTCACGCTTGAGCAGGCTAATTGACTTTGTGCCAATGTAGTTTTCACAGCAAACTAGTTGCGGTGGACGAATAATGTCTTCTCTGGCTTTGGAGACAGCGGTTTTGGTTGCGGCACAGCTCACTTGATCAAAGCTGAAGATACTTTGGGCATTACGAACCATGGCATTGAGCTTGTAAGTATCGTTGGGCTGAGCCGTCGTGACCAGCAGTTCATCTCCACGGAGACTGTGGACAATTACCTCAGCCGCTCGCAAAATGCCGGAACTGAGGCTGACCAACCCCAGACGGCTATCTTTTGGCAGTTTCAACAGCTTCTGAAATTCCTGAGCGTAGTCATAAATATCGACCGGGATGACCCGAACCGATTTGGGAGAGGCGATCGCCTCTGCTTCTCCAATAAAGTAACGACTTGTCACCACTGTTCCAGACCGCGCCTGGTCTAACACCTGCGCCAGCTCTTCCATTGGCACAAGCTGTACCGGAATTTGCAATGCCTGCTCCAGTTCAGACACCATCAGTTCACCCGCACCGATATCTTGTCCGGGGGTCGATACCAGTACCCGGGCACTACACCGTAACCGCCAGTCTACCTCCGAAAGAAATAGCTCGCGAGCCTGGCTTAACGAGCATCCCTGGCTTAACAGTTCGTCCAGGCTTTTTTGTACCAGTTTATAGGCTTGCGGATACTTTTCTGCCAGCGGGGAACGCCCTCCGGCGCTGCCGCCTTCATCGCCTTGCGCTCGGACATAAATGCCCGAACCGGCATGGGCATCGACTACACCATCGTCTTCGAGTTGGCGATAAACCTTGCTAATGGTATTACGGTGCAGCCCCGTTTGCATGGCTAGCTGCCGCGTGCTGGGCAAGCGATGCCCGGGGGGAAACTGGCGCGAGGCGATCGCAAAACGAATCTGGTTATAAAGCTGGGTAGATGCTGGAATTTCACTATCAGGTTGAATATGAAACTGAACCATAGGAGTCTCCACAGTGCTCCAATTGAGCAGGGTCTATTCGTAGTTTGCCACGTAACTTTTAGATAATTAGATCTACCGTTTGGAAGTTCTATTTTCCCGATATAAATGAGTTTTGTGAAGTATGCAAGTTATGGATTAACGCTAGAAAATGTTCAAGAAGAGATTACCTCAAAATGCTGTAACACTAAACCAATACAATTAACCTGCTGAGGTTTAGGTTGTATCTCGACGCAGGGACTCTACATTCCTAAGTTTATCAACAAACCTAATTAAATTACACCAAATTGAGCAATAAGAGGACGTTTAAGAGGGACATCAAAATCGCAGTTTGTAAAACGGAATGCTAGTTTTTACGCTGTTTGGAACCAGATGCTTTGATGGCTAGTTTTCGTTTCCTAAAGCAGGTTTAATTGAGTGTTTTACCAAAAGGTTATGTTTTTTTAGGAGTACTCACTGTAAAGATTGCATGGCAACTACTATCAAGAACTCCATGCGACCGGAGTTCTTCAAATTGCAATATTTGGACATTTCCTAACCCGGAGGGGCTGAAGCCCTTTAGGTACACCGGGCAAGGGAGGCGAACGCGGCACATTTGCTACTTTTCAAACAACCCTTTAGGATTGGTTCGGAGATTGAGCCACCTCGCTTTTATGGTAGATCAGGACATTCGTACGAGTAGCATCGCTGTTGTTAACGGCGACTTATCAATTGATGCGTATCTGGCAGAGCCAGTCGGTGCTGGATCGTTTCCTGCCGTTGTGGTGATTCAAGAGATCTTTGGAGTGAATGCTCACATCCGGGATGTCACAGAGCGGTTGGCTAAAGCCGGCTACGTTGCGATCGCCCCTGCTCTCTATCAGCGGCAGGCTCCCGGCTTTGAAGCGGGCTATACTCCGGAGGATATTCAACTGGGACGAGCCTATAAAGAACAAACGCAGGCCAGTGAGCTGTTGGGCGACATCCAGGGTGCGATTGCCCACCTCCAGCAATTGTCCACGGTGAAGCCAGATGCGATCGGCTGTATTGGCTTTTGCTTTGGTGGTCATGTGGCCTATCTTGCTGCCACCCTACCCCAGATTAAGGCAACAGCATCATTTTATGGGGCTGGCATTCCAACCTGGATTCCGGGTGGCGGTGCGCCCACGATTACCCAAACCTGCAAAATTCACGGTACGCTGTATGCCTTCTTTGGGCTGGACGATGCCAGTATTCCCCCTAACCATATCGATCAGATTGAGGCAGAGTTACAAAAACAGCAGGTTTCGCACCGTGTTTTTCGCTATCCAGCCGCCGCTCACGGTTTTTTCTGCGATCGGCGTAGCAGCTATCACGCCAAGGCCGCAACTGATGCCTGGAAGCAGGTGCAAGAATTGTTTCAGACCACCTTGTAGATGAATGTGTTAAAACACGGTTCAAACTTGAAAGGACGAAGTGGTTCGCGAGCATTCAAGCGGTCATGACCGCTACAGGTGGGTTCAACCTTAAACCCAGACGAACCCAAGGGGATGTTTGAAACGTTTCAAAAGCCTCCCGTAAGGGCTATAAATTAGCCCTTTAAAACATCCTCTAATATGTATTTGTTCAAATTGATTAATAACTTTATGCGATTTTCTGCCAGACTCGTCACGAATTGATTATATTGAGAAAACTCAACTGAGCCTGAGAGTCTTGCAAACCTGGTTAAACCGTTCATTCCGTCCGCAAGGGGAATCGCTTAAGTCAGCCGGTTTGGCCTGTTGCAAGAGATATTAATTTACTGTAGGAGGCTGACTTTTGTCCTTTTCCACTGACGACTTCGCTAAAGCTCTAGAACAGCATGACTACCAATTTCAACGGGGTCAGCTCGTGCGTGGCAAAATAGCAGGCCATGACTCAAGCGGAGCTTATGTTGACATTGGTGGTAAATCGGCTGCGTTTTTGCCTCTTGAGGAAGCCTCTTTACGGCGAGTCATGAACTTAGCCGACCTGCTACCGATCGACTCAGAACGAGAATTTTTGATTATCCGCGAACAAGACGCAGACGGGCAGGTCACACTCTCGATTCGACAGCTCGAAATTAAGAAAGCCTGGCAGCTCTTAGCGGAAATGCAAGAGGATGGCGCAACGATACAGGCGCGAGTTGGCGGTGTTAACAAAGGTGGCGTAACGGTTGATGTCCAGGGTATTCGTGGCTTTATTCCACGATCGCACCTAGTCGATCGCGGCGATCTAGAAGCGCTGGTGGGTAAAACGTTGACCGTCAGTTTCCTGGAAATTAACCCCGATAGCCGCAAGCTCGTTTTGTCGCAGCGGCTAGCAACCCAGGCGGCTAGCTTAAAGCAGCTACAAATTGGTCAGTTGGTTGACGGCAAAATTAGCGGCATCAAACCGTTTGGTGTATTTGTTGACTTTGACGGAACCACCGGGCTACTCCACATCAATCAAGTCAGTAAAAATTACGTCGCCTCGTTGCCAGCCATTTTTGAAGTAGGTCAGCCGATCAAAGCTGTCATCATTGATTTAGACGACGTTAAGCGACGGATTTCCCTTTCCACGAAAGTCTTGGAGAATTACCCTGGAGAGGTTTTAGAAAAAATGGGTGAGGTGATGGCAGACGCGGCAACCCGTGCTGAGAAGGTGCAAAAAACGATCGAGACACGGGGCGTTGAAGGACTCTAGGCTCGCTGGTAATGCCGTACTACCTGGGGCCTAGTTCTGACCCTCCAGCACCATAGATTCGCACTGCTTGCCGCAAGTTTCCGTGGTGTTCTGCCAACAGGCGATCGCCCGTTTCCGCATCGACCCCAGTCCAGTGCATCAGCAACGCCAGCTTGACCCGGCGACCGCTCTTTTCGAGCAAGAACGCTGCCGCTTCCCGATTTAAGTCCGTCAGATCTTGCAGCATCCGCAGGGCGCGATCGTGCAGCTTTTTGTTTGTGACGGCAACATCCACCATACGGTTGCCGTATACTTTTCCCAGCTTGACCATCACCCCGGTTGAGAGAATATTCAGCGCCAGTTTGGTTGCCGTGCCGGCCTTGAGGCGCGTCGATCCGGCTATAATTTCGGGGCCAACGAGCAAGCGGATATCAATATCAACCTCGCAGGGCACCTGCTCCGCCGGAACGCAAGCCATCATCACTGTGGTGGCTCCTCGCTGGCGCGCGGCACGCAGCGCCCCCTGCACAAACGGTGTTGTACCGCCGGCGCTAATGCCCACCACCACATCTAATGCTGTGATCTGGCGATGGGCGATCGCCTCCATGCCATCTTCGGCTCGATCTTCCAAATCTTCGGAACTGCGTACCAGCGCTCCGGCTCCCCCTGCAATAATGCCCTGCACCAGTTCCGGGGGCGTGCAGAAAGTAGGTGGACACTCCGCCGCATCTAAAACGCCTAAACGTCCGCTGGTTCCGGCACCCACATAAAACAAGCGCCCTCCCTGCCGTAGTGCCACAGCCGTGCGCTCGATCGCTTCTGCCAGAGCACTGCGAGCTGCTGCCACTGCTGCGATCGCCTGGGCATCTTCTTGATTAAACAGAGCGACCATATCCAGCGCCGTCAGTTCATCCAGATTATGACTATTCGGATTCACCTGCTCGGTGAGCAAGTGGCCTCGCTCTATAACTTGCTCTGTGCTTTCCATCGCCATACCGTATTGATGTCCTTCCAGTTCACAGTAACCCTTCTAGCTGACGGCGAATTCGATCCAGTTCAGAGTCCGAGAATTCGGATTCGCTCGATTCCGGTTGGGTTGCCTTTGTGCCTTCGGGTTGCCAGTCGGTAACGTCAACATTTTGATCAGGAGGCACGGCCAACATTCCTTCGGGAACGAGTTTACACTCATAGCCTGCCTCCCGACAAAATTCTTCAATTTCGTCGTCTTCAAACCTTTCTACCGCCGGGTTGGAAAAGTCTTGCGCTTCTAGCATCAGCCCAAACCGAGTCGCATCTTCTTCCGATTCAAACATCAATACGACGTTGCGATCGCCCACCTTTAGCGTATGAATTCCTTCATTTTCTGTGCGGGCATTAAATAGTAAAACGAACACTTGCATAGTTTTCCTAAGAATTCTGAACCAAGACTTGTTTCTACACTACTTCGACTGCCTCGACTGTCTATGGTAGTGGGGTAAAGGTTCTTTTAGGCAAGACCATGTGATTCTCAGTCTCAATTTTGGTAACGTCCACTTACATTGGCAAGTTTCTGAGATATGCTCTAATCGCCATTGTATTAGTACTAAAAAGCCTGTATGTTGAGCGCAGGTTTATTGAAGCTACCTTGTTCCTTTGGTAATCGTGACATCATCGATGGCGATGGTTTGTAGGGCGAGGACGAGATGACAAATTCTCCAAATTCAGGTCAAGAGCCTGAACCTGTAACCAGCCGCCGTTCACGACTTGGCTGGCGGCGTGCTGGTTTTTTGTTGGCAGGTGTTGTTTTAGTCGGGGGAATCGGCGGAGCCTGGTGGGCCTGGGTATTTATTCACGAACAGCTTGCCCCTTTAATCGAGCAAAATCTAAGACAAACTTTAAATCGTCCCGTCGATCTGGGAGACCTGGAGACGATTAACCTGAACGGGCTGCGGTTTGGGCCGTCAGAACTGCCACCCACTGAAACTGATGCCGATCGCGCCACTGTTGAAACGGTAGCGGTTGGGTTCAACCTGTTAGAACTATTGACGACGCGAACGCTGCGGCTAGACATCACGCTAGCTGAAGCCGATTTGTATGTTGACCAAACGCCAGACGGACGCTGGATTATCACCGAAATTCAGCAGCAAGAATCGGAAGGGCCGATTCGGACAGAACTGAATGAAATTCGAGTCAGGAATTCGCGGTTAGTCGTTGCTCCGCATCCAAACGTGCGCCAAGCTACCGATGCAACCGACCCGCCGCTTCCAGCCGCAGAACGATCGCTAATTACGTTAACTGATGTAAACGGTGCTGCGGTCTTTCGCAACCGGAACCAGCAAATTTCCTATGACGTTTCAGGTCGTCTCGTTTCGAGCGGCCAACTCCAAATTCAAGGCGAAACTGACTTAGAAACCAGAGAAACAATCCTGCGAGTTCGCAGTCAAGACCTGCTGGCAACCGATGTTAATCAGCTTATTCCCTTGCCGCTTGACCTCACTGCCGGGTTGTTAAACACCGATTTAGAGGTGCAATTTCCCCCGGACGATGAGCCGCTCGACCTGTTTGGAACGGTGCAATTTCAAGATGCCACGGTCGTTATTGAGAACGTTCCCAATCTCTTTAGTCAGGGCAACGGCACGCTGCGCTTTAACGAACAGCAAATTTTCTTCCAGAATGTGCGGGCGCTCTATGGTGAAATTCCGCTGATTGCTGGGGGAAGTCTGCACACCCAAAATGGATATAACCTCACTGCCAGAGTGCCCAACGCCACTGTGGCGCAGTTGCTCAACACGTTTGACCTGGACACTCCAGTTCCGGTGGCAGGCAATCTGCGTGCCGATTTGGATTTGGCTGGCGCGATCGACAGCCCTCTGCTCACCGGAATTGCAACCAGCATTCGCACGGCACGGGTCGATCGGGTTGATGTTGAAAACGTGCGGACTCGCTTTACTCTGACCCCTCAAGGATTGACGTTTAACGAAATTGCGGCCAACCCTACGGTGGGTGGGCAAGTTACAGGCAATGGTCGCATTGAATTTGGCGATCGCGGCGGCGTGGTGTTTGATATCCAGGGGCAAAACGTGCCCGGCGATCCGATTGCTCGTCTCTATGGCTTCAACGCTGAACAGATCAACATTGGACAAGTGAACGCTAATGCCCAGGTGTTTGGGCCATTGGGTGATTTTCAAACGATCGTTAACTGGCGTGCGCCAGAAGGAACCTATCCAGCTCAAGGCGAGATCGTGGTCGCTGGCGGCACTACTCAGTTTCGCAATACGGTGCTGCAAGTGGCAGGTGGAACGGTGCGCGGCAGAGGCCAGATTGTTGACCGACGCTGGCAGGCGGTTGTCGATGCATCTCAAATTCAATTGGCTCGTTTTTCGAGCGATTTGCGCGGACTGTTTGGCGGCAGTTTTCAACTGTCTGGCAGCCTTGATGATGTCAGGCCAGAGGCGATTCAAGCGCAGGGAAATGCCCAATTTTCTAGAGGTATCGGCCCAATCGATCGCTCTCTTACGGCCAACGTTCGCTGGCTGGGCGATCGCGTTCGGGTAGACCAGGCTACTGCAACTGGCTTCCGCGCCGACGGTTTTGTTTTAACCCAGGTGGAAGGGGAAGGTGCCCCGGCTATCACGGGCTTAGACTTGAACCTGGCACTGCAAGATTACGACCTCAACGAATTGTCTTTCCCCATTCCTGAGGCGGTGCTCGTTGCCGGACAGGCTGACTTTACCGGACGCTTAACCGGAACGCCAGCCAGCCCCAATTTGGTCGGTGCCCTCCAGCTAGAAGGGTTGGCCGTTAATACGATCGCCTTTGAACCTGTGCTGAGTGGCGACATTCGCTATTCTGCCCAGGGGTTAGACTTAAACGTAGCGGGTTCCCGTGATCAAATTCAGGTGGCGCTGAACGCCCAAAACCGTCCGACCTCCTTCTTGATTCAGCGAGACGAGACGATCGCCATCGGGGAAGGAGATGGGGAACGGCTGGCCGCCGAGCTACGCAACTTCCCGCTGGCTGTGCTAAATATTGCTCCGGCTGAGCAGTTTGGCGTTGGCAGCGTGCGGGGAACGCTGAACGGTAACTTCAACCTCAACATTGCCGATTTGTCCAATCCGCAGGTGGTGGGGGAAGTGGCGATCGCCGACCCCGCTCTTGGTTACATTGCTGGCGACAGCTTTACGGGTCAAATCCGCTACATCAACGGTGTTGCCACTTTAAACAACGGTGAATTGCAGCAAGCGGGAAGCCGCTATCTGATATCAGGCAACTTTGACTCCCAGGCCAAACAGCTACAGGGACAAATTACGGCTGAACCTGGCCGGGTTGAGGATATCTTAACGGCTCTGCAAATCTTTGAACTGAGCGATTTTGGCCGGGGCTTTCGTTCTCCCACCTATGACCCAGCGATCGCCGTTGCGCCAGTTGGGGTTGGCAATCCCAATACCTCCCTGCTCAACCAGCTTCGTCGCTTCTCGGAAATCGCCGTTTTGCGTCAACAGCAAATTGCCCAACGAGAAGAGGCCAATTTTTTACCTGACCTCAGCAGTTTAGAAGGGATATTCACTGGGCAAGTGGACATTGCCTTTGCGCCACAAACTGGCGTTGAACTCGACTTCAGCCTGCGTGGGCAAGATTGGGTCTGGGAAGACTATCAGGTTGATCAAATTGTTGCCGACGGCAGCCTGTCTAATGGAGTTGTAACGTTACTGCCGCTGCGGTTTGAATCTGACGAAACGCTGCTCACTTTCTCTGGGCAAGTGGGAGGAGAAGAACAGTCGGGTCAGCTTCGCGCCCAAAACGTCCCCGCAGAAGCCCTGGTAGATTTGTTTGATGTGCCGCTTGATATTGCAGGCGACCTCAACGCCACGGCAACGCTGTCGGGTAGCCTGGGAAATCCACAAGTGCTGGGGGAAATCACCCTGACCGATGCCACGCTTAGCGATACCGCCGTTCAGGGGGCGAGAAGCATCTTTGGCTATAGTGATGCCCGTCTCAACTTCGATGGCCGAGTGGTGGTCATTGAGGAAAATCAACCGCTCACCGTGGTTGGAAACATCCCTTACGCCTTCCCCTTTATGACCAGGCAGCCCGACACAGACGAACTGAGTCTGGACGTGGACGTTGCCAATGAGGGGTTGGGGCTAATCAACCTGCTTACCAATCAAGTAGCGTGGCGTGGTGGCGAAGGAGCCGTCAATCTTCAAGTTCGGGGCACGCTATCCCAACCGCGAGCAAATGGAATTGCAACCTTTGATGGTGCCCGGTTCACCTCGCAAGCGTTGCCAGAACCGATCACTGATGTGACCGGAACGGTGCTGTTTAATACCGATCGCATTGTGGTTGAATCGCTTCAGGGACAGTTTAGCGATGGTGCTGTTGCGGCTCAGGGGATCATTCCAATCTTCTTACCGCTTCCAGCAACTAGCCCCGATCGGGCTACACCGCTCACCGTAGCGTTAGATGGTATCGACCTCAACTTTAAAGGACTGTATAACGGCGGCGTGGAAGGACAGGCAATCATCACGGGCACTGCGCTTGCTCCGATGATTGGCGGTAACATTTTGCTTAGCAACGGTCGTATTGCTATTCCAGATGGCTCTGAAGCTGGTACCCCCGGTGCGGGTGGAGCCGGTATCCCCGCCGCAGATGAGGAAACCCCCATTCAACTCGACAACTTAATGTTGACGCTGGGGAATAATTTGCAAGTCACTCGAGAACCGCTGCTTAGCTTTGTGGCAACAGGCGATTTAGTGGTCAACGGTACGCTTAGCGATCTGCGTCCAGACGGTGTTATTAATCTCCGCAGTGGTCAGGTTAATCTATTTACCAGCCAATTCAATCTGGCGCGGCGTTATCCCAATACGGTGACGTTTGATCCCGATGATGGGCTAGATCCGTTCCTTGATGTGCAATTGGTGACCTCTGTTCTAGAGGTGACTCGGGCACCGTTATTCCAGCAATCTGCTTCGCCGTTCTTTAGTTCTGAAGTAGCGGATGTCAGCTCGGCAGCAGAGTTTGGCGAGGTTCAAACCGTTCGAGTCGAAGCAACCGTGACGGGGCCAGCCAGTGAAATCTACGACAACTTGGAACTCTCGAGCAGTCCGTCTCGTTCGGATACTGAGTTAATTGCCTTATTGGGTGGCGGTTTCATTGATACGCTGGGTCGAGGAGATGCCACTTTGGCGATCGCCAACTTAGCGGGTTCTGCCTTGCTCAGCAATGTGCAAAACTTGATCGGCAATACCTTGGGCTTAAGCGAGTTTCGCCTGTTTCCCACCACCATCATCAATGATGAAGAGCGCACTTCTACCTTTGGGCTGGCTGCTGAGCTAGGCACCGACATTACTGACAATATTTCAGTCTCGCTGTTGCAGGTCTTGACGGCTGAAGTGCCCACGCAATATAACATCCGCTATCGCTTAACGGATGAATTCCTGCTGCGCGGTGCAACGAACCTATCGGGCGACAGCCGTGCGGTTCTGGAGTTTAGAACCAGTTTTTGATAACGCTTGTGTTTGTGCAGGAGGCTATGCTATTCTTGAAATCCTTGCGGACGCATAGCTCAGTTGGTTAGAGCACCACGTTGACATCGTGGGGGTCACTGGTTCGAGTCCAGTTGTGTCCATTCTACAGAGTCTATTTTTCATAGCAGCCGTCTCAACTAATCGGTGCTGCGATCGCTACAATTGCTAATTTATGGACTAACTCTAGCCTGGAAACAGCAACAAAGTGCCGACCAGCAGGGTGACAAGAATGGCGTTATAGGACGCATGATCGGCTGTACTGGCGAGAACTCCCATCTCTTCTGCCCGAATCGAATCCTTCGTTTTATGCCAGTGGCGATCGCGCACATACTTGTACCGACAGGCAAACAAAAAACCTGGCACAATTAAGACAAATCCACCCAAAAGCGGGATTCCAACTAATAGATGAACCATGCCAAACTGGACGGAGCGAATACCAATTTTTCGCCAAGTGTTGGCACCTTTACGAAAGATTCGTTCCTCTAGCATTGCCCAAAATGGAATTCCTAGCAATAGCAATAGCCAAAAAGCAATCACAAAAACAACGGTCAATATTTTCAGGGTATTGCTGTTGAGGCCAGTGGCAATTGTTCCCAGAAAAGTATGCTCCAACAAGGCAGGCGATGGGCTGACTGCCACATGTATCAACGCAACAGAATGCCGGATTATGTCAGCGGAATTAGCAAGAGAATGGCTCCCCCACTCTGGATAGGCTTCTACTAAGTTGAACGGCTGGAAAATAATGTTGCCAGGTTGACCAAACACAGCATCGGCCCATCCCCATCGCATGAAGGGCAGTGCATGATGATCTGCGAATGTGTACAGTTGTAGGGTTACTACAATGATTCCGATCGCGCGCAGATAAGTGAGAATGCCACAACCGAAATAGGTTTGCCAAATAAAATGAATTCGTGAGCGGTTTTTCCACAAATCTACAGCAATCAAAACAATAATACCTACCGAAAGCGCGATCGGTAGAGCATCCTTAATGCTTTCGATCCACGTTCCTTTTCCATAGGCTAAAACCCCAATAAATCCGATTAGGAAAAACAGGCGATACTTCAAAAAATTGAGAATGATCAGCCAATCTTTCGCTAGTTTTGCTCGAGTATTTGAACGGGTACAATATTTCAAAAACTGGCCTGACATAGCGAGGCTAACAACTTTATAGAGTGCAGCGTAGTAACAGTCGGGTTGAAGCTCTAATGCTTGCTCAAAACTGGCGATCGCCTGCTCATATTGTCCAGCCTGGGTCAAGTACCAACCCCGATGGCAAAGCAAATTCGCTTGGGCTTGATTAGACCTCAGCGCATTGCTGGTCGGCGGATGGTCTGGAGCGTTCCCCTCCTGCTCGGATGGCTCATTGTCATCGGTCGTAGAATCTCGACTAAAAGGCATAAAGACTGAATTGATGAGAATAAAGTGGGATTGGGCAGTTCAAACGATATGCTAGAAACCGTCTATCAATTAGACAACGTTCGTCTGTTTTAAGGAGGTTCTACAATGACGGCAGGGCACGATCCTGTAAAGTTGATGAAGCAGCAGGTCGGCAGATCGGCGGCTGAGCGAGTGCAATCTGGGTCTATTGTTGGTTTGGGAACGGGATCAACAACTGCCTTTGCCATTCAGTTTATTGGTGAGCGTCTTAAATCTGGTGACTTGAAAGATATCAAAGGCGTTCCAACTTCTTTCCAAGCGTCGGTTTTAGCAAAGCAATATGGAATTCCTCTCACAACTCTAGATGAGATTGAGACAATTGATATTGCAATTGATGGAGCAGATGAAGTTGATCCGCAAAAGAATTTAATCAAGGGCGGTGGAGCAGCTCATACTCGCGAGAAGGTGGTCGATGGCCTGGCCGACCTGTTTATTGTTGTGGTTGATAGCTCCAAAATTGTCGATCAATTGGGTACTACGTTTCCGTTGCCAGTTGAGGTTTTGCCAATGGCTGTTAGTCCAGTTACACGGGCGATCGAAAAGCTAGGCGGCAAATCGGAACTGCGGATGGGAGTGAAGAAGGATGGCCCTGTAATTACCGATCAAGGCAATATGGTTCTAGATGTTGACTTTGGGGCGATCGCGGACCCAGCCGCCTTGGAGAAAACAATCAACAACATTCCAGGCGTTCTAGAAAACGGCCTATTTGTTGGTTTGGCGGATGTCGTGCTGATCGGTGAAATTCAAGGGGAACAGCCCTCTGTGCGGGAACTCTAACGCAATCAGTGAAGGGTTGAACTCCTATCCATTTGATGATGCGTACGGAGCCTACTTTAATACTCGTCAGCATTGAAGCAGCGTAACTCAACCACAATTGAAAAGGCAGAGGGATAGCCCTCTGCCTTGTGTTGTATTCGGATGAAAGTTTAGATGCAGTAACGAGTTAGGGACACAGCGTAGCGTCGTCTCCACGGCTCAACGTTTGTGTGGCTCCCAGGATCGTTTGCAAAACGACACACCGTCTGCTTCCGCCCGTGGCTGGGGTTGTAACTCGAATGGCAATGGGTAAATTTAGATCGGCAGCAACGGTTCCGGAGGCATCAAACTGAATTTGACTGACGGCAGTACCAGCATTGTCTACCGCTTGCAGATTAATGGCGGTAGGCGAGATCTCGCCAACGCCTAATTGTTGGGTAATTCCTCTCACTGTAATTGTCGGAGGAATAGCGGTTGGATTGAAGCCAAGGATTTGAGGCTGGCGGCTGCGAATTGCGTCTGACTGAGTTTGCCGGATTCCCTGGAGAATCTGATCGCTCATGGCCGTTGCCCGTCGATTGTTCAAGAAAGCCAGCCAGCTTGGAGCGGCGATCGCCGCCAACGCTCCAACAATTGCTATGACGATCAGCAGTTCGATGAGTGAGAATCCGGCGATCGAACGCTTTGGACATCCCTTATTTGTCATGTTCTCCACGCTCAGTCTATATAGTTCAGTTGAAATGTCTTGAGACTAGTTGGTTGTTGCCCCTGGGTTTTTGCCGAGAACTCCACGGCTAAGAACCTGGGTTTGTAATGTAGGCAAAAACCCAGCATCCGATCGCACGCCTGCTCGACCGTAAGCATTGCCTCTAACAAACAGAAGCACATCACGATTTTCCCCTGCGCTCAGTCCGATGTTTACACAGGCGTAAACGCTTCTGACACCGCTAAACTTTCCAGTTAGCATCGAATTTGGAGGAGACATGCTGTATCCAGTGGGGCAGGTGGAAAAGTTAGTTGAGGTGATGACGGCTCCACTGCCATCATCCACAAAGTCAACCAACGTGACTGGATCACCCGTGGGGCGCGCACTGGGTTTGACATCATTCTTATCCAGAGGCCACTTATCAAACGATCCTAATGAAGCAGGGTTGGCATAGCCTGCCACTGCGTCACCTTTACTATTGAACTGAGTCAGAGCATAACGAGTGATTCTGGCGCGTCCTTTCCAGATGTCCGTCGGTTGATTGAGTGCCAGTGAATACACCACCAGTGAATACGAACTGGCTGCCTGACAGGGTGTGCCAACGGCTTCAGTATTCTTGGCGCATTTGTCTCGAACCGCGCTAGGAATGGGTTGTTGCTTCCAAAAAGCGATGATAGGAACGCTTCTGTCAGTCTTAAGGGTAGCCGGAATGTAGTCGGCAAGTCCCGGACAGTAGGGAATTGGCGGGTTCTTGCTGAGGTCTTCTGTTTGACCTGCCAGACATTCACCGGTGTAGATGTAGGTTGCTTCACGCAGCTCTGCACCGATGTAGTCCAAAGCGAGCTGCATTTCCCGTTGCGTTTCGGTGAGTGAAGACTCGCGCTGATCGGTGGTAGTCAGTTCTACAACAACATACATCAAGCCAGAAACAATGCCGCCTGCAATTAACATGACAACCAGCAGTTCAAGGAGCGTGAATCCTTTCGTTCGCTGCTGGCTAAATGCGTACCGGAAGCGCCTCATTCGAGAGAGTAAAGATGTTTTCACCATGATTGTTTTGCCCAGCTTGGGTTGGTTTAGTCCTAAGAGCTTCAGGTACGCTAATCGCACGCACGTGCAGTGTTCGTAGTTTGGTAGTTACAGAGGGCAAAGCTCTGATCGCTCCAGGTGATATTGGAGTAGAAAACGGCCAGGGGGCGTTTACGCTGGCTTCCCTGTCCGGACGTTAGCTGTAAAGATGCCTGCCTGACAGGATTATCTAACCCAGTCAGGGTGTTGTTGTCGCCGGCGATCGCCGCATAAACCCGAAGGCCGATCTGAAAATTGGTCGGTCGATTCTTATTTGTGGCTTTTTCTCCATCTGAAATCGCATTTGCGGTTTGGGTTCGATAGATCTGCACTAAAAAGTCGGTTTCGCAATCGCCGTCAATATCCACCTTAAGTGCTGTGTTGGCTGGAATTTGCTGACCTGTATACGTCCCACAACTGCTACGGATAGACTTCATCTGCGCTGAAATAGCGGAGGGAGGCGCATATGTTTCTGGCTTGGTAAGCCCGGTCACTATTGCTGGCAATTTGTCGGGATAGTGTTCGCTTTTTTCGACTAATACCTGAATGCGATCGATCTCTCCTTGTGCAAGCTGAAACGCTTGTTCTGCCCGTCGATTTTGAACTCGGGTTGCCGTTGCCACAAACAAAGGAGGTGTCACCATAACCACGGTGAGGCTAATGATAGCGATCGCCATCAAACACTCTAATAACGTAAACCCTTGTTCTAAGCGACTATCTTGAGACGGCGGGTGTTTGGCGGATTGGGGAGGGGGGGTAGCCCCCCTCCTGCTGAGTTGCTGTAATAGGACAGTGAGCAGTGACATGGGTGGCTACCTCGTTTAAGATCCAGTCGCAAGCGGAGGACATACCGTATTTACCTGAAGGCACAAGTTCCGAATGAACGGATCGTTAGCCGGAGGTTCGTTGTAGAACTCACTACGAATGGCTTGTGAGGTTACAAATCGCTGTGCGATCGGGCCAGCCGGCGCATATTGTAGCCCTACATCGTAACCCCAGAGACGGTTCGGTGGTTCGTAGTATCGAATGACCTCTGCATCTACTGTGGTTTGGTTGGTTTCAAATGAATCCTGGTCAAACGGAGCAGTAGCATAGTTGCTGAAGTTGAGTTGAATAAACGACCCGGAAATGTAGAGCTTTTTACCACTCCAGTCCTCAATGAATCGAGGGAAGTTGTGCAAACCGCCATAGGATTGCTTGGGACGCGATGGCACAATGCCGCTGATCAGAATTGAGTTGACCCGCGTTAAATCTTTGGCAACATTTCGAGCCTTAACGCTGTTTACCGCGTAGTAAGCCTTGTCGTAGCCATCGCCAGTGTGGCGCATCGGGTCGCCAGAATTAGTAATCACGATGGGTGAGGTTTCGGAGGTTTCGGCTGCTAGTACGGGTCTGTCCAGTTCAGCGATGTTGGTTCGCATCCAGTAAACGCCGTTCGTGTTAGCCGCAGTCACTACACTGGGGCGGTTCTGGTTCAAGTAAGACGTGGCGATTTGAGTGGGAACGGCATTATTCTCCATGCAACCATAGAACTTGTTGCTCACCTTCAAGCTGGTGCTGCCAGCTTGACCAAGCGTCATAAACCCATCTTCAATACTGCCGTCGCAGAAGTTGTCTGAAAGGATGGTAATGCCATCAGCCAGAATTTCAGACGGTCGCCACTGATCCTTTTCTTTCTGAGAAAACTCAGTAGTGTTTAGATCTTTGCGGTTGTAGAAGTTGTCGGCTGTGTAGTTATCTGCCAATTTGGTGTTGAACTCTTCCAGGCGATTGGCATCGTCTCGTGTTTCTTGACCATTGGAACTGAACCGCTGGTGCAGGTTGAAATCGCCCTGAATATAGACGGGGTTATCGGATACGAACGACAATCCACGACCATCGTCACCGTCGCGCCAAACAAACATTCCACGCCGGATGCGGAAACCGTTTGGTCGGCGATCTGGATCGGCAAAGTAATCAACAGGTTTTGTGCTAATCCGGTTGGTTTCGTTGTATGGCGGGTCGGTTGAGTTAAAGGCATCTGTAGCCGTCGCAGATACATTCATGCGGCAAGTAGCCGTTTGCAGATCGTCATTCTTCTTGCACTTGCTCCAGGTTGCTCCTGAGGTTCTGGGTCGAACGATGTTGTTCTCCGAGACAGCGTCTTCGCGGAAGGCATAAACGATGCCACTTGGAGGTAGCCAGGGTTTGTTGTTGAGTTTGCTGCTGGGTGAACGCATCAACTTTAGATCCATGTCTAGCGTTCGAACACTCATCATTTCTCGACCGTTGAAGAAGGCTCCATCTTTGAGCGCGACACTGAGAACCTTGGCACTACCAGCAGCACCAGATGCACTATCTGGACAGTTGGGTGTGCATTTAATTAAATTCTCGCGGTTGCTGTTTGGAAGGAGAGCTGCATTGGTTTTGTCTACTGCTGGAAGATTCCAGTCGGTTAAATATCGAGGGCTGAGAGCAATATCGGATGGCCGAACCACTGTGTAAATTGCTCGTGGATTAGCCTGAACGTTGACTTTATCAATGTATGCATCGAAAAAGTCTCGCGTTCTCTGCAAGGGAACCCCACTACTTTCGTCGTGGCTATCGAGCTTGCTGTAGTCAAGGTCAATTCGTTTCTTGGGTTCATTCGTGATGTTCCCGTCTAAAGTCGGATCATAGGTTGTAAAGATCGAGTGGAGAATTGGATATCGTGCTCTCTTGGAGCAAAGAAGGAGTAGCGGCTCCTCAAGGCGTTGGTTGTACCAATTATCAGGTATAGGCGGCACCTTCTTTTTGATCTCGGCGCTCGCTAACTTTTCCCATAGATCACAGGTAAGGCTTTGTTGGTTCTTAGAGAAGCCATAGTGGCGATCGCGTTCTACCTGTTGTTTATCAATCACCAGACGAGCCAGCGCAGTGATCGAATCCATTGTGGTTTTATTTGCGCCGCTCAGTTTCGTTCCCCAACGCTCTAGCATCCAGACGAATACATCTGGATTATTTGAACCTGTCGCATTCACCCATGCGCCATTATCCGTGGCATTATTCGGATTGATCTTGGCTTTGTACAAGAGGAGTTCGGGATCTGGTACCGTCAGCGGAGGAACAGCGGCTGTCCCCTTTAGCAGCGATCGAAGAGCACCGCGCAGTCCATTGTTGATTGCTCCATCGCCCTGTCCTGGTGGGCCAATGAGGTTGCCAGGAAGATTTTGAATGTCAAGCTGTTCTAAGTAGTTGACGTTGTAAGCTAACATGCCCAACGTGCAAGAGGCACTGTAAAGCGTACTCTTGTCGGCTGGACTGAGAGTATCGAAGGTGGCTCCGTTATCTATTAGCCGGATGACATTACGCAGCATAGAGAAGTCGCCCCACATCGCCATTTTGGGATAGGGATGAACATCTCCGCCGTTGCTGTCTTGCTGAGGCTGAAAAGAGGGAGCGCCACCTGCTGGATCACCCGCATACAGCGCTAAGTTTTTCAGCGCTCTCATTAATGGAGTGCCCGATTTAAAGTCGTCTTTTTTCGGAACGCTGTATTCCCATCCGTTGGTTCCCTGCCCTCGGAAGAAGTTACTGATGATAGGAGCTGGGTTGCCGTTCTCATCCTTAACGTTCTGAAATGTGCTGGCAGGCAGCCCCAACGCTAAATTCCTAAATGTGGCGCTTTCTTCCAGTGTCTTTGCTGTGCCGGGATGAACCGTTAAAGCGAGGCAAGCGGCTGGAATATCAACACCGGAGGGACTGTCTTTGTGGTAGATTGCAGCCGCTTGAACAGCAGAAAGATTATCCCATAACGTTTCCCGCTGTCGTGATTCGGCGCATCGGTTGTTATTGGTAGCCGTACATCCTTGAAATGGAAGCAGCGGTTCATTTTCATAGGTTGCATCCTGTGGGCCACCCCAACCTGCCTGATCTCCAAGTTCCATCCGCTGTCCAACAATGACGCGCAAGCCTTCACGGCGGGCACGGCGTTCCCAGTAGCCATCTAAACCGACACTGGTTGTATCTTGCCCTGGCCCCGGATCGTTGCCAATTAGCTTGGGTTCACCAGAAATAGGTAGGCCGATCGCCCCTGGAATAGCTTCATCCGCATAGGTTGGTTTAGGGCCATAGCGGTTATCGGCACGGTAGGTATCGTCTACATAGGGCGCTTTTTCCGCTTGCCGTCTCATCCGTTCCTGCTTAGACAGCTCCCCTTTCTCCCAGTTGCCATCCATCTGCTGTTCAAAGTTCGTGATCTTTCTAGCAGCAGAAATATTTTCGGTTTGCAATCTAACTGGATCGAGGCTGAAGGCGGCAGGGGTCGTACCGCTAGTCGGTTTAACCGAATCGGTGCCTGTATCAAGCTTGCTGATTGGGTTACCACCCCCGTCTTTGTAGCTGGGGCCGGTGCTGGTGTAGAGGTGGAAGGTGGAATTTCCGTCGAACTTGTCGTCTCTAACCGTACCGCTCATGAACTGCCCGGTGAAGGCGGGTTGATCCTTGGCTGGATCGGCGGCGTTAGCGGCGATCGTGATCTCCGACGCATCTTTGGTGTAGAGGCATGAGGCCGGAGAACTGATGAGATAGCCAACAAATTGACTTCCCCCAACAACCAGATTACCCTCCGTATGCATGGCTCCGTTCCAGTTGAACGCAGGACCAGGGAAAATCTCAAGGTCATTGCGGAACCAGGCACCCCATTTGTTTCCTCGCGTTAGCTGGCGATCTTGCTGAAACTCCAGAGTTGAAACGGTGCCGTTGAGGTTGGGGGAACCATCTGCGTTGATGGGGAGAACGTAAGCATTAACCTGGAAGTTCTTCCGCAAGATGGCGGTATTGGAGTCATCTCGGAACCAACCCTGTTCAATGGGTGGAGCGCTCTGGCTATTGGATGAATCCAGCTTGCATGAATTGTTGAGTTCGCTCAGGTTGCTGAGCGGTGCCTGGCGCACTTGCAAATTCTTTGCCCGCCCCTGTAACGCAGCAGGGCGCGAATCTTTCATTGCATTCGCGGCCGCTGGAGTTTGGAACACGATGGAATAGGCCACCAGGGCATCGTCAACCCCATCGCCATCGGTATCTGCCTTGTATTTCCAGGCGTTGTCTGTCCGTCCATCGCCGTTGATGTCAATCCGAGTGCCCTCATCGGGAAACGTGTAGGGGTCATAGTTCTGAGGACGGTGTTGACCAACGGTGATTCCATTGACTGGCTTGCCGTCATTCAGCAACATTCCCATCAACCAATCTTCACTGGGAATACCGCCAGGAAACCGGGGATCTTTTTGAACGTCGAAGAGGTATTCCAGTTTGGCTTTGGCTCGGTCAATGGCTGGTGTGGCTGCGTTGTAAATTACCCGCTGTTGCCGCTCGCCCATTGTCTGTTGCGATCGGGTGTACGTTCGATAACCGATGGAGCCTACGGTAAGGGTTACTACTAACAGAAGAAGGACTGTTGTCGGTAGGACAAAGCCTGCTTTGGCGAACAGAGGCTGCCGTCCAATGACCAATAGACCTCGAAGCAGCCAGCTGATGATTCCTTTTGTAACCGAACGAGCGAGTTTACTGATTTGTTCAAGAAGAGATTGGATTGCCCTACTTAGCTTACGCGTTGACATAGCTGCTTTCCTGTCGAAGATAGTATGCCCCAGATTCAAAGGCCAGGGAAGATACGTGGGATGGGTTAGTAGAAGAGAGGCGATCTGAGATAATCGGCTGCTCTGGTAATCCGTTTGAACGGGGGTTCAAACCCTGTGTTCGAAAAACTTCATCTAAAATTCATAGATTAAGCACACGGTGTTTATGTCTTAACAACTGGCTCTCTCCTCATCAACAGGGAAATTACGATAACGGCTATAGATTGACTCCGTAGAATTAACGGTGACTCGGCTGAGCAGGCGATCGAATGTCGCTAGAGCTAATGCATTCCCGGAGGTCGTTTGCAAAGAGCAATGGGTCTGCATCAGCAAGACGAGATTTGAAAAGTATCTAATCCACCCTGGAACAAGATGCAAACCTCTCAAACCCTCCCTGATTCCTCTCATTTGGAGAGGAATTGAGCTGTTCAAATTCCCCGTGTGTTGAGGGAATTTAAGGAGATCTGAAGTGTTTGGTATCAAAGGGCGCTTTTCAAACATCCTCTGAGATGGGCTAACAGTAACCATACACATCAACACAATACTGCCTGAGTTCTCAAAGGAACACCTGGGCAGTTATGCCGCAGCGTTGTCACGCTGGGACATCACAACAGGAAACTAATGCCAACACAACTTTATCTTGATTAGGCTTTTAGTTTATGAATATTTTGTGATGAACTAATACGACCTATAGTGCCCCCGTCCACTCAAAAATCGATCAGGGGGAGCTATATTTCCCAAATGCAGTTTGAACCGTTGCACCCGTCAGAGCAATTTAAAATCAAAAAGGGCGCAAGTCCTGCGCCCTTTACGTTATTTGCATACTTAAAATTAATTTGAAGTTGGTGAAACAACGAAATTAATATTTTCTGAGATCGATCCCAGCTTCTTTTGCCATTGCGGCTAACCCTTTGCGTTCCAGGGTTTTGATGGCTTTTGTGGACAGACGAAGTTTTACCCAGCGATTTCCCTGAGGCCACCACACTCGCTTGTCTTGAAGGTTCACTTCTTGCAGCTTTTTGTTCCGGCGGTGGGAGTGGGAGACTGCGTAAGCATTGTTTGCTTTCTTACCAGTTAGTTCACACTTGCGCGACATAGCAGTAGTTGGAGTAAGTTGACACGAACGTTGATTATATCCGAAGAACCGGATTAGAGGAAAGGGCAAGGACTGAAAGCCGCGCTGTTGAACAAAGCACGATTGACGAGTGGATGTCTCTTGCCCCTATCGTTTCTCTGCTGAGGAGACTGGTTTGAGGGTGCCCAACTCGCCGCTGTTATTGGGTTAGACGTGTCAAAACCTGGTTCGATCGCTCCACAAACGCTTTCATACCATTGGCATCAAACCCCTTTTGCGCCATCAGTGCTAAATCATAAACATGCTGGCAGATCAGGGTGGCTAATTCACTGGATGGTGAGTTTCCATCGGCTTGCACAATACTGCCCTGGTTCAGGTTGGTCAGGTTTTGAACCAGCGGATGAGCTGTGTTGACCAACAAAGTATGCTCTTCTGGAAACTCGACCGCTTGTTGCGTTAACAGTGCATTCATCTCCCGCATCCGGCGTAGCGTTTCGGGCAACAGCACGATCGCAGGTGGAGCAGTATCAGCATTCTCCGCTTTGAGCGCTTCGGTCCGGATCGTAACCTTGGGCTTGTTTAACGCTTTCTCGAATAGCTCTTTAATTTGTTCGCCTCGCGTTTTGTTGGTCTTGGGATCAACAATGTCGCTGGCTTTATCTTTATCGATCAGCGTATCGTCGAGATCCGAATCGACTCTCGAAAACTTCACGTCTGGATGCTCTCGCTCCAGGAAGCTGATGAAGTGGCTATCGATAAAGGAATCCATAAACAGCACTTCTAAGCCCTGACTCTTGTGCAACTCGACATAGGTTGCTTGCGATGCCTCGTCTGTGCAGTAATACACGCGGTTTTCGTGACGAGCCTGGTTACGTTCTAGATAGTCTTTCAATGTGGTGTAAGACTTGCCATCCACCACGTCACTCTGCTTGGGTTCCGAGGCTTCTTGCCAGACATCGCTTTCTGCCGTTTGTACCTCAACCTTGGGTTGGTCAGCGGTTGCTCCCAAACTGGCAGTGGTGCGGAAGATCAAAATATCTTCAACCTGCTTCTTAAACTTGTCGTCGTTCATGGAGCCGAACTTGACAAAGGTGCCCAGGTCTTGCCAGCTCTTGATGTATGCCTGGCGATCGTCCCGATAGAGTTCCTTGAGGCGATCGCCTACTTTTTTGGCAATGTAATCTGCAATCTTGCGAACGGTGCGATCGTTTTGCAAAAAGCTGCGCGATACGTTCAGCGGAATATCAACGCTATCAATTACGCCGCGTAGCGGCAGCAAGAAGCGAGGGATCACCTCTTCGCAGTTGTCGCTAACAAAGACCTGGTTGCAAAACAGCTTGATTTGCCCCTTGGTGACATCGACATCGGGCTTCAGTTTAGGGAAGTAAAGAATGCCGTTCACCACAAAGGGATAGTCGGTGTTGAGATGAACCCACAGAAGCGGCTCTTCCTGGAAGGGATAGAAATAACGGTAAAATTCCAAATAATCTTCTTTGGAAAGCGTATTGGGCGATTCCTTCCAGGGTGCTTTTTGCTGGTTAATTTGCTCTCCATCTAACTTGATGGGGAAGGGCATGAAGTCGCAGTAGGTTTTGACTAACTGCTGAATGCGATACGGCTCCAGGTATTCTAGTTCTTCGTCTTGCAGCGTCAACGTAATGGTGGTGCCCCGTTCGGTGCGAGTCGATTCGCTGATCTCAAACTGGGTCGAACCGTCGCACGACCAGTGAACCGGGTTCGCACCATCCTGGTAAGACAGGGTATCGATTTCCACTCGGCTTGCCACCATAAAGGAGGAATAAAAGCCCAAGCCAAAGTGACCGATGATGTTTTGATCGGTGCTGTTTTTGTATTTTTCAACAAACTCTTCAGCACTAGAAAAAGCGACCTGGTTGATGTACTTTTTCACCTCGTCGGCTGTCATGCCGATGCCGTTGTCTGAGATGGAAAGCGTTTTGTTTTCCTTGTCGATCGCAATTTTGATCTCTGGTTCGCCTAACTCGCCGGAGTATTCACCGGAGCGAGAAACCATGCTGAGCTTTTGGATAGCGTCTACTGCGTTGGAAATCAGTTCTCTCAGGAAGATTTCGTGGTCAGAGTAAAGCCACTTTTTGATGATTGGGAAAATATTCTCAGTATGGATACTGATGTTTCCCTGCTCTAGGATCGTCGTCATGGGTCTACTTCAGGTTATAGGTCTAGGTTTAAATTTTTCTTGCCCAATCGGGAGCGATGTGTCACACCAATACGCTAGGCGATCGCTCTCTATTTTAATTAGAAGACTATTTCTCCATCGTGATACGGATTTCCCTACCTTAGTCAATAGCGGCAAGTTGTTGCTTGGCCTGCACCGGGCGGTGAAGTTCACCCCTCAGTGCTGAGAAGAGGAGCAACCGCTGGGTCTGGAGGACTGGGAACCGCTAACTTTTTGATGAAGGCCAGTTGATGGTCAACCAGATCGACCTGAATAACATCCCCTTCAACAAACGTGTTTTCTAACAGTTTGGTTGCAATGGGATTTTCTACCTCTTTCTGGATGGCGCGTTTCAACGGACGGGCCCCATAAACCGGGTCATAGCCCACATCAGCAATGTAATTTTGGGCGGCTGTGGTTAGCTCTAACCCAATCTTTTGATCGGCTAAGAGCCGATGAACCCGCTGAAGCTGAATGCCAACAATGCGCCGCAACTCCTTCAGGTTGAGCGGATGGAAGAGGATGATGTCATCGACACGATTGAGAAACTCTGGACGGAAGTGCGATCGCAACGCATCCATGACACGTTTCCGCATGACCTCATACTGCGAATCATCCCCAGACACGTCCAGAATGTGGTCGCTGCCGATATTACTGGTCATGACGACGATTGTGTTGCGGAAATCGACCGTTCGCCCTTGCGAGTCGGTCACGCGCCCATCGTCTAGCACTTGCAGTAAGACGTTGAAAACATCGGGATGGGCTTTTTCGACTTCATCAAGCAGCAAAACTGAATAGGGACGACGACGAATGGCCTCTGTAAGCTGTCCGCCTTCTTCGTAGCCAACGTACCCCGGAGGGGCACCGACTAATCGTGAAACGGCATGCTTCTCCATGTATTCCGACATATCAATGCGAACGATCGCATCTTCGGAGTCGAACAGCGCTTCTGCTAACGTCCGTGCCAGTTCGGTTTTACCAACGCCCGTTGGCCCCATAAACAGGAATGACCCAATTGGGCGCGAGGGATCTTTCATACCAGCACGGGCGCGGCGAATGGCGGCGGCAACGGCTGAAACGGCTTCTTCCTGACCAATAACCCTCTGATGCAGGTAACTCTCAAGCTGCAACAGCTTTTGCCGCTCTGTTTCTAACAGGCGATTAACGGGAATGCCTGTCCATTTGGCGACAATTTCAGCGATGTCACTCTCCGTTACTTGCTGCTTGAGTAGAGCCGCTCCACGCGCCTGCATGTCAATTAACGTGGCTTCTTTGGCCTCTAGCTCTCGATGCACGGCTTCTAAACGACCGTATTTCAATTGAGCTGCCGTGTTCAGGTCATAGTCTCGCTCGGCTTTCTCAATTTGTCGCCGCAGTTGTTCTTCCTCTTCTCGCAGCGCCTTAATGGCCTCTAGCATTTGCTTCTCAGATTCCCACTGAGTGCTAAATTGCTGCTGCTGCTGCTTCAGTTCGTCAATTTCCTGTTCGATCCGCTCCAGCCGTTCTTTGGAGGTGCGATAGGCAGTGAGAATGCCCGATGCCTGACCTTCTGCTTCAAGGGATAGGCGCTCCATCTCTAGCTGCATCAAGCGGCGATCGATCGTCTCTAGCTCTTCTGGTTTGGAAGTGCTTTCCATTTTGAGCTTGGCGGCAGCTTCATCAACTAAATCGATCGCCTTATCGGGCAGGAAGCGATCGGTGATGTAGCGATCGGACAGCGTCGCGGCAGCGACCAGGGCAGAGTCTAAAATTTGAACATTATGGTGGGTTTCGTAACGATTTTTGAGACCCCGTAAAATTGAAATAGTGGCTTCCACGCCTGGTTGGGCAATGTAAACCTGCTGGAATCGTCGTTCTAACGCCGCATCTTTTTCAATGTGCTTACGGTATTCGTCCAGCGTGGTTGCACCAATACAGCGCAGCTCACCCCTTGCCAGCATCGGCTTTAGCAGGTTGCCAGCGTCCATTGTGCCCTGTCCGGCTCCTGCCCCAACCACAGTGTGCAACTCGTCAATAAACAGGACAATTTGACCGTCGGAATTGGTAACTTCTCGCAATACGGCACGCAGGCGATCTTCAAACTCGCCGCGATATTTTGCCCCGGCAATCAGCGAACCCATGTCGAGGGAAATTAAAAGCCGATTCTTGAGGGATTCTGGAACGTCTCCGTTGACGATGCGTTGAGCCAGCCCTTCTGCGATCGCTGTTTTACCGACTCCCGGTTCTCCAATCAGAACGGGGTTATTTTTGGTGCGGCGAGAAAGTACCTGAACCACTCGCCGAATTTCTTCATCCCGACCAATCACGGGGTCGAGTTTGCCTGCTTTGGCCTGTTCGGTGAGATCTCGCCCATACTTGTCGAGCGCATTGTAACGGGATTCAGGCGTTTGGTCGGTAACCTTTTGGCTACCTCGAACGGATTTGATAGCCGTTTCAAGCTGTTTGACTTCGACGTTGGCCGTTTTGAATAAGCGACGACCGACGCGATCGTCTTCCGCCAATGCCAACAGTAAGTGTTCGACTGAAATGTACTCATCTTGCAACACTTGCCGCGCCGTTTCGGCTTTGTCTAGCATGACATCCAGACCGCGACCAAGATAAAGTTGAGAACTGTCTGATACTCTGGGTTGGCGCTGGGCAAAGCCTTCGAGTTGCTGCTTCAGCCAATCTGGATTCATTCCAGCTTTGTCTAGAATGCCGTCGGCAAGCCCCTCTTGCTCTAATAATGCAAGCGATACATGTTCAACCTCTAGCTGTTGATGTCTAAAGCTGCGGGCGACATCTTGGGATTTAACGATCGCATCCCAAGCTTTTTCAGTAAATTTGCTAGGGTCAGTGGGCTGCATGTTCTAAACGAAATGACCTCAAGAAACCGTAATCTGGCGCTTTCAGTATAGCAAGTGGGGTACGTTGCTTCTGGTACCCGACGGCAATCGGGGGATAGGCTCAACTCGGTCTTAACGTTTCAAGAAGCAATACGCTTGCTTGAGATTGATTCCAACTGGTTGAACTAGCCCCATGCTACCTATCTGCTTCGCTTACTATACAGTTAATTGTTTAACTTGGCTGCCGAGCCTGGTCAGGATGGTTCAAACGGGCTGAGTGGTACTCGAACCGCTCCCTTTTATGGTTATGCCATAAGCGCTAAGCCCCCTTCCAAACGGTCTGATCTGAGCTTTGACCTGAGCGCTCAGGTTAAAACCTCAGAGTAGGGACTGGATGGAACGAATGCAGATCGTTTGCTACCGTTCAAACGCCTTCTGAAGCGTATGATTTCAAATCTATGCCAGTGTTGCCATGTCGTTCTCTGTCGTTTGGTGTAGATTGCAACCTGCGAGAGATTCGATCGCCATTTCAACTGCCGAGAATAATGGTGCTACTCATCTACTATTAGTCAGTTATTACCCATTTATTAAATTACTGCTCGTAAGTGACCAGTCACGCAGCCAGGGGATGATGGCAGTACAGACAACCCGTAGACAAGTTAATGATAGGAGCGGAACCATGTACGAACCGAGCGATCGCCCACCACTTGAACCTCAAATGACTGAACCGACGGTTGAGTCTGATAGTTCTGCCGACGACAACATCAGCGTTGAAGAATTCAAAATTACCGGAGACTCGTTGGTTGCGAAAATCAAAGAGTTAATTCATCAAGGCAACATTCGACGCATCATCATCAAGAATGAAGAAGGGCGAACGTTGATTGAAATTCCCTTAACTGTAGGAGTCGTTGGAGGGTTGGTTGGAGCGGCAGTGTTTCCAGTGGTGGCAGCTCTGGGGGCGATCGGCGCTCTCGTCGCCCACCTGACGGTAGTCATTGAGCGGAAAGTGTAACAGCCGTCCCGCTCATCTGCATCGTTCGTCACCTACGGCTGATGTTGATCAAAGGATCTAAAGTAACCGTTCGTCGTGAACCGGAATCTGGGTCAAATTTGGCAGTTCAATCTGAACTTGCTCCTGCTGTTCCACCAATTCTTTCTGCGGTTCCTTTAGATCGATTGGCAGAGCTAGGGGCTGTGGTTTCTCAATCCAGCAGCTCGCGCTCGGCAGAGATTGTTCTAAATCATCCAGCGGTCGTGGAATAACCATCACGGCGTGGAGTTCACCGATGCGTTCTGCTTCGTGCATTCCGGCTTCGATCGCCATTGCCACATCGGCAACACGACCGCGAACAATAGCAGTACACAGGCCATCTCCAATAATTTCATAAGCGGCCAGATGAACATCGGCTGCTTTCAGCATGGCATCTGCCGCCCCCACCATTGCCGGGAAGCCTCGGGTTTCTAATAGGCCAATGGCCATGTTGCTTAGACGGCTATAGCCCTGGTCTTCTGCAACATGCATCAGGCGACTACCAATTGGCAGCACTGCGTCTAAATTGGGATAAGGACGAGCAATGATGGATTTTGAGATCAGTTGGCCGAACTGCTCAGCGGTTTCTGCGCCGACCTCTACCGCAATTCGTACATCTGAGACGCTACCGCGAACAACCGCCGTACAGTAGCCGCTACCGATCTTTTCATAGCCAACTAGCGTCACCCCTGAAGACTTGAGCATCATGTCAGCAGTTCCTATGATGGCCGGAAAACTGCGGGTTGAAACCATGCCTAGCGCTTTGTCAGTCAGGTCTTTGCTTTCGTTTAGTTGAGGCTGCCTTGAGCGAAACGACGGTTTAGATAACGCTGACTGACTTTGTTCAATATCCATCACCTACCTCCACTACAACCATACGCCTCTCTCACTTAAGTATCTCCATCAGAAGATGGATTGAACGGCGACAAATTATTAGAAGATTGGCGAGTTGGGAACAGCGCTACCATCATTCGGTTAAAGGAGGCTTGGCCATAGACCTGAGCCGGACGGCTTTCTGAGAGCGTACCTGCTTGGTCTGAGTTGGATGCTGTATCCGCCTTTGGGGGATGGGAGGATGTGGGGTGATGAGCAGGGTCAGTCGTAGATTCTGTCAGTTGATAGCTTGTATCGCCGAGCAGAGAATTAGCCGAGATTACCTGTTCTGCTTCAACTGAACAGTTGATGATGGTGGTCTGTGAGCCAATACAGGCACTCTTGCCAATACGACCGTTACCAACGACCAGGACTTTTGCTCCTAGCGTTGCGCTTGCTTCTATTTCTAAAGTGCCCTGTTGAGCGTGCAATACTGTCCCTGAGCCGATACACGCACCGGCTGCAATGATGAGTTGGCTGTTTGGATCAGCCTGGAGGACAACATCAGCGGCGATCGCCGCTTCTGGGTGAATCGTCACATCGCCGCTGATATAAAAGTGGAACTCACTCATCTGGGTCAAAGTCGCAGCCATTAAATCGAGGAAAACGCTTCCAGTATGGACTTTAGACCATTGCACCTTAGCACCATTGCACCTTAGCACCGATTCCTGAAAAAGCTCAACTGTGCCTGGAGAGCCTATGTCTAAAGTCCATTTTAATAGAAGCTCCCCGCTGAATCGGGGCTACGGACGCTGGATAATGGTTTCCGCTACCCGTCGTTTGGACTGGGTATCCACTCCATACAGGCGGACATATTCGCCGCGATTTTCGTTGGCACAAGCTTCAACGGCTGCGAGAACATCCGCTTCCCGTGTTGAATGAATGGGGGCGCAGCTTCTCCAAGAACTCGTCTGGAATCGACGCGAATCGGCATGTTCTGCTGCAACTCGGTAGCCCTGCGAAAGCAACTGGCGCACCTGATTGACCACCTCACGGCTGAGGTTCCCCGGTGCTGGCGGTTTCTGGCCATGGCCGTTACCGTTGGAGGATCTAAAATCTGATGAGTGTCTCGAAGACTCAGACGAACGGGAAGCGCTGGCGTTGCCGTTATTGCGATCGCCCGGACGCTGCACAATCAGATCTGAAACACGCCGTTTTGACTGCGTGTCAATTCCAAAGACGCGCACGTATTCGCCCTGATGCTCTGCCATACACTGTTCAAGAGCGCCAATCACATCAGACTCACGGGTAGACTGAATGGGAGAACAGCTTTTCCAGGAACTGGTCTGGAAGCGACGGACATCAGCATGTTCTGAGCCAATTCGCAGACCCTGTCTTAAGAGATTGCGAATGAGATCAACAGCCTCTGAACGGAGTGAACCGCTACCGGAGGAAGAATGGCTGCTGCGACTGCTGCTCGGTTGATACGAACTGGACGGGTAGCTGCTGGACGGGTAGCTGCTGGATGGATAGCTGCCGGAGGACGAGCGTGATGCTTCAACGGGGCGATCGCCAGGGCGTTGCACGATCAACTCCGAGACACGCCGCTTTACCTTAGTGTCAATGCCAAACAGGCGAACATACTCGCCTTTATGTTCTGCTAAACACGCCTGCAATTCTGAGAAAACATCTGATTCACGGGTGGCTTGAATGGGAGAACAGGTCTTCCAAGAGCTGGTCTGAAAACGGCGTGTATCAGCATGCTCTGTTCCGATCCGATATCCCTGAGCAAGCAATTGACGTACCTGCTCAACTACGTCTTGATTCATAAGAGTCCCTTCTGCCTGACTAAAACGATGGCTATGGTTGTTGGAGCCTTTTTTACTCGCTGGTTGGTCTAACGAACTATGAACGGGTGTGATACGCGCTTTGTCTTCAGCCGATTGATAGCCCGATCGCAACACATCGTTGATGCCAACAACGTGATTGGCGAATTGAACATCAATGGATTGAACATCTGGAAGGCGATCGGCTTGCTGCTGGTTGGTAATAATTGACCCTGAGGGAACGTACTTGCCGGGTGGAATCTCTACATCTTGAATTAAGACGTGCATCATGACAATGCAGCCTTTGCCAACGCGTGCATTGAACACCGTTGAACGAAAACCAATAAAACAGTCATCCCCGATATAGGCCGGACCATGAACCAGCGCCATATGCGTAATAGACGTGTTCTGGCCAACCCAAACGGAATATTGCTTCTGGTCGTCTCCAAGGACACGCCCCTGCTCTAAACCGTGAATGACTACTCCATCCTGGACATTGCTGCCATCCCCTACATGAAAAGGACTCCCTTCATCTGCTCGAATGGAGGTTCCCGGTGCAATTAGCACATTCGCACCAATGTGAACTTCTCCGATAATATTCGAGAAAGAGTGAATGTAAGCGGTGTCGTGAATTTGGGGTTGAGCTAAACTCTTCGACCATGGAGTAGGCGGAGCAGCAGAGCTACGGACTACCATAGGGTCTTCTCTCCTGACTGAAAAGCGATACCGCAAGTAGCTGTATTAAAAAACATAGACGCGACAACGCTGTCAGCAGAAACCTATCCCTGATCTCGCTTGCTGTAGAGACGACGATTCTCGACACTAACCGTGTCAATAATGCCAACAATTAGAGCATCTAATGGACGGCTTTCGCTACCAGCAACCTGACGAGCAGCGCTGCCACGGCTGACAAGAACCCATTCATCAATTCCCGCCCCAACAGTATCAGCAGCGACTTCGTACTTTGGCAAAGGCTGCCCTTCCTCATCCAGCAGTTGCACCAGGAGGAACTTAACGCCTGTAAGACTGGGTTCCTTCTGGGTGCTAACAACAGTGCCGCAAACTTTAGCAATTTGCATCAGAATCCTACGGACGGTTGATCGGACGGATGCCGCTCACACTCTCCCGGAATGCCTCAACTGCCTCGGTGTAGCGAATGGGCAGAACATATTCGAGGTTTTCGTGAGGACGCGCAATGATATGCGTAGACAGAACTTGTCCACCATTGACTCGCTTAACGTTATCAACCCCCGCTGCAACTGAAGCTTGCACTTCAGACACATCGCCTCGTACGATTACGGTAACGCGACCGCTACCGATTTTTTCGTAGCCCACCAGGGTAACCCGTGCGGCTTTAACCATGGCATCTGCTGCTTCTACAACCGCAGGAAACCCCAATGTCTCAATCATCCCAACTGCAATCGCCATTATAATTCTCCCTTCCAATTAAGTTGAAAACGTAACGTTGCTATTACTAACAACCTACTCTAAAAAGTGTGAACAAACTTGCTTTGCTCGCCTCAATCTTTAATCGTTAAGACCGAAATTGTTCGACGGCTTCGGTATAACGAATGGGCAAGACATATTCGAGGTTCTCGTGGGGACGGGCAATGATATGAGTTGAGATCACCTCACCGCCGTTAACCCGCTTAGCGGTTTCAACCCCTGCTGCAACTGAAGCCTGAACTTCAGACACGTCGCCCCGTACAATTACAGTAACGCGACCGCTACCGATTTTTTCGTAGCCCACCAGGGTAACCCGTGCGGCTTTGACCATGGCATCCGCTGCTTCTACAACCGCAGGAAACCCACGAGTCTCAATCATCCCAACTGCAATCGGCATTGTCTAGCTCCATAAAGGAAGAATAAACTGGTTCAAAATCTTGCCTGAAGATTTCGACAGGAATATCGATTTTTATCTTTGAAAAACGCTTCAGAATTCCCATGTTAAGAATACATGGCAACTCTTACATTTGACAATATAATGTAAAATGATAGTTTTTAATGATAGCTATAAACCCGGCTTATGCAAAGTAGCTCTTCCTACTAAGTTGGTTCTGTGAAATGGCATCACTACTGCCGTTTTGTCAACGCCTTTCTAACAGCTTTGGTCGAAATCTAGCTCTCTTTTGAATTCAATTTACGCACCCAAGTTGCCTTGATTGACCTTCGTTAAGCCTAGCGGATTTAGCAGCAATGAACCAACCTTCTGTTAGGCGATGAGCATTTCTGAAGGGCACCCCTGAGATTTACACGCCAATCACATCAGGGAAGATAGGGCAAAAGAACCTGGCAGGGATTGACTTGGATCATACCATTGATAGGCAAAGGTTTTTAATTTAAATGATTCTCAATATTTAGTTATTTTGTTAAATATTGGTTAGGCGAAATTATTGAAATGACACATGATTAAATTTCAGTTGAGAGATGCTAATATTTTCTTAATAATAAAACTTGTAATGATGTATCTCTGTCCCTCTAGTAGCTGGTCAATCGCTATCTATGAGAGGACATAGAGCATTAGACTAAGGCTAGGTTGCTTGCAGCCACGGATGAGGTTGCATGGCTTAATAGGTTGCTCTATCTACCAGTTCGGTCTTTGGGCTGGATGCTGGAAGTCTGTTCTGAACGAGATAGGCAGTTGAATCGAATACTCGTTTAACTCTGACAACTGAAAGGATAAGCGTGATGACTCAGTTCCTGCTCCAGACAATCTGGTGGGTGCCTGGGTATGCTCTGTTAGGTGCCATTCTGACCCTGCCATGGTCCACTGGAATCGTGCGTCGAACTGGGCCGCGACCAGCAGCATACTTTAATTTGTTTTTAACCGTTTTGTCGTTTATTCACGGCTCGGCGGCGTTTATTTTGATTTGGGGACAAGAGCCGCAGCAGTTGGTGTTTCACTGGCTGCAAGCGGCTGATTTGGATTTGACGTTAACCCTCGAAATCTCGCCTGTGAGTTTGGGGGCAATGGAGATCGTCACCGCTATTAGTTTGCTGGCACAACTCTTTGCCCTGGGTTACATGGAGAAGGATTGGGCGCTGGCTCGTTTCTATAGCATGATGGGTTTCTTTGAGGCGGCATTGCTGGCGATCGCCCTCAGTGATTCATTATTGCTGAGCTACGGGTTGCTGGAAATGCTCACCCTCTCGACCTATTTTCTGGTTGGGTTCTGGTATGCTCAGCCGCTAGTAGTAACCGCCGCTCGCGATGCGTTTCTGACCAAGCGAGTCGGTGATATTTTGCTGTTTATGGGGCTAGTGGCGCTTTCAAGCTATGGTGCGGGGTTGAACTTTTCTGAGCTGGCAGATTGGTCAGAGACGTACCCGTTATCGCCTTTAACGTCTGCTTTGTTGGGGCTGGCATTGATTGCTGGGCCGACGGGCAAATGTGCTCAGTTTCCGCTGAATCTGTGGTTGGATGAGGCGATGGAAGGGCCGAATCCAGCGTCGATTATGCGAAACTCGATTGTTGTTTCGGCTGGGGCGTATGTTCTGATCAAACTTCAGCCTGTATTTACGCTATCTCCTATCTCTTCTGATGCGTTGATCATTATCGGTTCGGTGACAGCAATCGGTACATCGCTGATGGCGATCGCGCAGATTGACATTAAACGAGCGATTTCCCACACTACCAGCGCTTATTTGGGGCTGGTGTTTATTGCGGTGGGGCTGGGGCAGGTGGATATTGCCTTGATGTTGCTTTTTACCCACGCGATCGCCAAAGCGCTGATGTTTATGAGCGTTGGCTCCATCATTTCGACAGTGAGCGATCAAAACATGGGCGAGATGGGTGGCCTGTGGTCGCGGATGCCCGCGACGACGATGGCGTTTGTTGTTGGTGCTGCCAGTCTGGTGGTAATCCTGCCGCTGGGAACCTTCTGGACGGTGCAGCGTTGGGTGAGTGGCTTGTGGCAGGTATCGCCCTGGCTGTTCGCGATTCTTTTATTTGTCAACGCAACAACGGCATTTGGGTTCACCCGTGTTTTTCGTCTCGTCTTTTTAGGAGAGCCACAGCTTAAAACGCGGCGGGCACCGGAAGTAGCTTGGCAGATGGCGTTGCCAATGGTGACTCTGACCGTGATGACGCTGCTTTCACCCGTGGTGCCGTTGCGGTGGTCTCTCTGGCTCAGCACAACGACACCCCTGGCGAATGGTGACACTCTTCTGATTCGACTGGCGTTGCCGCTGTTGGTGCTGTCAGGCGGTGTGGGGGTCGTCCTGGGGGCAACCACACAACTGCGACGAGGTGGCTGGGTTCGCCCCACACAGGTTTCGTTTCGGTTTGTGCAAGATTTGCTCGCCTACGACTTCTATATTGAGCGCCTGTATGACCTGACGGTAGTTTCAGCCGTGAGCGTGTTGTCTAGAGTGACGGCCTGGTTCGATCGCTTCATTGTGGACGGGTTTGTGAACCTGGTTGGGTTGGCGGCGGTGATGGGTGGTGAAGGTCTGAAATACAGCTCTTCTGGGCGATCGCAGTCGTATGTCTTGACCATTCTGGTGGGAATTGGGCTGCTGTTTCTTCTGGCGATGGGGTGGACGATGAACTGGTCGCTGCTCTAAACGAACGAGGTTGCCGTGCCCACAGCGGCGTGAATGCTGCGCTAAGTTTTTCTCTCAAGTGTTGGTTTTTAGATCTTGACCTGTTGTTTTACGTTAGGTAGACCGCAATGCTCAGTGTTTTAATCTGGGTGCCCCTAGTCGGAGCCATACTTATTAGCCTTCTGCCAGATAAGCCGGCAACTAGCCTTGCTCGTCCGGTGGCGTTGACGGTAGCACTGGGTTTACTGGTCTGGACTACTGTTTTAGGTGTCCAGTTTGACCCAGGCCAGCCAGGGATGCAGTTCACAGAGTACTTAGTTTGGATTGAAACTATTGGCCTCAATTATCACCTGGGTGTGGATGGGCTATCGCTGCCGCTCCTCTGTTTGAACGCGTTGCTAACGGTGATTGCGATCTGGAGCAGCGATCGCACTATTTTGCGGCCACGATTTTATTACGCCCTAATTCTATTGCTAAATGTTGGTGTTAGCGGCGCGTTTTTAGCACAAGATCTGCTGTTGTTTTTCTTGTTCTATGAACTGGAATTGATTCCGCTCTACTTCTTAATCATCATTTGGGGTGGGCCACAGCGCGGCTACGCGGCAACCAAGTTTTTGATTTACACCGCGATTTCAGGCGCTCTCATTTTAGCGTCGTTTTTAGGAGTGGTCTGGCTGAGCGGCGTGTCTAGCTTTGACTATGAACCGTTGCGATCGCAAACCCTGCCATTAGGAGCGCAGACCATCTTATTGATTGGTTTGTTGCTAGGCTTTGGTATCAAGATTCCCTTCTTTCCGCTCCACACCTGGCTACCAGATGCCCACGTTGAAGCCTCGACACCTGTTTCGGTTTTGCTGGCGGGTGTGTTGCTGAAGGTTGGCACCTATGGGCTGTTGCGGTTTGGCGTTGGGCTATTTTTGGACGCGTGGGTCTACTTGGCTCCGTGGTTAGCGGGTTGGGCGGCTGTCAGTGCGCTGTATGGAGCCTCATGCGCGATCGCTCAGCAGGATATGAAAAAGGTTGTTGCCTATTCGTCGATCGCGCACATGGCGTTTATTTTGCTGGGGGCTTCTGCCACCACTCGCCTCAGCTTGCTCGCCACTGTTTGCCAGATGGTTAGCCACGGCTTAATTTCGGCTCTGTTGTTTTTGTTGGTTGGGGTGGTCGCCAAAAAGACGGGCAGCCGGGATGTAAATTACTTGCGGGGGTTGCTCAATCCAGAAAAGGGTTTGCCGCTGATAGGTAGTTTAATGATCCTTGGGGTGATGGCAGGTGCTGGCATTCCCGGTATGGTAGGGTTTGTGGCAGAATTTTTAATCTTCCGGGGCAGCTTCCCCATTTTTCCGGTTCAGACGTTGCTTTGCATGGTGGGCACTGGCCTAACGGCTGTTTATTTTCTACTCATGATTAACCGCGTCTTTTTTGGACGATTGCCCGTTGAGCTAGCCAACTTGCCCCGCGTGCAGTGGGGCGATCGCTTACCATCGGTCGCTCTTGCTCTGCTAATCATCGCTCTGGGAATTCAGCCCAACTGGTTAATTCGGTGGAGCGAACCCCAAATCGCCACTCTTGTTACCGATTATGGGCAGGGCAAAGCCTTGCGAGAGAGCTTGCCGATCGCTGCTGTACTCAACGCTCCCAACGTGCCAGTTGCTGTTCCCCCTTCGGTTCTTCCTGTTGCTCCTATCGAAAATTAGGTTGTCATGGTTAGTACGCGTAAGCTTGGCTCTTCTAAGCATCCTTTAGCTGAATACGTTTATCGCTTAGAATCGGGAAACGCTCTTTTGCCTGATTCACCCGAAAACGTGGTTGAGGTGGTGGGCATTCTCAAAAGTTACGGCGTTGTCCTGGATGCGTATTCACGCAACCTGATCTATACGTCTGAGCATCAATTTTTGGTGCTGTTTCCCTTTTTCAAATACTTCAATGGGGATGTGTCGTGGGCTCGGCTCGTCCGTCACTGGATGCATGATCGCATCAACTTTGAGTATGCCGAATACTGCATGAGAACCATGCTGTGGCACGGGGGCGGCGGCCTGGATGGTTATCTGGATTCACCTGAATTTACGGCCTTAGCCAGAACGGTGATTCAAGCAAAAATTAAGGGTAATGTGTTGTTGCAGAGTCTCGATCGCCTCTTTCCTGATTTTTTGCTGGAACAAGTGCGGCAGTATACCTACTACAGCGGTTTGGGTCAGTTCTGGCGGGTGATGAGCGACATGTTTTTGAGCCTGTCCGATCGCTACGACCAGGGCGAGATTCAGTCTATTCCGGCTGTGGTGCAACACATCCTCAATGGTTTGGTGGAGGCTGCTAACCAGCCCATTACCTACCATGTCAAGGTTGATAACCAAACCTATCCTATTATTCCTGAGTCGGCTGGCTTAACGTTTTTGAGCGATACGGCGGTGCCTTACGTTGAAGCCGTTTTCTTTCGAGGAACCCCATTCCCCGGTACCGTGTCGTATAACGCTCAAGCGAACCAGATTCCCTTTGACCAGAGCGACTTTACCTATGGGGCGTTATACGCTGATCCGCTACCGATAGGCGGGTCGGGTATTCCACCCACCCAACTCATGCAAGATATGTCGCATTATTTGCCAGAGTATCTGCATGAGGTGTATCGCCGTGGATTGCGCGAAGAGGACGACCTGCGGGTGAAGATTTGCCAGAGTTTTCAAAAGTCGATGTTTTGCGTAACCACGGCTGCCATCTTGGGATTGATGCCCCACCCGGCAGACACTACAAACCCGGAAGAACAACGAGCCAACCGTACTTATCTAGAAAAGTGGATGGATCGATTAGTTCCGTCTCAACTCACGGTCATCCAGGACAGCTAAAAAAAGCTAGTTCAACTCGTTTTGGTTTGTAACCCGTCTGTGCCGGGTCTGGTTCACCAGGAGCAAGATCGTTAAGCCGATCGCCCCTAGAACGGCTGTAATCCAGATCGGCGGTACGGTGGCCTGCCGAACGGCGATCGCCACGTAAGCCCAGACAAACACCAGCGTAAAAGCGATATCAGCCCGTTGCAGGATCACAATCGCGGCCACGATCACTCCGACCACTAACATAATGATCGTCCAAACGTCGGGACTCATGCCGCCGTTCCAACCAGAATCGTAAAGAGCGGAGGCAACGTTAACAATTGTGGCAACGGCAATCCAGCCTAAATAGATGCTAAAGGGAATGTGCGCCAACCACCTTTCTTGTCGCGATCGCCCCAGTCCTGTTCTGAGGTGCAGGTAAGCGCCAATTAGTGACCCTAAGATGACCAGCATGGCTAACACCGAGAGCCAAAATTGTTGCCGAGTGAAGAGGGAAACCCAGGCAATTTGAGCGAGACAAGCCAAAATCAGCCAATAGCCGACCCGATGCAATGTGGCGTTGTGGCGCTGTGCTGGAAGCAGTTGGTAAATGCCGTAGGCAATTAGCCCTAAATAAATCAGTCCCCAGATGGCAAAGGCATAGTTAGCTGGCGTAATTTGCACACCACCAAGAACTGTGTTGGCAATCTCGCCAATGGACGGTGGATTAATGTTGGATAAAGCATTGACCGTTAAAGTCGCCAGGATGGCAATCAACGTTGCCGCTGGCCGAATGACATCTATCCCGGATGGAGAAGTGGAAGGTTTCATAGGGCTCTGATGAGATGCATATCTCCATCATGCTTCTCATTCAGGCAAACATCATTGCCAGAAAGTTGGATAGGCGATCGCATTTGCTTAGCGCCTCCCTTTGCCAACTCGCCTTTAAACGCTATTTCCGCCAGGTTGGGCGATCCACAGGAGTTCTCCCAATCTGGCGGTTCGGCTTACAGCGGTCGATAGACCCGATAGTTAATTTCGGGGAAGATATTGTCGATCGCCTCTACTTTCTCTAACCAACCGGAATCGACCTTGTCTTGCAGCAGGTCTTCCCAGAGTTTGTTGAAACGCATCAGGTGCGATCGCGTCCGGCGAACCGCATAGGGCACCATAGTGCCCGTCCGCATAATAAATGCCCAATCAGACGACTGAGCCAGCAACAGTTCTCTCGCCGCTTGATTCAAAGCCCGCCACTCCAACTCATCTGCTGGTTCACGACTGGCCAGAGAAATCATCCGTTCTGCTGCTTTGTGCAGATGCGGGTAAATCCAGGCGTTGGTTTCGTTGAGCCAATATTCGTGGAAGCCCCGGAAGCCCCAGCTAGACTGAGAAGGCCGACAGACCTGCTGGGTCGGATGCATTTGCAGATAATCTGCCAGATGCGTCATGTCGTAGGTGTGCTGGTCAAACCAGGTTTTGCGGAACAGGTAGTCGATAAACCAGGGGCCTTCGTACCACCAGTGCCCAAACAACTCGGCATCATAGGGCGAAACGATCACCGGGGGACGCTGCATAATGCCGTGCAAATGTTCGACTTGCCGTTCCCGGTTGAACATAAAATTGCTGGCGTGCTCTGCCGCTTTTTCGCGGGCCCAGTAGGGGTCGTACCAGGTTTTGTCGCTCAGGCCAATGCCCTTCGCCGTAATCTTGTGGTACTTGATGCCCGTGTTTTTGCGCTGTCCGTTGGGCATGATGTAAGGCTTGATGTATTCGTATTCAGCATCCCAGCCCAAATCTCGATAGAATTCTCGATACTCGGATGCACCGGGATAGCCCACTTCAGACGACCAAACCTGCTGCGACGACTCGTGATCTCGTCCGAAGGCGGCGACCCCTGCTTCTGTAAAAATAGGCGCATACGTTCCAAAGCGAGGACGCGGGCGAGCGTAGAGAATACCATGCCCATCGGTTAAGAAATAGCGCAACCCGGCATCGGCCAGCATACGCTCCAGTCCCTCAAAGTAGGCACATTCGGGTAACCAGATGCCTTTCGGTGGACGGCCAAAACTTTCTTCGTAATGTTCGCAGGCTACCTTAATTTGTGCCCACACGGCCTGCGGGTACATTTTCATTAAGGGCAGATAGCCATGAGTAGCGCCGCAGGTGATAATTTCGAGATTATTACTGTCCAGAAATTGTTTGAATGCGGTGATTAAATCGCCGTTATATCGCTCCCATAAATTGCGTACATTGTTAAACTCATTGGCATAGTATTCTGCTAGGTAACGAAGATGTCCATTATGGACATTGCGCTCAGCCTCCATCTCTGCCAATTCTTCTAATGTGGCAAGGTGAGCATCGTAGCGTTCTTGCAGCAATGGGTCTCGCAGCATTGACACCAACGGCGGTGTCATGCTCATGGTTATTTTGAAGTCAACCCCGTCCCGTTTTAATCCCTCAAAGACCTGGAGCAGTGGGATATATGTTTCGGTTATTGCCTCAAACAACCACTCTTCTTCTAAAACATAGTCGCTTTCTGGATGTCGAACAAAGGGCAGGTGGGCATGGAGAACGAGGGCAAGATATCCAATACTCATAGGCTGGAGAATAAGGCTAAAGACTACAGGCTAAAACCAAGCCATCATCGGGCGGGATCGGGTCAAGCCGTTGCCAAGATTGTAAAGCAAAAGTTAATCGAAACGATTGAAGATATAAACCAGTTATGACTCAGCCGAATCTTCTGGAACTGGCAAGGCAAGGTGATCCCCAAGCGATCGCCACACTGATGAATCGTTCGCTCCAGCCAAGGGGCATGGTGGCTACGGTTGCACGGCAAGGCGATCGGCTCCAGGTGGCGCTTGCAGCCGATCAGGTGCCCAATCGTCAAGTTCTCACAACATTTGTTCGAAACGGCATTAATAACCTGCGACCTCAATTTGTTCGGACGGTAGACATTGTGGCTCATCAAACAGGAGCAACTGAGCCAAGCTGGATGGAGGCATTAGAAATTGCGCCGTTTACAGACGGGGTGGGCAGCAGCGATGTTGCAGTGTCTCCACCCACCGCCCCCTTAGAAGCTGAGCCAACTCCCGAAACGATCATTCAGGACAATACTTATCCAGACTACCAGGCTTCGGATCGCACCATTGATGAGGATGAAATCAATTCGCTTGAGACCCTGATCGAGCAACCGCCAGAGCCGTCTTTATCTTCTCCGTCGTTACCCTCTGAGCCATCGGCTGAGGCGATCGCCCCTGCTTCAGAATGGGATGACTTCGATTTAGAAGCACCGATACCGTCTGGAGAACGGCCTGCCGAGCCGTTGCCCAATCTAACAGATGAACTATCCGCACCATACTCCGCTGAGAGTGTTGTTGAGGGCGATCGCGATGACTGGAATGCTTCGTCTGAACCGCCCGTTACTGAACCGCCCGTTACTGAACCCCCTGACATCGAGCAGACCTTAGAGCCTGACCCGCTTGAAGCTGAACTGACTACGCCAACGGATGCAGCCTGGTCGCCCGACGATACATCTGCGGTAGGGGTGCCTCCCGAATCTGAATCGGTGCATTCGTTAACCGCTGAGTCGCCTGTTGAGGAGCCTGCCGGGGCGATTGATTTGGAACAGCCAACGCTGTTAGACGATTACAGAACATTTTCGGCCATCGAGCCAAACCCAGCGGCAGGCTCACCGGAAGCTGAAGTCGTGCCGCCCCCGGTTGAGGCCTGGTCTGATTCAGGCGGGGACGCAGCAGATGTGCCTGTTGGTCATGCGGCTCGCGAGTTTGTGGTTGACGAACCGAATGAGCTAGACTCCGACCCCGTTTCTGTCGAGTTTTTTGACCTGGATGATTCCTCAAACCACTACCGGGATGACTCTGATTACTCGCTGTCTGCTGAGTATGAAAATGAACCTCTTTCCGGTAATCATCTCGAGGGTGGGGTTATTTCAACTGCATCAGCCCCGGATGGTTTGAATAATGACGTTGAACGGACAGACTCTCTCGATCCCACTGTTGAGGAGCCAGTTGTCGAGCCAGTCTCGACTCGATCGGAGCGCAAGCGGTTTCCCTTTGGGTTGTTGCTAGCCTTGCTGGTGCTGGGGGGCTGGATTGCTGTGTTGATTGGTTCGGCTCTGTGGATGGAGTTAATCAACCCTCGGCCAATCGAACCGATCCCTGAGGACTCACCAGAAGCGATCGCTCCGCCCGTTGAACAATCCCCTGTCCCCGTTGCAGCGGCGAATGCCCCAGACACCTCTACACCCAACGTTCCGCCATCGGAAGCTCTGGATGTCGCTGCTGAGAGAGCCACCAACGCCACAACGCTGGCTCAGGCGGCTCAGTCGGTGGACGACTGGACGTTAGTGGCGAGCCAGTGGCAGCAAGCGATCGCACTATTAGAGACGGTGCCGGAAGCGAGTCCAGAGTATGGCACCGCGCAACAACGCCTGACAGCCTATCGCGGAAATTTGTCTACAGCAGAGCAACGAGTTAACCAGGCACCCACCGTGGCAACGGCGGCTCCAACCACAACCATCACCGTATCATCGGATATTTCCTGTCGCGGTGCGGCAGCAACGGCGGAGTCTCAACCCGTTGAATTAACGAATGTGCAGTTTAGCCAGGGTAGCGAAGGCTCAGAGGAAGCTTACATCATTGGTTGCGTTACGAACCATACAAATCAGACGATTGAGGCGCTGAATGTGTCTTACAACGGTGCCTCGGCTGAAAACCCAGAATTGTTGACCGAGCGAATCGATCGCATCAACTTCTCGACACTCAACCCCAGGCAAACAGTTCCCTTTCGCAGCAACTTTACCATTCCGGCTGAGGCCACCTCCGTGACGCTGGATGCGCTCTACTGGACACCCCCCAACGCCTCCCAACCAGAGGAAATTCAGGCTTCGGTGGTCTTAAATCGGGACTCTTAGTACCGCATAGCCCTACGCATTCGTAGATTATTCTAAGTAGACTGCAACCGAATGAACGTGCAACGCCAGGGTCATCCATCCGCATATGGCTCAGCCTGATTTGTTTGAACTTGCTCGGCAGGGAGATCCTGGTGCGATCGCCACATTACTCAACCGCAGCCTACAGCCACGGGGAGTGGAGGCCAAACTGCTGCTGCGGGAAAACTGCCTGAAGATTTTGCTGGTATCAGCCCGTCCGCTTGAGCAACAGGCGTTTATCCAATTTCTGCATCAGCAGATTAGCCGCCTTCAACCTCAAACTATTCAGCGAGTTAAGGTGTATGCTCAACGCACCGGAGAAGATACGGCGACGTGGTATCAAGAGTTTGTTCCGGGGCAAGATGCCAACCTGATAGCGATCGCCAATGAGGACGCAGGGGTGAACTCTAAATCAGAGTCTGCTGCCTTTTGGGTGACGTTGCGTTCCTTTCGCCTGGCTACTGTTTTTCCGTATCAAGATGTCCTGGGTCGCGAGCTGTATCAAAACGCTACGGTCAAACTGCTGCTATTTTTTGCGCTCTTTCCGTTGCTGGTGGATCTCGTTTCAGACTGGGCTAGTTTGGCACAGGCAGCATGGCTGTTGGGCATTTACTATGCCTGCATTTGGGGCGTTGTGCTGCACCATTTGATTAAGCCTCGCCAATTTTCCTGGCAAGATACCCTGAAGTGCATTCTATTTACCGTATTTATTGGTATTCCTCTATTGCTGATGTTGCAGCAGGTGCCGCCGTTTCGAGTGCTGTATGGTGCAACCCGAGGCGGATTTATTTTTCGTATGTTCGGCTTTGTGCTGGGGGTCGGTGTTTTAGAAGAACTGTGTAAAGCTTTGCCTGTCTATTTGTTTTTGCTCCGGTTGGGTAAGCTCCACGATCCGCTAACGTCGGCCTTTTATGGTGCGATGTCTGGGTTGGGTTTTGCGATCGCTGAAGGCGTTACCTACTCGTTGCTGTACGCGCTGGGCTTAACCCGTGGCGAGATTGGCCTGGGGGCATTTGTGGTGGCAAACACCATTCGGTTTGTCTCACTACCGCTATTTCATGCCATTTTGGCGGGCATTGTCGGGTATTTCATTGGGCTGGCGGCAATCAACCCTTCCCGGCAATGGGCTATTCTTCTGATTGGTGTGGCGATCGCCGCTATTTTACACGGCTTATATGACTCGTTTGCGGGCAGCATCCTGGGCTTACTCGTTATTGGGTTTACCATTTTGCTGTTTGCAGCCTATATTCGCCGCAGTAAGGAGATGGTGCGTCAAATGCAGCAAGCTGAATACGACTGGCAAGAGCTAAAACAGAGACCCTAATCTTTCATGCAACCGAGTCAGAGATATGGTTAAGTTTCAATAGAGTAAAGGGCAGAGGTTCCAAAGCTGACATTTAGTATCCCTGAACCTGGAGATACTGAATGAAAACTGTTATCAATACCACCCGATGGGTACCAAATTGGCGACATGATCAGAGTGACTCTAGATGAGATTGAGCAGTATCGAACTGAGCTGGCGGACAATGCAGCAGCCCTGAAAGCGCTGGATATGATCGAAGACTGTGAGGGCGATATTGAAGATGCTGCGATCGCCCTGGCGCTTCAAGCAGGACAAGAACCCGACCGCTCTGATCAGTGGCTCGATGGGTTAGCGAAACGCTGGCGCTATTTTCTGTGCCAAACCGGAATGAAGGATGCTTTAGCGGCAGGCTCAATGACGCAAGCCATTAAACTGCTGGCCGCGGAAACAACGATTCCGCCGTTGCTGGCGACTCCTGTAGTCATCTATGTCCTCAAGACAGGGGTGAGCGATTTTTGTAAGCCCCTAGAGGAAAAAATTTGAGATCCGGGCTGGTGCTGGGGGCATTGCTGGTCGGTGTGCAGTGGGTGGGGCTGTCTGGATTGGTTCGGGCACAATCAGATCCCGCTGAACCTATTTGTGCCAGCGAGTTGAGCCGCTCGATTGAGGCGATCGCCAATCGTCCGGCGTTTCAACGCGCTCGATGGGGAATCTTTATCCAAACAGCAGCACCCTTGTCGCTACGAGAAACGCTCTACAGCCGCGAAGGCGATCGCTACTTTATTCCAGCCTCGACGGTGAAACTGTTAACAACCGCAGCAGTGCTGACTCGTCTGGGCGCTTCATTTCAAATTCGCACGTCGATTTATGCTGTAGATCAGCCATCTGGTTTGACGGTGCTACACCTGCTGGGACGGGGCGATCCGAGCATTACCGATCTTGAGCTACAGCATCTAGCACGGCAGCTACGCGATCGCGGCATCACGCACATCGATCGGTTGATCCTCGATCATCGCTACTTTCGAGGGGATGCCATCCATCCCAACTGGGAATGGGAAGATGTGCAGGCCGGATATGGTGCGCCGGTCACCAGCCTGATCGTGAATGAAAATGCGATCGGCTTCAGGTTGGTGCCGCAGGCCGTAGGTCAGCCGTTGCGTCTGGTTTGGGACGACCCAACCGCAGCGCTCGACTGGCGAGTGGACAACCAATCCATTACGGTAGAGCCACCGAGTTCCGAGTGGGTTGAAATGTCTCGCGGTGGGACGCAGCCTGTGTTGCGCGTATTCGGGCAACTCCAGACGGGTTCTGAACCTGACTCTGTATCGGTTGCCGTTCCCAACCCCATTCACCATTTCGCTCAGCACGTTCGGCGGGCACTGGTTGCCGTAGGAATTGATGTGGCTCAGATACAGCTAGAGGCAGAGACCGACCAAATACCCAGCCGCGAGGTTGCAGCGATCGACTCTCCTCCGCTGGCAACGGTGTTAGTAGACGCCAACCAGGACAGCAATAATCTTTATGCAGAAGCGCTATTGCGGCAGTTAGGGACAGCAACGGCTGATTCATCGACCCTGAACGCCAGCCTTATGACGTTAGAAGACACGCTAACGACGCTAGGTGTGGATGCTGCGAGCTATGCACTGGTCGATGGTTCGGGACTATCACGCCATAACTTGGTGAGTCCAGAGGCCGTTGTCCAGACGCTACAAGTGATGTCGGATAGTCCCAATGCGGCCATCTATCGAGACTCGTTGGCGATCGCAGGCATCAGCGGCACGCTCCGCAATCGGTTTGTTGACACGCCCGTTCAGGGTAATCTGCATGGAAAAACGGGAGCCATGAGCGGAGTTGCAGCTTTGTCGGGTTACTTGCAGCCAACTCACTATTCACCGCTGGTGTTTAGCATTCTGGTGAACCAGTTTGAACAACCCGTGCGTGAGGTGCGACAGGCGATCGATGAAATGGTGTTGCTGCTAGCCCAACTCCGGTCATGCTAACGGCTTTGAAACTCGCTAACTCCAGTCTTCGCGTTGCCGTCTGCCTCGGCCTTTGTAAACCTGAATGGTTTGGTGGATTTCCCGAGTTTTTGTGAACAGAGCGTCTTCTGTGAGCTGCCACTGGCTCAGGATCTTGTCCAGGTCGGTCTGAATATCCCTTGCCCCCGGAAAGCCACAGTACCGCACCCGCAAACGTGCCAACTCGGCCAGGTTAAAGTCGGTTGGTTCGCTGTTCAGGAGGCTATTCAACGTTTGGCGATCGTCGCTCCACTGGGGATGATGTTGATCTTTAGAACTGGAGTTGATTGAACGGTTTGCAGAATCAGCCATAACGCCATTTGAAGGTTGACCGTTGTACGTAACCACCGCTATTAGTAGCGTACCTGATAGTGGTGACTTTACTATCTGCTTTCCCTAAAATTTAGCTGGAACTTGGCTGAGATGGCGATCGCTAGCAAGAACCAACGGCTGTTGTGAATGGGGTAGATGCTTCCAGATATAGCGTTGTCGTTCTATCGGCTTTTGCAGAATGGATAGACGTTCTAAGTAGTTTGTCCAACTATTAAGAATACTAAAATCCAGACACAGTTCGCCTATAGCCCAAGTCCGGTTTGTTATATTACAGCACACAAGTGCCTGAAACTCAGACGGGAAGCGCTTCGCAATCGGCTGGTATGCCAATCTTTCACCTAAGCATAGGACATTCGGAACCGTGGTAGATCACCTTGAACCCTATCGGCGGATGGCTCGCTCCATTCGCTTTGTGCCTCCTATTTGGGATGCACGTCGATATCAACATCTGACCGAGCCAACCCCGGTCAGGTCTATACCGTGGGTGCCCATTGCTCAGGAGAACACGTCTCAGCCGCTGGCCGATCCGGAGCCATCGGTTGACCCATCGGCTCATGCGGAAGCTTTGATTCGTGCGGCTGTGTCCCAGCCGACTACGCTACCCATCATTTATGTCCTTCCAGAAAGCATTGGCGATCGCATCAGCAAATTAACCGATCAGGCTGAACAGGCAACCTATCCTGCACCGCAGCCGCTGGTGATGCCGCCGCCCAAGATTCCCCAACCCGACCCTAACTGGGTCGTTCCCAGTGTGGACGTACTGGTTAACGATCTGCACGAACCGCTGGAGCATAGGAGCGCAGGCGATCGCGAAGAGACAGGGGCAGAGTCCGAGAACACCGCTCCTGAACCAGAGTTGCTATCACCAACGGCTATAGATTCAGCAGATTCAGCCGCAACAAATGAGCCGCTAAGCGATCCCGTTGCCCACTGGTTTGGCTCGGTGGGTCACTACCTGGAATCGGTAGCGCACACGCTTGAATCTGGGTTGCATGGGCAGACAGAACCCGCTGCGCCCCCACCCAACCCGGCACCGTTAGAAACAGACGTTTGCCCGAAGTGTACGTCTGCTAAGGTACGCAAAAACGGGCGGCGTAGCGGCAAGCCAAAATATCGCTGCCAAAGTTGCGGGCATCAGTTTGCGAAAAACGAACCGGAACCCATACCCGTCAAGCCTGCTGGCAGACGCAGCGCTAAAGGGTTTGGAACGAAACGGTAACGCGATCGCCCCAGTCAAGAGCTTAAATCAGCGGTTTGGTCATCCATAGCGACTGCGGTTGGTATCCCAGTTTGGTGTATAGCTTCAAAGCGGGTCGATTTGAACAAAATACCTGTAGTCCCAGTTGGCGATCGCCTCGCTGCTTTGCCCAGGTTTCGGCACAGTGCATGAGCGCCGCCCCCACTCCTTGCCGCCGATGTGCTGGATTGACATATAGCAAAAAGATATGGGCATGGCGATCGCCCTCAACTTGATCAATCGCTGTACCGATCCACAAACAGCCAATCGGTGACCGCCGCTGAAGGCGATCGCCGCTGTTTTGGTCTGGCTCTACCCACCACAATGGGGTTTCGGCGGATAGGTACTGGTCAACCGTTTGCGCCAGATGGGCTAAGGCACGATCGCCATATAGCTCTTGATAGGTGCGCTGCATAAACTGAACCAGCAGCGCCCGGTCTAACCCTGATCCGCCGCGCAGTCGATATCCCGGAATCAATAACTCTGGTGCTCCCACTTCTGGATCGGCTGCGTCTGGTTAAGCGGTTACAACCGTGTCGGGTACTCCAACTGAACCATCAACCGGGGCAGAGGGTTGGGTGGCGATCGCGGAGCCATCGGGGTAATTAGCTTTCGGTTCCAGCTCCTCAATTGGGGCAGGTGCCACCATATCAGAGGGCAGAAAAATGCGTGCGCTCACTGCGACCAGCGCCACCAGAAACACCAGCACAATCAAGAACGGGGCAATGTATTGGCGAAAAATTGACATAAATGCAAGAAAAAGGAATTAATCTCTGGCTCTTTTCTATCCTAAGCGGTTTGGATTGCATCGTTGGTTGTTGCCGCTTGATCCACCTGCACGATTGCGTTCGTTACTAGGATGGGTCATCCTCTATGTCCAGTCCTGGCCGTAGCATGGTCAGGGTTTGCGATCGCCCCAATTGTCGTAACCACATCCACCCCACTACAGCCGTGATGAGGGCAACCCAGCCAGTCGTGGGTTGCAATAACAGGAAGCCACCAATGGCAAACATGGCACCAAACAGCAGCAATATTGCTGCCAGGACGCGCAACAAATCGGTTTTTAAGTCCTGTGCAGGTGCCAGGCCAGTACGTGCCCGCTGCTTTGCCCAGCCGAGTCCTCCCGGTCGGACTTTAGTATAAAATGCGTCCAGTGTTTCGTCTGTTTCAGGTGGTGTGAGAAACATCACGGTAAGCCACACAGCGGCGGTAATGGCAGAGGTGACTGTGAGGCGCAGGCCAAAATCGTCAATGCGTAGGGCTGGAGCGATACTGGTGCTGAGGCCAATGATAAAACCACTGAGCATTGCAGCCATTTCAGCCGCCGCATTGATTCGCCACCAAAACCAGCGCAAAATTAGGACCAACCCTGGGCCAGTGCCAATGGCAATCACTAACTGAAACACTGTTGTGACATCTTCGGCAAAAAACGCGGCGATCGCCCCCAGTGCGGTTACAAGAACAGAGGCTCCCCGACCCGCCGATACTAACTCTGCTTGTGTGGCATTAGGTCTGAAGAAGCGGTTGTAGAGATCAAGGGTCAGGTAAGACGCTCCCCAATTGATCAAGGTTGAGACCGTACTCATAAAGGCGGCTAACAGCGATGCCACCACTAGACCCAATGCGGCAGGCGGCAGAAAATCGAGCATTAGCCTGGGATAACCTAGCTCTCGATCGTCTAGGTCGGGATAGAGGGCGATCGCCGCCAGGGCAACCACAATCCAGGGCCAGGTACGAATTACGTAATTGAGGATGTTGAAGCACCAGGCTGCCTTCTCCGCTTCCGCTTCACTTTTGGTTGCGGCTAAGCGTTGAATAAATTCGCCGCCCCCATCGCTCCGCCGAAACGACCACCATTGCACCATTGCGTAGGCGGCAAAAGTGGTGGCTGTAATGCCAGCCGTATCGCTCCAGCGCAGCCAAGCCCCGTCTACGCCGATCGTAAACGGGATGAACGACAGCACATCAATTTCGGTGGACTGCTGCGCCTGTTGCAGCAATGTACCCATGCCGCCCATGTGACCCACAGCAACAAAAGCCACCAGGAACGCCCCCACCAGCGCCAGCACAAACTGAAAGAAATCGGTTGCAACCACGCCCCACAGCCCCGAAACGCCAGCATAGCCGAGGACAAGAACGCTCACGCCAATCACGCTCCAGATCTTGAGGTTGTCGCCCGGTGTCATTCCCAGGCTTTGCCAAATTTCGAGAGCGTCGATCGCTTTTGTCATGGCCAGCATGGCATAACCGATGCCGATGCAGTTGATGGGTACGGCAAACAGAAACGCTTTTGTACCACGCAGCACCGCTGCCATCCGTCCGCCGTATCGCATTTCGGTTAGCTCGGCATCGGTCACAATTTCTGAGCGTCGCCACATTTTGGCGAAGATATAAATCATGATCAAGTGGGTGATGCCAAAACTCCACCACTCCCAGTTGCCAGCAATGCCGCGACTACCGACCACGCCAGCAATGTAGAGAGGCGTATCGATGGAGAAGGTGGTTGCGGCCATGCTGGTTCCTGCGAGCCACCAGGGAAGCGATCGCCCAGACACAAAAAAGTCCACCAGGCTGTTTGAGCCTTTGCGAGACAGGTATAGCCCTACCGCCATTGAAAACACCAGGTACAGCAGGACAATCAGCCAATCCACCAGTTGCATAGCGCCTCACGCATGATTGCATTCAGTCATCTTGCCATAGTGCTGTCACATTTCTGACCCATCCCCATCCGAGCGGACTGCATCGAGCGGGTGAGATCGTCACAGAACGGTGGTTGCAGATAGTTGAACGTTCAAGCACTGAAAAACCAGACTCAAATTAATGATTGAGCCTGGTTCCTGGAGCAATTAATTTATGGATGGGTTCGTCTAACTGATGGCCGAACGGTTGGGTTGTGCGGACGGGCTATCGACCAGCGTAGTCTCGCCATACGCCCACTAGAATTCCTTGAATAAGGACATCCTCTGCTTTCACCTCAATGGGTTTGTAATTAGAGTTGGCTGGTTTCAGGGTAACTTGATCCTGTTCACGGTAGAAATACTTCAGGGTGTTGCCGTAGCCATCCACCCTGGCCGCTACTATCAAGCCATTCTTGAGGCGATCGGGTTCTTGTACGGGTCGCATAATCGCGTAGTCGCCATCGGCGATCATCGCATCGATCATGCTATCTCCATTCACCCGTAGCGCATAGTCTTGAACCTGAAGCGGTAAACCAGAGATGCTGAGATATTCGGTGTCTGTGGTTGCAGGTTCATGCACTTCACCCGCAAATACCTCACCCTTGATGGGCACACCCTGCACCAGTGCTTTCAGAAGCCGAATGGTGCGGGCTTTTCCCTCGGTCCAATCGATGTATCCCTTTGCGCGTAAATGCTCCAATCGACTTTGGATTGGGGCGGGGGACTTCAAGCCCATCGCTTTCATCATTTGCCGAATGGATGGAGAATGCTGGTTTTGCCGGATGTAATCAACCAGCCAGTCGTAAAGTTGCTGCTGGACTTCAGTTAGGCGTTCCATAAAAATATACGATTAAATACATAGGGTGTGCCCTAGAACACTTGTACCATCATATTGGCTCTACTGTCTAGCCCTTGCATCAAAAAACTTAATTCAAGCTGCCGCGTTTCATCTGCTCTCGTTCCATTGCTTCAAACAATGCCCGAAAGTTTCCTTCTCCAAATCCCTGGGCTTGACCGCAGCGATCGTTGATTTGGTAAGTCTGCCGTTCAATGAATTCAAAGAAAAACGTTGGTTGATCAAAAATAGGCTGGGTAAACGTTTGCAGTAGGGTTGCCTGCGGTAGTTCGGGTTGCCAATCCACCAGGATTTGCTGTGCTGCGATCGCTTCCCACGCCTGCACCGAGAGCGGAAACCCAGGACGCTGTTTGAGCTGTTCGTAGTACGTCACCGGAACATGGAGAAACGCCATACCCATCTGTCGTAGCTGGGCGATCGCCTGCACAATATCCACCGTTTGCAGCGCGATGTGTTGAATCCCTGCACCTCGGTTCAGATCCAAAAACTCTTGAATTTGAGAACCGGTAGAGGCGGGTTCGTTGATCGGCAGTTGGGCATTGCCGTCTGGATGAACCAACACCTGGCTATGCAGTCCTGAACGGCCAGTATGAATTGAAAAAGCTTGCTGCCGCTGAAAGCCAAATGCCGTCTCGTACCAGGCGATTGCCCGTCCCAACTCTCCAACCGGAACATTCAAGACCAGATGATCGATCCCCGTCCACGAAGCGACTGGGTGCGAATCAGCGGCAGGCAACAGCCCATCCCAGTTCAGCGTGCTGAGCGGGTGCCGATCTCGGTTCTCACGGTCGTTTTCAATGGCTAAGGGGATTGGAGCGATCGATCGCCGCCTTTCTACCAGCGTATGGCTCAGATCGCCCCAGCCAGATACCTGTGCCCAGCGGTTCCACCCCTGGGAATGGATTTGATATTGGATGGGGCAACGAACTGTCGCACCTGCTGCTGCCGCCTGCGCCACCATCGCCTCCAGGTTCAACACCTGAAACGCAATGTCTGCGATGCCCGGAGGATGCAACGCTAAATAGTGGGCAATGGGACTTGCCTGGTTTAAGGGTGAAGAGAGCAGGAAGCGAATTTCTCCCACTCCAATGGCTTCTGTCTGCGTATGGCTATTCGTGCTGCTGGCAAGGTGCCGAAACCCAAGCGTGTGAATAAACCAATGTCGCCACAATGGTGCATCTTCTACATAGAAGTGAACGTAGTCAATGTTCATTGCTTCCAATCTTTAGCCATCAGCTTGCGAAACAATTTTGCCTTGTTCATCCGTGTTCGGGGTCATTCTTCCGGCAGAATATTAGTTTTCTCAAAGAATAAGTGACGATTGGGTTACACCACTGGGGCTGCACGGCCATTGTCAGCAGAAGCCTCTGTGGTTCTGTCGAGAGGGGCAACAGAACGGCATCTACTGCTGGCTTGGGTCGCAGCATTTTGCTGCGATCGACCTTCAAACTACCATCATCTGGTGTCGAATGACGCAACGAAGCGGGTTGCTTCTTCCGCCATCCTGCTGAATATTACTGCAACCCTCAGGGCTTCGCTACAGCGATGCTTTTATCGATGCTGTTGGGCTGATAGTGGGCTGCTGAGTATTGATCCACATGGCGAAATAGCGTCAGGGGAGGAGTAGAGCGGCAGGTGAAGAATTCAACGATCGCCAGACTCTCGGATACTTTAACCTTGGGAGACAGATCTTTAGGCGGGTCGGCTCGCCACTGCCACTGAAGTTGGGCAGGAACCGTATCAATAAGATGGTGGTGGCTCCAGGTGCGGCGTTGACCCAGGGCACCAAATTCTTGCAGTTCTCGCCGCAAAACAGACGCAATGACAAAGGAAGCCGGAGAGCGATCGCCCTCAATGGCCTCCATAAAGTACTTGAGTGCCCCGGCGGGTTGAGGTGGCTTTGACAAACTGCCGCTAGTTTCCAATGCTTTTTCGAGATGAGCCATAACGCCAAAGGCTTCAGGCACTGCCCAAACCAGGCCAATTCCGTCCTGCTGGGTACGATACAGGTAGCTAACCAGGCGATAGTGTGGCTTGAGCGTTAACCCAGGCAGTTTAAGTAGCGCTGCTCCGGGGTTAACGGTGCTAACAAACCATTCGCTTGCCTGACGGGTTGCGGGCACAACCTCCGCTTGTGGGACACTCCCGTGGGCAAAAATTCCGCTTAAGTCATCCAGCGATTCTGGTTCCGGAGGCTCCTCTGCTGCTGTTCCCTCCTGAGCTTGAACCGATGGCTCGGTGCTAGGCAGAGTCAGCATCATCTGGATGTATTGCCTGACCTTTTTGATTTTTTCCAGCGGAAATTTTTGAATTGACATGACCAGAGGGAACCCACGCAAGTGGACAACGTAAAATCCAATGGTGCAATGCAACAAGCTTTGGAACTGCCCTATGGCAGCACTGGGGGGCAAAGCGGTGCGCTCTGGAAGCAACGAGAGCTAACGAGCGTGATGCGACGCACCAAGGTGATTAAGATACTAACTAGTTTTCCCTGACTGGTCTGAGAAGTGTACTTCAGACGGTGGATGGATAATAAAACTAAGGATGGGTGGAGGTTGACGGCACACCAGAATCGAGTGTGGGTGCCGTTGGCCGCAGCCACATAACGCGACGCTGTTGGGGATCAACACGGGCGCTTTGTTCTTGCATCACGCTTTTTGCCTGTTGGGGATCAAACTGGCGGTTGAAGTCTGCCTGGAGAAGCTTGACCCGCGAGTCTAAAGTGGCTACTTCACCTTCCAGTTCTTGCAGTTTGTCGTGTTGCGCCAAATTGTAAGGAACAAGCCGAATGAGGGTTACACCCGCGACCAAAGCTAAGACACAATTCACCGCCACTTTTACGCCAACTTCGGCAGCTGCAACTTGGTGCGCTTGCCAGCGCTTGCGAACACGAGGTCGAAGAACGACTCGGCGCTTGGGTTGTTCAACGGTTGGGGAGGGCTGGCTGGAGTGTTTAAGTGCATTCATTTGTACTATAATCTTGTTTTAGCAGTAGGGAGCCTGATGAGTAAGATCCCTAGCATGACGAGCCGTTGCTGAGTGGGAAACCAGCGCTACAAACCCAAAGACTGGGCAGCATTTCTCACTAGTTGTACCCAAAAATGGTTAGATACACCCGATTTTTACTTCTCTTTAAGAGTTTCTCTAGAAAAACAACGTTAGCTGCTGTTTTTGGACGTTGCAATCAAAATAAGCAGAGAGCCTAAACTAACGTTGCTGTGAGGTCTGAGCTGGGCGCTTGAAGCGGCGATCGCCTCAATCGTCCTAACACTGACCTCACGGCAGGCTCTCTGCAAAATTACGGCAAACGTTTATTCGACAAAGCGAGCCAGAGGCTTGACTTACTTATAAAGTTCTGTAGCTAGCCGGAAAGCCATTACACCTGGAATCAGGGCAACAACAAGCGCTACAAAGATTTGAGTATCTGATAAGGCCATAATTACAACACTCCTAAACGTGTAAGCGAGGGTTTAAAACGCCACCATGCTCTTAGAGGAGGCAGGCATACGTTAATTTCACCAATGTCAAACAAATCAGTTCATTCTGGAATGCCTTTTTACATGATGTAACACAATGAGGCGAATAGCGCACCGAAATTGCGGTTTTTGCAAAATTTGGGGGTGAGTCCACGTATTGATCCACGTGTTAGTCCACGGTATCGGTGGTATCGGTAGAGATAGCTCGTTGAATCATCTTTCATTTGGGCGATGTCGGTTCGTCTGCTCACACCCTACGTTAGGAAAACTAATGGGCAGAAAAACTAATTGACCGTGTTCCTGGCTAAGAGATGGCGATAAAATCCCTGAGATTTGGTGTTTTTCCGGGTTGCTGATTCAGTCTCGTTATACTGAAGCCAAGATGCAAAATCTCTACAGATTACAGGCCACAGATTACAAGTAACGCTGAGGTACAGGGGCACAATCGTGGTTGGTGATAGTATTCCATCGGACGATTCAAAACCGACTCGAATTCAGTTCGAACGTCAGATTAGACGCCTTCAGCGAGATGTGTTGCGAATGGGGGCACTGGTCGAAAATTCATGCTGGCTGGCTCGAAAGGCTCTATTTGAGCGAGATTTGGACGCGGCTGAGCAAATTGCCATTCAAGATAAGCAAATCGATCAGTTTTATCGTCAAGTAGAGCTGGACTGTGTGAATTTAATGGCGCTACAGGCTCCCGTAACGCAGGATTTGCGGTTGCTCAGTGCCCTGATGCAGCTAGTGCGTGACCTGGAACGAATTGGTGACTATGCTGAGGATCTGGGCGAAATTGCCATCAAGCTATTTCCTTATCCAACCCATGACTGCATGGATCAAGTGCAGACCATGCTCGATCGCTGTCGGGCAATGGTGGCAATGAGTCTGGCTTCTCTTTCTAACCTGGATGCCCAATCGGGGTTAGATATCAAGGTGAAAGACGATGCGGTTGATTCGGATTATGAGCTGCTTTACGATTTGCTGGCGCGGCAAACTAATGTAGTTGGGCCAATTGAGCCTATTGTGCTGTTGGTGCTTGTGATTCGCTACTTAGAGCGAATGGCAGACCACGCTACTAATATTGGTCAGCGAGTGGCCTACATTGTTACAGGGCAGCGGCATTGAGTTTGGTTAAACCTTGCTAGTTTTTCCTGGATGGAGAGTCTGGTTTCGATCGTTCTCGGCAGCCTACTCCCCATTCCGCCTCGCTGCCAAGTAGAATACATCCTGCAATTCCCAACGCAGGTGCCGTTCTATGGATTATCGAGAAGCTGGGGTGGATGTGGAGGCGGGGCGTGCGTTTGTACGTCAAATTCGCAGCATGGTGGAGAGTACCCGTCGCCCGGAGGTGTTGGGTGGTTTGGGTGGCTTTAGCGGGCTGTTTCAGATCCCAGGCGGGTATCGTGAACCGGTTCTGGTTTCGGGGACGGATGGGGTTGGCACCAAGTTAAAGTTAGCCCAGCAGTGCGATCGCCACGATACGGTTGGAATTGATCTGGTCGCTATGTGCGTTAACGACGTGCTGACGAGCGGTGCTGAGCCGCTCTTCTTTCTGGATTATCTGGCAACCGGGCAGTTGAACCCGGAGCAGTTAACTCAGGTGGTGGCTGGAATTACGCAAGGATGCCAACTGGCCGGGTGTGCCTTGCTGGGAGGCGAAACGGCTGAGATGCCTGGTTTCTATCAGCCTGGGGAATATGATTTAGCTGGTTTCTCGGTGGGCATTGTGGAAAAGCAACATATCCTGGATGGGTCGCAGGTGCAGGTGGGCGATGTGGCGATCGGATTAGCCAGCCAGGGAGTTCACAGTAACGGCTTTAGCCTGGTGCGAAAAATTCTGGAGGTTGCAGGGGTGCGCCTGGACGATACCTTTGATTTTTTGTCGGGTAAAACGATCGGAGACGAGTTGCTAACGCCCACTCAGATTTACGTCAAGCCGGTGCTTGCGGCTCGTCAATCCGGGTTAGAGTTTCACAGCATGGCGCATATTACGGGCGGTGGCCTGCCCGAAAATTTACCTCGCTGTTTAGGAGCCGATCAATCGATTCAGGTTGAGACGAGTCGGTGGACGGTGCCGCCGCTGTTTGATTGGCTGGCGAAAACGGGTGCCGTTAGCACCGAGGACATGTTTAATACCTTCAATATGGGGATTGGATTTGTGGTACTGGTGCCGCCCTCCCAGGTGGAACAGACAATTCAGTGGTTCGAGGCGCAGGCGATCGCCGCTTGGGCTATTGGTGAGGTGGTTGTGGGGCAGGGTGCGTTAGTTTTGACGTGAGCCTCAGCCGATTCTGAATTGAATACACTGTTTCCAGAGCCGTATTCCAGAGCCATGTTCCAGAGCCGTGTCCAGAACCGTGAATATACCAAATCGGTGGACGAGACGGTACAAGGGCAAATAGTAGCTGTGGTCGAGCGGTTGCAGATGTTGCCAGCTTGAAGGAACCTGGATCGTAAACCTGCCAGGAGATCGTTGAACGGTTTGAGCAACTATCATCAACGATGTTGGATGCTGTTTGATTTGTTTCATCCTCTTAGTTTTGACTCAACTATCATGCGTTGGCTGAAAGCAAATTTACCGTATGCTCTGGCGGCGATTGGATTTGCCTGTATTGCATTACTGCTAACTCATGCCTATCAAATCTTAGAATTTGATACCGATGAAGGCATCAATTTGATGAAAGCTCTGCTGTATTCCCAGGGGTTTTCGCTGTATACCGAAATCTGGAATGATCAGCCGCCGCTATTCACCGTGTTGCTTGCTGGATGGTTTAACCTCGTTGGGCAGTCTGTCTTTTCTGGCCGTTTATTGGTTGTCCTATTTTCAATAGTGTTGCTGTGGAGTTTTTACCAAATCATTGTTGTTACGCTTGGTAAAACTCCGGCACGGGTTAGCACGTTCTTGTTAGTTATCTCCTGGTTATATATCCGGCTTAGTGTGTCGGTGATGATTGGATTGCCCTCTCTTTCGGTGGCATTACTTTCTTTGTATCTTCTGATTCTTTACCAGCAAAGAAGGGACAGGAGGTTTCTAATAATGTCAGCGGTTTTGCTAGCTTTATCGCTGCACATTAAGTTGATTACCGCCTTTTTTGTTCCGATTTTTGTTTTATATCTCGGCAGTTCTAATGGGTTTCTATATCGAGCAGCATCAGGTGATGAATTAAGTGGAAAAACAAGTGTCAAATCAAGCGATTTGATTCAGCCTATTCTGCTATGGATATTCAGTATTTCTATTACCTATGGGCTGGTGGGACTGGTGCTGAACTCGTTTTATCCAGAGCAGATTGTGCAAATTCATTTCGGCGAACGGGCAAAAGTCGTCGTTCAAAACTATGCAGATTTGCGCTATTTGCTCACGCTTTTAGGTCAGGATGCAAACTATGTCTGGTTAGGAGTACTGGGGGGGATCGCTGCTGGTGTGCTACGCCAGCGCGAAGGACTCTTGCCAATTGCCTGGTTTACGATCGCCTTTTTGTTGCTGGCAACGCACAACCCGGTGTGGTATCACCATTATTTATTTTTATCGGTGCCGCTGGTGTGGTTGTCGGCCTATGCTATTGCGATCGCGGTGCCCTTTTTTAGGCAAAAAAGCTGGCGCTTGCATCAATCCTGGAAACAGATGAGCAAACTCGGTTTCTCTGGCTTGGTGGGGGTGTTCGTTATTCTAACGGTGGTGGGAACGCCCGATCGATTAACGCGCCCCATTAATGATGTGCCGATAGACGATCGCCGGGTTGCTGAACTGGTAGGGCAGTATCGGCATCAAACCCACTGGGTTCTGACCGATCGCCCGGTATATGCCTTCGCGGCTGGACTTCCTGTACCGCCAGAAATCGCTGTGATGTCGAGGAAGCGATTCAATTCTGGGGCGTTAACCTTCGACGATCTGCTCACCGTTTTACAAACCTATCAACCTGAGCAAATTGTTCTGGCAAAATACATTAATAGGATCAAAGCCTACGACCCGCTGCGGAAGTATATCAACCAAAACTACGTTAAAACCTACCGCAACAAAGATAATCAGATCGAACATTATTTGAGTAAAACCATTGCTGCCCCCCTAAACGAGCTGCCGTAGGGCAATGGGTGCCAAAGCCCTGTCGCTTCTAGCGGGGAGTGGCGGAACGTTGAGCCTGTTGCAACAGTTGAGCCGCACTCTCGGCCCATTGGATGTTTCCCTGTGCTGTAAATAAGTCTCTGGCGTTGGTTAACACACGCTGCGCTTCGGTGTAGTTACCTTGACGCATAAATACTAACCCTGCTCCGTAGTAGGCATTGGGATAGTTGGGATTGCCTTCGGCAGCCCGCCGGAAGGCCGCCAGGGCAGCGTCTAAATCGTCCTGGTCGAGCAAGATCGAGCCAAGGCCATACTGTGCTTCTGGATAATTGGGGCTGATGGTTACTGCCCGTTGAAAGGCGGTTCTGGCCTGGTCAACTTGCTGTTGCTGTAAATACACCTGACCCAGATGGAATGCTGGCTCAGGTGCGCTGGGGCTGAGCTGTATGGCTCGTTGAAAGTGCGCGATCGCCGCTTCTAGCTGACCTCGTTGGCGCTGCACCAACCCCAGGTTGTAGTGCGCTAACCCCAGGTTTGGGTCTAGCTCGACCGCCCGCTGCAAATAGTCGTTAGCCTGTTCGTAATTATCTCCTTCTAGCAGTGCAGCTCCCAGGTTGGCATAAGCCAGCGCAAATCCGGGTTCCACCTGGGTCGCCTGGTAGAAAGCAGTGGCAGCGGGTTGCAGTTGTCCTTGCTGGCGCAGAGCCAGCCCCAGGTTGTAATAGGCTGGAGCCAATTGAGGGTTCAGCTCTGTTGCTCGCTGAAATGCAGCGATCGCCTCATTCAGTTGTCCTTGTTGAATGGACTGTAGCCCCAGGCTCAGTTGGGCTTCTGCCGCCTGAGTGCTGGATTGAGCTTGTGCCAGATGGTCAGGAGCGGCCAGGTGGAGGGGGGAACCGGACAGCGGCAGGAACCATGCTCCTGTGAGTCCGCCCATGAGTCCTAAACTGAAACGAAAGGGTCTCTTCATTGCGGTTGCGCTCCTGTAATGCAGTTTGCTTCTAGTAACACCAGGTTGTTGACGTTTAATACAGAACATTGGTTGATTAGTCGAGCCAGGGCAGGTCTTTCGGGTTGGTTTAGCCGCTCGATCGCCTGATTTGCTTCGGGTTGATATTGCATCAGCCAGCTATTGTTGGCGACGTAATCGGGTCGAAACGCGCCCCGTTGCAGCAGGATGAAGTCAATGGTATAGGTTTGGATAAACTGCTGGAGTTCACTTAGATCAGGACTATAGTGCGCTCGCAGCAAATCTACCGTCCGTAAGCGAATGCGGTTGTAATAACCCAGATGAAACGGCAGGGCATATTCCCGTGCGGTTAAGACCGATCGCTGGCTAAAGACGGCTAAATTTTCGGCCTCTGAGGCCAACGATGCCACGCGAATCGTTTTAGGTTGGTTGGCAAGAAATTCGTATAGTTCGGGCACCTGGCCTTGCACCAGCACATGTCCACTGTGGAAGACAAGCGGTATCCCCGGTACCACCACCGAAGCGATCGCAAATAGCCCAACAGCGGCGATCGCACCATATTGCCACCACCTGAGCCGATGCCAACGCTGGCGTAACAGCCATCGTCTGCCGGTTTCCAGCAGAATAGTGGCTACTATTCCAGCGGCAAGCGCCATTACCACTCGCAGGCTGTGCTGGGTATGGCGACTGGGAAAATAGAGCCGCAGCAACAGCAGGTGCGCCAGCGTAAACAGCACCACCGAGGGTATTAGCAGTTCAACCAGAACTTTGATTTCCTGAGATAGGTGTTGGGTCAGAGGAAAGCGGCGTTTGATTAAGGTCGGTAGCAGCAGGCTTAACCAGATCGTCGTTGGGTAGAACGGTGGAGAAATCCCTCGATTGCTCACAAGCCAGCGCTGCCAAAAGGGGACATTGAAGAAGGCTCCCCGTCCGTCCGCCTGAAATTCTGGCATCCACACCATTTGCGCCGCCGTTACCGTTGGCCCCAGTTCGCCCAGGTTGGGATGAGCGATCGCCAGTGTGCCCAGCGCTACGGCTAACCCGGTTAGCCAAAACAGGTCGTCTCTGCGGTCTGGCGATCGCCGCAAGCGCTGGTGTTCCCACCGTACCAGCCTTAGCGTCAATACGCCCCCTTCAACGGGCAGCAGAATCGGATAAAACAAGCCTTGCAGGGCGATCGCCAGCAAACAGGGAATCAGCGATGTCCAGATAAACGGCTTGGCCTCACGGTTTAACAAAAAATAGAGAAAGGCCAGCAGCAGTACAACCGGAAAGGCTCTGGAGGTTGCTGAAACCAGATCGCTTCCCAGCCACAGGCTTTGCGTCAAGATGAGCGAGGAAACGAACGCGCCAGCCGGAACGGCAAAAAGTTGCAGCGTTACCCCAAAGGCAAAGACGGCTGCCAGCACTCCTATGACTGGTGGCAATAGTTTAGCCAGCAACAATGGTTCAATTCCCAGCCGTGCCATACCCACGTAAAGAGCTTTAAAGCCAGGAGGGGCGATCGCCTGAAAATAATCGGCAATCAAATCATTTTGAAACAGCTCCGGATCAACCCAGCGTTGAAACCAAACCACATGTTGCCGTACGTCATCCTGCACCAGGTAGGGCGCACTAAATGCCTCCTGAAGATAGGCTATTCCAAAGTAAATGGGAACAATCAGGCTCAGCCCAAACCAAAGCCAGGTTGCCCGGAAGGATTGGGACGTAGAACGATGGAGCAGCTTATGGAGCATAGGAGCAGCAATCGGGTTGCACGCTTAGGGGCTAATTACGGCTTGGCTAATTACAAGTAGGGCTACGAACGTTGAACCATTCACGATTCCTGGTCGGCCTTATCCGCTTGCTTGGCACTCGCCTCCATAATGCAGGAAGTATTGAGCACAACCAGCTTTTTGTTTTTGAAGCGGGTGCAGCGATCGACCAGACGAGTTAAGGCGGGTGTGTTTCCCCGGGCAACCGACTGGACAGCCTGATCGTAAACGGGCTGGAACTGCCGTACCCATTCGTTGAGCAGGCGATCGCCGCCTTTGCGCGGAGCCGGGGTGCGGAGGTAAGCCCGGTCAATGAGCCAAAAATCGATGCCGTAGGCTTGAATAAAGCGCTGCACTTCTGCCAGATCCGGGCTGTATTCTGCCTGAAGTTGCTCGGTGATGCGCTGCCGGAGTTGACCGTAGTACCCCATTTGATAGGGCACCGAATGTTCCCGGGTGACGAGTACCGATCGCTGGGCAAAACTAGGAATGTCATCAGCTTCGGAACTGAGGGCTGCAATCAGCGTATCCTTGGGCTGGTTGGCAAAAAAGCGGTATAGCCCTGGAAAATCGCCCGATTTGTAGCGCGTATTGGGAAATTGATAGGCGATCGGCGACAACAGCAGCAGGGCACTGAGCAAAATAGCAGCGGCGATCGCGCTACTTCGACGCAGCCGTGTTCTGGACAGTTGCGGCTGTTCTGCCCAACGAAACAGAGCATCCAGCCCAACGGGAACAGCAACCGCAGCGGCCAGAGCGGTCAAAATAATTAGACTATTTTGCGAGTAGCGAGCCGGTAAATAGAGGCGAAACAGAACCGCATGAGCCGCGAAAAACATAGCCAGCGAGACGAGTTCTACCTGCACCAGCACAACCAAATGGCGCGATCGCCCAATTAGCGGAAAGCGATCGCGCCACTTTAATTCTGCCAGTAGTAACGCTGGCGCAACAAGGCAAAGCGGCATCACCCAAATTAACGCGCCACTGCGCTTGCCGCTGAGCCAAAACTGCCAGACATCTGGATCAAAAAAATCCGATCGCCCACCTTTATAAAATTCCGGCATGGTTCTAGCCAGAGACACTGAGAGCGGCCCCCCATACTCTGAAACGTCAAGGGCATAGGGCAGCATGACGCCACAGGCCACCGCCAGACCAAGGATGCACAGCAGATAGTCGCGGCGATCGGACGACAGTTGTAGCCTGCCATTCCACACTAGCAGCCGTAGAATCAGGGTTCCCGACATGATGAATACATAGTGTGGATAAAACAACCCCTGGAGTGCGATCGTCACCAGGCAGGGAATCAACGATTTCCAGAGGAAGGGTTTCGCTTCACGCCGCAGCAGAAAGTACAGAAACGCCAGAAAGATGGGGTACATAAACCCCCTGGCTGTTCCCGACACCACATCATCATGCAGCCAAAGATTTTGGTTGAGCAGCAAACTGCCGACAAACCCGGCAAACGGAACAGCCAGCAGTTCTAGGCAGAGGCCAAAGCAGAAGACTGTAGTGGCTAGCGTCAGCAAGATGGGCAGCAGTTTGTTGAACAGCATTGGGTTAATGCCAATACTGGCGGCCAAGCCATAGATGGCGCGATATCCAGATGGGGCGATCGACTGAAAATAATCGGCAATCAAATCATTGGGAAACAGCGTCGGGTCAAGGAATCGCTGCATCCAAAACACATGTTGCCGCGCGTCATCTTGAACAACATAAGTGTCACTAAAGGCTTGCTGTAACCCCATAATGCCAAACACAGCAGCAAAGGTGAGGCTCAGACTAAACCAAAAGATCAGGTGCCGTTTGGGAACGGTATCGGTTGCAGGGATAAACAGTAGGTGCCAACGTTTGACCAGCATAGCAGCAGCAAAATCAGCCAATTTAGTTTTGCAGAAACCCGCCCCAGGAGAAAGCCAGACGGATGAACCACTCAGTTCAGGTTAACTAATGAGGGTTGTGGACGCTAGACGTTAAATCATAGGGCCTGTGTGCCCAGGTTGGGGCATCATATTTCAACGAGATGGCGATCGCCTGATTGACCACCACTAGGGACTGGCAACCTTCACTGCCCAAAACTGGGTCAGTCTGCTACCGTGTTCTTTTGCGTCAATGAAAGTCTTCCTGTAGACTTTTGAAGACTTTCGCCTTAGAGCTAAGCAATGGTTGGTGTGAGAGACAAACTGGGTGGATTAGAAAGGCAAAAGAGGCTGCGATCGCGGCAATCATGGCTCAGCTATGCTGTCGTTGTCTTGCTCGTTTTGGGCATCTTCTTCCGCTTTGTCAACATCGATCGCAAAGTGTACTGGGTCGATGAGGTTTATACCTCGTTGCGAAGCTCAGGCCATACCCAGCGAGAATTGGTCAGGCAAATTTTTAACGGTCAAGAAGTGACGGTGGCCGATTTGCAAGCCTATCAACATCTCAGCCCGGATAAAGATTGGGGAGATACGCTTCAGGCGTTAAAGGGCAATGCCGAACACGCGCCGCTTTACTTTCTGCTACTGCGGTTTTGGATGCAAGCCTTTGGCAGTTCCGTCGCCACGGTGAGAACCCTTTCGGCTCTGTTTAGTCTGCTGGCCTTTCCGTGTTTATATTGGCTTTGCCGCGAACTGTTCGCAGCGCCTGCGGTGAAGTGGGTGGCGGTTAGTCTCTTTGCCATCTCGCCGTTGCATGTGCTGTATGCTCAGGAGGCGCGACAGTATAGTTTGTGGACGGTCATGGTGCTGCTGTCGAGTGCAACGTTGCTGTGGGCGATGCGAACTAAAACTCGTCGGAGTTGGATAGCCTATGGGGTCGCGGTGGCCTTGGGGCTGTACACCCATTTGCTGTTTGCCCTGGTGGCGATCGCCCATGCCCTGTATGTTCTGGTCATCGAAAAGCTACGGCCAACCCGTACAGTGTTGCGCTATTTGCTGGCATCTGGCCTGGGGGCGCTGGCCTTTATGCCGTGGGTGGTGGTGGTTGCTACCAGTATGCGCCAAATTCAAACGACAACCGACTTTTTAACCCGAAAACAATCCCTCTCTCGCTTAATAGACGGCTGGTTTTTGGATATCAACCGTGTCTTTCTTGACCTACAGCTCGGCTCGTTTAATTTTGTGTTGGTTTTGGTGGTGGCGATCGCTCTATTTGCCCTTTGTCGCCATGCCCCAAGGCGAACCTGGCTGATGGTGGTGGCGTTGATGGGGGTTAACTTCTTCGCCCTGGCGGTTCCCGACCTGGCTTTGGGCGGAATGCGATCGATGCAGGTGCGTTATCTAATTCCGTTTTATTTAGGAATTCAACTGGCTCTGGCGTATGGGTTTGCCTATTATGCCGTTCGGGTCGGTGCCTGGTGGCAAAAGCTGTGTCGGGTGGTGCTGGTCGGAATGATTGTAGCTGGCATCATTTCCTGCGTTAACAGTGCCCAGGCTGAAGTGTGGTGGAACAAAAGCCTACCCAAGTCTTCCCACTATCCCAGAGCGGCAGACATTGTGAATAAGGCCGATCGCCCCCTGTTAATCAGTGACAGTAACCCAATCGGCATGTTGTCGTTCAGCTATCTAACTGATAGTGACGTTCGTTTTCGGCTGGTGACTCAGCCCGGAGCGCTCAAGCCGTTTGATGATGTGGGCACAGTCTATGCCCTGACTCCCTCCAATCAACTCAAAGCCCGGTTAAAGAACAGGTTGAACTATCAAATGGTGCCCGTCCTGAAAAAGGATGGCAAACCCTATTTGTGGCAATTGCAGAAATCTCAAGAGGAATAGAAAGCGTCGCGATCGCAGCCATATCTATAGCCCCTAGACCGTTTGAACTGACCGTCTAAACTGGCTGTCTAAACTGATATGTGTAAACGGTGTCTTAAAGGGTGTTTGAAAAGTAACTTTTACGTCTCGGTAGGGGCGAAGCATTCGGTAGACATGTCCCGGTTGTTCCAGCCATCCTGATTCGAATGCTTCGCCCCTACACCCCACACCCATCTTGGCGAGACTGTGGCTCACTCGATTGAAAACTGCTGTAAGCCAGGTTAAGCACCGTCATCACAGGATTATGCTGCTTTACGGGCGATCCAGTACTTACTCATGAAGTGGGTTTCGGTGGTGACGGTCGTAAAGCCTGCCTTTTCCAGGCGATCGCTCATGTCGTCGTTGATGTAGTTCCGATAGTAAGGTTCATGGAACATACGGGCGAAATTTTCCATGGCTGGAGCCAGTTCAGGCGATTCGCTCATCTGCACCGAATCACAAATAATAAATGTGCCACCCGGTTTGACGACCCGATAGCATTCGTTAATCACATGCTGACGGACTGCGGCAGGCAATTCATGGAACAGGAAGACACAGGTAATCCCGTGGAAATAGTTGTCGAGATAGGGCAGTTCTTCCGCGTTCGCCTGAATCAGTTGGGGTAACTCCCCCGGAATCTCGGAAAGAACCTGGTTTGCCTTCCGCAGATATGCAGGCGATAGATCGACCCCAAATAATGACGCTTGGGGCAAGCCTCCCCGGAGCATCCGCAACGTGCGACCCGTGCCACAGGCCACATCTAGCACTTTTACCTGGTGAGGGGCGATCGGTTCAAACTCGGTTAATCCCTGCTTCAGCGGAGCCAGAACCCGTCGCCGCATCGCATCGGCAGAACCATTAAACAAAATCTCGACCTGCAAATCATAAAGATTGGCAGACTCATCGCTCAAATACCCATCGGTTTGATGGTGAAAGTTCTGGATGTAGTAACTGGGATAACCTTCGGTTTGAACCGTGGGTGAGAAGTCCTGGTAGCGTTTTTCGTTGGCTCGTTTCCAGATGTGGGGCATGTCCAGCCACAGCGTCGGGTAAAACCGGAAAAAGTCTTCCCAGGGATTATCAAACAGCAAACTGGTAGGATATACGCCTCGCTCAGCGTCCTGCCAGTCTACCTCTTGCAAATCGTTCAGCCGTTTCTGAATGTAAAACAACAGATCGGTTGGGATGGGAGCGGTTTTTTCTAGTTTGGGCGGAGACAATAGCTGTAAGAGCTGAGTACTAATCGTTTTGTGGGCAAGGCCGAAATAAGACTTACCTTGCTGAAAAGATTGATATGCCAGCTTTGTTAACGGTTCAGCAGCCATTCGTGAAATCGCTTCATTCATTCAATACGTTGTTCTTATTGTAAATAACTGTAACGAAGACGGGGTAAGTCTCAGGATTGATGATGGCAAACATTTACGTTGAGTTGCAGACGTGCCGTAATAGATTTGCCTCTGTAGCAATGCTCAGATACGAACAACTGATTTGAGCGATGTAAGGTGCATCCAGGGGTGTAGATGCTGTCAGGGACATTGAAAACCGCTCAACGCTTCATAATTGTGCTGAAGAATAATCACTTCGGGTACACTGCTACGGTTAGGGCTTGCCCTTGGCATTGTTTGAACCGCTTCACCTAACTGCTTGGCTTGGAAAAAGTCGTAGGAATTTGCATGTCGATTAAAAATTTAATCTTCACAGTTTTGCTGGTGTTTGTCCCCGTTTCTATCCTGGGGCATTTCCTGGAATGGGATGCGCTCGTTCTCTTTATTGTGGCAGCGCTGGCGATCGTCCCTTTGGCGGCCTGGATGGGAACGGCCACTGAAGAAATTGCTGTGGTGGCTGGCCCGTCTCTGGGTGGGCTGCTCAACGCCACCTTTGGCAATGCGACGGAACTGATCATTGCTTTTATTGCCCTTCAGGCAGGGCTGGTTGACGTGGTGAAAGCCAGTATCACCGGGTCAATTATTGGTAACCTGTTGCTGGTGATGGGGTTATCGATGCTGTTGGGTGGACTGCGCTATAAAGAGCAAGAGTTTCAACCCCTACTGGCGCGGGTCAACGCCTCATCCATGAACCTGGCTGTGATTGCCATGCTGGTGCCCACAGCGGTTGGCTTTACGTCTAGCGGCATCGATGAACTGACGCTGCAACGGTTATCCAGTTCGGTTGCGATCGTGCTAATTCTGGTTTATGGCCTGACCTTGCTTTTCTCCATGAAAACCCACAGTTATCTTTACGATGTGGGGGTGGCTGGCCTGGAGTCGGACGAACCTGGTGTAATTGGTGAAGCAGAAAGTCACTCCGCTGAGAAGCCAAACTTGTGGCTCTGGGTGGGAGTGTTGCTGGCAGCTACAGTATTGGTGGCGATCGAATCCGAGTTTTTGGTGGGTTCCTTAGAAGCGGCCACCAAGCAGTTGGGTTTAACTGAGCTGTTTACCGGGGTGATCCTGCTGCCCATTATTGGCAACGCGGCAGAACACACCACCGCTGTGGTGGTTGCCATCAAGAACAAAATGGATCTGTCCGTTTCGGTTGCGGTGGGTTCCAGTCTGCAAATTGCGCTCTTTGTTGCGCCTGTGTTGGTGCTGGCCGGTTTGGTAATGGGGCAACCGATGGATCTCAACTTCAACCCGTTTGAACTGGTGGCGGTTGCCGTTGCCGTACTGATTGCGAATTCAATTAGCTCGGATGGCAAATCTAACTGGCTGGAAGGGACGCTGTTGTTGGCGACCTATGCGGTTTTAGGATTAGCTTTCTACTTCCATCCGGTAATTGACGGACTCGGTTAAAGCATTAACTCAGGTCAACAAGAAACCCCTCCTGCTAGGCAGGAGGGGTTTTTGATAAATGGAGCGATGGACTTAGTTTGCTTTTGCCGTGAGTTGCTGTTCGGGTAGGGTTACCTTCTCGGCCACGATCTTGCGGAACTGCTCCCCTTCAATGGTTTCTTGCTCCAGCAATAGATCGACTAGCTGATCTAACAGTTCTCGGTTTTCCCGCACCACACGACGCGCATCCTGATAGCAGCGAGTGGCGATCGTCCGCACCTGTTGATCGACTTTCATCGCCACTTCTTCAGAGTATTCTGTGCGCGACATCAAGTCTCGACCCAGGAAGACTTCACTACTGCCGCTTTCCAGGGCAAAAGGACCCAAATCAGACATGCCGTAGCGAGTCACCATTTCTCTGGCAAGGTCGGCCACCACACGGATATCGTTGCTGGCACCCACTGTAATTTCGGCATCGCCAAATACCTCTTCCTCGGCAGCACGACCCCCCAGGGCGATCGTAATCCGATCGAGCAACCAGGAGCGGGTGTACAGTCCGCTATCAATCATGTCCTCGTTAAAGGTTTGTTGAGCAAATCCGCCAATGCCGCCCGAACGAGGAATAATCGTGACTTTGTTGAGCGGATCGGAATTCTTCAGCAGGGTCATTAACAGGGCATGACCAACTTCATGGTAAGCAATGATTCGTTTCTTTTTGCTATCCATCAACGGAGCCATTGCCATGCCGGTTGTCACCCGATCGATCGCGTCATCGATTTCGAGCAACGTAACGGCATCTTTGCGGCGACGAGCCGTTAAAATGGCCGCTTCGTTTAGCATGTTGGCTAGTTCGGCTCCAGAAAAACCAGGCGTGCGACGGGCAATCGCTTCTAGAGACACATCTGGATCAAGCTTCTTGTTCCGGGCATGAACCTGGAGGATGCCCAACCGACCATTGAAGCCGGGTAAGTCTACCTGAATCTGACGGTCAAAGCGACCGGGACGCAGCAGGGCAGAATCCAACACATCAGGACGGTTCGTTGCCGCAATGATGATGATGCCTGTGTTGCCCTCAAACCCGTCCATCTCGGTCAGAAGCTGGTTAAGCGTCTGCTCACGCTCATCGTTTCCACCTCCAATCCCCGCACCCCGTTGCCGTCCTACTGCGTCAATCTCATCAATGAAGATGATGCAGGGGGCATTCTCCTTCGCCTTCTTGAACAGGTCGCGCACACGGGAAGCACCGACCCCAACAAACATTTCCACAAACTCTGAACCGGAGATGCTGAAGAAGGGGACACCTGCTTCTCCGGCGATCGCCTTGGCCAGAAGGGTTTTCCCGGTTCCGGGCGGGCCAATCAGCAGCACCCCTTTGGGAATTTTGGCACCCACCGCAGTGAAGCGCTCTGGCTTTTTAAGGAAGGTGACGACTTCCTGCAATTCTTCTTTGGCTTCTTCAATGCCAGCCACATCATCGAACATGATGCCGGTTTTAGATTCCATCGAGAAGCGAGCTTTGGATTTGCCAAAGTTCATCGCCTGTCCCGAAGCGTTGCTGGAACGGCGCAAAATCATCAGCAGGCCAATGATGAGCAGGAAGGCGAGTAGGGCATGGGTCACTAACCACGCGATCGCCCCGCCATCGGCAGATGGCTGAACTTCCAGGTCAACATTGTTGGTGCGAGCCGCTTCAATTAGCTCGGAGTTGCGATCGCCAGCAAACAAAGGAACTTCCTGAGTCACCTGGTCGCGTGGCTGATTTCTTAACTGCACTTCTGCGATCCCGCGCACGGGGTCAATTTCAATCCGTGTAACTTCCCCTTCTTCGATCCGTTGCAGCAAGTCGCTGTAACTAATTGGATCGCGAGCCGTAGCCTGTGCCAGGGCAGGCGGACTCACCATCACACTCTGCAATACCATCCAAATGGCCGTGATCGCTCCTGCCGCTACGGTGGAACCTTTGCTCAGCGACTTCTCCCGCTGAGAGGGGATCTTCTCTTCAGAGTGAGAAAGTTGATGATCTGCTCGTTTGTTGAAACGCTTCATATGTGAATTGCCTTTTCCCATGCGCTAAGCTCAACCTCCTGTTTACTAAGCTTCTCTTGCAGTGTTCCCACTGGGTATGAGCCTAACTGTCAGGACGCAGATAGCCTCTCTAACCCTAGTGTAGCTTCAACTCTCTCAGTCATGACGGCGAAATGACGCTGAACTAAGGGTGCTGGTATGCGGTGTAAGGTGCTGTGATTGGATGGGGTCCCTGTTTGGGCAAGTCTAGTGACGCTCTGGTGATGCCAGGGTCGTTTCGTAAAGCATACTCGTTACGAGTACGCTTTGACTGCTATACTGGGTTTATAAAGAACTTCATAAAAATTTTTAACCCTCTGAATTCAAGGTAATGAAGCCAGGTGAGTCACGACATCTCCCGTGTTGCAGACTTTGCCACCCTGGAATTTAATAACGGCTTTTCGGACTGTTTATCACTGTTAAGGTAGGAGCTGACTAATGGTTAAAATTGTTGGAATTGGCGGCAGTTTGCGCCCAGATTCACATAGCCAGAAGGCTTTAGAATTAGCGATCCAGCGAGTTGAAGCGCTGGGTGCCTCAACCGAAATTCTAGATTTGCGAACTATGAACCTTCCCTTTTGTCATGGGGGAGACGATTATTCCGACTATCCCGATGTGGCGCGGCTCAGTACGGCGGTTAAGCAGGCAGACGGGCTAATTTTGGCAACTCCCGAATATCATGGCAGCGTTAGCGGTGTAATGAAGAATGCCCTGGATCTGATGGGATTTGAGGAACTGTCTAGCAAGGTCGTTGGGGTGATTAGCGTTTTGGGGGGACAATCGAACAGCAATGCCCTCAACGATTTGCGCGTGATTATGCGGTGGGTTCATGCCTGGGTGATTCCTGAGCAGGTGGCGATCGGCCAAGCCTGGAAAGCGTTTGATGAAGACGGCAAGATTTTGGACGAGAATCTGTCGAAGCGACTTGACCAGTTTGCTCAAAGTTTGGTGGAAAACACTCAGAAGTTGAGAGGTGTGTCGTAGTGGTTGAAATGTAGCAACCATCCTGCATTCTCTCAGGAAGGGGTTTCTACCCTGGTTTGCACAAACGACCTGCTAAACAAAAGCGATCGCTCCATACGAGGAGCGATCGCTTTTACGTTGAACTCATTGCATCTGCATCATTTAGTGATGATGGTGATGCCCATGATCGTGATCATGATGGTGATGATCGTGGTGGTGAGTATGGTCGTGATATGCCTGCGCTTGAACTGCTGCCAGAGATGGGTTGACGCTCAGTGCCTGTTCGGATAGGAGGGCGGCAATTTGGTCATCTGCCCAATCGGCGGCCATTTGCAGAAAATCAGGATGGTCATTGACGCAGGGCAGTTGGGCATAGGTCACCTCAGGATGCTTTTTCCGCAGCCCTTGAATGATGTGATCCACATCTAGCAGCGTTTCGTGGTTTTCGGTGGCAAACCCAATCGGCATAAAGACGAGCGCTGTTGCTCCCAGGTCAATCAAGTTTTTAGCTGCGAGGTCAGCGTTGGGTTGCGTCCACTCAATTAGCGGTGTCTGGTGGTTTAGCCAGCCAACCGAGATTAAGGGATAGCGGTTAATTAACCGCTCTCGCACTCGCTCGTATAGCGCCTGACTCTCATCAATGCCGGAGGTGAACCCTTTTGCTTTGTGGGGGCAACCGTGGTTCATTAAAATAATTCCGGTTTGGGAGGGCAAATGAGCGACCGCCAAATCGCTGGCAATCTTCTCTTCGACGAGGCGTGCCATTAAGTCAATATAGGCAGGCTCGTTATAAAAAGAGGGGATATATCGCGTTCCTTTTACCCAATGCTCGTTGCCGTCTGCCAGTTTGGCCAGGGCGTTGTTGACCTGCTCTACAGCGATGCCGCTGGTAAAGATCGAATCGACCACCAGCAGCGGATAGATTAGCAATTTGTCAAAGCTTTGAGCTTTAATTTCGGTTAACACCTGCTCTGGTAGGAAAGGCGCACAGAAGTTGAACGCTTTAAACACCTGGATGCGATCGCCCCATTTTTCTTGCAGTCGCGCTTCAATGCCTGCCCGCTGATTTTCGAAAATGGCATTATGCGGTGAAATAAAATGGTCGTGCTGGTGGCTCCACTCGTGTAGGTCGAAGACGGCCAGCAATTTGGCAAGGGGTGGATAAATCCAGGTGGGGACAGGCGCAAACTTGGCGGTGAGCAAGTTCAAAGCTTGCTCGTTATAATTTGCAAAGTCGTCATAGCTTTCGACTTCACCGTATCCCATCAACAGAACCGCTACCCGATCGGTACCAGAAGCTGGGGTTTGAGTATCTTGCAGCTTTTCAGGAGTAGCAACCACGCTTTGCACCTCAATATCTAATGCTTGTTTAATTTTGTTGTGTCTGCTTCAACGTGCAGCTTGTGGAATCTGGGGTGTCTCAACCCGCATTTATTCCATTTAGCGTAACATCCCCCTGGAGGGGATGGTGTGAAAACAGTCTGAAGTCTGTCAATTTGCAACCATACCGCTGAAGCAATGGCGCACAATCCATCTTGCGAAGGAGTGTGTTTTTACAGGTGGAGGTGGGGGTGCTACTGCCACAGGCGGCGGCGAGGGGAACCGCTGAGGCGCTGATGGGTATCTCGTAAGAGAGCCGGAATATCGAGGGTTTCGGGACAGCGCGGCAGGCAGTCGCCGCAATCTGTACAGCGATCGCCCCGTCGTCCGGGGAACCAGTGTCCGGCATTTTCCAGCATCCGATAGCGGTATTCACCAAACGTCGTCATGTCGTAGGCGATCGCCAGATTGCGTAGGCGCAAAATTTCGGGAATGTTGATGGTTTCGGGGCAGGGAAGACACTCGTAACACTGGCTACACCGCTCGGTGCCCAAGGCTTGCATCTGGTGGGTTTGCAAGCGGTCTAAAACAGCTAGTTCCTCACCCGTTAATGGCTCGTCCCGGTCGGCAACGGTTAGCGGCCAGTCCAGTTCACCTGGCGTGGCCGCTCCTAGGCTTAGCGTGGTGATGCGGCGATCGCTCAACAAAAAGCGATAGTTTAGCTCCAGGGGTGAGAAAGGGTGGCATAGCTCCACGAGCCGATCGGGCGGCGTAAACAGCATTCCTCCTTTGTCGGCAGGAGAAATAATGAAGATGCCCATGTCTTTGGTGTGGGCGAGTGCCACGGCAGCGGCATTGCGCTGAAAGAACAGGTTGTAATGAAGGCAGACAAACTCAAATTGGTCGGTGGCGATCGCCTGCAAAATAAGGTTGAGCGGCGCATGGGTCGAAAACCCAATGTGGCGGACTCGGCCATCGGCAACGGCTTGTTGCGCTGCCCTCATACAGCCGTTGGCGGCGGTGATCCAGGCTAAATGCTCTTCAGTGTTCAGGCCATGAATGGCTAGACTGTCCAGATAGTCAACGCCGAGGGTTTGCAGGGATTGATCCAGGGCGCGATCGAACGAGTCTGCATGGGGAGTGGGCGAAATTTTGCTGGTGATGTAGAGGCGATCGCGCGTTAGGGGCAACCCAGCTTTGAGGGCAGCCCCTAAATAATGTTCGCTGTTGCCATAGGCTCTGGCGGTTTCTAAGTGGTTGATGCCTAACTCGACGGCACGCTGTACCGTATGGTGCGCGTTTTCCTCAGAGGACAGATAGCGCATTGTCCCTAAGGAAAACGCAGAGAAAGGCAGGTTAGTTTGGCCGAAACGTCGATATTGCACGCTAAACGGTTACATTTCGCCACTGCTGCTTTTGTAGCGACCGCCAAGCTTAAAGTCTTCGGGGCGAATGTTAGAAACAAAGTCTCTAAATGCCTGCCGTTCGGCTTCGTCTGCATCCCGATCGACTGGAATAGACGCGTCTGCAACGACTTCTTCCATTACCCAGATTGGGCTTCTAGTCCGGAGGGCGATGGCGATCGCGTCGCTCGGACGAGCATCAATCTCTTTTTTTACTTCACCCTGGCGCACCGTCAAAACGGCGTAAAAAGTGTTGTCTTGTAATGAATGGATGACAATCCGTTCGACAGCCATATCCCATTCTTCCAGGAGATTGACCATCAGGTCGTGTGTGAGCGGACGAGGCGGAGTCTGGTTTTCTAATGCACCGATGATTGCCCTAGCCTGATCCTGGCCAATATAGATAGGTAGTTGGCGGCGATCAGTAGAATCCCTCAGAAGCACAATGGGGCTGCGAGTTGCTGCATCCAGGGCAATTCCAGCGACCTTCATTTCAATCATTGACTTAGCCTCTAGAATCCGTTGAGCGGTAAACGTTGAGCAAAGATAGACTGGACTGAATGAACCTGTGATGTCGAGATAGTCTAACACTCAAACCTTAAAACCAGATCCGTGAATTGTGTTCCAGTCAACCGGAGGGTTTAGAGAACCAGTCAGATTTTTCTGGTAGCGTTCTGCTTTACCCCGATCGGGTAACGAGATCCAAATCAGCCAGCCTGTCACCATATATCAGTATTACTGAATTCCAGTATGCCCTGATCTTGCCTCGAATCCCTAGGGTGAATTCTGAAACTTTGACGAAGAGATACACTCTTTGGCAAAGAAAAAATGTTTTGTTTCGATTTGTGTAGAAACGCTTTAAACCGTAACAAATTTCTGAAGGACGCTGTGTTTACCGGACTTATTCAAGCGCTGGGTACGATTCATCCCCTGGGTGAGGATCAGTTACAGATCGCCTGTAGCGACCCCAAAATTTTACAAGATTTAGCAATTGGTGACAGTGTGGCGGTGGATGGCATTTGTTTGACGGTGACGACGATTTTGTCGAATGGGTTTACGGCTGCGGTGTCTCCTGAAACGCTCGATCGCACCAGTTTGGGTTATATGGAGGGCAATGCCCATATCAACCTGGAACCGTCGCTGCGGGTGGGCAGCAAGTTGGGCGGGCATTTTGTGACGGGGCACATTGACGGCATTGGCTACCTGGAAGAGTCGGTGTCAACGGCAAACGCCTGGGAAATGAGCTTTACGGTGCCGGATGCGCGGGTGTCTCGCTATATTGTGCCGAAGGGCAGCATTGCTATTAATGGAATTAGCCTGACGGTGGCGGACTGTAATGCCACTGGAACGTGGTTCAAGGTGGCGGTGATTCCGCTGACCTATGCCGAGACGAATCTCCGCTTTTTGCAGCCGGGTGGCCGGGTGAATTTGGAGGGGGATGTGTTGGGCAAATATGTGGAAAAATTCTTGCGTTTAGGATCGAATTCCACGGAATCGGTGGTGTCTGAATTAGAGGACATGATCGCATCTAATGGATCGGATTCGATTACACCATCATTTTTAACAGAGCATGGATATCTTTAAGGCTTTGAAAGGAGCCAACTATGGCGTTAACTGCACAACAATTGGCAGATTTGATGCCCGATGCCACGGATGTTGAAAGTAATGAGCCAGAAATAGAAAGTTCGCTGCATTATGCTCAGCTAGCCTTGTTGGTTGCCTGTTTATCCTGGCTGTGGCGCGATCGCCAAGATTTCTTTATTGGTGCTAATCTCACTGTTTATTTTAGTCGTCAACAGCTCAAAAACCGCGACTTTAGAGGGTCAGATTTCTTTTTAGTCAAGCAAACTCAAAATCGTCCTCGTAAATCCTGGGTGGTGTGGGAAGAAGATGGAAAATATCCGGATTTAAGAGGATGTTTGAAAAGTGCTGAACGTCACTCGAACCGCCCCCTAAATCCCCCAAGATGGGGGACTTCCGAGCCGATTCTCGTTCAAAGTCCCCCAATTCTGGGGGATTTAGGGGGCGAATGCAGGACATTTGCTACTTTTCAAACATCCTCTAATTATCGAATTGCTGTCTGATGCTACGGCTAGGGTCGATCGAACTTTAAAGAAAGACCTCTATCAAGATCGGTTTAGAACTCACGAATATTTTTGGTTTTCTCCCGACGATTTAGAGTTTGCTGGCTTTCGTTTAGTGAGCCAGCGGTATCAGGAAATTGCGCCAAATGAAGCAGGGTTGCTGTGGAGTGAAACCCTTAATTTATATCTCGGTATTGATCACGGGCAGCTTCGTTATTTCACAGCGGATGGTCAATTGGTGCTAACCCCTGAAGAAGACGCGCTACAGGCACAACAGCAAGCCAGTCGGTTGGCGGAACAGTTGCGATCGCTCAGCATTGAACCAGAGGTGTAAATCTCCTGTAGGGGCGTAGCATTCGGCAGATAGCCTCTGCAATAGACCTGGACGTATTGCCCCGAATGCTACGCCCTTAGGGGTGTTAGACGCTCTGCATTAGCCCCCTAAATCCCCCAATTTTGGGGGACTTCCGAGCCAGTTTTGGTTCAAAGTTCCTCAGGGTTAGGGAATTGGGGGAGATTTGGGGGATTTGGGAGGCGGTTTGCGTTTGCGCCTGTCCCTTTTTTAACCGTTTCCTTCGTCTTGATGCAGGTACTTGGTTAAGATGCTCATGACGCTGCCGGGGGGCATGGTTGGCAGGCTGTCGTGGGCGTTGGGGGAGGGGATGGCGATCGCTTTGCTCCATTCACCTGCTTCGGCAAAGCCGCGTTTGTGCAGGTTTTTGATGGTGGCGATGACATCTTGCTTATCAC
>NZ_JADEWO010000141.1 GCF_015207605.1 Oculatella sp. LEGE 06141
TTACGTGATAAAGCGTAAAGCCCCCGTGTTTTGAACCGGGGGATATAAGCGAACTGCCAAATTTATTTGGCAGTCAAAGATCGAATCAACTCTCGAATCACGTCATTCTGACTGCGTTCTTTTTTCTCGCAATGCTTGAGAAGCAATGCGTACTCATCCTCCGAGCATCTTACCGTTAGCTTTTTCATGCCGTCAATCTGCCGTCAGTCGTGTTATGATTCTAGCATGAGGACTCTGAAGTTTAAGCTGTACAAACACAAGCGAAATAGATACCTCAAGCGGTCTATCAATGCTGCTGGGGTAATCTACAACCACTGTATTGCTTTGCACAAAAGGTACTACCGGATGTGGGGCAAGCATTTGAGTTGTGCAATGCTTCAGATTCATATCGCCAAGCTACGGAAGCGTAACCCGTTTTGGCAGTTAGTTGGTTCTCAGGCTGTGCAGGATATCTGCCAACGGATTGAGAAGGCATACCAACTGTTCTTCAAGCACCACAAAAAAGGAGTCAAACCACCGGGCTTCAAGAAGCTCAAGAAGTACAAATCATTCACCTTGAAGCAGGCAGGCTATAAGTTTCTGGGTGGCAACAGAGTCAAGATTGGGAAGCATATCTATCAATTTTGGAACTCTAGAGAGATTGAGGGCATTGTCAAAACCCTGACCATCAAACGCACTCCTTTAGGCGAGTTAATCATGGTGGTTGTGGTGGATGATGGCGCAGAGCTAGTCATTGAATTCGAGTCGGGTAGAGCCGCTGGATTCGATTTTGGTTTGCGTTCATTCCTCACCTGCTCTGAAGGGTTCAAAATTGAATCTCCCCAGTTCTTCAGGCAGGAACTCAATGTCATCCGCAAAGCCTGCAAGAATTTATCCCGCAAACAGAAGGGGTCTAAGAGCCGTGAGCAGGCTAGGAAGCATCTGTGCAGGCAATACGAAAAAATTGCTAATCAGAGACGAGATTGGTTCTGGAAGTTGGCTCATCAACTCACCGATCAGTTTGATGTGTTGTGCTTTGAGACGTTGAACCTTAAGGGGATGCAGCGTCTCTGGGGACGCAAGATATCAGACCTGGCGTTTGGAGAGTTCTTGCAAATCCTGGAATGGGTTGCCAAGAAGAAGGAGAAACTGGTGGTATACATTGACCAGTGGTTCCCATCTAGTAAAACCTGCTCCAACTGCGGTCATGTTTTGGAGAGCTTAGAACTCTCTGTGCGTCAGTGGTGTTGCCCATCTTGTCAGTCAGTCAATGACCGGGATGAGAACGCTGCAACAAACATCAAAATCGTTGGGACATCAACGGTTGGACTAGGAGATGTAAGACTGGCTCCGCCTGCAATCTCTGCTTGAATCCTTAGAATCCCCCGTTTTCAAAACGGGGGAGTATGTCAA
>NZ_JADEWO010000040.1 GCF_015207605.1 Oculatella sp. LEGE 06141
CCCCTGCCCCCAGAGCCGCCACGGAAAGCAGCACCGAGCGATCGCCCAGTCGAAGCGAGTCCAGCCGCTCAGTTGGTCGATTTGGGGCAAACATGGCAGGAGATCTTGAGCCTGGTTCAGCCATACTCGACTCAGATTATGCTGCGGCAACAATGCAACTTATTGTCTTTTAGCGGCAAAGAGGCGCGAATTGGCACCAGGTCGCAGCCGTTGTTCAAAATGGCTAAAGACAGACTGCCAAACGTTGAAGCGGCATTTGCAGCCTATTTCAACCATCCGGTCAAAGTCAGTTTGGAGGTGATCGCAGCGGAGAGTATGCCAACGACGGTTAGTGAGTCGCCCTCTGCCTATCCGTCTACGAATGCAGCACCTGCTGCTCCATCTGCCTCTCCCTCTCCGCCGTTCCAGACTCCACACAACGGCAGTTCCAATGCGTCGCCGATGCCGATTGCGTCTGCACCGCGTCCTACCCCTGGCCCTGCCAGAGAGAGCATGCAACCGACAGTATCCACTGACGTGGAGCGATCGCCCGCCATACCAATGGGATGGCAAGACGAAGATGAAGTGGTACGAGCTGCCAAAAGTCTGGCACAGATGTTTAACGGCCAAATCGTCAGCATGGAAGACCCGGTAGTAATTGATCCAAATGCAGCAGAGTTTGTTGCCGATCCGAGTGAAGCGGAAGCGGGTGAAGACAGCGCCGATGATGTGCCGTTTTAACGGCATCCCCGCAACCGTTTAGGATAGAGTTATCGTTCTTTAACCAACTGCGCTTCCAGGTTGGCATTGCAGATCTACTATGACAGCTTCCCAAATTGCTTCTTCCTCCCTAACCACACTGGCGCAACAGACTCGCGGAGCCGCCCGAGCGCTAGCCGTTCTTTCAACTGAGGCTCGTAACCAGGCGATCGAGGCGATCGCCCAGGCGCTTGAAGCCGCAGCACCGCAGATTTTGGCCGCCAACGAGGCAGATTGCGAAACCGCGCTAGCAGAGGGACTGGCCAGGCCGTTATATGGGCGGTTAAAGCTAGATGAGGCGAAGTTAAAGGGAGCGATCGCAGGCGTTCGAGACGTGGGTAAGCTGCCTGACCCAGTGGGCGCAACCCAGATTCACCGCGAGTTGGATGCAGGGCTGGTGTTGCAGCGAGTCACCTGTCCGGTGGGTGTATTGGGCGTTATTTTTGAATCTCGACCGGATGCGCTGGTTCAAATTGCTACCCTGGCGATCAAGTCGGGAAACGGTGTCATCCTCAAAGGCGGCAAAGAAGCGATCCGCTCCTGCGAGGCGTTAACTCAGGCCATCCATGCTGGTTTGTCCCGCGCTGGAGTTGACCCAGCCGTGGTGCAGTTGTTGACCACCCGCGAAGAGACACGGGAACTGCTGCGGTTAGACCAGTATGTTGATTTAATTATCCCCAGAGGCTCCAATTCCTTTGTCCGGTTTGTGCAAGACAATACCCGAATTCCAGTGTTGGGACATGCCGACGGCATTTGTCATCTGTATATTGACCAGGCGGCTGATTTAGACCAGGCAATAGCGATCGCCACTGATGCCAAGGTTGGCTATCCTTCGGCGTGTAACAGCATTGAGACGCTGCTGGTGCATCAAACCATTGCAGCCACTGTGTTACCAGCCTTGGCCGTTGCGCTGCACGCCCACGCCGTTGAACTGCGGGGCGATCGTCGTACCTGCGAACTCATTGATATTGCTACGGCCACCGAGGCCGACTGGTCAACGGAATACAGCGACTTGATTCTGTCTATTAAAACGGTGGATTCGCTGGAAGAGGCGATCGCCCACATCAATACCTACGGGTCTCGTCACACCGAGGCGATCGTTACCCAAAATCAGCAAACGGCTGAAACGTTTATCAATCAGGTGGATGCGGCTGGCGTATTTCACAACTGCTCGACCCGCTTTGCAGACGGCTTCCGCTATGGCTTTGGGGCAGAAGTCGGCATCAGTACCCAAAAAATGCCGCCGCGTGGGCCGGTTGGGTTAGAAGGGCTAGTCACCTACAAGTATCGTGTTGTGGGCAACGGTCACGTTGTGTCTACTTACTCTGGAACCAATGCAAAACCCTTCACCCACCGAGATTTAGCTTAGCGATCGGCACGTTCCTCCTCACTGGTCTCTTGATATGGACTGTATTCAAATCAATGGAATTCGTGCCTACGGCTACACCGGGGCATTGCCAGAAGAGCAGGTGTTAGGGCAATGGTTTGAGGTCGATTTGACGCTCTGGCTGGATCTGTCGGCGGCGATCGCTAGCGATCGCCTGGCAGATACCCACGACTATCGGGCTGATGTCAAAGCGATTCAGAACCTGTTAAAAACTCGTAAATTTAACCTGATTGAAGCCGCCGCAGGGGCGATTGCAGACACCGTGCTGTCATCATCTAACGTGGAGCAGGTACAGGTACGGCTCACTAAAGTTGCCGCTCCCATTCCGGAGTTTGATGGCAAGATTGCGGTTGAAATTACACGGGCAACCCCGCGCGAGGGTTAAACGTTTCTACTTGCCGCAACTTCTCGTAGATGTCGCGCTCTTGGGGAGTGATATCTCTGGGAATCACCACTTGAATTTCGACAATTTGATCGCCTCTGCGGCCATCGAGCGGATAGCCTTTGCTGCCCAGCCGCAGCTTCTGCCCCGAGCGAACGCCAGCCGGAATCATCATCTTCACCAGGCCATCCAGAGTCGGGACTTCGATCGCCCCACCTAGCACCGCTTCACTGGGCGTTAACGGCACCTGGCAATACACATCCGACCCTTCCACGCGAAAGAAAGGATGGGGAGACACATCGATTTTGAGGTAGAGGTCACCTCCAGACACTCCCTGCCCCCGCAGACGAATTTTTTGGCCGTTTACCATACCGGGAGGCATGTTCACTTCCAGCGATCGCCCATCTTCCAGACGAATCCGCTCTCGTCCACCCTGATAGGCTTTCTCTAGCGGCACCGTTAAGCGGGCTTCGGCATTGCGAGGCCCCGGACGCGAGACGGTATAGGCGGTTCGGGTTGTGCCAGGCCGGTACGGATCGCGTGCCGATCGCCGTTCAGCCGTTTCTCCGTCTTCATCCCGGTTGAGCAACTGATCTACAAAACTGTTGAAGTCTGGAAACTGACTAAAATCAACATCAGTATTAGCAGTGCGGCTGCCGGCTCGTCCACCCCACGTCTTAGCGCGAGGGGTCGCAGAGGACTGAAAACCTCTCTGCTTCCAGAAGCGGCTGAACTGGTCGTATTGCGCTCGCTTACCTGGGTCAGAGAGAACCTCATACGCCTCACCCACATCCTTAAACTTTTCCTCTGCCGCCTTATCGCCCGGATTCATATCCGGGTGATACTGCCGCGCTAGCTTTCGGTAAACTCGCTTGATCTCTTCAACGGTAGCGTCTCTGGGAACTCCCAGAATATCGTAATAGTTCCGAAAGTTTTGCATGGGTTAGAAGCGATGGGCAACAGGCAACAGAAGTGGAATTATAAACAGCTACAGTAATTTGGCGCGTCGGTCAGGGAAATTGCGAGGTGATCTCGGAGTCTCTCAAGTTTTAGCAGGTTTTGAGACAGGATCGATTGAACGACTCGTTCAACTGGTCACCGACTGGCAATCCGTTCGCCGGACGATGACCTAACTACCAATCATCATCGTCGTCCCAGTCATCGTCGTTAGCATTCCCATAACGAGTTGAGCCACCATCATATGGCGGACGACGATTGGGTGGCGAGGAACGGTTGTCGCGATAGGGGTCGCGATCGCCGTAGGGATCGTTGCGCGGTGGATTACTGCGGGCAGGATTGTTACGCGGTAAATCGCCCCGGGGTTCATCTGCCGGATAACGGTTCTTAGGATAAGACTCATAAGTATCACGGTTGTCGCGATCGTAGGAGTCACGGGCGTAGGGGTCGCGGTTTGCATAGGGGTCACGAGCGTACGGGTCGCGGTTTGCATAGGGGTCGCGATCGCGGTCGAAAAAGTCGTCGTCGTAGTCATCCGAGAACAGTTCACCAATGCCCGATACCGTGCGACGAATCGACCCAAAGAAGTCAGTCTCGTCTTCTTCGTCTTTAGTAAACTCGTACACTTCACGGTTCAGGTCGTACAACGCATCCTGCAAATTGGCCTGCGTCATGTCAATGCCGCGATCGTCATTTCGCTTCAGAGTATCGCGCAACTCTTGCACCAAATTTTCGATGCGGCGGCGGTGGCCGCTGGCAAACTGCATGCCAAAGTCAAGCGCTACCTCGCGCAGTTGCCGTTCGGCTTGAAAGGTCAACGCTTCCGCTTTGGTTCGTTTCTCGACTTTAGAACGGCGTTCCCGGTCTGAGTCGGCATAGCGTTCGGCTTCCTGAATCATGCGGTTCACTTCTGACTCGCTCAGCGTCGAAGCGCCCTGAATCGTCAACCCCTGCTCTCGACCAGTAGTGCGATCGACAGCGGTGACCTGCAAAATGCCGTTGGCATCAATGTCAAACGACACCTGAATCTGGGGAACGCCCCGTGGTGCAGGCGGAATTCCCATCAGCTTAAAGCGACCCAGGGATTTGTTGTCGGCTCCCATTTCCCGCTCTCCCTGAAGAACGTGAACTTCAACCAGTGTTTGATTATTTTCCGACGTTGAGAACACGTCCGATCGCCGCACCGGGATGGTGGTGTTGCGCGGAATCAGCTTCTTCATCACGCCGCCAATGGTTTCTAGCCCCAGCGATAGAGGTGTGACATCTAATAGTAAGATGTCCCGCACTTCCGAGGTTAAAATTCCCGCTTGAATCGCCGCACCAACCGCCACCACTTCATCCGGGTTGACGTTTTCGTTTGGCTCTTTGTCAATCAGCGATCGCACCAACTCTTTAACAATGGGAATCCGGGTCGAACCGCCCACCAGCACAATCTCGTCAATCTGCACGGGGCTGAGTCCGGCATCGTTCAGCGCTTGCTTGACGGGTAGCCGCAATCGACTGATCAAATCGCCGCACAGTCCTTCAAATTGCGATCGGGTCAGCCGAGTTTCAATATGCTTGGGGCCATCTGCCGTAGCCGCAATAAACGGCAGGTTGATGTCGGTCACCGTTACGCCCGATAGCTCAATTTTGGCTTTTTCCGCCGCTTCCATCAGCCGTTGTAACGCCTGGCGATCGTTGCGTAACTCAACCCCTTCTTGCTCTAAAAACTGCTCGGCCAGCCAGTCAACAATCTTCTTATCAAAGTCGTTTCCGCCCAACTGGGTATCGCCGCTCGTCGCTTTCACCTCAAACACGCCATCGCCAACGTCCAGGATCGAGACATCAAACGTGCCGCCACCCAGGTCAAACACCAGAATGGTTTGGCTTTCCTGGCGATCGAGACCATAGGCCAGCGCCGCCGCTGTGGGTTCGTTCAAAATTCGCATCACGTCAAGACCAGCCACTCGCCCCGCATCTCGGGTGGCCTGCCGTTGCGAGTCGTTGAAATAGGCTGGTACGGTAATGACAGCACCCGTGACGGGTTGCCCCAGATATCGTTCTGCTTCATCAGCCAGCTTCCGCAACACCATTGCGGCAATTTCTTCGGGCGCAAAGTCTTTTTGCTGGCGAGGACACTTAATTTTGACATTCCCCATTTCGTCTCGACGCACGGTGTAGGGAACCCGCTTCGAGTCTGGACTTAGCTCGGCATACTTGCGCCCGATAAAGCGTTTGACGGCATAAAACGTATTTTGGGGGTTCAGCACCGATTGGCGACGCGCCATCTGCCCCACCAGGCGTTCGCCCTCTCGCGTAAATGCAACCACAGAGGGCGTAGTCCGCATCCCTTCTGCATTAGCAATGACAACGGGTTTGCCGCCTTCCATAACGGCTACCACTGAGTTGGTTGTGCCCAAGTCAATGCCGACTACTTTACCCATGCGCCGCGATGCTCCTCGCCTAATCTGATCGAGCGTTGCAAATGTTCACTGAACTTATTCTATCTTGCACCTGATGGTGCGCCTTGTGTGGATTTCCGTCAATCCTGGACAGCCGTCTACATTTGGTTCGGTTGCAGTGCAGACCACCCTACACTGTGCCGTTGTAACGGCTAGCTACACCAATATAATCCGCGCCAGCGGACTATGCAGAACTGGAGACAGTATACGCTGTCGCCTTGGCTTTACGTTGCAAATGCCCCAACACCCGGTGAAGAATGGGGAGGCTAGGAGCCGCGATCGCCCTATACTTTCAGTGAACATCATCCATCAACATTTGAACAAAAATGGTATCTGGCAAGCCAATATTAGTTACAGGCTCCCATCGCTCGGGGTCAACCTGGATTGGCAAGATGTTAACGGCATCTCCTGAACTAGTTTACGTGGATGAACCATTCAATCTTTATCATCACTTGCTGTTTCAACCCACTATATTCGACCACTGGTTTACTTACGTCTTGCCTGAAAACGAACAGCGCTATTTTAAGTATCTTCAAACAGCGATCGAGGCAAAATTTAACCTGGTTCTGGATGCCAACACGATCAAAACCGGGCGCGATCGCCAGCGGTTGCTTCAAACCTATCTTCAGTCTCTCAAAAAGCGATGGACTGGAGCCAGACCATTAGTCAAAGATCCGATCGCGCTGTTTTCAGCCGAGTGGTTGGCAAACACCTTTAATATGGATGTTGTTTTAACCATCCGTCATCCTGCGGCATTTGCTTACAGCCTAAAACGAGCCAATTGGACACATGATTTCTCCCACTTTCTGGCACAGCCGCTATTGATGCGAGATTACCTGCACCCGTTTGCAGCGCAGATCAGCGAGTATGCAGCGAGCGAAAAAGACATTATCGACCAGGCAGCGCTGTTATGGAAACTGATTCACTACAGGGTTTCTATGTATCAGGTTCACCATTCTAACTGGATCTTTGTGCGCCACGAAGATCTCTCCCGTGACCCGATCGCGCAGTTTGCCAAACTGTTTCAGCAGCTCAATATTGCTTTTTCGCTGGATATTCAAGCCACAATTGCAGACTATAGCCGTCCGGATGAGGCGATCGCCGCCAATCCGCAGCTTGGCTTTTCCAAACGAGACAGTCGGGCAATCATTACATCCTGGAAGTCGGGGTTAAGCCCGTCCGAAATCGAGCGAATTCGACATCAGGTTGGCGATGTCGCCTCTTCCTTTTATTCTGAACAAGACTGGTAACATTGGCGTGAACTGAGGTAATGGTTGTGGCGGCTTCCCTGGGTTATCGACTGGAGCAATACACACTCAAGCGCCCCCATGAAGTGTTAATGGTTACGGTTGACCTTGGGGCAGACATCGATCAAATTGTCATCTTTAAAGGGTTTTCCAGTTCTCTGGTCAATCCCACCGCATTTGACCCAGATATACCTGTGCTGCCAGATAACGCTACGATTACGGCGATCGATCGCCTCGAAAGTCCCTACCATCCCCAGCATCCTCGCTACATTCAGCAGGGGTTAACGTGGGCAGAAATGCAGGAATTGTTGGCAGAGGTGGGGCTGTAGAGGTAGGACGCTAGCGGTGGAGCGGTGGGGCGATCGCCTACTACTGACATAGAAGAGTGTACCGACACATCCCTGATGGCCTTAGCAAGTACAGTTTCTCGTCCGTCACAGAAGATAGTGGATCTTGAATAGGGAGATGCTATGCTCTCACGTGTGTGAGTGTGAGATATGGAGTGTTCGCTTGAATGGTACTCTCTTCCCCTGTTTCTAACCAATTTCCACAACCCAATCGTCCCGATGCGTCTTTTCTGCAAAATCTGCCCGCTGGGTTAAAGCACGATCTGTGTCAAGTGCTGTCACTGCCAACGACCAGTATTTTCGGTACGGACGGCATCCGTGGTAAAGTTGGCGACCTGCTAACAGCCCCCCTTGCGCTTCAGGTGGGGTATTGGTCAGGTCAAGTGCTGCAAGCGAACGGCAGAGGGATAGGGCCTATTATCCTGGGTCAAGACTCGCGTAACTCCAGCGACATGCTGGCTCAAGCCCTGGCAACCGGACTAACGGCGGCTGGCCTGGAAGTGTGGCATCTGGGACTGTGCCCAACCCCTGCCGTGGCCTACCTTACGGCCCACTCTGCTGCCGCTGGGGGAGTGATGATATCGGCAAGCCACAACCCACCCGAAGATAACGGCATTAAATTTTTTGGCGCAGATGGCACGAAGTTGTCTCCCGCCATGCAAGCCCAAATTGAAGCAGCCCTGCGGGGCGATCGCCCCATTAGCCTCACCGCAGCGATCGCCAACCCAGGTCATTATCATCACCGCCCGGAACTGTTAGAGCGGTATACCCAGTCGCTACAGCAATCTCTGTCGCAGCATGGCTCGCTGACCGGGATGAAGATCGTGCTGGATCTGGCATGGGGTGCTGCTGCTCAGTTGGCACCCTGTGTATTTACTGCCCTGGGAGCCGAGGTCATCTGCTTGCACGATCAGCCCGATGGCGATCGCATCAATGTGAACTGTGGCTCAACCCATCTGGCCTCGCTCCAGGCCGCCGTTGCCAAACACCAGGCCGATTTGGGCTTTGCTTTCGATGGCGATGCCGATCGCGTCATGGCTGTCGATCCTCAGGGACGAGCCGTGAATGGGGATTATATTCTGTATCTCTGGGGGCAGGTGCTGCGTCAGGCCAATCTGCTGCCTCAAACCACCATTGTTTCCACCGTCATGGCGAATCTGAGCTTTGAGCGAGCCTGGCAAAAGCAAGGCGGAGTCTTGATTCGCACCGCTGTTGGCGATCAATATGTTCATGCCGAAATGCATCGCCTTGGAGCCATGTTAGGAGGTGAGCAGTCGGGGCATATTTTGAACTTCCACTATGGAGTGTCAGGTGATGGCTTGCTTACTGCGTTACACATGGCAGCAATGGTGCGGCAGTCGGGCACTTCACTAGCCGAGTTGGTAGACCAAAGCTTCAGCCCTTATCCTCAACTGCTGCGGAATGTGCGGGTAGACGATCGCGATCGCCGCCTCAACTGGCACACCAATGACATACTGCGGCAGGCGATCGCCCAAGCGGAGACAGCAATGGGGGATCAAGGCCGGATTTTGGTTCGGGCATCGGGAACAGAACCCGTGATTCGAGTCATGGTTGAAGCCGCAACGGCTGAGCTAGTGCAGTATTGGACCGATCGTCTCGCTCAGGTGGTGCAGCAGCAGTTTGCGTAGGGTCTGCCAACTTAGGATGATAGGATCGCATCCAACAATGGCGCGGCACCCATGCGAATCACATCGGTACAGGGCAACCCCGTTTCAGCCTGCACTTGTTCGATGGCACGCTGCGCTGCGGCGGCGCTGAGATGAAAGGTATTGAGGGCGATCGCCACTACCTTAGCGGGGGCAAATGCTCCCCCTGCTGCGGCCACCGTTTCATACACCTGAATCACAGCAGGCAATGGGGGAATGGGCACCTCCGGAAAGTGCTGAATCTGCGTCTGGCCAGCCCGATGAACCAATACAAGTTGCGTTGGCTGAGTGCCTCGCAGCAGCGGCAACGTTGCCGTAGAGGCTGGATTCATCAGCGATCCCTGCCCTTCTACATACAGCACATCATGGTTATCTCCCCAGCGCATCACCGCCTGTTCAACGGCTCCTGCCGCAAAGTCAATCCGAACGGCATCTAAAGCCACCCCGTCATGCCCTAACATCAGTCCTGTCTGCCCCGTGGCGATGAAGCGCGATCGCAAGCCTCGTTGTTGTGTGGCTTTGTTCAGTTCCAAGCTGGCCGACATTTTGCCAACGCTCATATCGGTGCCAACGGTTAGCACTCGTCTGCATGAGAGCGATCGCGCCTTACCACTGCCAACAGTTAAGCCTGGGGGTTCTCGACGAACATCCCAAATCCATTGATCAGGACGCAGCAGTTGGTTGAGTTCGGGATCAGTTGCCATCGGAGTATGCAGGCCGTTTACCACCGACAACCCAGCCGCGACTCCTTGTTTAACCTCTTGCCACCAATCATCTGGCAGGGCTCCGCCCGATGGAGCAATGCCGATCGCCAGCACGTTTGGCTGATAAACCAATGCCTCCATCACCGATGACACAATGGGCACCGGGCGATCGATTCCGGTCAGTTCTGCCAGCGATCGTCCGGTACTCTCATAATCCACCACGGCCACAACTGGGTTCTCGCCATAGCGTAACAGCGATAAGCCCGTTTTACCTTTTGAGGTTTGCAGCCCCTCATGGAGCAAAATAGCAATGCGGTCAGTAGCCATCAGCATAGGTGAGAAAACCTAAGTATTAACCCCAAAACGACGCGGCCTTTTCCAAACCAAGAGCAGGATGCGGGCTTTAGTCGTGTAGCCTCATCATAAAATGAGCATCCACTTCCTCGATGCCATCGTATTAACAAACAGTTCGCTCAAGCACAGCTCAGCCATTATTCTGGTCGAGCGGGTAGATTTAGACCTGTTGGCAGATTGTATTTTTTTCAATGTGATTAAATCGGCTTAAATGAATTTCACGTACTTCATTCGCCAGGAACCGCATTGATCATCTCCAGATCTCCGTAAAAAACCTGATTCCCTGCTCTGGTGAATTGCCCATACTGAGGGAACACCTGTGGATAAACCTACCGTTCAGTAGACAGCGTTGGTAAAAACTCATACATCAATTTGAGCCAGGCACCTCTACAGACATCAAAGTGAGACCTTCTTCTGTGAGTTATCTTGATTCAGATCGTCCCAAAATTCTAGTGGTTGATGATCATCCTTCCAGTCGGATGACTGCGGCTGCGCTGTTATCTGTCGAAGGATACGATGTAATCGAAGCAGATAGCGGCGTTGCTGCACTCCGTTGTATTACGCAAGTTAATCCTGACCTGATTTTGCTTGATGTGATGATGCCGGGGATGGATGGTTATGAGGTGTGTCGCTATCTTAAGCAAGATGAGCAGACCCGGCTCACCCCTGTTATCTTCATCACTGCCTTAAACGATCGCCGCGCTCGTCTTCGCGGCATTGAAGCAGGGGGCGATGACTTTCTCACTAAACCATTTGACCAACTCGAACTGTCAGCCAGAGTGAAATCATTAATTCGGCAAAAACGACTCAATGAAGATCTAGACCACGCTGAGCAGGTTCTATTTTCCATTGCTCGCACCGTTGAAAGCCGCGATCCCAATACGGGCGACCACTGTGAGCGGCTTGTGGTTCGCAGCAAAACCTTTGGCGAATTCCTTAACCTGTCGCGGCTAGAAATTCGCAACCTGATGTGGGGAGGCTATCTGCACGACATCGGCAAAGTGGGCATTCCTGATGCTGTGTTGTTAAAGCAGGGCAAGCTGACCCCAGATGAATGGGATGTGATGCGTCAGCATGTCGTCATTGGCGAGCAAATTTGTCAGCCGTTACGGACGATGCGAGGAGTTGTGCCGATCATTCGCCACCATCACGAGCGCTGGGATGGGTCTGGCTATCCAGATGGGCTAATGGGCAACGATATCCCCTATCTTGCCCAAATCTTTCAGGTAATTGACATTTATGATGCGCTAACGAGCGATCGCCCTTATAAATGCGCCTTCTCTGCCGAGGAATCATTGGAAATTATGGCGGAAGAGGTGAAAAGGGGATGGCGTAATCCAGAGTTGATCGAGCAGTTTACCCAATTCATTCAGTCGAATGTTGAGGAAACGGCCAGTGTCGAAGCAATGCAGGATAAGGAACATGTGTTTGTGGATTAAGCACACCTGCTAATCCATGCAACCTGATCCATGCAACTTTGATGCAGTCGGCTCGGGGGGCGGCAATTTAGTACATCGCTGCAAGCATATTAAGCAGCAATGAATAATCAAAAACAAGCAGGGGCAAACGGCGTATAACAGCCAGAAGCGCGATATACTCCGGTGGAGCAATCTGGTTTGTATGAGCATGATAGCGGTAGCAATTCTGGCGGCTGGCCGTGGGACACGGATGAAATCCCACTTACCTAAAGTCCTCCATTCCTTAGGGGGGCGATCGCTGGTTCAACGAGTTTTAGACAGTCTTTCTGACATCCAACCATCCCGACGGTTGGTGATCATTGGATACGGTGGCGATGCTGTGCAAGATGCATTGCAGCTAGAGGCCGGGTTGGAATTTGTGTTGCAGACCGAACAACTGGGAACGGGTCATGCGGCACAGCAATTAATGCCTCATCTACAGGGGTTTGAAGGCGACCTGCTGATTCTGAATGGTGATGTGCCTCTTATTCGTCCGCAAACCATCAAGCTGTTGTTAGATACGCATCAGCAGGCGCAAAATGCCGCTACGATCCTAACGGCACACCTGCCCGATCCGAAAGGGTATGGACGGGTGTTTTGCGATGGGCAAAACATCGTGAAGCAGATTGTAGAAGATCGAGACTGCACGATGGCACAGAAGCAAAACCGACGAATTAATGCTGGTATTTATTGTTTCCGCTGGTCAGCGCTGGCAGAGATACTTCCTCAACTGCAATCGAACAACGATCAGCAGGAGTATTATTTGACCGACACAGTCAACTATCTGGAACCTGTGATGGCGGTTGATGTGGACGACTACCAGGAAATTTTAGGAATTAACGATCGCAAGCAGTTAGCGTCTGCCTATGGCATTCTGCAAACGCGAGTCAAAGAAGATTGGATGGCCGCTGGGGTAACGATGGTTGATCCAGACAGCATCACCATTGACGACGCGGTGCAGATTGCGCCCGATGTCATCATTGAACCGCAAACGCATCTGCGCGGCAAAACCTCGATTCAGTCGGGTTGTCGCATTGGCCCCGGCAGCCTGGTGGAAAATAGCCAGATTGGTAAAAACGTAACGGTGCTGTACTCGGTGGTCACTGACAGTGTGGTTCAGGCTAACTCGCGTGTGGGTCCCTATGCCCACCTGCGCGGACGAGTGGAGGTAGGAGAAACCTGCCGCATTGGTAACTTTGTGGAGCTGAAAAATACCACGCTGGGCGATCGCACCAACGTGGCTCATTTAAGCTATCTCGGAGATGCAACGGTGGGCACCCAGGTTAATGTGGGCGCAGGAACGATTACAGCCAACTATGATGGCGTGAACAAGCATCCCACTGTAATTGGCGATCGCAGCAAAACCGGGTCGAACAGCGTTTTAGTTGCGCCGATTACTGTAGGTGCCGATGTTACCGTTGCCGCAGGTTCCACCCTGACAGACGATGTACCGGATGATTCCCTGGCGATCGCTCGTGCTCGCCAGGTGGTCAAACCGGGCTGGCGTTTGCCAGAAGCGAAGAGTGACCAACAGAATAAGAAACCATCTGATTAGGGCAACCGCCAGTGCTGCCCAATCAAAAACCCGTGTTGGTGATTTAGATGCTGACCAACACGGGTTTAATATCTAGATTCGGCTTAGTTCAGCGTGTCTAAATATGCCTCAAGCGCTGCATGAACCAGCTCAGTCATCGGTTTACCCTGGCTCACCGAGGCCGATTTGAGGCGATCGTACATCTCATTTCGTACCCCAATGCGGTGACTGGATTTAATGCTAACCGCACCCTGTTTATAGCTAGTAGCAAACTGCCGTAGCGCCTCTAACCCAACCCGATTGCAAAAATCTCCAAAGCTTTCTGGCTCAGAGTGGCGCGCTTGCTCCTGCTTGAAGTAGACCAGCAGCGGCTCCAGAGTCGCCTCTAAATCGTCAATCTTCATGCTGTTGAGATAGGGTTCCGCCAGCCGAGTCTGGTTTGGACTGGCCCCGAGCCAGACCTGGTAGGCATCAGGTGCTTGCCCCACCAACCCTAGCTCCGCCAGGTAAGGACGGGCACAGCCGTTGGGGCACCCCGTCATCCGGGTAACAAAATGCTCTTGCTCTAGACCCAGCCGATCGAGCAGGGCACGGATGCGATCGAGAATGCTGGGCAGCACTCGCTCGGACTCGGCAATCGCTAGACCACAGGTCGGCAGGGCAGGGCAGGCCATTGAGTAACGAACGAGCGGATCGATTTCCGTTTCTTTTTTAACGCCGCACCGATCGAGAATTTGCTGAATGTCCCACTGCTGTTCTGGCTCAATCTCAGTAATCACTAAATTGTGATTGGGCGTGAGATACATGGGTAGGGCAAATTGCTGCTCGATTTCTCGCAGCGCCGTTTTTAGTTTGAATGAGCCGTCGTCTTTAACGCGGCCATTTTCAATAGAAATTCCGAGAAACTTCTTGCCGTCGCCCTGGTCGTGCCACCCCAGATAATCCTCGTACTTAAATTCTGGCAATGGCTTAAACGGCTCAATGGGTTTACCAAAGTAGCCCTCTACTGCTTCCCGGAATTTATCAACGCCCCAGTCGTGGATCAAGTACTTCATGCGAGCATGACGACGGTTGGCGCGATCGCCATAGTCTCGCTGAGTGGCAACGATCGCCTTCACCAGGTCATAAACATCGTCTTTGTCTACATAACCAATGGGATCAGCAATCCGGGCAAAGGTTTCTTCCTTGTTGTGCGTGCGACCCAGTCCACCCCCTGCATACACATCAAACCCCTGCAACTCCCCTTTATCGTTAGTGATAACGACCAGGCTGACATCTTGAGAAAACAGGTCAACCGAATTATCGCCGGGAACCGTGACCGCGCACTTAAACTTACGCGGCATGTAGTGAGTACCGTAAAGCGGTTCCTCCCCTTCATGCACCAGCGTGCCGTTGCCGTTGCGCTGCCGAGCTGCAACCACCTCTGGATTTTCCTCCGCCGTGATTGCTTTTTCGCCATCCAGCCAGATTTCGTAATAGGCACCTGTTTGCGGTGTCAACAGTTGAGCGACCGACTCGGCATATTGCTGGGCATAGGCATACTCTGGACGGTTCTTGTACGGAGCAGGGGGAGCCATGACGTTACGGTTAATGTCACCGCAGGCACCCAACGTAGACCCCATATTCTGAATGATGGTGGCGATCGCCGTTTTCAAATGGCGCTTCAAGATGCCATGAATTTGAAACCCCTGGCGCGTGGTGACTCTGAGCGTGCCGTTACCGTACTCATCGGCCATGCGATCGAGCGCAAGATAAAGCTGTGGCGGAATAAAACCAGCCGGATTTCGAGTCCGTAACATGAACTGGTAATCTTTTTCCTGCCCCTTCACCCGATTGTCTCGGTTATCTTGCTGGTAGGAACCGTGGAATTTAAGAATCTGAATCCCATCTTCACTGAAGTGGGTCGTATCTTGCAGAATTTCGGTGGCAACAGGCTCACGCAGAGCGTTACTGCGTTCTTTGAGGCCCTCAACTTTAGATACTTTTTTGGGCGGTTGTGAGGTCGTGGAAGAAGGTACGGGAGTTTTAACCATCAATGCTACCAGGCGGACTCTACTCTCTACAGATTTTTCCGGTAATCCGGTCGGAATTAAGGTGAATTTAATAGTCCAATCTTAGCATCGCATCCTCAAGACGAATTGCCTTAGATCGTCAGGAAAAGTTTTAAATTGTAAAACAGCCCCCAGTCAAAACTAGAGGCTGATAGTGTTTATTCTACAGAAGGCCAGGGCAGGTTGGGAGAGAATTGATCGGCCAGGTCGTTGGAGTTACCGCACCATCAGGCGATCGCAAACCCTGCCCTGGTTGAACTCATGTTCACACCGTTGACTGAGCAAGGTGACTAAGAAAGGGGCTTAGAATCGGTAGCCTGCACCGGCCTGTAAGCTAACTGCCGCGTTGGAGTTGTTTTGGAACGCGTCGATTCCGAGCTTCACGTCACCGTAGAGAACGAGGTTTCTCAGGACAGAGGATTCAACACCGGTGGTTAGCACCACAGAGTCCTGATTGCCCAGGGGAGTGCCCCGGCCATCGTTTTCGACGAAGGAGTAGCCTGCACCAGCGTAGACGTTCGTGTTGCGGGCAACGGGCAAATCGTAGGTGAGCAGAGGCATGATAGCGCTGTTGTCATCGCTGAAGAGGACGGCACCACGCACAGAGACTGGAGCCACGGGCAGGTCAACACGACCTTGAATGTTGCCACCGATGTCTGTGTCTTCGTTTAAGCCAGCAGCGACACCCGCGCCAACGTAGCTTCCATCCATGCCGCGAGTAGGAACGGTTTGGGCTGATGCAGAGCTAGCAAGGAAACCAGAGGCCAGCGCAACAGCAGATAGAACAGAAAGAGTTGCAGCGATTTTTTGAGAGAATTTCATGGTAATTTCCTGGAGAATTAGACGTTTCAATTTCAGGGCAACTAGACGTACTGAACCGATCGCAAACCTGTTGTTTTTGTGCATTTCATTCAACACGTTTGCAGTAACTATCGAGAGGTTCAGATCGGTTTTGTCATCATTCTGTTGGCGGTTCATTAACCTTAGAAGTTTGAACTTGTTGGGTTAATGGTGACTTCGCTCTCGATACTTCTGTTATAGTTTTTCGCAATGGAACCTGTTGGGGTGGAATGGGCTGTTTGCAAACTGTCACACACAACTGGTTTCAAAAACCGTAACGAATGTCGCCAGCTCGTTGTTTCGAGGGGTTCTTCGGACGTGAAGATTAGCAGAATGTTCCCAGCCAAACGGGTGAAAAACGGCTTATTTACTAAAGGCAAGTGGGCTATTTTTATTCTAATTAATATCATCAGTCTTAATAGGGGCGATCGCATTTCAAACGAGCAATGTTTTGCAGTAAGCCCTATAAAAAAGAAATAAAAAAAGGGGAAAGGCATTAATATCCCTTTCCCCTTTTTGCCGTAGCAATTAAACGCAAAGTGTGAGATCGTCCAGGTTAATAGAAAGCCAGTTGAGGCGTTTTGTTCCTAACGAGGCTTAAATTTCTGCGACAGCCCGTTCGATCAGACGACGAGACAAGGTTTGGATGCCCGTATGCTCGTAGTATTTGACATACATATCCAGAAACGCACCGAGATAGTCTAATTTGTCTTTGGAAATTTCGACAAATCGTTCCAGGTTGTTCACTACTTTGTCGGGGGTGAGGTTGTGAGAGGCGACAAAGTGCTGCATCCAACCCTTAGTAGAGTCAAAACTCTGAGTAATAAAGCTCAGTTGGCCGGATGGATCTCCGCCTGGAATCAAGGGACTAACCGCCTTGAAGGTCTGGTTTTGCTGCAAGTCAGATGGACTCATCTGCTTGACAAACGACAGAGCTTTAAGCGCAAAATCGGGGCCAAGCGGCACCAGACCATCAAAGCAAACCAGTGCAGCCATTCGCATTAGCGATTCGCCGCTGTAGTCTTTCAAGGCTGCAAGGAAGTCGCCAATACTGTCTCCGGGGATGCCGTTGATTTGGCAAAAGGCCACCAGTTCAACCACCAGTTTGACGGTAAGGTCAATGCTCTGTGCCCGTTCCGGCTTAGGAGTGAGGTTTTTGAGGAAGCCGAGAAAGGAGACATCTTGCCCCACTTTATTTGCCAGAGCAGCCGTACCCAGCGCCCCCGATGCAGAATCAACCGTTTGATAAAGCCATAGCGCTCGCTGGTAGCCCTGGGACTTGTCGTTGTAGAGGGTGACGGCGCGATCGCCAATTTGCTGAATCAGTTTTTCATCGGTTTCACCAGTGACGCTGCGAATGGTGTTTTCAAAGCCAGTCAAGTTTTGCCACTGACCGGGAACCACAAAATCCAATGACTTTAATGCTTTAACGGTTAAACCACCCGTGGGCAGCTTATCGACCAATTCATAAATGGAGTTACTCACAGTCAGATCCTTTGGGAGGGTTGCAGTGTTGAAGTGCGATCGGCTCAGGGGAGCTTATTGCAAATTCGCGAGGCCGTTCAGGTCAAATTTTTCAATCCAGGCGGCTCGGTCTTCTTGGGTAAAGGAGGGCGCGCGCGACAGCACCTTTACCTGGTAGCGATCGCCCACCAGAATGGCGGTTGCGGTTTGACCCTGTTCCACTGCTGGATAGGTTGCGATCGTTTCGGTACTGCTCTGAAATTTATCGGCGGCACCGCTACCTGTCGTGTCGCTAATGGCTAGCATGGCGACATTGACCCCGTCCTGGTTCACTTTGTATTCGGCAAAGCCCTGTTTTTCTTGGGCTGGCACAATCTCGTAGCCTTCTACCGAGCGGGGGAAGAACTGATTAAAGCTGCCGCCTTTCTGCGCGTCTGGATCGACCGCTGGAGGCGCACCTTTTTGAGTGGTTTCTTCTTGAGTTTGGGCAAATCGAGACGGCTCCTGGGGGGAGCTGCACGCCGAGACTAACAGCAGCAAGCTAAGCAGCAGCGGAGCAAGAACCCGCTGCCAACGGACAGAAACCATATACATCTCCTGTTGCAAAACAAATCCTCTGTTATTCTCGCTTGAGTGGATAAGTGATGCCCAGGATTCGGTAACGTTTATTCTTGGTATTCGAGACACGCCTGAAATACTAGAACTAGAAGCCGCAACGGAATTTATCAGGCTGTATTTAGATCAATTGGACAAAGCAAGGACGTGAACAATCCAACCGTAATTGAGCGATAGAAGAACGGGCTGACTTGCAGCGGTTACTGGTTAGTGATTGGGTAAGCCACAGTCCTATGAAACTGGCTGTCATGTTGCAGGTTTTGCCATCCCCAGACTCTTTACGTAGGCTCTGAATCGATCGCCCACATTTCTTGAATGCATTGCCCCCAAGCAACTTTGGTTGAATGTGTGCCTCTTTACAGTTTTATCGAGTCGCTATTTCTAGGATTTGGTTGTCCGGCTTCAGCTTTTCTTAATAATTTATAGCCAGGGTAAATCCTCAATGACAGACAGAATCCTGTTTTGGGGCATCTTGATTTTTCTCTTCTTGATGCTCGGTGTTGGAGTGTATACATCAAAGAAAATTAAAGGGGACAGCGTTAACTATATCGTTGCAGGACGGGGACTGTTGCTGCCACTGGCAACGGCGACGCTCATGGCTCAATCCGTCGATTCCAACGCAACGTTGGGCAACACAGATTTGGCGGCTGAATTTGGGTTTTGGGCTGGGGCAGCATTACCGATTGGACTGGCTCTCTGTTTGTTTTTGACGGGTTTATTTTTTGCTAAACCATTGAACCGTTTAGGGCTAATTACGCTGCCAGACTTTTACCGTTTGAAATATGGTCGGCTGACTGAGCTTATCGCCTCTATTGTGATGGTACTTAGCTTTTCATTCCTGCTGGCAGGCAACCTGGTGGCGGGTGGATTTCTGTTCCAAACGTTTTTGGGAACGAGCTACATCGCAGGTGTGATGATCATTGCCATTATCATCTTCATTTACACGGTGGCAGGTGGACTGTTTGCCGTTGCCTACACAGACGCGATTCAGGTCTTGGTGGCCTTCATTGGTTCAGTTGCGCTGATTCTGTATATCGGTTTCACGTTTGGAATTAACATTCCCAACGGCAATGGGCCATTTGCCTTTGAACAGCTTGCCGATCCGCAGGCCGGAGCCCTGGTGAACTGGGCGACGCTGTTTGCGCTGGGGCTGGGTGATATTGTGGCGATCGACTTTATGGAACGTGTATTTGCGGCTGATAGCCCACAAACGGCACAACGAGCCTGTTTCATGGGATCGATCGGCACCATCATCATTGGTGTGCCATTTTCAATTGTGGCGCTTTCTGCGAATCAAATTCTAGAGCAAGTGGGGGTCACAGCCGACGGGCCAGTGCTGTATGCATTGCTGCAAAATGTGATTCCGCCTGTCATTGCAATGGTGGTGCTGGCTGGAATTGTGTCTGCTTCGCTCTCAACGGGGGATGGCGCTATTTTGGGAACGTCTTCTGTGTTGGCTCAAAACGTGTTTGGCGTGAGGGAAACGGGCGATCGCATCGGGGGTGATAGGCTGTTGCTCATGACTCGCCTGATGGCGATTCCCATTACACTGTTGGGAATTTTCTTTGCCCTGCGGGTGCCTCAAACTGGGGTGCTGCTTTTGCTGGCGTTTGACATTGGGTTTGCAGGGTTATTGGTACCATTGGCGGGTGGGCTGTATTGGCCCAAGGCGACCATGCCAGCGGCGATCGCCTGTATCCTGACTGGCTCTACATCGCGACTGGTGCTGTTTGCGCTCATGCCCGTTACCTTTGGCATTGAGAACACGCTGCTGTATATTCCCAATGATATTTTTACCAGCGAGTTTGATGGTATTCCTACCCTGCTGAGTCCATTGATTGGGTTGGCGGTGTTTGTCATTACTTCCCACTTAACGTACCGGGGTGTGGGAACAGCCGATCGCTCGAAGCAGCGTGAATTGCAGCAGTTGTAACCCATAGGGGCTAGCCAACGGCCAGCAGCAATTCTCGATACACCCGTTTGAGATCGTCAATTTGATAATGGGCATTTAAGCCGCTGGGATTGGGTAACACCCAGATTGTGGCACTATGCAATGGTTCATCTTGTCGCCCCACGATCGCCTTGGGTCGCTTAAATGCAGTGCGATAGGCGCTAATTCCCAATATGGCTAAATACCGGGGTTGATAGCGCTCAACTTTGGTAGCCAGAGATTGCTGTCCGGCAATCAGTTCTGCATGGGTCAGCTGATCGGCGGTTGCGGTTGCCCGATCGGCGATGTTGGTGAGTCCATATCCCAATTGCAGCAGATCACGATCTTCAAATGGAGAGAATAATCGGTCGGTAAAGCCTGCCACATGTAGCGATCGCCAAAAGCGGTTTCCGGGACGGGCAAAGTGATGCCCAACAGCGGCACTGTAAAGGCTGGGATTAATGCCGCAAAATAGCACCTGCAAATGGGGAGCAATGATATCGGGGATGGTGGTACCGTAGGCCGCTTGAATTTCGGCTTTAGTTGGTTTTTGGGGAAGAGACATAACCACACTACAAAACAAGGGAGTCGCCTAAGTGACTCCCTTAGAATAACGAACCTTGAACAATGAATCAGTTGCAGATCCGTTGCAGATCCTTTGGTGTGGCGATCGCCAGTACAGGTTAGTACGAATTGGCGCTAAAGATATCTTCAACGTTTCCGGTGAAGTCACATTCCGCTGTCGTGCAATCGCGAAAGTCTACATGGAAGGTGCGATCGTCGATCCATTCAAAGCTGCTGATCTCCACATTGGGCGGCAATTCTTCCGAGAGTTGCGATTCACCCGCCGCCAAATCAACCACCACAAACCAGGTTGCTCCATCGTGCTGCTCTACCAACACGGCATAGCGTTCATCTGCCGTCCACTGCACCCAGGCAGATCCCCCATACTTGCCAATATCCACTTTTTCAGCGGTGGCCTCGCGGGTATTGACCAAATATACAGACCAACACAACCCATCTTCCGAACCTTCTGCCTCACACGCTTTGACAAAGCGAAACGCGCCTGACGGTGACGACGGCGAAACGATGAGCCGCTTGGCATAGGTGACGGTGTCATCGCTGCTGTAGCTGACCGGGATTTCGGATAGAAGCACTTCATCTCCATAGGCAAGCTCACCGTCTGCGGTGAAGGTGAGACCATCAACGGCTTGAGTAGGGAGAAGGGTTCGCCAGTCTTGCTGTTCGGCAGGGGCTTGCGTATCGGTTTGAACTACCTCAGATGGCGAACTACTCGCTGCATCGTTTAACTCAGACGACTTTTGATTTAAATCGGATGACGGTGGAATGACACTGCCACTGGTGCATCCTACCAGCAACAGAGTAGACAGCACACCAGCCCAAAGTGGCCGGATTGAGCCGACTTGCTGCTTTCCATCAGTACTCATTTTAATTACCTGCCTCAGGATCTACATCCTTGCGATCGCGGAAGAGTAACTTCACCGTCAAGTAGGCGAATTACGGAGAAAAAAAGGGTGGGCATTAGCCCACCCTACTCAAACTAGCTGTTGCAACCGAAACGGTTGACGTTCAGTTAAGCCCCGACAGCTTCTTTGGCCGCGTACAGCACTTCTGCCGTAATTTGTTCAATGTTGCGTTCGCGGGCAAACTTCTCGGTGTTGCGCTTCACTTTGCCGCGCACAAACCCCGGAATCTTGTTGAGTTCTGCCAGACCATCTTTGCTCCAGTTGAGGTCAGAGTCGGCAGAAATTCCCTTGGTGATTCCTTCTTTGGTGTCGTGGCCGCCAAAAATTTCCAGCAGGTGGTCTTCCATCCCCAGGGTAAAGGAGTTGTACACCAGATCGGTAATCTGGTTGGTGCCTTCGTAACCCAGAAATGGCTTGTAGCCGATGGGGAAGTTTTGGATATGAATTGGCGAGGCAATGACCCCACAAGGAATATCCAGGCGTTTACCGACATGGCGTTCCATCTGGGTGCCAAAGATGGCAGAGGGTTCAACACGGGCGATCGCATCCCCAATCGCACCATTGTCATCGCTGATGATCACTTCGTCGCAATACTCGCTCACCTGGTCGCGGAACCACTCTTCATCGTATTTGCAGTAGGTGCCTGCCCACACGACATGAATGCCCATTTCCCGTGCCAAAATTTTAGTCATGGCCGCCGCATGGGTATTGTCGCCAAAGACCACGGCTTTTTTGCCCGTCAGGTTTTGGCAGTCGATCGATCGCGAGAACCAGGCCGCTTGCGAAACGTACAGGGTTTGCTCGTTGATGTAAGATTCGTAGTTCACATCAGCCCCCTGTTCGTTCAGCACTTGCTGAATTTTGCGAAGGCAACGAGCCGTTTCCACAACGCCCATCGGCGTGATGTCTACAAAGGGGGTGCCAAACTCCTCCTGCAAATAGTGGGCGGTCATTAAACCCAGTTCACGATAGGGCACCAGGTTAAACCAGGCACGGGGCAAGTTTTTGAGGTTATGAACCGATGCGCCTTCGGGAATGATTTCGTTGACCTCAATCCCCAAATCAGCCATCAACCGCTTCAGTTCGGTGCAATCGTGCTGGCTGTGGAAGCCGAGCGTAGAAGTACCAATAATGTTCACTGACGGCTTCTGGGTTTTGCCGTCTGGCAAGGTGCCCTTGCGACGGGCTTTCTCAAGGTAAAACTTAACCACTTGATGCAGGGTTCTGTCGGCGGCTTGCAGTTCATTGAACCGATAGTGATTCACGTCTGCCAGCATCACATCACCCTTGGCTTCGAGCTGGGCACGTTCGACAAAATTCTGCAAATCTTCCTGCAAAATGCTGGAGGTGCAGGTTGGAGTCAGTACAATCAGGTCGGGATGTTCTTCTGCATCCTTGCGCGTGATGTTATCAACCACCTTTTCTTGAGAGCCTCGCGCCAGCACGTTTCGGTCAACAACGCTGGTGGTGACTGGGGTAAAATCACGCTCCCGCTCTAGCATCGATCGCATGACGTTAAAGTAGTCATCACCAAGCGGCGCGTGCATGATGGCATGAACGTTTTTGAAGGAACTGGCGATGCGTAGCGTGCCGATGTGGGCGGGTCCGGCATACATCCAGTAAGCCAATTTCATAAAGTGATCTCCATTATGCTGAGGTGCGAACTGCCCAGGAAGGCTGAACTGAGCCAAGGATCTGAGGCTAAGGTTGCTTTTGATTGTCTCAAAGATGCAGCGATCGCGAGCGGTGACTTAACCGGGGGTTAGACGCAGATAAGGGTTTGAACGATCGCCCAAACCCTTATCTGCCTTAGGATAGAGTGCATCCTTGCGAACCAACTCGTCTGGTTTAATTGAAACGATTCTTAATTGTTCGTGATAAGCCGCAAAGTCTCGATAGTTCCTCTAGCGATACCGTGTCAAGTCCTCCACCGCAGACGACTTCATCGCCGCCCTGTCCCACAAATCGGTGAGCAGATGCTTGTGGTCTTGAATGTCTGACTTTTTCGCCTGAAGAAAACCAGCCTCGCGGATTTCAGTGGGAACGGGCTGGGTCACAATAGCTTGCACCTGCTCAATTGAGTCGTAGAGGAACCCTCCATTCCCCACATACTCTTGCAGATCGGGACGAATATTTGGCATACAAACACCAACTCCGGCGGCCTGGGCTTCTGCGATCGCCATCGGCCACCCCACCGTTGCCAGATCAAACGCAGCCGTATACACCAGCCATTGATGCTTTTTATACTCTGGAGGCATTTCGTTTGGCTCGACTGGCAAAATGATGTTGACCGGATTTCCCTTCGCCTGGTTGAGCGTTTTTAGCGTTTGCACCTCGTAACCAAGGGCATAAAGATTAAATTCGCGGTCGGGCAAGCAGGAGGCAAGCTGAATATAGTCCTCCATTTTTTTCTTGGGAATGGCCGCTCCCGTATTCATGATGGCATTCCCGTTGGGGGAGCGATCGTAGAACAGGGCATAGTTCACAACCGGATAGCAATCAATGATTTGGTTTGCCCGGATGCCTTGCTGTTCTAAATACGGTCGGGCAAACGGAAACGCCAATACGCCCAGGCACAGTTCATGGTTGGCCCAATGCAGGTTTTCTTTGATCTTGGCTACTTTTTGAAATTGCGGCGTGTTTCGTTCTAGAAATTGCCGGATGCGGCCTCGCCAGGGTTTAGGACGGAGGGCAAGCGTGTCGTAGGAGTGCGATCGCACCGTGAACGGAATTCCCAGTTCGGTTGCCAGGGGTGCCACAAACTCTAACTGGTTAAGATAGTGAGTGTGAATGACATCGGGTTTCACCTGGGCGATCAGGTCTTTAATCGCATCCTGTTCCGTTAAATGGTGATAGGGCAGGTGATTGTTGTACGGTACATTAGAAGGCTTGCGAGACACGATAGTGACATCATAGTCGTCGCAAACGGCTTCAAGTTCTGTCTTGATATAGGTTTGCGAGATTTGAGGATAACCTCGAATGATATACAGTACAGATGCCTTTTTCACAGTCGCTCTCCTGGAGGGGAATGAACATAAAATGATACCCATCACGAGGCTTGGCTCAGGGTACAATGAGTTGCAATTGAAGACGGTTTAACCCGTTTTCTGGATTGCACTCGCCCCTATTGCACTCGCCCCTTTTACCTGGCTTCTACTCAATTACTTGAGGGAACGGACGGCATTTGCCAGCCACGTTTCTGTAAGCTTTTTCGCAGATTCCAGGAGGCTTGACCCAAAACGTGACGCGGATGAATTCGTATAGCCCACAGTAGATTGGCGATCGCAGCCTGACTCTGCCCCATCTCGTAAGAGATGAGAGCGTGTTTTAATACAAAGTCGGCAAACGCTTTGGGATGCGCCCTAAAGATCGCGTGGTGCTTGCGGATGAGTTGATGAAAACTGACCTGTCGCAATGCCGGGTTGCGGGAAATGCGGGGGCCTTCATGCACCATCAGTTGATAGGTAACATTCGGCAAACCGAGGATAGAGCAGACCGGATTTAGCCTCAGGAATAGTTCCGTATGAACGCGAGACTGAAAAGACTCGTCATACCCGCCAATACTGAGCAGCAGTTCCCGTTCAACCACCAGGGTTTGTTTTGACAGGAAGGATTGTCCTACATCGATCGCTTCCAGGAAAAAATGGGAGCCACGGGGCAGCGTGGGCGGCAGGCGAGTTTGAACAACTTCACCCCTCTGATTAACCACCTCCAACCCAGACAGTACCGCTACGGGTTGGGGCAGCGTTGACTCAGCCAGTGCCGTGAGCGAAACCTCTGCCATGTGGGGCAACAGCCGATCGTCATCATCCAGGTAGGTAATGTAGCGGCCTCGTGCGGTGTGGGCACCTACATTTCGAGCGGCAGCCGTTCCTTTGTTTTCGGGCAGGCGAACCACCGTCAGCCGGGGATGGTCGGGCAGGCTCACTGGCTCAGGAGATGCATCATCAACCACAACCACTTCCACATCCTCCAGCGTTTGCTCTAGAGCGCTGTTTACGGCACGCGATACTAAATGGGGACGGTTGTAGGTGGGAATAATGATACTGAGACAAGGATTGCTCATGGTGGTAGATTAAGGGGCTAGATGAACATAGACGCGATCGATTGCCTCAACGGTGCATGGATTGAATACTACATTCGTGTGAGCATTCCTGTGGGGGCGCAGCATTTGGCAGATAGCCCTTGTAGTAATAGACCCAGAACTGTTGCCCGTAGATTGCTTCCCGCAGGGTATGCTAAGCCCCTACACGTGTTGGGCTACAAACTAGACTGTTAAGACAACCTCTTAGACCCACCGAACGAGTGTCATTATTGAATGGCACAATTATCCTGGGTTGCTGCAATGGCGGCACACCCGGACTGCACAGAACCGCACAGCTTGACAGAGAAGCTTGAGTTGGACAGATAGCAGTCTATATGAATGCTCGTCATTCTAAAGCAGCACCGTTATTGTGCTGTAGCTGCTAAGGCATCTTCACACAATCCTTATGTCGAATTAAATTGTTTGAAGAGGGGATAAAAATTTCAGGCACTCAACTGTTGTTAGCCTTGACTGACAACCGCTGCTGAAATGTTTGATTCATCTCTTGCTTCGGCTTCGGCTTCGGCTTCGGCTTCGCTCAGCCTGCGGTAGTGGTAAGGGTGAAGTGGATTGAGCGGAGTGGATTGAGCCAAGTCGATTGAGCTTAGTGGATTGAGCGAAGTCGAAATCCACGTCCCGACGGTCAGGTCAACAGGTTTACGGGCATTTCAGCAGTGTGAGGAGGTCTGAAACGGAGCGATGGCTCGACAGTTGCCGATGCTCATCAGCATAAAATTTGGGATATTGACTCTGTTTTACAGATACGGTAGGTTGAGATCTTATCGCCACTCTACTGAGTCGCGATCGCACCGCCCGAAAATTTAGTCAAACGCGACCCGAAGTTGCTCTCAACAACTCCGAGCCGCTGACCCAGCCAAACTGAAAACGGCAGTTGGTGGGCTAAGGAAGTATTTTAACTCTTCCCAGCCACCCCGATTTGCTATGAGCATTGGCACGGGGTGGCTAAATTTTTGGGTTTTCCTGGCCTGTCCTATTCCAAGGAAGTGAAAACCCATGACGCAATTGTTACTGAATTCTCCTGGAGCCACCAGCGCTCCAGCGTGCCATCCCTCGATCGCCCTTCCCCCCGAACGCGACCCGCTTAAGCATCTGCTGATTGGCTCTCCTCGCGCTATTCGTCACACGATTCACCTGTTGCATAACTTGCATTATGTGGAAGCGGGGTTGTGGAGTCCGCTGATTGCCATTCCCAACCATCAACTGATCATCACTCCCAACAATGGCGACATGATGAGTCTATTGCTGCGGCAGATTCAATTCCAGTAATTGAATGGTGAGGGCGATCGCCCCTCTTGCTGTACATCGTTCAAAAAAAGGAGCAAGTTGTACACTTTCTCCTCACATGGTTCTCCAGAGAAAACGTATCAATGATCGTTTTACAGCTTCTACAACCACTGAAGCATCAACCATTACACCGTCGGTGCCAGAGTCTTTTCAGCCGAAGGGAGGGTAACAAACTCAACCGGGGGCACATCCTTAAACAAAACAGTGCTGAGGTAACGCTCACCAAAGCTGGGTTGAATCATCACAATCAGCTTATCGGCGTTTTCTGGACGTTTACCCACTTCGATCGCGGCAGCCAGCGCGGCTCCAGCCGAAATACCAGAGAGTAATCCTTCTTCTCGCGCCAGACGACGGCCAAAGGCGATCGCCTGGTCATCGGTCACTTGTATTACCTCATCAATTAAGTCACGCTGCAACACTTGAGGCACAAATCCAGCACCGATCCCTTGAATCTTGTGGGAGCCAGGTTGCCCTCCAGACAATACATGACTGTTAACGGGTTCAACGGCGATCGCCTTAAAGCCAGGTTTGCGCTGCTTGAGTACGTCTGCCACGCCTGTAATGGTGCCGCCTGTGCCAACCCCTGCAATCAAAATATCAATAGCTCCGTCGGTATCGACCCACAGTTCTTCAGCCGTAGTCTCGCGATGAATTTTAGGATTGGCCGGATTGCTAAACTGCTGGGGCATAAAGGCATTGGGAAGGCTGGCTGCAATTTCCTCAGCCCGCCGAATTGCTCCCTTCATCCCATTGCTACCAGGAGTTAACACCAACTGAGCACCGTAGGCTTGCAGCATGGCGCGACGCTCCAGGCTCATTGTGTCTGGCATCGTCAGAATTAGCCGATATCCCTTGGCCGCTGCTACCATTGCCAAAGCAATTCCGGTATTACCAGAGGTGGGTTCCACCAAAATGGTTTGCTCTGGATGAATCAATCCTTCATCCTCAGCCGACTGAACCATGCTGACACCAATTCGATCTTTGACCGATGCTGCCGGGTTCATGCCCTCCAACTTCACAACGATCTGAGCAACACATCCTTCCGCTTGGGGGATTCGCTTTAAGCGGACTAATGGAGTTTTACCAACCAGCTCCGTGACATCGTTTGCAATCTGCATGGGTCTCACCTCAATGGATTAAAGGGATTGGCAATCAAACCAGTCAAACCGTTGTAACGTTGATATCACTACCATTCGAGTGGCGTACCGTTCAAGTGACACTCAAATGGCACTGAGTATACTACGGTAAATCGATGATTTTTGAGGGTTTTGTTTAACCTTAATGTAGCGTTGGAAACCAGCGATAAACGTAACGAATGGTATCACCTTTCATCATTATAATACGGTAAACCGATAGGATTAAAGTAGTTTATCGGCACGCATCACTTAAACCAATCAACTTGAGATGAGGCACTTCGTATGAGCATCCGTGCTGTTGTTGTTGATCCCAACGTCTCTGGACGGCTTGCCTTGCGGAATGTAGATGAACCCACACCTGCTCCAGATGAAGCTCTGGTGCGAGTTACTGCGATTTCCCTCAACCGGGGAGAAGTGAGGCGATCGACCACAGCCGAGGCTGGATGGCGACCGGGCTGGGACTTGGCTGGAGTGGTTGAAACATCTGCCGCTGATGGGTCGGGGCCACCGCAAGGAGCCAGAGTCGTAGGATTTCTTCGCTCTGGAGCATGGGCTGAACACGTTGCCGTCCCCACTCACTCGCTGGCTGAACTGCCTTCTGCCGTTTCGTTTGCCCAAGCGGCAACCCTGCCTGTTGCCGGGTTAACCGCCTATCACGCCTTGGCAAAAGGCGGTTCGCTCTTAGGTCGCCCGGTGCTCATTACAGGTGCTTCTGGTGGAGTCGGTCATTTTGCTATTCAGTTAGCTCGCCTCTCAGGAGCGCAGGTGACAGCCCACATCCGACGGCCAGAGCAGGAGGCGTTGGTGAAAGCCGCAGGAGCGCACCACATTGTGATTGGAGACGACCTCTCTGCCGCAAAAGCGCATGGCCCTTTTCACCTGATTGTGGAATCCGTGGGCGGATCAACGCTGGCAACAGCGCTGGGATTGTTGGCTTTAGATGGCACCACGGTTCTATTTGGCACCTCAGGCGGATCAGAGGTCACGTTCAACGCATCACAATTTTATGCAACGGCAGGCTCAACGCTGTATGGTCTGCTTTTGTTTCATGAGTTGAAGCGTGAATCGGCGGCGATCGGGCTGAAACGGTTAGCTGATTTGGTGGCTGCCGGCCAGTTACAGCCTCATATTGATGCCGAAGCCAGTTGGCTAGAAATAGCCGACTGGGCACAGAAATTGCTCGATCGCCGTTTTGTCGGTAAAGCAGTTCTGCACATTGCAGATTGAAGCAGACGGTTTTACCCGTCTGGTGTCAATGAATGATGCCACCAACCAGTTATTAACATTACTCAAGGTCAAAGTATCCAATGGCTAACGCTACACAGCAGGTTCAAAAACTGACGCGATCGCGTTTTTTACGTCTCTTTGCCCTGGGGTGTGCCAGTGCAGCGGTTCTCATTGCCTGTGCCTCCAACCCCACTGGCTCCACCGCTAGCGACACCGCAACCGATACAGCCGGACAACCCTTAGTGGTGGGCACAGAAGGAACCTATCCTCCGTTTAGTTTTCGAGATTTGCAGACCAACGAATTGGCGGGGTATGACATTGATGTAGCCAGGGAAGTGGCGAATCGGTTAGGCCGCCCCATTGAATTTGTACCCACTCAATGGAAAAGTATGCTGGCTTCGCTGGATGCCAGGCGGTTTGATTTTGTTGCCAATCAAGTATCGGTTACGCCAGAGCGGCAGCAGCAGTATGCTTTTTCGGAACCTTATACCGTCTCTGGAGCGGTAGTCATTGTTAGCAACGATAATCCTAAGCAGATTCAAAGCGTCGCTGACCTCAACGGGAAAGTAGTGGGCACCACACAGGGAAGCAACTATGCCGCTGCCGCAGAGGAAGCGGGAGCCGAGGTGAAATACTACTCTGGGATTGCTCAAGTTCTCAGCGATTTGCAGCAGAATCGGGTGGATGCCGCATTGAACGATCGCCTCTATGTTCTCACCGAACTGAAAGAGGCCAACTATAACGTTCAAGCCGTTGGAGAGCCGTTTAACGAAGAAGTGACAGCCTTTGCATTCAATCAGGAGAATGAGCCATTGCGGGATGAGGTGAACCAGGTACTGACGGAGATGAAACAAGACGGTACACTGGCAAGCATCTCAGAAAAATGGTTTGGTGAAGATGTCAGTAATTGACCTTCTCATTCGCTCACTGCCTCTATTGCTCCAGGGGGCACTGACTACTCTTTGGATTAGCCTGCTAGGAATGGCACTGGCGCTGGTCATTGGCTTGCTGGTTGCCATCCTGGCTCTGTCGGGGATGCGAGTTTTAGCCTGGTTTGCTGGCGTGTATGTCTCGTTTTTTCGGGGAACGCCGCTACTGGTACAGCTCTTTATCATTTATTTTGGGCTTGCTAACATCATTCGGTTTACGCCGTTTCAGGCGATCGTCATTGGGTTATCGCTTCACTTTGGCGCTTACATTGCCGAATCGTTTCGAGGCGCTATCCTTTCCATATCAGAAGGGCAATGGGAAGCGGCACGCTCATTAGGGTTAAAGCCATTTCATACCTTTATTTATGTTATTTTGCCGCAGGCATGGCGACGAGCAATTCCTAGCATCTGGAACTCATTGATTGATGTGGTAAAAGCCTCGTCACTGGCTTCTGTGGTTACGGTACAAGAATTAACCAATGTGGCCGACCAGATTAGCTCAGCCTCTGCGGTTGTATTACCTATTCTGTTGGAAGCTGCCGCTATTTATTGGGCATTAACCACCCTGCTGGATATTTTGCAACGTTACTTTGAACGACGCTACAGCTACAGCGATACATAGAGCCTGAACCCAGATCCAGGGCAGTGAACGGGTTATTTTAGGGGGCGTTAAGAGCGCGAACAGCAGCGGCTACCGGATGAGAGACTTTTAAACCAACCGCCAAGACTTGCTCTTTTGAAGCGACTGTGTGATATTCTTCAAAAAGTACTAAATCTCTACCGATTTACCGTAGTTTTGAAAGGTAGGTTTGAAACGTAAGGATAGCTCAACCGAGTCGTGCTTCAGCGCGAGATGCGACAGTTGTAAACGCCGTTGCAACCTACTATTAGAACCTGATTCCTTCATTTGAGTCTGCCATGCAATTACTAGCGAAGCGTGCAACCGACGACTACACAGCTCTGGTCAATTCCTTAACGGCAGAGTTTGCAGAAACCGCTGTCGAACGCGATGCTAAAGGCGGCACACCATACCATGAACGCGATCGCCTGCGGCAAAGCGGTTTGCTGAATCTGATTATTCCGCAAGCCTATGGTGGTTTAGGTGAAAGCTGGGCAACGACGCTGAAGATTGTACGCGAGTTTGCCAGGGTGGATAGCTCGATCGCCCATGTGTTTTCATACCACCATTTAGGCGTGGTGGTACCACACTTGTTTGGCTCAACCGAGCAGAAAGATTGGTATTACTCTGAAACGGTGAAGCAGGGCTGGTTTTGGTGCAACGCGCTCAACCCGCGAGATGTACGGGCAACCCTGACTCCAGAGGGCGATCGCTTCCGGCTTAACGGCATCAAAAGCTTTTGTTCGGGTTCCAAAGGTTCAGATATCATGCCGATCACAGCGGTGGAGCCGGAAACCTCTAAGTTGGCAATCCTTGCTATTCCCACCCAGCGAGACGGCATTACCGTCAATGATGATTGGGACAACATGGGACAACGGCAAACCGATAGCGGCAGCGTCACGTTTAACAATGTTGTGGTTCATCCAGAGGAACTATTGGGTATTGCAGGGCAGGGGAAAGAACCCTTCCGCACCATTCGCTCCTGTTTAACGCAGATCACCTTCACCAATATCTACTTAGGCATTGCTCAGGGAGCCTTTGCTGCCGCCAGAGACTACACCAACACCGCTACTCGCCCCTGGCTTACCGCTGGCGTGAAGCAGGTAGGTGAAGACCCCTACATTCTGCATCACTACGGCGAGATGTGGGTGGATTTGAACGGAGCCACCTGTTTGGCCGATCGCGCCGGAGAACTGCTGCAAGCAGCCTGGGAACAAGAGTGGGATCTCACTGCCGAGCAGCGGGGCGAATGTGCGATCGCCATTGCCACTGCCAAAGTAGCGGCAACACGGGTGGGGCTAGACATTGCCAACCGCATGTTTGATGTGATGGGAGCCAGAGCCACTTCTGCCAAACATGGGTTCGATCGCTACTGGCGCAATTTGCGGACGTTTACCTTGCACGATCCGGTAGATTACAAGCTTCGCAGTATTGGCGAGTGGGCGTTGAATCATCAATTTCCCCAGCCCGATTTTTATTCGTAACTATTCATACCAATGTCTTGTCCTCTCCACTTTCGGCCAAACAGTTCAGCTAATTGCTGATTTGCAACCGTAAGCCGCCCGAATGGTAGGGCAAAGAACGATTCCAGAACGGCTCGATCTGAGACAATCAGGTTGTCCCGCTACGCCAGAACTGGAGCAGTACACAGCCGCCGTTCAGCCCAACGAACCAACTGATGACCGTTAACCAATCGTCCTGGAGGAATTGATTATGTGGCGCAACCAAATTGAACTCGAATCCATTGATGCTGAATCCTGGTTTCAACCCAGAGCGTCTTTTCATCATCGCAACGCCAATGAATCCATCACTCAATGGCTTGACTTACAAGCCGTTGCAGAGGAAATCAATGATGGGCGATCGCCCGCTCACTCTGTCACCTCCGTTGCTTTAGCCCAACCCTGGTTTAAACGCTAATGAGCCGTTGAACGTTCCACTCGGTCATGTATTTGCCTATTGCATGGGGTAAACGGCTATGCCAGCACTGAGCCACTCTCGTCGCGATCGCCCACCCTTACGTTTAATTGCGGCTGTTCCCAACAGCAGCGTTACTCACCTGCGGCTTCGCGTTTACCTCCCTCAACAGTGCCAGCACCAGCCTATCCTCTCTCAGCTCATTGCCACCTCCGGGCTAAGGGTCAACATCACCGAAGCGATGCTAGGCCGCAATTTGGACACATCGGGCTATTTCGATCTGGAGTGGACAGGCACCATTCGACAAATCCACAACGGCTTGGAGTATCTAAAAGCGCTGAACCTGACCGTAAAAGGTAAGCCCAATGTAGACGGTGACGGCTGGTATTGCTAATTCTGATTCAACAGTAGGGTTTAGTTCAATGTCTAATTCTCAACTACCGCGCATAGGTTCTACCCAGCCAACTGAACGGAGCGCCAATACAACGTCTGCTCCAGTTACCAATCCGCCACCAGCCTCTTTGGTACAGCTATTGCGGACTGACTTACACGCTATTCGTGATAAAGATCCAGCCGCCCGCAACGGGTTGGAACTATTCCTCTATCCTGGTTTGCATGCCCTGTGGATTCACCGTGGTGCCCATTGGTTGCATGGTCGAGGTGTTCCTTTTATTCCTCGGTTAATTTCCCATTTTGGTCGGTTTTTCACCGGAATTGAAATTCATCCAGGAGCGACAATCGGCAACGGCGTGTTTATTGATCATGGTTTTGGTGTGGTCATTGGGGAAACGGCGATCGTGGGGGATGGCACGTTGATCTTTCAAGGCGTCACATTGGGCGGCACTGGCAAAGAAACGGGAAAACGTCACCCAACACTGGGTAAAAATGTCGTTGTTGAAGCCGGAGCCAAAATTCTTGGCAATATTCAAGTGGGTAACAATGTTCGCATTGGGGCAGGCTCAGTTGTGCTGCGCGACGCTCCTGATAACAGCATTGTGGTTGGCATTCCTGGTCGCGTGATGTATCAAAAACGAGATGCGGGTCAGTTGCCCACCGACGAACTGTTGCCCGACCTGGAAGCGCAAGTCATCAGCATTTTGTTCGAGCGGGTTAAGTCGCTCGAAATTCAAACCAACCAGTTGAAAGCTCAACTCCATCCAACTGTTCGCAATGGAGACGCGGCACCAATTCAAGCCACTAGAGAGCGATCGGATCACCTGATTGAAGACTTCTTAGACGGAGCCGGAATTTAACCGCCAGACGGCACCGCTTCAGCGCCAATGGTGGCATAACCTGCGGCGATCGCTTCATCATAAGCACGCCCAATCGCCTCATAGTCTGCCATGTCTACCGCAGCATAGCGCTGCACATCGGCTTGATCCATGGCCGCTTGCAGTTCGGCATCGGGGTGCAGCAGGGCAGAGCGCATCTGTTGAATCACCGTTGAGCCAAACCGTTTCGATGCCACTATGGGCGGCATGGGGCAGGGGCCGATCGCATCAATGACTCGCACCTGGTTCAGCAAATCTGGAAACTGCTGGAATTCTCGTTCTAACACCGTGCTGTCGATCGTGGCACAATCGGCGCGTCCGTCCCTCACCCAGCGAATCGACTGTTGATGAGAACCAGATTGCACCGCACGCCCCAAGAACTGAGGCGGTACTTTAGCTTGCATCAACCGCTGGCGCATCAAATTGTAGCCGCTGTTTGAACCAGGATCGTTGAAACAAAAGGTGGTGTGAGCCAGATCGTCAAACGCCCGAAAACGGCTAGCGGCACTAACAACAACATCCGCAAAATAAACTGGACGGCTCTGATAACGGGGTGATCGCATCACTGGAGCCGCCAGCACCGCTAACTGACCTGGAAACTGGCGATGATAGCGAACGAACGGCAGCCCACAAATGAAAGCCACATCTAACTGGTCGTGCTGCAATTGCGGGTCGTGTAGCGGATCAAACGGGCTTTGGGTGATGCGCGGTTCTATGGTTAGCACTCGCCCTAACGCCGCGGCGATCGCTTCATAAAACCAGAACCAGTTAGGTGCCAGATACGACACGAACGTTAACGGCTGGGATAGGAGCATGGGTTCAATCTCTATTGGCTTACCGCTGCGCCAGTTCTGGATAGCGTCCGCTCAATCCGGTCATGAGCTTGAGCGCAAGGAACCGTAACGGAGACAGCGATCGCATCAGGCGCAAACTCAGTCGCCGTGCCATCAGCAGCGGCAACCAGTGGTTGGAAAAGGCGCGATCGAGCAGGTCAGTAAACCCTAAAATGGTGAAATTTTCCCAGCGTCGCCAGCGTTCGTAGCGCTTCAGCACTCGCAAGCTGCCTACATCTTCACCCTGCTTCAATGCGGTTTGAATCACCTGGGCGAGTGCTGCCGCATCACGAATACCCAAATTCATGCCTTGTCCACCGACCGGATGGCAGCAATGGGCGGCATCGCCCACCAGCGCCAGCCGCGAACGAATATAGCGATTGCTGTGCATGAGCTGAACCTGGAACAGGAAGCGATCGCCCACCAGTTCCAGTTTGCCAAGTTGCCCCGCATACCGCCGATTTAGCTCTGCCAGAAAATCGGCTTCATCCACCTTCATCCACGCCTTTGCCTCCGCATGGGGTGCCGTCATCACAATCTGGCAGCGGTTGCCGGGTAACGGCAGGGTGGCAAAGGGGCCACTCGCCCAAAAATGTTCTCGGGCAATGTTGCCATGCGGCTGTTCAGGCCGAATCACTGCCGTAATGCACGACTGCCAATATTGCCAGCCGTGGGTACCAATGCCAGCCCGCTGGCGAATTTGCGATCGCGCCCCATCAGCAGCCACAACCAGGCGGGCACGAACCTGCCGTTCTTCTCCTGCCACGGCCAGCGTTAGCTCGGCGTGGTCAGCCGCGTAGATCGTGTTCACCACGTCTGCCGGACATAGCCACTCCACACTGGTTGCCCCCTCCAGGCGATCGTAAAGCGCTTGCAGCAGTACCCGGTGTTCGGCCACATAGCCCAACGCCTGTGTTCCTAAATCGGCAGGATTAAGATTCACCACGGCTGGACACTCGGCCTCGGCCAACCGAATTTGGCGGAAGGTTGTAATCTGCGGCAATATTTGTTCCCAAATCCCCAACCCGGTGAAGATCTGCCCCGACATCAGCGTAATGGCATAGGCTCGTTCTCGCTGAAACCCGGCGCTGCGCGGCTTTGCTTCAATCACTGCAATCCGCAATCCGGCATCTTTAAGAGCGCAAGCCAACGTTAGCCCGACAATACCACCGCCCACGATCGCCACGTCGTAATCAAGAGCCATTGGAACCACGCCATCCCTTTGCCTATCCGGTTGCGATCGCCAGGATGACGCTACTAAATCGGTCGATAAACGCTGATTGAACACGATTGCTACAAACGAATAAAACAGGGCGTTAAGGAGTTATACCCCTTTTATTGTGACGCGATCGCGGCACGCCTTCAAGTTGGCAACGCCTGAATGCCTGTTTTGGCAGGAGCAAGCCGAGGTTAAAAAAATCTGCCCAACATTCCGCAGAAATATTCCGGATGAGATATGGCAAATCAGTAGAAGTGTATGGTAGATGCACCCTGATTCAAATCCCTGGCCTCGGCTGGGGATTTTTTGTTTGGATAGGTTATGGGGGTGGGGCGATGCCAGACTTGCGCCAACCTCACACCATGCTGACCGCCATCAGCTCGTCCGACATCTCAAAATTCGCCGTTACCGTTTGTACATCGTCTAAATCCTCCAGCGCATCCATCAACTTCAGCAGCGATCGCGCCTGCTCGGCATCCGATACATCCAGGCTGTTTCCCGGAATCCAGCGCAGTTCAGCGTGCTGTACGCTGTAGCCCTTGTCTTGCAGAGCCTGGCTGAGCGGTTCTAAATCGCTGACCGCACAAAATACGTCTGCTCCCATTTGGTCATCCATCTCGGTGAGTTCATAGGACTCTGCCCCCGCTTCTAAGGACGCTTCTAGCAACGCATCTTCATCGGTAACGCCCGTTACCGTGGCCACGCCCTTTTGCTCAAACATCCAGCTTACACAGCCCGTTTCACCTAAATTGCCGCCATTCTTGCTGAAGGCGGCTCGTAAATCGGCGGCGGTGCGGTTGCGGTTGTCGGTTAGCGCTTCAATTAAGATCGCCACCCCACCGGGGCCATAGCCCTCGTAACGAATGGCTTCTAAGGCATCGTTGCCAGAACCAAACGTCCCTGCACCCTTGGCGATCGCCCGCTCAATGTTGTCGTTGGGAATACCTGCCGCTTTTGCCTTTTCGATCGCCGTTCGGAGCTGAAAGTTTCCTGCCGGGTCAGGAACACCTGTGCGAGCTGCCACAATAATTTCTCTAGAAATCCTGGCAAATGTTTTTCCTTTAACTGCATCAACTCGTGCCTTTTGGCGTTTAATATTAGCCCACTTACTATGTCCTGCCATGAATCGTCGTCAATACTCTATTCACATCTACCAAAAACTAGGATAGTCAAAGATTTACCTGAACAGATCGAATCAAGTGATGGGGTGTACTCCCTCTTCAGCATGAGGCATCCCACCAATTAAGTTCTAGCCAGAGAACGATTTAGAAATTAACTGAATTCAGTAACCTGAGAGCATCGATTTTCAAACTTATTTCGTTCCCTTCGGATTGGTGCTATCTGCTGCGAGCGATCGCAGTTCAAATTAACAGAAATACAAACATTAGCAAATAAAGGATAGTTCGTGATGAGTAAACTCCTGAGAGTTTTTGGAGCAGGTGCCCTCGCCTTTGGCTTAGCAGTTGTGCCCTCGACACTGCCCACTGTTGCCCAAGAGACAACCGCCCCCACTACCCAGCCATCTCTTGAAGACCCTGCATCTCCGAGTCCATTGACTCCACTGGAGCCATCGCCCATTGACCCAACCGCTCCCACCAGTCAACAGCCTGCTGTTCCAGGTCAAGATCTTGGGACAACGACTCAACCCACAGTAGATCCAGTACAGGTTGAGCTACTGCAACAGCAACAAACCGATATTCAGCAACAGCAAGAAGCCCTGCTTCAGGAAAATGCGACTTTGCAACAGCGTGTCCAGGAACTAGAGCAGCGCCCAAACTGGGGATGGGTCGGGTTGATTGGTCTGGCTGGATTGCTAGGATTGGCTGGCCTTAACAAGCGAAACACGGTCGATGCGACCCGGTATAGTGACCCTGTGGTGGGAACCGGAGTAAGCGATCGCGATCGCGTATAACATCCTTTAATCTACGTCTTCACCCAAAACCATAGGCATGGCAGTTGCGGCTGTCGTGCCTTTTTTGATTGAGCAAACTTCACCTGCGTCCGGGATGCAGCCGTTTGGCCTATCGTTCTTACAGCCATTTTCATTTGCATTCACCACGCCTCAAACCCCACACCCCACACCCATTTTTGCGATGTGGCTTACTCGATTGAGAACTGCTGTAACGTCTGCTTCATCAACCGCTTTAAAGTCCGCCAATTTATTAGAAACAATCACTAAAAATTAGGCAGTTCAACAATTTAGATGAGAAAGCAACTAACCCTAAATAACAATTCTGAGAACGGCGTATAACAGAAGTATTGCTAACCTCATTTCTGATAAAAACGCCTCTGTTTCTATAGAGATAGCTAAACGACTTTTAACTCTATGGCTAAAGATTGATTTAGGCAATACAACAAATGACTACTGTTAATTACGTAACGTTTGAGTCGCTACATAGTGCCACGCTGATTTAGCTGCTCATCCCGTTTACATCAACACAGTTTGAGGACTTTAACATGAAACGATTCAACCTACAAAAAGTTGCTGGTGCTGGTGCGCTTGCCCTTTCACTTGCTATTCTTCCCGTCGCCGCCTCTGCTCAGGAAGGCACAACGACCACCGATACGACTCCTACTCAAACCGATACAGCCGCCGATCGCGACTTTGACTGGGGCTGGTTAGGGTTACTGGGTCTAATTGGTTTAGCTGGTTTGACTCGCAAGAACGAAACCGTTCGCTACCGCGAAACCGATGAAGTTAGCAGCCGTCCTGGCGCTCGCTACTAAACCGTTGATTCACCGTTCAGCTTCAGTCAACGATTGGCTGAGAACTGAAACTTGAGAAGGCTTTTCAACCCTCTCCAGTCTGTTTACATCACTACCCTTAAAAGCCGATCTCGAAAGAGAGGAACCATATGACAAAACGCTCTAATACTATCAATTTTGTTGGGGCTGGTATTTTAGCATTGGGTGTAGCCTTGGCACCTGCTACCCTAACCGCTAATGCTCAAACCGATCCATCACCCACGAACCCGACCGTAGACACCACGCCCTTTGCCGAGAGTAGAACCGACTCGAACAATTGGGGATGGTTAGGCTTAATTGGTTTACTGGGTTTAGCAAACTTATTCCGCAAATCCGAGGAACCGACTCGTTACAGAGATCCAAATGTAACCGCTCCTGCCGGACGAAGAGACGAAATTTAGCATCACCGATAGGTTCCTTCATGCCCCAAAAGGTTGAGCATGAAGACCCAGTTGCACAACAGATTAATCACTTCCTGTTCCGACAGGACTGCTGCTAGCTTGTCCCGGAAAGGGAGTGTTTAAACAACTGTTTCAATGATGGCTGCCGAAGAGATGCTAACTAAGCGTCTCTTCGGCAGTTTCTTTGTTCGCAGGTGCTACAACTCCCATTTTGGGGAACTTTGAAACAGAATCGGCTTGCAAGTCCTCAAGGTTGCGGATTTGGGGGGCGATCGCAGACATTCAATAGTTCTAAACCATCCTATTAACAGTTATTTGGTGTCCCAGGCCAGAACCAGCAGCGCATTAAAGATGGCCGCCGCTGCCGCAGACCCCCCTTTGCGCCCTTCCACTCGAATTTGGGGAACCGGGCTTTGCGCTAAGGCCGCTTTCGCCTCCACCACCGATATAAACCCAACGGGTGCCCCAATTACCAGTGCTGGCATCAGAGAACTGGACGAGAGGCGATCGCACAACCTCAGCAACGCCGTTGGGGCATTGCCAATCACATAGATTGCTTCTGGAGCCATTTGCCAACAGTGCAGTAATCCTAATTCGGTACGGGTCTGGCCTGGAGGCGCTTGAGCTGGAGCGTGTTCGATCGCAGATAACAGTGGGTTCTGGAACGTTTTTTCGACCAGAGTGCAAATTCCCTGCTTCACCATCGTTACATCCGTCACAATGGGCACCTGCTGACGAATGGCAGCGATCGCGCCCTCAATTGCCCCCGGGCTAAAGCGAAGCAAGTGCTTGAACTCAAAATCAGCCGTGCTGTGAATTGCCCGTCGCACGATCGCATACTCGGATGGCGTAAAGTGATGCTCCCCGATTTCCTGGTCAATCACAGCAAAGCTTTGTTCCAGGATTGGATGGTTAAGTGAAGTCATGGACGATATCACCGCTTTCAACACTGAACAGGCAGAAACAAGGCGTGAAAACGTTGACAGCCCCGATGCGGCAACGCCCCCATAGGGGTAGAGACGCAAGCTACCTCGCGTCTCACATAACGGCATCTATTGTCCATTGATTCCGCTCATGGCGGGAGCGGCAGCCAGCGCAAGAAGCCGTTAAAGCTCTAACACAGCCCAGCCAGGATCGCGATCGTAGCGCGTCATGTCTTCAAATTTACGCAGTTCAGCTCGATTCACCCGAAGCTGGAACTCTTGCCGATCCTCCGCATCTGGATCGAGCCAGCTTTGGCTAATCTGAGTCAACGTTTGCCCCAGCCGATCGCGATCGACCGTAGCAGTAGCATCGCTGAAATAGCCCAGCGTCACATGTGCCGTGAAGTGATACTGCTGCTCAATTCCCAACCCCATCAGTGCCGAGTTCTGGTAAATAGCGCGTCGAAGCTGCAAAATGCGTTCGTACGATTCTTCATTCTTAGGAACCAGGCAAACGCCAACGCCTCGCGTGCGGACAATTAGCCCAAACGCTTGCCAAATAATTGGCTGTTCTGATTGAGCATACACCTGAAACTTCTGAAAGCTGTCAGCGATGCGATCGCACAACTTCGGTTCAAAGGTTGGATCGTCGTCAGCCGCATGATGATAGGCGCTATCCCAGATCAAATCGGCCAGCGTCAGGTGAAAACTGTCGGGCGGCACAGGCACAACCAACTCCGATGGAAGCTGCTGCAACATCTGCTGCTGCAACGTTTGCAGCCGCGCATAAAATGCTTCATTGCCAGTCTCGTCACACCAGGGTGGCGTAATCACCGAATAGCCCGCAAACGGAACCGGCTGAAATTCACCGTTCGGAAGCCGCTTAAACTTTGGTGAAGCCTGGATGTGCTGCACCTGCGATAGATAGGCTTCTGGTAGCATCATTCGAGCTACCCGGTTTACATAAACTTCGTAGGTATCATCCAATCTCGGTCGCCTCGCCTTTACTGAGAGAACAATGAAATCGCATTTTCTTTAATCTAACGATATTCTGCCTTAAAACGGAGAAGTTAAACCCAAAGGGTTGTCTGCAACCGATCCCCGTGAAGCAGCCCCGTGAAGCAGACAGTTCCTCTTCAAGAAAATGAGTACAGCGTATGGGACTATCAGAGGTTAAACGCTCTTACCATACCATCGTCTCTCCTGCTAAATATCTCTGTATCCCCTGCCGCTTTGTGAATGGATCGCGCGAATCCATGCCAATCGCCAGAATAGACTGTGTACTGGAATGACTTGCCGTATGCCAATTTACGTTTACTGGGGAGACGATGAATTTGCGCTTAACCGGGCAGCGATCGCCCTGCGCGATCGCACCATAGCAGCAGAATGGGCTAGCTTTAACTACGACAAAATCCCACCCGAACAGCCCGATGGCCTCACACAGGGGCTTAACCAAGCCATGACTCCCCCCTTTGGCACGGGCAACCGCCTGGTTTGGATTGTAGAAACCACCGTTTGCCAGCGATGCCCAGAGGAAACACTCGCTGAACTGGAACGCACGCTACCCGCTATTCCAGACACGTCCGTGCTGCTGCTGACCACAGCCACCAAGCCCGACGGTCGGCTGAAATCAACCAAGCTGCTGCAAAAACACGCCGAAGTGAAAGAATTTACCAGCATTCCACCCTGGAAAACCGATCTGTTGATGCAGCAAGTACGGCAAGCGGCGCAAGAAGTGGGGGTTAAGCTAACGCCCGAAGCCGCTCAACTGCTGGCTGAGTCGGTGGGCAACGACACCCGACAACTCTACAGCGAACTGGAAAAGCTGCGGCTCTATGCTGGTTCTGCACAGCAGCCCTTACCGGAAACTGTGGTGGCTACCCTGGTGGCTGCCTATAGCCAAAACAGTCTGCAACTGGCGAGCGCCATTCGCCAGGGCGATACGGGTAAAGCGCTGACATTGATTGCCGAATTATTTAACCGCAACGAGCCAGCATTGCGAATTGTGGCGGTATTGGTCGGGCAATTTCGTAAATGGCTATGGGTCAAGCTGATGACCGAATCGGGAGAACGGGACGATCGCACCATTGCCCAGGCCGCAGAGGTTAACAACCCCAGACAAATCTATTTTTTGCAGCAAGATGTCAAACCGCTGCCGCTGCATCAGCTCAAACGCGCCTTGTCGATTTTGCTAGAGCTAGAATTTGGTCTTAAAAAAGGCGCAGACGAATTCAGCTTTTTGCAAACTAAAGTGCTAGAGCTATGTCACCTCTTTTGCAGGAGATAAGGTATAGTTCGTGAAGGTTTAAGGTACGCTTCAAAAGAGTTGCAGGTGTATCAGGAAATGCCTTGACCTGGAACTTCCCTCACTTAAAATAATTCAAATCAATTGCGGACACTAATGTCGATTTCTGACCTGTAACATCAACCCTATGATCAGACTGCGTTTCAATTCCCTGTTTCCAACTGGCACCCCTTCTGGTTTACCCCGTTCCTTCACGATTGGGATTTTGTCAGTGGCAGGCTTGCTGTTTGGAGGGGTACCCACCCTGCAACCGCAAGCGTCTACACTGGTTTTCAGCGATACTGCCTCTGCTCAGACCGTAGCGATTACCACGGAAGAGGTGCGAAACTACGCTCGTTCCGTGCTGGCGATCGAACCCATTCGCCAAACGGCCTATGACGAGATTAAGCGGATTAGCGGCTCTAACCAGGTGCCAGCGATCGCCTGCCATCGACCCGATAGCCTGACGAGCCTGGGGCGAGATATCCGCCGAATTGCCGTCCAATACTGCAATCAAGCCATTGGCATTGTTGAAGGCAACGCGTTAACCATCACCCGCTTCAACACCATTACAACCAACCTGCAATCCAGTCCTGAATTGGCTACCCAAATTCAAGACGAACTGATCCGGTTGCAGCAGGGCACCTCTACCAATCCTTAAAACTCTCACCCATCCTTAAAAATTGGGTTCAACGTACGGCCTGAATACCATCAGCAAGCGATACCTCCTGCCCACCGTCAACGCTAAGGGGCAATCCCAAAGGGCACGCTGCAACCGCTAAGATTGTAGGGTCAATAGCAGACAATCTACCTCACCGCAGCTATGGCTCGACTTGACCCTTTCACCCTGCAAATGCAAATCACCCGGATGTTTGAGCAGGGACAATCCTTTTTTGCAACTACCAAAGTTCAAGACTGGCTGCGGGAGCGTAATGAAGATCCCGCAGCCTACGACATCACCTTTCACCAAAAGCCTGCCCCTCCTGGTTCGGGTCTGGTGATGGTGATCGATATCGAACTGACGCGGCGCGACGGGCAACCCGTTGACCCGTGGCTGCAAGACGAAGTGAATCGACACGGTTAACCGCTCGCATCCAATTGGCGTTGCTGGCATTCTGCGGCTGAATCGCTCTTTGTCGTCAAGACTCGCTACGATGGACAGATAATGATGGACAGAGCGAAGCACCTGTTTTCTTGCAATGCAATTTATTGACCAGGCAGAAATTGAAGTCGAAGCGGGCGATGGCGGTGATGGCATGGTGGCCTTTCGTCGCGAAAAGTACGTTCCGGCAGGCGGGCCAGCGGGCGGCAACGGTGGACATGGCGGCTCGGTGGTTCTGGTTGCCGTTACCCGACTGCAAACCTTATTAGACTTCAGATATGCTCGCCGCTTTAAAGCCAGCAACGGGCAGAGGGGCGGGCCTAAAAGTATGACTGGAGCCTCAGGGCAGGATCTAACCATTGAGGTTCCCTGTGGCACGATGGTTTACGATGCCGAAACGGGCGAAGTGCTGGGCGATTTGGTTAGCCCTGGGCAAACGCTAAAAGTGGCGCAGGGCGGCAAAGGTGGACTGGGCAACAAGCATTTTTTGAGCAACCGCAATCGCGCCCCCGAACATGCCTTACCTGGCTTGCCTGGAGAACATCGCACGGTTCGCCTGGAGTTAAAGCTGCTGGCAGAAGTTGGCATTATTGGGCTGCCGAATGCTGGCAAATCGACGTTGATTTCAGCTCTCTCTGCGGCTCGACCCAAAGTAGCCGACTATCCCTTTACAACCCTGATTCCCAACCTGGGTGTTGTGCGGAAACCTACTGGCGATGGAACGGTGTTTGCCGATATTCCTGGACTTATTGCAGGTGCCCATCTGGGAGCGGGGTTAGGTCACGATTTCCTGCGCCATATTGAACGAACCCGGCTGTTGCTGCACCTGGTTGATGCAACGGTTGACGATCCAGTGGCAGATTATCAAACCATCCAGACTGAGCTAGAAGCCTATGGTCGAGGCTTAGCCAACCGTCCGCAAATTTTGGGGCTAAACAAAGTAGACGCGATCGCAGACACCGAGGCGATCGCAGACATCGCTCAACAGCTCCACCAGTTGAGTCAGGCTCCCGTGTTCATCATCTCGGCGGTGGCTGGAATCGGCCTGGATCAGCTCTTACAAGCCGTTTGGCAAACCCTGGATGCCGCAGGTGAACCGGATGAATTCATCCCTCAACCGTTTTCTAGCCAGCTTGCTTAGCTAGCTAGCCTGAGGTGAATCGGCACTGCAAAACGTTCTACAGGCTCAGCCAAATACAGGCTGTGTGGAAACCCTGACTCATACGTCAGCAGAATGTGCAGAAATGTTTACGAAGTGAGATACTAATTCAATACGAGCGATCGCCCAACCGGGTTTCGGTCGTTAATAGTGCTGCTCCATAGCATGTGACTTTCTCGACCCATGAGACTGCCGTTAGTGGGTCGCTCAACTGAAAGACCACGTCCTCGCTAGGCTGCTGGGGCAGTTTGGCTTGATTTCTAGTCCAGGAGCGCTATGACGCTGCAACTCAAACCTGAATTTCTGCAAAGGATGCCTCAGCTCAAGAGAACCGCAGTACTGGTAATCGGCGGTGCCGAAGATAAGGTTCACGGACGGCAAATCTTGTCCACTTTCTTTGAACGTGCTGGAGGAACCGATGCTCGGATCGGCATCATCCCCTGTGCGTCTCGTGAACCGGATGCGATTGGTACCCGATACCACAACATTTTTGAAGAAATGGGCGCAAAGTCGATCGAGGTTATCGACGTGCGAGAACGAGAGCAGAGCGATAACCCTGTTTGGCAAACGTTTCTGGACGATTGCACGGGTGTCTTTATGACGGGCGGCGACCAGTTGCGCTTGTGCGATTTGCTCGCAAACACCTCGATTATGGAGCGGGTACGGATGCGTGCCCAACTGGGAGAAATTACCCTGGCTGGAACCAGTGCGGGTGCTGCCGTAATGGGGCACCAAATGATTGCAGGTGGCGGTAGTGGGGAGTCGCCTAACCGTTCGCTGGTAGATTTGTCCACCGGGCTAGGCATTATTCCAGAAGTGATTGTCGATCAGCATTTTCATAACCGCAACCGCATGGCTCGCTTGATGAGCGCGATCGCCACCTGTCCCGATAAACTCGGCATTGGAATCGATGAAGATACCTGCGCTTTGTTTGAAAGCGACGGCGTGTTTCAGGTGATTGGCAAAGGCACCGTCACCATCGTTGATGCCGACCATGTGTTTTACACCAATCAAGCCGATGTTAGCCCTGGAGATCCCCTCAGTATCCACAACCTGCGGGTTCATATCCTGAGCCAGGGCGATCGCTACAACATCAACAAACGATTAGTTTTGTCCCCTTTGCATCATTCTTAAATGAATTCCGGCTCTATGCTTAAGAAGCGTCTGTGTGCGGGCTTCTAGATCCAGAAAGAAGCGCTTTTTTGACGAATAGCATCACCTTGTGAGGAGTAGTGGTCATTTGCATTGTGTCCGGCATCCATACCAACGTTGCACCCAGAGCATAATGCTTCTGTAATCGTTTCTATCTTGTCCACGGGTTGGCGGCAACGTTTTCCCAGTGGAAGGATTTCTGTGTCTCCTGATGTAGGGTGTCAACTAGCCAGAATTCATGGCTTGAGTTGTTAATCCCCTGGAAGAAGTGTTCTCTGTGAACGGTTTAGAAGTTTTCTTACGACCGAGACTAGATTATTGCTGCCGCCGCTTACACCCCGAATGAGTCTTGCTTAGCGTTATGAAAATCCTTAAAACTCAAACACTGCGTGGTCCAAACTACTGGAGCATTCGACACCAAAAGCTTATCCTCATGCGTCTGGATCTAGAAAGGCTGGCTGAACAGCCCAGCAACCAGATCCCCGATTTCTATGAAGGATTGGTTGAAGCACTACCCAGCCTGATTGACCATTTTTGCTCCCCAGGGTGCCGGGGTGGGTTTTTGAGCCGCGTGCGTGAAGGCACCATGATGGGGCATGTTGTTGAGCATGTCGCGTTGGAGCTACAAACCCTGGCCGGGATGCCTGTTGGCTTTGGCCGGACGCGAGAAACCACAACGCCAGGAACGTATCAGGTTGTGATTGAGTACATAGACGAACAGGCGGGACGCTATGCCGCCAGGGCTGCCGTTCGTCTCTGCCAAAGCATCATTGATACCGGACATTACCCTCTGTCTGAACTAGAGCAAGACCTGATTGATCTCAAGGCGATGGGGGCACAGGCGGCTCTTGGCCCCAGTACGGAATGCATTGTGCAAGAAGCAGAAGCGCGGGGCATTCCCTGGCTGCCGCTCAGCGCTAGAGCCATGATTCAACTGGGGCATGGGGTTCATCAAAAGCGCATTCAGGCCACGTTAAGCAACTTCACCGGCATTCTAGGGGTAGAACTGGCCTCCGATAAAGAAGGAACCAAGCGAGTGTTGCGGGATGCAGGGGTTCCAGTGCCGAGAGGAACCGTTGTTTACTACTTTGACGAACTGGAGGCGGCGATCGAAGAAGTAGGCGGTTTCCCGGTTGTGATTAAACCTCTGGATGGTAATCACGGTCGGGGCATTACTATCAACATCGACTCCTGGAAAACGGCTGAAGAAGCCTATGATGCCGCAAAAGAAATCTCAAAAGGGGTGATTGTTGAACGCTATTACACCGGGCAAGACCATCGGGTTCTGGTGGTGAATGGCAAAGTGGTAGCGGTGGCAGAACGGGTTCCAGCCCATGTGGTAGGGAACGGATACTCAAGTATTGCGGAACTGGTTGAGGAAACCAACCGCGACCCGCGCCGGGGTGAAGGACACGACAATATTCTCACCCGCATTGAGGTCGATCGCACTTCCTGGCAGTTGCTCGATCGGCAAGGGTATACCCTGGAAACGGTCTTACCAGACGGTGAGGTCTGTTATTTAAGAGCAACAGCCAACCTCAGCACAGGCGGTATTGCGATCGATCGCACCGACGATATTCACCCTGAAAACATCTGGATTGCCCAACGAGCTGCCAAAACCATTGGGCTAGATATTGCCGGAATTGACATCGTTACCGCCGATATTTCCCGTCCGCTGCGCGAAACCGACGGTGTGATTGTCGAAGTAAATGCGGCTCCCGGTTTCCGGATGCACTTCTGCCCCAGCCAGGGTTTACCGCGAAATGTGGCCGAGCCGGTGATCGATATGCTCTTTCCCCCCGGCAGCGCCTCCCGCATCCCAATTCTGTCGGTTACAGGCACCAACGGCAAAACCACGACCACACGGCTGCTGGCGCACATCTTTAAGCAGCAAGACCAAACGGTAGGCTATACCACCACAGACGGCATTTACATTGGCGATTACCTGGTGGAACAGGGAGATACGACGGGGCCGCAAAGTGCCCAGGTGATTCTGCAAGATCCAACGGTAGAAGTGGCGGTACTCGAAACGGCCAGAGGCGGCATTTTGCGATCGGGGCTGGGCTTTGGCGAATGCGATATCGGCATTGTGCTAAATGTCGCGGCTGACCACCTGGGCATCGGCGACATCAACACCGTTGAAGACTTAGCCCATCTAAAGAGTGTGGTGGTTGAGACGGCTCGACCCGATGGCTATGCGGTTCTTAATGCAGACGATCCGCTGGTAGCAGCAATGGCGAAGCGAGTGAAAGCTCAGATCGCCTATTTCAGTATGCATCCAGAGAACGAACTCGTGAAGTCCCATACCCAACAGGGCGGTTTGGCTGCCGTCTACGAGAACGGCTATCTGTCTATTTTGAAGGGCGATTGGACGCTGCGAATTGAACAGGCGGTTCATGTGCCGCTGACGATGGGCGGCAAAGCTCCGTTTATGATTGCTAATGCGCTGGCCGCCAGTTTGGCCGCTTTTGCTCAAGGGCTGTCGATTGAAGAAATTCGAGCGGCGCTGATCACCTTCCAGGCATCCATTAACCAAACCCCCGGTCGGATGAATTTGGTTAATCTAGGCAAATTCCACGCGCTGGTAGACTATGCCCATAATCCCCACAGCTATGAAGCGTTGGGCGGCTTTGTTCGTAACTGGCAAGGGGAACGCATTGGTGTGGTGGGTGGCCCTGGCGATCGCCGTGATGAAGACTTCGTGACACTGGGTCAACTGTCGGTGAAGATGTTCGATCGCATCATCATCAAAGAAGACGACGACACCCGTGGTCGGCCACGCGGAGAAGCCGCTCAGTTGATTTTGCAAGGAATTGAGCAGGCTCAAGTCGATATTCCCCACACAACGATCTTGAACGAAACAGAGGCAGTAAATACCGCATTGGATCAAGCCCCTGAGGGCAGTTTGGTGGTTATTTTGCCAGAGAGCGTTCAGCGGGCAATTCAGATGATTGACGCACGTCGTCCAGTCATCGAGCCGACCATTACTACCCCGTCGCCTCAGTCGGCGTATTCAACCAATGGTGCTGGCTCAAGCAAGGATACCAATGGGTTCCAGGGGATTGGCTCAGAGTCGGAAAGCTATGTCCCATCCGGCAGCTAGGGCAACGATAGGACGCTAAACGGCTAAATAATAGTAATAGAAAGGGGCGTATAACCTACGCCCCTTTCGCTATTGAATGGCATTAATGGCAGCCGATAGTTTCGTTCAGGTAAAGCGCCCACACTGCTACTCGCGATCGAACTCTTCGTCGTCATCCTCGGGTTTGTTCATCTCTTCCTTAAAGCCGCGCAGCGTTTTACCTAAAGCGCTCCCTAATTCAGGAATTTTTTTAGGACCAAATACCAAAATTGCTGCGATCGCAATCAATCCAACCTCAGGCCACCCTAAACCAAACATGACCATCTCCTATGACGTCTGACTTCGTTCTTCATCAACTATAGGGTGATTAGCGATGAAGCTGCGGTATCGAGGTCATATAAATCGCCCTCAGACTATCCTCTAGACCGCCAGAAGGCCGTAAACATGGTAAACCGGAGTTGATTCCTCTCAACGGCAGTTAGGCGGCTCGGTTCTTACTAATCGACTCTACCGGGTACCCCATCGCTTTCCAGGCCGCTACACCGCCTCTCAATTCCGCCACGTTTGAATAACCAGCCTGACGCAGTTTAGCGGCGGCAACGGCTGTCTCTTCATCTGTTTCCCCATACACATACAAATCTCGGTGGCATGCGAGACTGCGTGTGGCGCGATCGACCAGTTCATCGAGCGGCATGGATAACGCTCCCATGATGTGGCTGGCATTAAACTGGGTGCGATCGCGGGTATCAATAATCGTTAAAGCAGGTTCACCCCAATCCAGCCGAGCCTTCAGGTCATTCACACGAGACTTGGCTTGCAGCGGTGGAGGAGTCGGAATAATGCCAAAAAACCTGCCCATAAGGACTCACTCACAGAATGTAGGGTTCATCCGAAATGTAACAACTAATTTTAAGGATTGCAAATTTTTATAGAAAAATCCTTTACGAATGTCATCAATTATGCATTTTTGAGTGAAAGACAGGTAGCGTTGCTGCCATACAGCCATAAAACAGGTCAGAAAAGGGGGCGGCTCGAGTGGCAATCCGCACTAAAACATCCTTTAAGAGCTAGCTCGCCTGCATAACCCACATCAGGCAACCCTGATACGCTGGCATTCCCCTATAGCGCCACTTCTTGAATGTCATCCAGATTCAGCACATCAACCGATTCTGCCGACAGGTCAACAGCCTCCCGCTGACAACGTGCAACAAAGTGGCAGGATGGGCAGGATGACGTTTCATTAATTTGGGGAAACGGTTCGCCCTGGTCATAGCGCTGGAGCCATTCCGTCAGTTGGTTGAGCCGTGTGGTCAGGTCTTGGCGATCGCGCTCTTGCTGCTCAGCCGTATAGGGAAATGACAGGCTCTGAGGCGTTAACACCTGGTCGTGCTCTGCCTGAATAAACCAGTAGGTCATCAAAATCTGCTCTGGCTCATACGCACTCGTTTCGGCCAGCACAAAGCGATAGAGGCGCGTCTGCCAGTTTTGGCGCAGCCGTTCGGATTGGGACGGTCGAGGATAGGTTTTCCAATCTAAAATGTGAGCCTGGCGATCGCTCAAGATCAGCAAGTCGTAAATCACCGTCAGCAAATAACCGTGAAACTCTAACGTGCGGCGATGTTCGCTCTGCCGAGTGCCTGGCCTGGGTTGAAACAGGTCGGGAGCGGCGGCAACGAAGGCCGTCATACAGCGGTTAAGCTGCCCTTCTTCTGCGTCGAGCGGCACCATGGGCAACCCCAATTCTCGCTGCTGCATTAAGAGGTGAAACTGACTGCCCCAGGTTAGGCGGTCTTGCTGCTCTGGAGTCATGGGCGAACCTAACTGATCCAGATAAGTATGCTGAAACTTACGCGGACAGGTTTCAAGCAAATTTAGCTGAGCTTGAGATAAACGCATGAGCATCATTCAGTAAGCAATCGAGAAGGCAAGCGGCACAAAAAGGCAGATTATGGCTCTTTAAACGGCCTTGGTCAATACAAATACACTTCCCTCATTGCCTCGCCCAATCCGCAGATCGTCATCCAGATAGGTGATGTCGAGCCAACCTTGCTGATTTTGACTGTTGATTGGAAAGTCGATCGCCGCAAACCGTTTGCCGGAAGCAATTTGCTGAATAAAATACTCTGAGGAGCGGTAGTCAACAAGTCGCTGCAAACCCAAAATCGATCGCTCAAATTTAACCAGAACTCGCCGTTCAGAGACGGGTTCAAAGCGAGCGGCAACGCTGATGATTCCTTCCAGGTAAGGCACCCCGTACACCTCGGCAATGTTATAGACCCTGGCGGCAGCAGCGTCGAGGTATTGATAAATCTGTCCCAATTTCAACAGCGGCAGTTGGTCAATGCGGAGCAGATCGCTGCTGGTGGTATAGAGTAATCGCCAGTTGCCGTTTAGTTTGTCGGTTGCATCTAAGGGGCGAGGTGTGGGGTTGTGATCCTCCAGTTGGGCGATCGCCGCCAGGATCACCTGTCGATCAAATTCGTTGGCTAGCAATCCTCGATTTTTGCCTGCGATCGCTTCTAGCAATGCTTGTTTCCCAATCATTATGTTTTACCTCTAACCTCTACCCCAAAGAGGGGTGTCATTTACACGGATTACATTGATATATAGGTACATATAGGCTAAGAATGGCTGAGAGCATCCAGGTTGGATGTTTATGCGGCTGATCTCTTGACAGTTTCGTTGACATGAGATGAAATTTGAGCTAACACTGTCCGATATCTGCTTGAAAAAGTGGATTGATTAAAGTCTTTGCCATCCAATTTTAGTCATTGAGCTGAAAGATGGTTTCTGGCGGCACCGCTGCCTTCTGGCAATCGTTTGAACCCATTAACTTCATAAGGTGAATTAGATTACAGGTATGCAAAATCCTGCACTGCGTCAAGAACCCCGCGAGCGCCCTGCTGTGCCCATTCCGTTGCAGCGAGATGCTTCAATTTTAGATTGGCTAGAGTCGAGCGGTCGTATGCTGGCTCGTGAGTCTACTGATGTTGACTACGCAGATGATGAAGCAGAAATCAACGCGCTGATGGCTGGCGAAGACAACAGCTACGATGCCGATGACGACGACGACGATGTTTTAGAACTCGAAGAGTAAAGAAACGGTCAGGCTTGGGTTAAATTCAGTGAATTTAATCTAAGCCTGATAAGATTTGCATTAAGTTTTCAAAAATGTCTGCCTATTTTCCGAAGACTGCCTGACAGGCTTTGGAGTATTGTTTGGTGTGGAGTGTGGAAGTAGCGAAATTGTGGATGCAAAATTTGTTCGTGACAGAATCACTGGCCTCTCAGGGACGCATCTAGCTGTCAGCCTTGGAATCGCGTTAATTAGTGCTGCTCTCATTCTAGATTGGTCTGCCGCTCGCACCTTTGGGCTAGTTGCACTGACGTTACCGCTGATTATTTGTGCCCTGGTTACAACAGTAGTAGGTTACTGGGCCGTACCCATGTTACGCCGCTGGAAAGCAGGGCAGTTTATCCGTCAAGATGGCCCCCAGGCGCATCTCAAGAAGGCGGGTACGCCAACCATGGGCGGCATTTTTATTATTCCGGTGGCGGTGGCGATCGCACTGCTCTGGTCTCAGTTTGCCGCTCCAGTCATTGCTGTTTCAGCCCTGACCCTCGCCTACGCCACCATTGGCTTTTTAGACGACTGGCAAATTCTGCGCTACAAGTCAAACAAGGGCATTTCACCCAAGCTGAAGCTGGCGCTTCAGGTGGGTGCGGGGTTGCTGTTCTGCCTTTGGGCATTTTGGAGCCAACCGGCGGATGTGATGACGATCGCGTTGCCGTTTGGGTTGGCGTTGCCGCTTGGTTTACTCGTCTTTCCCATTGGCTGGTTTGCGTTGGTGGCCGAGAGTAACGCCACAAACCTGACCGACGGATTAGACGGACTGGCAGCCGGAACAGGGGCGATCGCGCTACTGGGTCTGGGAGCGTTAATCGCACCCACCTCTCCCGAACTCATGGTCTTTTGTGCCTGCCTCAGCGGTAGCTTTCTGGGTTTCCTGAGCCACAATCGCAATCCGGCCAGCGTCTTCATGGGCGATACGGGTTCTCTAGCCCTGGGCGGCGCGTTGGCCGGGGTAGCCCTCCTGACTCACTCCCTGTTTGGATTGCTGTTGTTAAGCGGCGTTTTCTTTGTAGAAACCCTGTCTGTGATTGCCCAGGTGAGCTACTACAAAGCCACCAAGGATGAAAATGGCATCGGTAAGCGTTTGTTCAAAATGGCTCCACTTCATCACCATTTAGAGCTAACGGGTTGGTCGGAAACGCAGGTTGTGGGCTGGTTTTATACGGTCACTGGCATTCTGGCAATGCTGTGTTTCATTATCTTCTGGTAAAGATGCGCCGGAGTCAGCGCTCAGGCGGGATCATCAAAAAAAAGTAGAGCCGCTCCGTCAGGAGCGGCTCTATTGGTTTACGGCGGTTTTTCCAGCCGATACGCTTTAGATAGGTGAATTAACCGCGACTGGGTAATCTGGGTTGCTCAACCGAATCGCGAAATTGGGTAACGGATTCCGTGTAGGCGATCGGCAACACCACTTCAACATTTTCGTGAGGACGGGGAATAATCACCCAAGACTCTAATGTGGAGCCGAACGCGGTTTGAGCAGCGTCAATTCCTGCTGCCATTGCCGTCTTAACTTCCGAAACATCACCTCGAATCATCACGCAATAGCGGGCGCTACCACACCGCTGATAGCCAACCAAAGTAATGCGACCCGCTTTTACCATAGCGTCAGCCGCTGCCAGTACTCCGGGAAAGCCTTTTGTCTCTAATGCTCCAACCGCGACAGCCATTGCCAGCTCCTACATCGATAAAGGATAAAAGGAAAAAAACGCCACCCTTCATTCTAGGGGCTTTAGCCCGGTCAGAATAAAAGAATCAAGCGTCAAGCATAAACCATATAAACGCAGCGTTATGCCGTTTAGGATTGCGAATTCAATACCCTGCAAGATTGAAGAAGATGTTTTAAAGATGCTGATGGTCACTCGAACCGCCCCTTTTCTAGCTTGCCACAGGCGCTAAGCCCTAAACTCTGAGAATTGGGGAGGCGAATGCAGCACTTTTAAATCGACCTCCAAGCCACCTGTAGGACACGGCAGATCCTCAAGAGGTGCGACACCTATTTGGCGATGGGCCGTTACGGTGCGGCTCTGCTACCGAAACCGCTCTACCTTCTCGGTATATTCAATTGGCAACACGGACACTACATTATCTGGAGGGTTCGGCACGATGTAGTAAGTGATGACTTCGCCACCCACTGTTTTGTTTGCCGCTTCGATTCCAGCTTCTACAGATGGTCTCACTTCGGATGTTGTGCCGCGAACGGCAACAACCTGGTTGCCACTTTCGGCAATGTCGTAATAGACAATGGTTACACGTGCTGCTTTAACCATGGCATCTGCTGCTGCCAGCACTGCCGGAAATCCTAACGTTTGAATAACGCCAACCGCCTCTGGCATCGTTGTCCTCTGGAGTAATTTGTTTCGTCAGAGAACTCTATTGTACGGAGTTGTTGCAGTAATGTGGCAGGCAGGGGTTGAAGTTTCTCGATCGCCGATCAGACCTTGGCAGCACCACTCCAATCGGGGCAATCGCCGCTTTGCCAACCGTAGGGATGAAATCCACAAATTAAAACTGTGCGCTTGTCTCGCTGTTGACCGTAGGCGATGCCGTGATAATACTCGCAACCCTGACAGGCCATCGGTCGGGAGGGCTGTTTGTCGGTAAACCCAAGCTGCGATCGCAAAATATGGATCTTGCTTTGCTGCCGATGCCATCTAGCATGGTCGGCCTTGCGAATCAGGTAGTTAGCCGTTTTAAACAGGTCTTGGGAGTCATCCATGATAGGTGTATGGGTGCAGGTGGTTAGAGTTAGGCTACCCAGGCAAACACTAAATCAGCCGAACGATGTCAATCCCTTCCCTTAAAGGCAATCGCGTTTGCCCTGAGCTTCTTTGAAGCTTTCTTAAATTTATGCCAGGGCAGTAGAAAAACGCCTCCCTATATCGAAGCATTTTTAGAAATGAGGTGTGCGAAGCGCGGAACGGGTCGGATTGGGTTCGGTGCTGGTTTATTAATCCAGGGCAAACCAGAGACCGCCTGAGGCAACCCGTCCATTCTCGTCAGCCTACGGTATGCTGAGGGTGCAGTAAGCCTGAGCCGTACCTACCCATGCTAGATTTGCCTGAGCTAGTGGACGGATTGCCCAACATTTGTGGGGAAGAAGCGCAAATTCGTTCTATTACTGGTCAAAACCAGCCGATTTGGCTTCCCCAAACGAACCTTAAGCTAGAACAGATTTCCGCTGGTTTTGCGATCGCGCTCCATATGCATCAGCCTACGGTTCCCGCCGGAGCGAATGGAGAGCTGATTTGCAATTTGCAATACATGTTCGAGCATCCCCAGGAAGGCGACAACCACAATGCGGCTGCGTTTACCTGGTGCTACTCGCGCATGGGCGACTTGATTCCAGAACTGGTAAGCCAGGGCTGTAATCCCCGAGTCATGCTGGATTATTCTGGCAATTTGCTCTGGGGTTTGCGGCAAATGGGTCGTGACGATGTGTTAGACAACCTCAAGCGGGTGGCGTGCGATCGCGCCTATCAACCCTATGTCGAATGGCTGGGCACCATGTGGAGCCACGCCGTTGCGCCTTCCACCCCCATTCCCGATCTAAAGCTACAGATCCAGGCATGGCAGCACCATTTTGCCGCTATTTTTGGCGCAGAAGCATTGTCGCGGGTTAAGGGCTTCTCTCCCCCAGAGATGCATTTGCCCAACCATCCCGACACCTTGTATGAATTCATCAAAGCCTTAAAGGACTGCGGCTACCGCTGGCTGATGGTGCAGGAACATTCTGTAGAAACGCCAGCGGGTCAACCGTTGGGCTACAGACATTTGCCGCATCGCCTGGTGGCTCGCAACTCGCACGGCGAAACCATTAGCATTACCGCTTTGATTAAAACTCAAGGCTCCGATACAAAGCTGGTGGGGCAAATGCAGCCCTATTACGAAGCCAAAACCCTGTCGCCGCAAACGGTGAATGGGGTAACGATTCCGCCTTTAGTCACCCAGATTGGGGATGGCGAAAACGGTGGAGTAATGATGAACGAGTTTCCAGATGCCTTCAAACGCGCCTGGTATGACATGGCAAACCAGGATGGCGGCACCTCTGGCACCGTTGGCATGACGGGAACGGAGTATCTGGAGCTAATCGAGGCGGCAGGATGCGCCCCCGAAGCCTATCCAGCGTGTCAACCGATCGGCCAACATCGAGTTTGGGAACGGGTTGATCCAGACGGCTCGAATCCGGAAGCGGTACAGGTGGCGATCGATCGTCTACAACAAGAAGATGCCAACTTCCATATGGATGGGGCTTCCTGGACAAATCACATCAGTTGGGTGAAGGGATACGAGAATGTGTTGACCCCCCTCAACCAGCTCAGCGCGTTATTTCATCAGGTGACCGATCCGTTACTTGATGCAGTGGATGCGGCAGAACCCATCACCCAACAACATCGCTACCGTAACGCCTTACTCTATAACTTGCTGCTGCAAACGAGCTGCTTTCGCTACTGGGGACAGGGAATGTGGACGGAATACGCGCAGGAGCTGTATCGACGGGGGCAGGCGATTCTGAACCACGATTTTTAGGGCAAGACTTCTTGACAATTTCCGCGCGTAAGCTGTTAAGATATTAATGCTTACGCGTTGGGGTGTCGCCAAGTGGTAAGGCAGCGGGTTTTGGTCTCGCCATTCCTAGGTTCGAATCCTAGCACCCCAGTTCAAACCATCCAGTACCAGAAACCAATACCAGAAAAGGGAGCGATCGCGTCGCTCCCTTTTCTGTATGCCGCGCTATGACTACAATGCTCGGTGATCATTGGGGAACCGATTCTCGGATGATTCAAGCATCCGAGGATCGTAAAGTCCGGCGGTTTAGCTGCGTCCGGTGGTGGACAACCCTTCAACAATCAGCGATGGCGTGTAGCACGAGCCATTCCACTCTGCATCACCGCCAAGTTCTACCAGGTTTTTTAGCGCAGTGTAGACATTTCCAGCCACCATCGTATCTTTCACCCGTCCGACGATTTCGCCCTTGTGAACGCGATAGCCCAAGTCAACGTTGACCGAAAACTCGCCCGAAATTCCGGCACCGCCCCCCAGCATTTGATCGACCACTAACCCATGCTCTAGGGTGGCAATCAGGTCTTCGAGAGGCTTAAACTGAGGCTGAATCAGCATATTGAACAATCCCGGCGTAGGGTAGCTGCCCAGGCCGGGACGAAATCCATTCCCAGTTGTGCCACTGCCCAACAGCCGCCCGATGGTGCGATCGGTATAAAACAGTTGTAATATGCCGTCTTTGATGAAAGTGATCGGCTGGGTTGGCGTGCCCTCATCATCAAACGGGCAGCTAAACGGGCCATCAGCGGGCTGTTGCGACAGGGTGAGATCGGTAGAGGTTACGGGTTCACCAAGGCGATCGCTCCAGGGAGAGGCGCGTTCAATCACCTGCTTGCCGTTTAATGCTGCTTGAACGGTACCCCACAGCATATCAGCCGCCTTGGCCGTAAACAGCACAGGCACTCGCCCCACGGGGGGAGCCACGTTCTGTTGAGTCCATTCCAACCGCTGCAAAATCTGCTGTGCTAGCGCGATCGGATCAAGACTGTTGCGCTGCGTTTGACCATCGGCGACGCTCAGAAAGTCTTCACCGCGCACCCATTCTGCCGATAAGTAACAGCTTAATGTGGTATCAGTGTAGCCACAGTCTAACCCGTGCGAATTGACCAGGCGGGTCACTTCTGCTTCGCATTCCCATTCGGCAATGCAAAGCACTTCTGGATAGGCTTCCCGAATCAGTGCGATCGCCTCTCTGCCCCATTCCACCAGGGTTTCCACCGGAATAGCCTGTCCGACATCGGGATAATCGTGATTTGAGTTCAATGACAGTTCAATGGTTTCTGGTTCGTTGAGAGAGCTGAGGGCGATCGCGCGATCGACTAGCACCTGGGCTTCGACGGGGCCATAGGCCACTGCCAATCCGGGACGGCCATCTTTCCAGACTCGCAGGGCAATGCCTTCAGATTGCGAGCTTTCGAGCTGTTTCAAGCGATTCGCTTCAAAGAAAACCGGATGGGCAAGGGACTGAGACTGAAAAACCTCTGCTGCTTCTGCTCCTGAGCGGGCTGCTAAGTCAAGCAGTTGCTCTGCTAGTGCCGCCTGTTGCAAATTATCGGAACTCATAGCGTGTGAGAGTAGCGATTGAAATGGATTGATCCAGACCTGGTCGTGAGTGACTCAAGCTAGAGCCGAACGCCATATAAACCCTGTCCACTGGGCAACGGTGTTGCAGTGGATACTCCTGGACAATGCCCGAACCAATGGGTCTAGATCGGTTCGGGTTTGAGCTTAAGGACTGGTGATTGACGCTGTAGTCTGCCGAGAGAGCGGATTGATCGGGAACATCGATTGAAACCCTAGAGTTAAATTGATGAATTCCGAATTACTGATAGTTCAAACTCTATAGGTTTGGGGGGGTGTCCCTACTTATCTTCCGGGATCGCGTGACTTTATGACAAATTAAGTTCTTGCATTAACCAAAATCCAGCGAAGGCTTCGGAATCGGGATTGGTTTGCACCGCCAGGAAATGAACTTGATTGGCTTGCTGTTTGGCGGTTTCAAAGGTTTTGGCTTCGCTAAGCAGGGCAGGGGTCGTGAGGTTGGCGACAATCCAGGAGTCGGTGGCTCCGGTTTCCAGCACCAAACGAGCCGGATTGATACTTAACCGCAAAAACGCCAGCTCAACGCCAGACATCCAACCCGCCATTGGCAGAGCGCGTGAGGAAAAGATGATGATGCCGGGAATGCGCGTTTCGGGGGCTAACCCTACCAGCGCTGGCGGAAACGATTCGCCAAAGGAGATATCCCAGTCGGGCATGTCGTCAAAGTCTTTGGCTTCGAGGGTGACAAACGCCCACCGTTCTCCCAGCAAGGCATCGGGCAGGGGTTGCGGCGGGCTTTCTCCTAAGTTGACGGAGATGTTACTGCCCGGTTGATAGGTGGGGTAGGTGGGATAGACCTCTTGCATCCGCTGCTGTAGCCACTGGTTGAGGGCGATCGTGCGACGGCTGGGTTTGGCGGACAGTCCGGCTTCTTCACAGGCTTTGGTGATCATGTTGTTCATCTGGCGGCGAAAGAAGCGAACGCGATCGGGGGAATTTGGAGCCTGGGCGATCGCGTCTTCAATGGCTGTACGCAGTGTCACTGAATTTACTTCTGTGTTTGAGCAAAAGTGCGAATAGCGAAACAGCGACTCGCTACTCTGCTGCACACTGGTAGGACTTTCGCAGATCAGCACTTCCCACAGCTTTTTATTTTTGTCGTCCAGCACCGGACGCGAGTAGAAATCCAGCTCCCAAATTACAGACATAAATCCAATTTCACCAAGACGTTTAACCTCTGCCTCTGATCATACGTGGGGGTGGGATGAGGAATGACATCTTTCTGGCGGTTGTGGGGATGTCTCTTCGAGTGCTGGGGGGAGAGGACTAGAAGGGGTGGCTGCACTGGAGGCATCTGAAATTGGATCAAACACCAGGCTATGCGATACTTGCGGGGTTAAGCGACACAGCGTCTTTAAATATGCCTCTGCTTCGCCGCGCTGCCGAAAGCGGGCAACCATGACAGATTGAGCGTTGGGCAGATGGCGAATGATGCACCAGGGTTGAAGCCGTTTTCGATAGGTCATAGGATTCGATAATGAATAAATGGTCATAAATTGGCAGCGCAATGTTGGCTCAATGACGGTGACATTGAACGATCGCGGTTTTTACGGCACTAAATCTCTGGATCAACGCAGTGAATGGAAGGGCGCGATCGCCCCCTCAGCCATTCAACCTGCTTTCAAGAACTGTCTGAATCAATCGGGACTTTATCGTAATTGATTCCGGATTAAAAATTAGACTAAACCAGTTCAGCAAAGGTGTCAATACGTTCAGGTAAACTGTTTCAAGTGAAATGGCAAAACGCCCCCTCTCTGCTCTCAAAAAACTCAGGGTGATGCAAAATGTCACGCAACAAGAACTCGCAGATGTGTTGGGCGTGACGGTTGACACCATTAGCAATTGGGAGCGAGGCCGAGCGGTACCCAAATTGACCATTCCTCAGTTCAAAATTCTGCTGCGGGTGTTGAAGGTGACACCAGAGGAATTGCCTGATGATTTGGGGCCTTTGCCGGAGGAACCATAGAGGCGATCGGACGTATGGTTTGCCCTCACCCCCCTGTCAGGGCGTAGCATTCGGGCAATACGTCTGGGTCTTTTTCAGGGGTTATCTGCCGAATGCTACGCCCCTACACGTGTCGGGTTACAAAGACGGCTCTATCAACCTATGTCACCGGGTTACACCAGTTCATAAACCCAGTAGAGAGGCGATCGCAGGTAACAGTTGGCTACAGGCTTCTGCCAGTTTGGCGGTGTCGGGCAGGGCGGCGATCGTTCCTTTGATCACTTTGACGGCGGTGTTTGCCAGTTTCTTGAGGGTGTCATCCTGGGGATTTTGTCCGGCTTTAGCCAGGGTGTTGACCTGTTCTAGTGCTTCGGTTTTGTCGTCGGGTTTAAGGGTGGGATCTGTGGCGATCGCGTTTTGCAGTTGCATCAGCAGTTCGGCTAGCTCAACGGCATTAGGACGGTTTGCCGTCTGAAGCTGGTTGATCGTCTGGGTGACGGTGCCGCTGATGCCGCGCAAACTGACGACCGATTCGTTGGCGTTGATGTTGAAATTACCACCCACGTTGAAATTCTGGCTTTGATCGGCGCTTTCGTTCATGGCTTTACTCTCGGCTGTGGCGTTTACTTCAACAGTAACGGGTCGATTTGCCATCAGCTTAGTGATTTCTAGCATGTCGGCACTCTGCTGACGGTAGACTGTAATTTGGTCGTCTTTGGCTTGGAGTTCGGCCTGATATCGGGCTTCTAGCGCTTTAACGGCAGCCTCATAGGTTTGGTTAAATTCGCTGTGCAGTTTGGCTTTGTTGGCCTCTGGAGGCGCATTCACCCGCACCACCATCACGCCATCTCCTTTGTTTTCAATGCTTTGAATCGAGAGTTCCGTGTCTTCGTTATCTAAAACCAGTTTGTTAAAGGAATAGGTGAACGCTTTCCAGTCAATGCCGTTGCGAAAGATCAGATCAATGGTGCTAAGCACTTCTTGAAACAATTTGGTAAATTCTCCGGAGGCAAAGTCTCCACTGCTGGGACGGCGTTCTTGCTGGTTTCGCAAAAGATAGACAAACTGGCAGTCTATTTCGTTCAGGTTTGTGGTGTGGTCAATATTCCAGGCTTCTAAACAGGCACCTGTCAGGTGTGCCCCAGTAAAGTCTGTACCAATTACCAACGTCTCTGTGAGGTCTGCGTCTCTGAGGTCTGCCTGTTGTAGGGTTGCTTCCCCCAGGTCTGCCCACTTCAGGTTGGCTTGATTGAGGTTAACGCCATTCAGGTTTGCTCCGCGCAAATCGGCTTTCACATACGATTTGTTGTAACCGTTGCGGCTGACGAGCAAGTCTCTAACCGCAGGGTTAGCCAAAATTGAGTTGCCTACTCTGGCTCGATCGAGCTTCTTGGCATCCTTCCAGCAGGCGTGAGTGAAATTTGTCTGCTGCTGGCGAGTGTGGTTGAAGTTGGTGCTTTTAAGATTGGCTCCAGTGAAATTTGTCCTGGTCAAATCAGCCCCTCGAAATGAGGTGCCACCAATGGCAGCAAATGCAATGCCAATCGTGCGAATTACTGCAAACTTTTCATCTCCCTTGAGGGCGCGCCACGCCACGTAACCGTTAAACAACACTGCGCCTGCGCCTGCGCCTGCGCCTGCGCCTGCGCCTGCGCCTGCGACTGCGACTGCGCCTGCGCCTGCGACTGCGAATGTGACTGCGCCTGCGACTGCGCCTGCGACTGCGCCTGCGCCTGCGCCTGCGAATGCGCCTGCGACTGCGACTGCGCCTGCGACTGCGCCTGCGACTGCGACTGCGACTGCGACTGCGCCTGCGACTGCGACTGCGACTGCGACTGCGCCTGCGAATGCGCCTGCGCCTGCGACTGCGACTGCGCCTGCGAATGCGCCTGCAGTTACACCTAAACTTGCAGCCATACCGTGACGAGCCGTGACGTAGAGGAAAGCCGCATAAAACAGAAGGACGATCACACCACCAATAAAGCTCTGCTCATCCCCCGGAAGAAATAGATAGATTGCAAGGTATCCACTAAAGGCAGACAGAAAGCCTGAAATAACAGATAGAACAAGCACAATCACTAGTTGAAGAGTTAGCCATCGCTTTTGCAATCCCGCTGCTGCCCCAGCAAAGTTCGCGCGTTGCAGTATGGCGTTAGTAAAGTTTGCTCCTCGAATGTCGGCATGAGAAAAGTCTGCTCCAGTCAAGTCTTGCCCTTTGAAGTTGCGTCCTCGGAGGTTTTGGCCAGAGAAGTTGGGGGGCATAGGAGTGGGGAGTGGGAG